>CAXTVM010000029.1:0-40951 GCA_964247725.1 uncultured Acetobacteraceae bacterium | reverse complement strand
TGGCCGCGTCGCTGCGGTGGAGGGGATTTAGGCCCGGCCGACCGTGCGGTCAACCCCAAACTCGATCCTTCGGTCACCGCCGGCCCACGGGTCGCGGCATTAGCCCTTCGAGCCGGGCGCCGTCGCCGCGTCGGCCACCGGGAAGGTCGTCTCCCAGCCGCCGCCGAGTGCCGTGTAGAGCTGCACCAGGTTGGCGGACTCCAGCTCGGCGCTGGTGGCTAGCTGCTGCTGCGCCGCCAGCAGCGTCCGCTGCGCATCGAGCACGTTCAGGAAGGTCTGCAGGCCGTGCGTGTACTGCTGCTGAGCCAGCGACAGCGCCCGCTCCGCGGCGGTCACCGACTGCGCCAGCTGGCCGTTCCGGCGCTGCTCGGCGGCGTAGGCGACGAGCGCGTTGTCGACGTCGTGCCAGGCGGTGAGCACCGTCTGCTGGTAGTTGACCGCCGCCTCCTGCTGCCGCGCCTTGCTGAGCTGCAGCTCACCGCGCAGCCGCCCGCCCTGGAAGATCGGTAGGCTGATCGAGGGACCCACGTTATAGGCGGCCGACGACCAGAAGGCGAGGTCGCGCAGCGAGAGGGTCTGGAAATTGAGCGCGCCGGTCAGCATCACGCGCGGATAGAAAGCGGCCACGGCGACGCCGACGCTGGCAGTGGCGGCATGCAGCTGCGCCTCCGCCTCGCGGATGTCGGGGCGGCGGCGGGCCAGCTCCGAGGGCACGCCGACCGGCACCAGCGGCGGGATCGGCGGCAGCGACGCGCCGGCCAGAAGCTCGGCGCGCAGGGCCTGGGGCGGCTCGCCCAGCAGCAGGCTGAGCGCGTTGATCGCCTGCGACACCTGCTCCTCCTCGCTCGGGATCTGGGCCGTGGTGCTGTCGAGCTGGGACTGCGCGGAGTCGACGTCGAGCTCGGTGGTCAGGCCGCCGACGAAGCGCTGCCGGGTCAGCTTCAGCGAATCCTCGGCGGTCCTCTGGTTGGCGACCAGGATCGCCAGGATGGTCTGGTCGCCGCGCAGCATCATGTAGTCGCGTGCGACCTCGGCCAGCTGTGCGATCAGCATCGAGCGGCGGTCCTCGACCGAGGCGGCGAGGGTCGCCTGCGCGGACTCCACCTCGCGCCGCACCCGCCCCCACAGGTCGAGCTCGTAGGAGGCGTCGATGCCGTCCTCGTAGATGTCGAACGGCGGCACCTTGGCCGAGCCCGCGTATTTCCCGAGGCCGGAGAGGGTCGACTGCGATAGGCCGGCGCCGGAGCCCGCCAGGCCGCCCAGACCGGCGCCGATCCCGCTGGCGCCGCCGATCCCGGTCGGGATGCCGTCGATGGTCTCCTGCAGTCCCCGCTGCACCAGCTTCTCGCTGATCTGCGTGCGCATGTAGCTGCCGGTGCCGTTGACGGTCGGATACTGGTCCGCCCCGGTGATCCGCAGCTGCGCCCGGCTCTCGGCCAGACGCACGGTCGCCAGGCGGACGTTCAGGTTGGTCTGCGCCGCGCGCGCCTCCAGCGCCGACAGCTCCGGATCGTGGAACGCGTCCCACCAGTGCGGGTCGGGCGGGGCCGGATCCACCACGCTGGCGACCGACACCGGCTGGTTGCCGGCATGGTCGCGCGCATGCGGCAGCCAAGCCTCCGGCGACCACAGGCTGGGCCGCTTGAAGTCCGGGCCGACGCTGCAGCCGGAAATGGTCAGCGCCGTGCCCAGGGCCGCGCACAGGGCTCCAGTTCGGCCCGCCGCCAGATGGCGCGTGATCCGCCGGCAGATCATGCGTCGTCGCCGCCGCGGTCACGGACGATCAATCTGGACCTCATCAGGACGCTCCTGTTGCCGGGCCACGCATGTCCCCGCCGGGCGCCGCCATGTTCCGCCGGGGCGGCAGCCTCGCATCGGCGGACGGGCAGGCTTGCCCCGTCGGGTCACGATCGGTCATCACGTCCGGGGTGAGTCTGACCGATCGGTTCGGTCAGCGTTGACAACCAGACAGTATCTGCTTTGCTCACGGCGTCAACGTGGACCCGCGGTGCGGCCCCGGCCGGCGGCCGGCCCGCGACGGCCAGGGCGGTCGATTGCAAAGGAGCCCGATGGCGGCCCAAGACGAGCATCCGACCCAGAAGCGGCAGAAGATCATCGGCGGCGCCGAGACGGTGTTCACCGAATGCGGCTACGAGGGCGCCAGCATGTCGCGCATCGCGTTGCAGGCGGCGGTGTCCAAGGGCACGCTCTACAACTACTTCACCAGCAAGTCGGACCTGTTCGCGGCGTTCGTGTCGCAGAAGGCGCACGACACCCTGACCGAGATGTTCGAGCCGATCGCCGAGCCGGACGATCTCGGCTCCATCCTGCGCCAGATCGCGCAGCGGATGGTGGCGATGATGATGTCACCAGGAAGCCTCGTGCTCTACCGGATCGTGATCTCGGAGGCCGGCAAGTTCCCCGACCTGGCGCGGATCTACTGGGAGAGCGGGCCGCAGCGGGTGCTGGCGCACACGGCCGGTTGGCTGGTGCAGCAGATGCAGGCCGGCCGGCTGCGGCAGGCCGATCCGGAGGTCGCCGCCGACCAGTTCTTCGCGCTCTGCCAGACGGCCGCCTGCATGAAGCGACGGCTGCAGATGCTGCCGCCGATGAGCTCCCCCGAGATCGAGGTCCTGGTGGGGCGTGCGGTGCACATGTTCCTGCAGACCTACCACCAGGCGCCGCAGGACGTCGTGCCGCCGGACCCTACCCGCACGCCCAGGCCCCTTGCGGGCCACGGCCCCGACGGCTAGGAAGCCGGCGATGTCGCCACGGTGCCGCTGTTGTAGCTCAGTGGTAGAGCACTCCCTTGGTAAGGGAGAGGTCCAGGGTTCGAATCCCTGCAACAGCACCGTCCGCCACGCGAACCCGGCTTCGGTCGGGGACGTCGCATGAGCGAGCGCACCGGGGCGGCGGCGACGCCCCCTTCCCCGGCTGACGATCCCGCACAGCCCTCCGGCGGCCGCGAGGCGGCGCGGCAGGCGCGGCTGCAGCGCGAGGCGGAGGCACTCCGCGAGAACCTGCGCCGGCGCAAGCACCAGGCCCGTGCCCGCGCGGACCAGCCGGCGACGACGCCCGAGCGGTGAGCCGGCGATTGCTGATCGGACGCCAGGCGGGCTAGTGCTGCGGCCAGCGCGCGGACAGCAGGTCCGGCGCGGCGCGCGAGGTTCCGTCCGATGCCGGTGATGCCCGATAGCTGGATCCGGCGGATGGCGACCGAGGCCGGCATGATCGAGCCGTTCGTCGAGGCGCAGAAGCGCGACGGGGTGATCAGCTACGGGCTGTCCTCCTACGGCTACGATGCGAGAGTGGCCTCCGAGTTCAAGGTCTTCACCAACATCGACAGCGCCGTGGTCGATCCGAAGGACTTCTCCGAGCGCAGCTTCGTCACCCGCGCCGGGCCCGTGTGCATGATCCCGCCGAACAGCTTCGCGCTCGCCCACACCATCGAGGTGTTCCGCATCCCGCGCGACGTTCTGGTGGTCTGCCTCGGCAAGTCGACCTATGCGCGCTGCGGTATCATCGTCAACGTGACCCCGCTGGAGCCGGAGTGGGAAGGTCAAGTGACGATCGAGATCAGCAACACCACGCCGCTGCCGGCCCGGATCTATGCCAACGAGGGGATCTGCCAGTTCCTGTTCCTGCAGGGTGCGAGCCCGTGCGAGACCAGCTACGCGGACCGTGCGGGCAAGTACATGGGCCAGCGCGGCGTCGCGACCCCCCGCATGTAGGCGGAGCGTGACGGCCAACCTTCACGATTTGGGGTCTGGGGCCGCCACGCGACAGCGTGCCGCGCACGACGGCTCCAACGGGCCGAGGGCAGCGCCTTCGCCTTACTCACTTGAACGCTCGCTGGAGACCACGCGATGGACCGATTCCTAATCCGTGGCGGCCGCCCGCTGCACGGCGAGATCCCGATCGGCGGGGCCAAGAACTCCGCCCTTAAGCTGCTGGTCGCCGGCCTGCTGACCTCCGAACGGATCGTGCTCGAGAACGTGCCGCGGATCGACGACATCGCCACCATGCGGCTTTTGCTGCAGCAGCACGGGCTGTCGGTCGAGGAGGTGGACGGCGGCGGTCCCTACGGCCAGACGCTCTCGGTCGGCGGCGAGATCACGAACACCGAGGCGCCATACGACATCGTCTCCAAGATGCGCGCCTCGATCCTGGTGCTGGGGCCGCTGCTGGCGCGGGCGGGCGAGGCGCGGGTCTCGCTGCCGGGCGGCTGCGCCATCGGGACCCGTCCGGTCGACCTCCACCTGAAGGGGCTGGAGGCGCTCGGCGCCGAGATCCGGCTGGAGGGCGGCTACATCGACGCGCGGGCGCCGCGGGGCCTGATCGGCGCCCGGATCGTGCTGCCGTTCGCCTCCGTCGGCGCCACCGAGAACCTGCTGATGGCCTCCACCCTGGCCGCCGGCCGTACCGAGATCGTCAACGCCGCGCGGGAGCCCGAGATCGGCGACCTGATCGCCTGCCTGGTGGCGATGGGGGCCGAGATCGCCGACCGGGGCGGCGGCACGCTGGTCATCGACGGCGTGCCGCGGCTGCACGGCGCGCGCCATGCGGTGGTGTCGGACCGGATCGAGTGCGGCACCTATGCCTGCGCGGTGGCGATCGCCGGCGGCGACGTCCGGCTGCTCGGCGGCCAGGTCGGGCATCTCGGCGCGGTGGTGCGGGTGCTGGAGGAGGCCGGCATCGAGGTCTCCCAGGACGGGGACGCGATACGGGTGCGCCGCGCCGGCGCGCTCGCCGGCGTCGACGTCATGACCGAGCCCTATCCCGGCTTCCCGACCGACATGCAGGCGCAGTTCATGGCGCTGTTCTCGGTCGCCGAGGGCGCCTCGATGATGACCGAGACCATCTTCGAGAACCGCTTCATGCACGTGCCGGAGCTGAACCGCATGGGGGCCCGGATCAACGTGCACGGCGCCTCGGCGATCATCCGCGGCGTGCCGGCGCTCTCGGGCGCGCAGGTGATGGCGACCGACCTCCGGGCGTCGTTCTCGCTGATCCTGGCCGGGCTGGCGGCCTCCGGCGAGACCGTGCTGAGCCGGGTCTACCACCTCGACCGCGGCTACGAGGCGGTCGAGCGGAAGCTGTCGGGCTGCGGCGCCGTGATCGAGCGGCTGCGGGGATAGGGCGCACGGCTATCGCATGAGGAAGAAGGCCAGGGGCTTTGCCCCTGGACCCACTGGGGCCGCAGGCCCCGATTCATTAAGGTTCTACTTCCACGCACGGACGATCTCCTTGTGAATCGGGGTTTGGGGCCCGCGGCCCCAACGGGTCCAGGGCAGCGCCCTGGCCTTCCTGCGGTACCGGTGTTATCCGCAGCCACCGCGACGGAGAGCCCATGTCCGCCCTGTCCAGCCCCGCCACGCTCGCACCGGAGACTTCGACGCCGCTGGTGCTGGCGCTGCCCAAGGGGCGCATCCTGCGCGAGTGCGCGTCGCTGCTGCGGGCGGCGGGGGTGGCGCCGGCCGCCGATTGCCTCGACGAGGACAGCCGCCGGCTGCGGTTCCCG
The DNA here is from genome assembly GCA_964247725.1 of uncultured Acetobacteraceae bacterium. GTDB lineage: Bacteria > Pseudomonadota > Alphaproteobacteria > Acetobacterales > Acetobacteraceae > Lichenicola. The sequence continues at coordinate 35,430 of CAXTVM010000029.1, read as the reverse complement.
ACCGACGACCCGATGCTCGACGTGGTGCGGGTGCGGCCGTTCGACGTCGCCACCTTCGTCGCCTTCGGCGCGGCGCAGATCGGCATCTGCGGCGCCGACGTGCTGATGGAGTTCGACTACCCGGAGATCTACGCGCCGCTCGACCTCCTGATCGGCGCCTGCCGGGTCTCGGTGGCCGAGCCGACGGCCGCGGCCGCGGACGACGACCCGGCCCGCTGGTCGCAGGTCAGGGTGGCGACCAAGTATCCCAACATCGCGCGCCGGCACTTCGCGGCACACGGCGTGCACGCCGACATCGTGCACCTGAACGGGGCGATGGAGCTGGCACCCGGCCTCGGCCTGTCGCGGCTGATCGTCGACCTGGTGCAGACCGGCTCGACGTTACGCGCGAACGGGCTGCGCGAGGTGCAGGTGATCGCCGAGGTCACCAGCCGGCTGATCGTCAACCGCACCGCGCTCAAGACCCGGCCGGAGCAGGTCGGCGGCTGGATCGAGCGGTTCCGTCTGGCGCTGGCAGCCACGGCATGAGGCAGCTCGACAGCCGCGAGCCGGGCTTCGCGGCCCGGTTCGAGGCGCTGGCGCGGGAGGTGCGCGACGGCGGATCGAGCGTCGAGGGACCGGTGCGCGAGATCCTGGCGGCGGTGCGCGACCGCGGCGACGCGGCGGTGTGCGGCTACACCGACCGCTTCGACCGGCCCGGCCTGTCGCCCGCCTCGAGCCCGGCGCGGCTGCGCGTCTCGGCCGGCGAGGTCGAGGCCGCCTGCGCCGCCATCCCGCCGCCGCTGCAGGCGGCGCTCGAGCTGGCGGCACGGCGCATCGAGGCGTTCCACCGCGCGCAGGTGCCGCGCGACCTCGAACGGACCGACGAGGCCGGGGTGCGGCTGGGCCTGCGCTGGACGCCGCTCGACGCGGTCGGGATCTACGTGCCGGGCGGCAAGGCGGCCTATCCGTCCTCGGTGCTGATGAACGCGATCCCGGCGCGGGTGGCCGGCGTCGGCCGCATCGCCATGTGCGTGCCGGCTCCGGCCGACCAGCTGAACCCGCTGGTGCTGGCCGCCGCCCGCCTGGCCGGGGTGAGCGAGATCCACCGCATCGGCGGCGCGCAGGCGGTGGGGGCGCTGGCGTTCGGCACCGCCAGCATCGAGGCGGTCGACCGCATCGTCGGTCCCGGCAACAGCTACGTCGCCGAGGCCAAGCGCCAGGTGTTCGGCCATGTCGGCATCGACAGCATCGCCGGGCCGTCCGAGGTCGTGATCGTGGCCGACGGCGGCAACGACCCGCACCATCTGGCGCTCGACCTGCTGGCCCAGGCCGAGCACGACGAGCGGGCGCAGTCGATCCTGGTCACCGACGACGCCGAGCTGGCCGGGGCGGTCGAGCGCGCGGTGGCGGACGTGCTGGACAGCCTGCCACGCGCGGCGATCGCCGCGGCCAGCTGGGCCGAGTATGGCGCCGTGATCGTGGTCCGGCGCATGGCGGAGGCCTGGCCGCTGGTGAACCGGCTGGCGCCCGAGCACCTGCAGCTCATGCTGGCGGACGACCGCGAGGCGTTCGCCGCCATCCGCCATGCCGGCGCGATCTTCCGCGGCCGGAGCTGCCCGGAGGCGGTCGGCGACTATGTCGGCGGGCCCAACCACGTGCTGCCGACCGGCCGCGCCGCGCGCTACGCCTCCGGGCTGTCGGTGTTCGACTTCCTGAAGCGGACGACCTGGCTGGAGACGGATGCGGACGCGCTGCGGCGGATCGGGCCGGCGGCGGTCCTGCTGGCGGAGGCCGAGGGACTGCATGCCCACGCGCGCAGCGTGGCGGCGCGGCTCGGGGACGCGGCGCCCACCCGCGCTTGACCCGGCCGCGGTCCGTCATCATGTTCCGGCCCGCGATCCCGCTCGGCGCCCGGCGCCCGAGCCCAATCAACGACAAGGGAAGGCGCCGGGTGCGTCACGAAACCATGCAACAACGACAGATCGCCATGCGTAATGTCTAAAGAAGACATGATCGAGTTCAGCGGCACCGTCCAGGAGCTGCTGCCTAACGCGATGTTTCGGGTGAAGCTCGACAACGAGCACACCATCCTCGCCCACACCAGCGGCAAGATGCGCAAGAATCGCATCCGCGTCCTGGCCGGCGACCGGGTCAACGTCGAGATGACCCCCTACGACCTGTCGAAGGGTCGCATCACCTTCCGCTTCAAGTAGTCCGGCCGCCACCGATGGCGCCGGAAGCCTTGCGCGCCCGGCTGTTCCTGGCCTCGGCGAGCCCGCGGCGGCGCGACCTGCTGGCGCAGATCGGCATCCTCCCCGACGCCGTGTTCGCCCCCGACATCGACGAGACGCCGCTGCGGGACGAGCTGCCGCGGCAGTACGTGACCCGGCTCGCCCACGCCAAGGCCGACGCCGCGGCGGCCCTGACCCCCTGCCCCGGCCTGCTGCTCGCCGCCGACACCGCCGTGGCGCTGGGGCGCCGGATCCTACCCAAGGCGCTGGACGCCGACACCGCACGCCGCTGCCTCATGCTGCTGTCGGGCCGCCGGCACGCGGTGCTGACCGCGGTGGTGCTGGCGGACCAGGGTGGCGCGCGCACGATCCGGGTGGTCGAGAGCGTGGTCGGCTTCTCGCGCCTGACCGTGGCGCAGCTCGACCGGCTGCTCGACGCCGGCGACTGGCACGGCAAGGCGGGCGGCTACGCGCTGCAGGGCCATGCCGCCAGCCTGGTGCGCTTCCTCTCGGGAAGCCATTCCAACGTGGTCGGGCTGCCGCTGTTCGAGACCGCTCAGCTGCTGCGCGGGCGCGGCTGGCTGCCGTGACCGTCCGCCTGCTGGCCGCGTGCGGCCCGGGCGAGATCCGGATCGCGGCGGCCGACGGCGACCGGCTGCTCGACTACGCGATCTGGCGGCCCGGAGCGCCGGACGGGCTCGGCGACCTGCATCTCGGCCGCGTCGACGCGGTGCTGCCGGCCCTCGGCGGGGCGTTCGTCGCCCTGGCCGGGTCTCCGCCGGGGTTCCTGCCGGTCCGGTCCGGCCCCGGTCATGGCGATGCCCGCCTGCTGGAAGGCGATCCGGTGCCGGTGCGGGTGGCGCGCAGCGCGCAGGCCGGCAAAGGGCCGCGGCTGGAGCGGGTGCCCGGCGGTGACCGCGATCTCGTCGGCGCGCCGCGGCTGCTCCGGCGCGGCCCCGACCCGCTGACGCTGCTGGCGGCGGCGCATCCGCAGGCGCCGATCCTGGCCGACGATCCCGGGCTCGCGGCCGAGATGCTGCCGGCGCTGCGGTCGCGGCTGCGCGCGGCCGAGCCGGCGCCCGACGATCGGCTGCAGGCGCAGGTGGACGCGCTGGCTGCGCCGGAGCTGGCGCTGCCGGGGGGCTTGCGCGCCAGCATCCATCCGACCCCGGCGCTGGTGGCGATCGACGTCGACGGCGCCGGTTCGAGCGCCACGCGGCAGGCCAAGCAGCAGGCGCAGTTCGCCGCCAACCGCGCCGCGGTCGCACCGCTGCTGCACCAGCTGCGGCTGCGCAACCTGTCCGGCGCGATCCTGATCGACCTTGCCGGGCTTGCGTCCCGCAAGCGGGCCGCGCTGCGGCCTGAGATCGAGGCGGCGTTGGCGCAGGACCCGCTGCTGCCGCGGCTGCTGGGCTTCACGGCACTCGGGCTGGTCGAGATCCTGCGCCCGCGCGGGCGGCCGCCGCTGCACGAGCTGCTGGCGAGTCCGCACGCGGCGGGGCTGGCGGCGCTCGAGGCGGCGCTGCGGCAGGTGTCGGCCGCCCCGCACCGGCTGCCGCGGCTGGTGGCGAGCCCCGGCGTCGCCGCGGCGCTGGAGGCGGACGCGGCGGCCCGCGCGGCCTTGGCGGCACGCGCCGGACGACCCATACGGATCCGGGTGGACGCGGCGCTGCCGGACCCGTCCTGGCATCTCGAGGAGGGGCGCCCCGATGGAAGCTGACGCAAACACCCTCTGCCCGATCTGCGGACGGCCGCCGGTGCCGGAGCGGCGTCCGTTCTGCTCGGTGCGCTGCGCCGACGCCGATCTCGGGCGCTGGCTCGCCGGCGGCTACCGGATCCCGGGTCCGCCGCTGGACCCGGAGGCGGGCGACGGGCAGCCGCAGACCGGCGCCGGCGGCGCCGGCGGCCGGCTTGATCCCGAGGACGGCCTGAGCTAAAGCCTGCGCCACCAATGGGCTGGCTGTCCGCCGACCCTTGCAGCGCCGATGCCCAGGTAGCTCAGTTGGTAGAGCATGCGACTGAAAATCGCAGTGTCGGTGGTTCGAATCCGCCCCTGGGCACCATCTCCCGATCGCCAGGAGCGGGCGGTTCACCGAGCCGGCGACCGGATCGGCGGTCAGATTGGGGAGCAGCGTCCATGATGGCGCCATTGGGACGTCTTCGCGACGAGCCGGTGCTGGACCTGCGTCCGGAGACCGTGCCCGGCAGGATGCGCCATGTCGGCCGCGACCTCCTCGACAGCCTGCGGCTGTGGCGGCTGTGCTGGACGCTGGGCTGGCTGGACGTGAAGCTGCGCTATCGCGGCTCGGTGCTGGGCCCGTTCTGGCTCACGGCCTCGACCGCGGTGATGGTGGCGGCGATGAGCCTGCTCTACACCACGCTCTTCCACATCGACGTCGCGGGCTACATGCCGTTCCTGTCGCTGTCGCTGGTGCTCTGGGGCTTCATCGGCGGCGTGGTCAACGAGGGCAGCACCTGCTTCACCCAGGCCGAGGGCATGATCCGCTCGATCCGGCTGCCGTTCGCGCTGCATGCCGCACGCTGCATCATCCGCAACATCCTGGTGCTGCTGCACAACGTCGTGGTGGTGGTGGTGGTGTTCGCGATCTTCCGCGTCTGGCCGGGCGTGCACGCGCTGGTGGCGGTGCCGGGGGCCCTGCTGTGGCTGGCGGACGCGCTGGCGGCTTGCCTGCTGCTGGGCACGCTGGGCGCCCGCTACCGCGACATCCCGCCGATCGTCGCCAGCCTGATGCAAATTTTCTTCTTCATCAGCCCTATTATCTGGAAGCCCGAGCTGATCAGCGCCGGCCATGCCTGGCTGCAGCTGAACCCGTTCTACTCGCTGGTCGAGGTGGTGCGCCGGCCGTTGCTCGGCGAGCACGGGTCGGCGCGCCTCTGGCCGCTGGCGCTGGCCTACAGCGGGGCGCTGTGGCTGGCGGCGCTGCTGCTGTTCATGCGGATGCGGGCCCGCCTCGCATACTGGATCTAGCGCCGTGCCGGAAACCGGCGAGACCGCCGGCGTCGACGTGCGGGACCTGCACGTCACCTTCCCGCTCTATCACGGCAGCGCCCGCACGCTGCGGCGGACGCTGGCCAGCGTCGCCTCCAGCCGCTTCGAGCAGGACCGGCAGCGGCGCATGGTGGTGCAGGCGCTGCGCGGCATCAGCTTCTCGCTGAAGCCGGGCGACCGGCTCGGGCTGATCGGCGGCAATGGCGCGGGCAAGACCACGCTGCTGCGGGCGCTTGCCGGCATCTACGAGCCTGTGGCGGGGCGGGTCACGGTACGGGGCGAGATCAACGCGCTGCTCGACACCAACCTCGGCATGAACGTGGAGCTGACCGGACGCGAGAACATCACGCTGCGCGGGCTGCATGCCGGGCTGCCGCCCCGGCGGATCCGCGCCATCGAGGACGACGTGCAGAGGTTCGCCGACCTCGGCAGCTTCCTCGACATGCCGGTGCGCACCTACAGCTCCGGCATGGTGGTCCGGCTGGGCTTCGCGCTGGCGACCTCGATCCGGCCCCGCGTGCTGCTGATGGACGAGTGGTTCCTGGCCGGCGACACCAACTTCATGCTGAAGGCGCAGGGGCGGCTGGAGCAACTGGTGCGGCAGGCGGAGATCCTGGTGATCTCGACCCATCAGCTCGACGTGGTGTCGGCCTGGTGCACGCGGGTGCTGTGGATGGAGGGCGGCATGATCCGGCTGCAGGGCTGTCCGGAGGAGGTGCTGCCGTCCTACCTGCGCGATGCCGAGCAGGGCGTTGCCGCCGATGCCGCGGAAACGTAGGGCCTGCACCTATGATGTCTGGTGGGCCGGGTGGGGTTCGAACCCACGGCCAGTCGATTAAAAGTCGAATGCTCTACCGCTGAGCTACCGGCCCATGATGCCGGGCGGACCCTGGTGGTCGTGTCCCGGCATGTCTGACGTCGCGACCGCTCAGCTGGTCACGCCTCGCGGCCGGTTCAACCGGCCACTTCGGTGCCGGCGGGACGCACGCTCACGATCCGGTCCGGATCGGATACCATGCCGCTGCCGCCGGCGCCACGCTTGATCCCGTCCACCAGCTCCATGCCCGCGGTCACCTCGCCGAAGATGGTGTACTGGCTGTCCAGGCTGGGCGCCGGCCCGAACATGATGAAGAACTGGCTGTTGGCGCTGTGCGGGTGCGCGGTGCGGGCGGCGCCCACGGTACCGCGCACGAACTTCGCCTTGGTGGTGAACTCGGACTTCAGGTCCGGCAGGTCGCTGCCGCCGGTGCCGGTGCCGGTCGGGTCGCCGCTCTGCGCCATGAAGCCGTCGATGACGCGATGGAACGGCACGTCGTCGTAGAACCCCCGGGCCGCCAGCGTGCGGAACCGCTCGACATGGGCGGGCGCCAAGTCCGGCCGCAGCCTGATGGTGACGGGGCCCGCCTTCAGCTGCAGGTGGACGACGTCGGCGGCGGCCGTATCCGGCGTGGGGGTGGTCTCGGACATGGGCGAGTTCCTCGAAGATCGGACCCGGATCAGATCAGCTTGGCCATGATCCGGGCATGGGTGAAGGACGGCACGAAGCTGGTGATGTCGCCGCCGAGCTGGGCGATCTCCTTGACCAGGCGCGACGAGATGAACTGGTAGCGCTCGGTGGCCATCAGGAACACCGTCTCGATGCCCGGATCGAGCCGGTGGTTCATGCCGAACATCTGCGTCTCGTAGTCGTAGTCGGTGACCACGCGAAGCCCGCGGATGATCACGTTGGCGCCGCGCGCCCGCGCGCAGTGCACCAGCAGGGTGTCGAAGCCGACCACCTCGATCGGCGTGCCGGTGTCGTCGGCGATCTCGCCCACCTCGTGGGTGACGCACTCGACGCGCTCGGCCAGGCTCATCAGCGGCTGCTTGCCAACGTTGGCGGCGACCCCCACCACCAGCCGCTCGACCAGCCGGGCGCCACGGGCGATCACGTCGAGATGGCCGCGGGTGATCGGGTCGAAGGTGCCGGGATAGAGCCCGACGTGCGGCAGCGACCCGGGTGGCGGCCCGGAGGGGGGCGCCGGCCGCGCCTGGCGATCCTCAGGCATCGTCGCCTTCCCCATCCGGCCTGTCGAGCCGGGCGGCGCCGGACGGCGGCTCCGGATCGGCCGGCTCGGCCCCGTCCAGATCCTCCGCCAGCACGCCCCCCTCGGAGGCGCCCTCGAACAGCGGCGCGGGCAGGCTGTCGGACTCGCTGACGCCGAGCTCGCCGTGCAGGGCGGCACCCGGCAGCAGCCCGTCGCCGTCGGCATCGCCGCCGGGATCGTCCGGCACCTCGCCCTCCAGCACCGGGAACATGCTCGTCACCCGCTCGGCCTTGGCCAACCGGAACAGCCTGACGCCCATCGACTGCCGGGCGGTGATGCGCACCTGGCCCACCGGCACCCGGATCAGCCGGCCGGCATCGGTCACCAGCATCACGTCGGTGCCGTGCAGCACCGGCAGGGTGGCAACCACCGCGGCGCCGTTGCGCGGCGAGAGCAGGATGTTGGCGATGCCGAGGCCGCCGCGCCCGCTGACCCGGTAGTCGTAGGCCGAGGTGCGCTTGCCGAAGCCGCCGTCGGTGACGGTGAGCAGGATCTCCTCGGCCCCCTCGAGCGCCTCGAAGCGCTCGGGGCTGAGCGTGGCGGCGATTTCGGGCTCCTCGCTGGACTCGGTCCCCTCGGGCGTTTCCGCCTCGGCCTCCACCTCGTGGATCGCCGCCTCGGTCTCCTCCGGCGTGGTCTCGGAGCGGCGGCGGACGATCGCCATCCTGAGGTAGCCGGCACGTTCGGCGACGTCGGCCGCCACGTGGTTCAGCACCGCCAGGCTGTTCACCTCGTCGCCCGGCGCCAGCCGGATGCCGCGCACGCCGGAGCTGTCGCGGCCGGCGAACACGCGCACGGTGTCGTCGCTGATCTGGAACCGGATGCAGCGGCCGAGCCGGGTCGCCAGCATCACGTCCTGGCTGTCGCGGCAGGTGGCGACGCCGATCAGGCTGTCGTTCTCGTCCAGCTTCATGGCGATCAGGCCGGCGGCGCGGACGTTGCGGAAGTCGCTGAGCCGGTTGCGCCGGACGTTGCCGCTGGCGGTGGCGAACACGAGGTGCAGGCTGTCCCACAGCGTCTCGTCCTGCGGCAGCGGCAGCACGGTGGTGATGGAGTCGCCGCCGAGCTCGGGCAGCAGGTTCACCAGCGCCCGGCCCTTGGCGGTGGGGCTGGCCTCCGGCAGCCGCCACACCTTCTCGCGGTAGGCCTTGCCGCCCGACGAGAAGAACAGCACCCATTGGTGGGTGTGAGCGTTGAAGCTGCGGGTGACGATGTCGTCGCCGCGCCGGCCGGCGGCGGTGCGGCCGCGGCCGCCGCGGTTCTGCGCCCGGAACGTCTCCAGCGGCGTGCGCTTGATGAAGCCGTCGCGGGTGATGGTGACCACCATCTGGCCAGGCTCGATCAGGCTCTCGTCGGTCTGGTCGCCGGCGATGTCGGAGATTTGGGTGACGCGCGGGGTGGCGAGCTCGGCGCGCACCCGGGCCAGCTCGTCGCGGGTGACCTCGAGCCGGCGCGGGCGGCTGCCGATGATCTCCAGCAGCTCGTTGATGCGCGCCGCCACCTCGCCGAGCTCGGTCTGGATCTTCTCGCGCTCCAGCCCGGTCAGGCGCTGCAGCCGCAGTTCCAGGATGCCGCGCGCCTGCGCCTCGGTGAGGTGGACCCGGCCGTCCAGGACGACATTGCCCTCGTCGTGGATCAGCGAAAGCAGCGGCTCGATCTCGGCCGCGTCCCAGGCCCGCGCCATCAGCGATTCGCGGGCCGTGGCGGCGTCCGGGGCGGCACGGATCAGCGCGATCACCGCGTCGATGTTGGCCACCGCCAGCACCAGGCCGACCAGCAGGTGGCCGCGGTCGCGCGCACGGCCGAGCTCGAACCGGGAGCGGCGGAGGATGACCTCCTCCCGGAACGAGATGAAGGCGAGCAGCACCTCCCGCAGGCCCATCAGCCGCGGCTGGCCCTCGTTCAGCGCCAGCATGTTGACGCCGAACGAGGTCTGCAGCTGGGTGAAGCGGTAGAGCTGGTTCAGCACCACCTCGGCGGTCGCCTCGCGCTTGATCTCGATCACCAGCCGCATGCCGGAGCGGTCGCTCTCGTCCTGGATGTGCGAGATGCCCTCGATCTGCTTGGCGCGCACCAGCTCGGCGATCTTCTCCTGCAGGGTCGCCTTGTTCACCTGATAGGGGATCTCGGTGATCACGATCGCCTTGCGGTCGCGCTTCAGGTCCTCGATGTCCGCGCGCGCGCGGATCAGGATCGAGCCGCGGCCGGTCTCGTAGGCCTGGCGGATGCCGGCGCGGCCGAGGATGATGCCGCCGGTCGGGAAGTCGGGCCCGGGCACGATCCTGAGCAGCTGGTCGAGCGACAGACCGGGCTCGGCGATCAGCGCCAGCGTGGCGTCGATGATCTCGGACGGGTTGTGGGTCGGGATGTTGGTCGCCATGCCGACCGCGATGCCGGACGCGCCGTTGATCAGCAGGTTCGGGTAGGCGGCCGGGAGGACGCGCGGCTCCTCCTCGCTCTCGTCGTAGTTCGGCTGGAAGTCGACGGTGTCGCGGTCGATGTCGTCGAGCAGGAACATGGCGGCGCGCGCCAGCCGCGCCTCGGTGTAGCGCATGGCGGCGGGGCTATCGCCGTCGACCGAGCCGAAGTTGCCCTGCCCGTCGATCAGCCGGACCCGCATCGACCAGGACTGCGCCATGCGCACCATGGCGTCGTAGATCGAGCTGTCGCCGTGCGGGTGGTACTTGCCCATGACGTCGCCGACCGCGCGCGCCGACTTGCGATACGGCTTGTCGTGGGTGAAGCCGCTCTCCCGCATCGAGTAGAGGATGCGTCGGTGCACCGGCTTCAGCCCGTCGCGCACGTCGGGCAGCGCCCGGCTGACGATCACCGACATCGCGTAGGCGAGGTAGGAGGTCTGCATCTCCTCCTCGATGGTCACCGGCACCATGTCGGACGGCCCGCCGCCGACGGAGCCGGACGGCAGGTCGGGAGGCAGATCGGGCGGCAGCAGCGGCGGGTCGGGGATGTCGCTCAAGGGTCGGTCCACTTGGTCAGGCGGCGGCCCTGGTGGACCGCGTGGGAGGCGTATCGCGCCGGCGTCCGCGACGGGTGGAGGCACGTTAGCACGCCTCATGCGCGCGAGGAAAACGCCGGCTCAGCCGAACAGGCGGCGGTCCCACCAGACCGGCTGGTGCAGGCCGTGCGCGAGCCGGCCGAACTCCGGATGGTCCGGATTGATCAGGACGTTCCGCTCCATGCGCGCCACCACGCTCGGCACCAGCAGCAGCAGGGACCGAAGCTGCCGTTGCCAGCCATGCCCCCAGGCGCGCGCGGCGGCGCAGGAGGGATGGTCCCAGCCGGGCAGGTGCGACGGCGCCAGCACCTCGTAGGACACGCCGTTGGGGATGGTGATGGCGATGAAGTGCTGGTTCGGCGGCAGCCGGCCGCCGCCATGGGCTAGCTTCTCCAGCATCACGGTGGAGTAGTTCTCGGCGCAATAGAGGATCGGGCTGGAGGGGCGGTTCCAGCGGCCCGGGTAGAGCTTGGAGCCGGTGGCGTCGAAGATCGGATGGGCGCCGTCCGGATCGCCGATGCGGTAGGCGGTGAGGACGCGGTCGAGGATCTGGGCCGGCACTGGGGCGCTACTGGGGCGCCGGATCGCCTCAGGCGGCGGAACCGTGCTTCAGCCGGCCGAGGATGCCGTCGACCAGCGGGGCGCCCAGCTCGGTGGCCAGCAAGACGTCGACGGGTGCCCTCCCGTCCAGCATCGCGTGGCCGTGGAACAGGAACTCGCGCGCGGCCTCCGGCGTGCCCCAGACATCGAGTGCGGCCGCCCAGACACCGGCCAGCCTGGCGACGCGGGCGCCTTCCTCGGAGGTCAGCCTCGGGTCGGCGGCGCGCGATCCGGCGCCGCCGTCGCGGCGGCGGCGCGCCAGCGTCGCGCGCGGCACCAGCCGGAACGCGAACCCGTGGTCCCCCGGCGCCACCGACTCCGCCACGCGGTCGAGGCTGGCGAGCGGCAGGCCGCGCTCGATCTCGGTCGCCAGCGCCAGCAGCGACATCATGCCGGCCTCGGGTTGGAACCCCAGCACGTCGGCGGCGACCATGGCGGCACCCTTCTCAATTGAGACGAGATTTTGTATCGCGCGAGCAAGATGTCAAGCGTCAGAACGGGATCTCGTCGTCCAGATCGCTGCCGGACGGCTCCCATCCGCTCGAGCCGCCGCCCTGGCCGCCACTGCCCTGGCCGCCACTGCCCTGACCGCCGCCCGAGCCGCCGCCCGGCCCGCCACGGCCGCCGCCCCGCGCGCCGCCAGCGGGACGGGCGCCGCCGCCCCCGGCATAGCTGCCGTTGCCGCCGGCATAGTCGCCGCCGGCCTCGTCGCCGCCGCGGTTGGAGTCGATCAGCGTCAGGTTGCCGCGGAACCGCTCGATCACCACCTCGGTGCTGAACTTCTCGGCGCCGGACTGGTCGGTCCACTTCCGGGTCTGCAGCGCGCCCTCCAAATAGACCTTGCGTCCCTTCTTCAGGTAGCGCTCGGCGATGTCGCCGATGCGCTCGTCGAACACCACCACCCGGTGCCACTCGGTCTTCTCGCGGCGCTCGCCGGACGCCTTGTCGTTCCAGCTCTCGCTGGTGGCGACGCTGAAGCTGACGATCTTGCCGCCGCTCTGGGAGTTGCGCACCTCGGGGTCCTTCCCGAGATTGCCCACCAGGATCACCTTGTTGACGCTGCCGGCCATCGCGATTGTCCTGACTTCACGATCCCCGGCCGCCGATGAGGCATGTCCGGATCCCGTCCTGTGGGGTAGTCCCCCTGTCTAGCCGGTAGCAGGATGACGGCGAAACACGAACAGACTATGAACGGAGAGCGCGTGGCGAAGGGGAACCCGGCGTTGGCGGAAAAGTTCGGGGCGGACGGATCCGGGCACCCTCCCGTCGTGCAGAACGCCGCCATCCGCGTCCGCGGCGCGCGCGAGCACAACCTCAAGAACATCGACGTCGACATCCCGCGCGACCGCCTGACCGTGATCACCGGCCTGTCGGGCTCGGGCAAGTCCTCGCTGGCCTTCGACACCATCTACGCCGAGGGCCAGCGCCGCTACGTCGAGAGCCTGTCGGCCTACGCGCGCCAGTTCCTGGAGCTGATGGGCAAGCCGGACGTCGATTCGATCGAGGGGCTGTCGCCGGCGATCTCGATCGAGCAGAAGACCACCAGCCGCAACCCGCGCTCGACGGTGGGCACCATCACCGAGGTGCACGACTACATGCGCCTGCTGTGGGCGCGCGCCGGCGTGCCCTACTCGCCCGCCACCGGCCTGCCGATCGAGGCGCAGACGATCAGCCAGATGGTCGACCGGGTGATGGCGATGCCGGACGGCACCCGGCTGATGCTGCTGGCCCCGGTGATCAAGGACCGCAAGGGCGAGTACCGCAAGGAGCTCGCCGAGCTCGCCCGCAAGGGCTTCACCCGCGCCAAGGTCGACGGCACCCTCTACGAGATCGCCGAGGTCCCCCACCTCAACCGCAAGCTCAAGCACACGCTGGAGGCGGTGGTCGACCGCGTGGTGGTCAGGGAGGGCATCGAATCCCGCCTCGCCGACAGCTTCGAGCAGGCGCTCGGCCTGTCCGACGGCATCGTCTATGCGGAGGAGGTCGCGCGTGGCGGGACGGGGGGCGACGCGGCGGGCGAACCGACCCGAACGGTGTTCTCCTCCCGCTTCGCCTGCCCGGTCAGCGGCTTCACGCTCGAGGAGATCGAGCCCCGGCTGTTCAGCTTCAACGCGCCGCAGGGCGCCTGCCCGGCCTGCGACGGCATCGGCGTCGAGAGCTTCTTCGACCCGCACCTGGTGGTGCCGGACGAGAGCCTGACGCTGGCCGGCGGCGCCGTGGCGCCCTGGAACGGCACCCAGAGCCCCTACTACATCCAGACCCTGCAGAGCCTGATGCGGCATCATCGCAGTTCGATGACGGTGTCTTGGGACGGGCTGCCGGCGCCGATCCGGGACGCGGTGCTGCACGGCACCGCGGAGCCGGTCGAGTTCACCTACAAGGACGACAAGCGCGCCTACAAGGTGAACAAGCCGTTCGAGGGCGTGCTGAAGAACCTCGAGCGCCGCTACGCTGAGACCGACAGCGCCTGGGTGCGCGAGGAGATGGCGCGCTACAGGTCGGAGAAGCCGTGCCATGTCTGCGAGGGTGCGCGGCTCCGCCCGGAGGCGCTTTCGGTCAAGATCGCCGGCCATACCATCGCCGACGCCTCCGAGCTGCCGATCCGCCGGGCGCTCGACTGGTTCGCCGGCGTCGAGGCGACGCTCACACCGCAGCGGGCCGAGATCGCGCGGCGCATCCTGCGCGAGATCCTGGACCGGCTGCGCTTCCTGGACGATGTCGGCCTCGACTACCTCACCCTGTCGCGCGGCTCGGCGACGCTGTCCGGCGGCGAGAGCCAGCGCATCCGGCTGGCGAGCCAGATCGGCTCCGGGCTCACCGGCGTGCTCTACGTGCTTGACGAGCCGTCGATCGGGCTGCACCAGCGCGACAACGAGCGCCTGCTCGGCACGCTCGACCGGCTGAAGCGGCTCGGCAACACCCTGCTGGTGGTCGAGCACGACGAGGAGGCGATCCGCGCCGCCGACTACCTGATCGACATGGGGCCGGCGGCCGGCGTGCATGGCGGCCAGGTTATCGCCCACGGCACCCCGGACGCGGTGGCGGCGCACCCGGACAGCCTGACCGGCGCCTACCTGTCCGGACGCCGGCGCATCGAGGTCCCGGTCACGCGACGCGACATCGACCCGAAGCGCCAGGTCCGGGTGGTCGGCGCCACCGGCAACAACCTGAAGTCGGTGACCGCCGCCTTCCCGCTCGGCACCTTCACCTGCATCACTGGCGTGTCCGGCGGCGGCAAGTCGACGCTGGTGATCGACACGCTCTACAAGGCGTTGTCGCGCCGGCTGATGGGCTCGGGCGAGGTGCCGGCGCCGCACGAGCGCATCGACGGCATGGAGCTGCTCGACAAGATCATCGACATCGACCAGTCGCCGATCGGCCGCACGCCGCGCTCCAACCCGGCCACCTACACCGACCTGTTCGCGCCGATCCGCGACTGGTTCGCCGAGCTGCCCGAGGCCAAGGCGCGCGGCTACAAGCCCGGCCGCTTCTCCTTCAACGTCAAGGGAGGCCGCTGCGAGGCGTGCCAGGGCGACGGCGTGCTCAAGATCGAGATGCACTTCCTGCCCGACGTGTTCGTCACCTGCGACGCCTGCAAGGGGGCCCGCTACAACCGCGAGACGCTGGAGGTGCGGTTCCGCGGCCACTCGATCGCCGACGTGCTGAACATGACGGTCGACGAGGCGGTGCCCTACTTCTCCGCCGCCAACCGCATCCGCGACCGCCTGACCATCCTGCAGCAGGTCGGGCTCGGCTACGTGAAGCTCGGCCAACAGGCCACCACCCTTTCCGGCGGCGAGGCGCAGCGGGTGAAGCTGAGCAAGGAACTGGCCCGCCGCGCCACCGGCCGCACCCTCTACATCCTCGACGAGCCGACCACCGGGCTGCACACCGAGGACGTGCGCAAGCTGCTGGAGGTGCTGCACGCGCTGGTCGACCAGGGCAACACGGTGCTGGTGATCGAGCACAACCTGGAGGTGATCAAGACCGCCGACTGGGTGCTCGATCTCGGCCCCGAGGGCGGCGACGGCGGCGGCCGCATCGTCGCGGTCGGCCGCCCGGAGGACGTTGCCGCATCCGCGGACAGCCATACCGGCCGGTTCCTGGCACCCCTGCTGCCGACGCGGGAGCCGAGCCGGAAGCGCAAGCGCGGGTGACCCTGACCGGAACGGCGAACCGCGGGATCAGGGCGGGGGACGGCCGCTTCCTGGTCCTGACGCTGGTCCTTATCTTCCTCGCGCATGCGACCGCCTACCTCATGCACGAGTACGCGCATGCCGCGACGGCCTGGGCGCTCGGCTAGATGCCAAGCCCCGTCGGCATCGACTACGACCGGCTCACCCTGTCCAACATCCTGTTCCAGCAGGACGTCGGCGACGCCGTCGACTACCCGCCGATCCTTGCCGGCGGACATGGATGGGAGGCGTCGCTGATCGCCTTCGACGGGCCAGGCATCGGGAACGGCACGATCTATGCCGCCTGCTTCGTGCTGCTGCGCCGCACCGCCGCGATGTTCCTGTTCTGGCTGGCCGTCATGAGCGCCGCAACGTGTGGAGCTACGCCCCCATGCGCACCGTGACGACGCATGCCGACATGGCCCTGCTCGCACGCGGCCTCGGCATCTCGACCTGGACGCTGCTCTCGTTCGTGGCCGTCCCGTCGCTGGTCATCCTGTGGAGCTTCTTCGCCCGCCTGCTTCCGCTCGCCTGCCGCACGCTCTTCTCGGACCGAGCCATCGAGGATGCGTTCGCCATCCTGATGGCCTGCTATTTCTACTTCGTCTTCTTCGGCGACATCGGCCTGGACGACTCCTACGGCGAGATCCTGTCGATCGGATCGACGTTCGTCCTGTTCCCGCTGGTGACGATACGCTGCCTGTTCACGACCCCTCGACAGCCTGACCTGCAGGCTGGGGCTTTGAACTGGCTGGAGGACGCCCTCCACCTGATCAACCTATCGCATGCGAGGAGACGTGACAGGAGAAGGCCAGGGCGCTGCCCTGGACCCGTTGGGGCCGCAGGCCCCAAACCCCGATCGTTAAGAAGATCATCCATGGGTGGAGGTATGACCTTGACGAATCGGGGCCTGGGGCCCGCGGCCCCAGTGGGGTCCAGGGGCAGAGCCCCTGGCCTTCCTCCTCACGCGACCGCCCTGCATCACGCGTACCCGCACCGACGAGCGGCGGCGACGACGTCCAACATTGTCGTGCCGTGGTGCGGAATCGGCCCGGCGCGGCCATGATGCAAGCCGCCAGCGACAACCGTCCCGCCGGCAACTACGACGCGACACCCGCGAGATAGCCCCGCAGCACCGCCAGACGGTCGCCGAGGCCGCGCGGCGTCGCCGTGGGCAGCATCGGCCGATCGAGGTCGCGCCGTGCGAGGCGAAGCGGCAAGGCCGCCGCGATCTGCGGCCGCCGCAGCCGCAGGGTGCCGACCTGGTCCGCGAAGCGTCGCCCCTCATGGCCGAGCGCCGCCGCCAGCGGCGCCAGCCGCGCCGGCCTCGGGTCCTGCAACACCGACGCCCGATCGGTCCCGGCCGCCGCCAGCATCTCGTCCGGAAGCGGGCAGCGGCCGCAGCGCAGCACCGTCGGCAGGTTCCGTCGTAGCGCGCCGGAGCCATAGGCGGCCCCCACCGCCGCCAGGGCCTCCATCGCCGCGGCGGGCGCTCCCAGCAGCTCGCCCAGCGCCCGCTGCACCCCGCCGGAGCCGCCCAGCATGGCGTCGCGCCAGCCGCCCAGCGTCTCGAACTCCTCGGCCTCGGCCTCCCGCGCCGCGACGATCGCGGCCAGCGTCGCGGCACCCACCTGCCCCTCCTCGACCAGCGCCCGGACCGCCGCCGCGACCGGGTCCCGGCGCCAATCGCCGCGCTCGCCCTCCACCACCTCGCGCCACCATTGCAGCCGGATCAGCGCCGCGATCGGCCCGGCGCCGGACCGCGCACCCGGCTGCTCCGCCGCCCGCACCAGCGCGTCATTGAAGGCGATCAGCGCGAAGGCGGCCTCGCGCCGCGCCGCCGGCACGAACAGCGCCGTGAGGAAACGGTCCGGGTCGGCGCGGCGCGCGGCCCGTGCGAGCTCGCTCAGCTCCGGCAACGCCGCCCGCCTCCCGCAAGGGGCCGGCGCGGTTGACCCGGCCCGCGCCCGCCCCTAGCCCTGTTCGCATACCCTTTACGGAGCACACGGACATGGCCTTCGAACTGCCGTCCCTTCCCTACCAGCACAATGCCCTGGCCGCGCGCGGCATGTGCCAGCAGACGCTGGAGCTGCACCACGACAAGCACCACCAGGCCTACATCACGGCGCTGAACGGCTTCGTCGAGAAGAACCCCGAGCTGCAGGGCAAGTCGCTGGAGGAGATCGTGAGCCACAGCCACGGCAAGCCCGACATGGCGCCGGTGTTCAACAACGCCGGGCAGCACTGGAACCACATCCTGTTCTGGCAGGCGCTGTCGCCGAACGGCGGCACCATGCCGGGCAGCCTCGAGGCCAAGATCATCGAGGATTTCGGCAGCGTCGACGCCTTCAAGGAGCAGTTCAAGACCGCGGCGACCACGCAGTTCGGCTCCGGCTGGGCCTGGCTGGTGCTGGCCGCCGACGGCAAGCTCAAGGTGGCCAAGACGCCGAACGGATCCAACCCGCTGGCCGAGGGTACCGGCCGGGCGCTGCTCGGGCTCGACGTGTGGGAGCATTCCTACTACCTCGACTTCCAGAACAAGCGTCCCGACTACGTCGTCAACTTCCTCGACAAGCTGGCCAACTACGAGTTCGCCGATGCTCAACTGAAGGCGGCGTAAGAAGGCCAGGGCGCTGCCCTGGACCCGTCGCGGCCGCGGGCCCCAAACCCCGATTCGTAAGAAGGGCATCCGTATATGGAAGTAGAACCTTAACGAATCGGGACCTGGGGCCGTCGTGCGCCAGCACGCTTCGCGTGACGGCCCCAGTGGGGTCCAGGGGCAAAGCCCCTGGCCTTCCTTCAACTCTTCCGCCGCTCCGGGATCGAGTCATTGGCCGCGACCGGCGTCTCCGCCACCACCGAGCTGATGGTGTCGCGCAGCACGCTGACCCGCACCCCGGTGGCGATCTCGACCTCGATCTCCGCCGCCCCGTCGCGGGCGCTGCGCACGGTACCCAGGATGCCGCCCGCGGTGACGACGCGGTCGCCGCGCTTCAGCGCCGCCACCGTCGCCTTCAACTGCTTCTGCCGCTGCTGCTGCGGCCGCATCAGCAGGAAGTAGAACACGCCGAACACCAGGATGAACGGCAGGATGCCGGCATATTGCGACAGCGCGCCGAGCGGTCCGCTTCCTTGCGCGGCATCCTGGGCGAAGGCGGGCGGGATCAGCAGGCTCATGGAGGGCATGTCCGGGGCGGGCGCGCGGGTTGCGGCCGGTCGCCGCGGACCATAGGTTTCGCCGCCGGTTCGTCAAGGAAGCCGCTCGGTGAGGACGACACGATGGACGCATCGCTGGCAACCCTGCTCGAACGGATCGCAGACGCGCTGGAGCGGCTGTCGCCGCCGCCGGCCGAGGCGACGCTGGCACCCGGCATCGACGCCTTCGTCTGGGTGCCGCGGCCCGGCCGGCTTGAGCCGGTACCAGTGGTGGCGCGGGTGCCGCTCGCCCTGCTCCGTGGCATCGACCGCCAGGGCCGGACGCTGCTGGACAACACCGCGCGGTTCGCGCGCGGCCTGCCGGCCAACAACGCGATGCTGTGGGGCGCGCGCGGCACCGGCAAGTCGTCGCTGGTCAAGGCGGTGCACGAGGCGACCAACCTGGCACTGCCGCCGGATGCCATGCCGCTGGTGCTGATCGAGATCGCGCGCGACGACCTCGCCAGCTTGGCCGTGCTGCTCGACCTGCTACGCGGGCACCCGCGGCAGGTCGTGCTGTTCTGCGACGACCTCTCGTTCGAGCGGGAGGACGCCGACTACAAGGCGCTGAAGTCGGTGCTGGACGGCGGGCTGCGCGGCCGTCCGGCGAACGTGCTGTTCTACGCCACCAGCAACCGCCGGCACCTGATGCCGCGCGACATGATCGAGAACGAGCGGCAGACCGCGATCGACCCGGCCGAGGCGGTCGAGGAGAAGGTCTCGCTGTCCGACCGCTTCGGGCTGTGGATCGGCTTCCACGCCGCCGACCAGCCGACCTTCCTCGCCATGGTCGAGGCCTATGCGGCGGACCGCGGCCTGGACCTGCCGGCCGAGCGGCTGCGCGCGGAGGCGCTGGCCTGGTCGATGACCCGCGGCGCCCGCTCCGGCCGGGTCGCCTGGCAGTTCATCGAGGACCTGACGGCGCGTCTCCGTGCCCCACCCTGGGCCCCACCCCGCTGACGTCGATCGCCGCCAGCAGGGCGCGCGCGGTGCGCTCCCAGCCGACCGGCCGGAACTCGCGCCGGATCTCCTCCTGCCAGGCGGCGAGCCCAGGGCGGTCCTCGATCGCGGCGCGGATCGCGGCGGTGGCGTCGTTCAGGTCGAACGGATCGAAGTATCGCGCGAGCGTGCCGCCGGCCTCCGGCAACGCGGTCACGTTGGCAGCGAGGCAGGGCTTGCCCATCGCCAGGCTCTCGGTCACCGGCAGGCCCCAGCCCTCGTAGAAGGAGGGGAACGCGGTGAACAGGCAGCCCTCGTACACCGCCCGAAGTGCCGGGTCGTCGAGCCCTTCGACCACGTGCAGGCGACCATCGAGGCTGCGGCTGTTCTCGATCTGGCTCATCAGGTCGGCGACCAGCCAGCCGACCTTGCCCACGAACACCAGGTCCGGCACCTGGTCCGGCGCCATCTCGTCCAGCAGCCGGCGCCAGACGCGGAACAGCAGCATGTGGTTCTTGCGCGCCTCGATGGTCGAGACGAACAGCACGTAGGGCCGTCCCTGCAGCGCGGCGGCCAGCTCGGCCGGAAGCGCCGCCGGCGCTGCCCGGTCCGCGGCCGGTCCGGCACCGCCGAAGCCGGTGCCCAGCGGCAGCAGGCGCTGGACCGGACCGCGCAGGGCGATGTTGTCGCGCCGGCACCAGAGCGTCGCGTCGGCGGCGGTGGCGTGCGAGACCGCCAGCACGACGTCGGCCAGCGGCAGCACGGTGGCGTACCAGTCGCGGAACACCCGGGTGGTGCCGCGATCGACCCATTCCGGACGGCGCACCGGGATCACGTCGTGGAGCAGCACCGCCAGCCGCATGCCGAGCCGGCCCCGCGCGAACGCCGCGAGCTCCGCATAGTCAAGCTCGAACCAGGGCGAGCCCAGCACCACCAGCAGGTCGCCGCGGCCGGCGATGTCGGCCAGCCGGCGCGGTACGGGCACCGTCGCCGGGGCGCGGCGGGATGCGGCGCCCACCGGCAGCGCCGGCCGCGCCGGCAACAGCCGTAGCCGCCGCACGCGGGCGCCGCCCTGGCGGACGGCCGCGGCCAGGGTCAGCCCGGCGGTGCCGGCGAGGGCGCCGATCGCCTGCGCCTGCATCACCGCGAACAGCACCGACGGCCCCCGGATGTGCTCGGGCACGCGGCCGATCGCCCGCTTCAGCAGCCGGACCGGCAGTGGGCGCCCCCGCTTCGCGGGCGGGGATGCGGGCTCCGGCACAGCCGCTGTCGACACCGATGCTGCCGGCGGCGGCGGCGGCGATACGGGCAAGGCGGCTGCGAGCGCCGGCGACCCGGGGGCCGTGGCCTCCGCCGGAGGCCGATCGGTGACGCGGCGGAACACCGCCTCGAGCTCGGTCCAGCCGGCCTCGACGAAACCGCGCTCGGTGGTGGAATGGCGCAGGAAGCCCACCCGCCGCCGCGTCGCCGGATCGGCCACGGCGGCGCGGTAGATCTCGAAGCAGACCCGCTGGATGCCGGTCGGCCGGGCGTTGCGCTCGGCGAAGTGGAACAGGTCCTCGGCATCGAACCAGATCCGCGGCAGCGCCGCAGCGTCCGGGACGGGGTCAGGCATCGTGTGCCGGGGCAAGCTCGGCCGGCGCGCCGGCGGCGTGCTCGTGAGCGTCGAGCGCCCGCAGCAGCACGGCGGCGGACCGTGTCCAGGGCACCGGCACGAAGCGGCGCCTGACCTCCTGCTCCCAATGCGCCAGACCGTCGCGGTCGGCCAGGATCTCGGCGATCACCCGGGTGGCGTCGTTGAGGTCGAACGGGTCGAGGAACCGCGTGAGGCCGCCGCCCGCCTCCGGCAGCGCGCTCAGGTTCGAGGTCACGCACGGCTTGCCGGCGGCGAGGCTCTCGGTGACCGGCAGCCCCCAGCCCTCGTAGAGGGACGGCAGCACCGTGAACAGGCAGCCCTGGTAGAGCCGCATCAGCACCGCATCGGATGGGTCCTCGACGATCAGCAGCTTGCCGTCGCAGTAGTTGGTGTTGGCGATCTGCAGCATGAGGTCGGACACCAGCCAGCCGATGCGGCCGGCGAACACCAGGATCGGCACCTCGGCCGGCGGCAGCGTCGCCAGCAGCCGGCGCCAGACCTGGAACATCAGCACGTGGTTCTTGCGCGCCTCGATGGTCGACACGAACAGCACGTAGCTGCCGGGCGGCGGCAGCGCATGGTCCGGCACCGGCTCGGGCTCGAGCCGGAAGCTGGCCATCGAGGCCGGGAAACCGGTGCCGACGGGCAGCCGGCGCACCGGACCCGGCGGGCGGCCGGGGCGCCGGGCCAGCAGCCGGTCGACGTCGGCGGCGGTGGCGTCCGAGATCGCCAGCACCAGGTCGAGCGACGGCAGCACGCCGTCCAGCCAGTCCCCGAACGACGCCACCAGCGTGTAGTGGCACCATTCCGGCCGGCGCAGCGGGATCAGGTCGTAGAACAGCATGCCGACCCGCAGGCCGGCCTCGCGCGCCTGCCGCAGCAGCCGGCCGTAATCGGTGCGGTGCCACGAGGCGCCCAGCGACAGCAGCCAGTCGCCCGGGCGGGCGATGTCGAGCAGCGTCGGGTTGGCGGCGGGACGCGGGTCGGGGTCGGAGACCGGTGCCGCCGCCGGGCTATCCCCACTGGACGTGCCACGGCCGAACGTCTCGCGGCCGAGGCTGCGCAGCGAGCGCGCCGCCGCGACCTGGAGCGTGCAGAACCGACGGAACGAGGCCCGCGCCGAGCCCGGCAGCCGATCGCCGATCGCGATCACGAGGTTGCGCGACGTGGCCCGGCCCGGGGCCCGCGGCTTCGGCGGCGGCTTTGCCGGACCGCGGGTCAGGCTGCGGCACAGCGCCTGCACCTGGTCCCACGGCACCGGCTGGAACGTGTCGGTGGCGGCGTCGATGCGGACGAAGCGCACCGCGCGGCCGGAGTCGGATGGCTGCTGCAGGGCGGTGTAGAGCTCGAAGGTCAGCCGCTGGATGCCGCTCGGCCGCGCGTTGTGGCGCACGTACTGGAACAGGTCCTCGACGTCGATCCAAACCGTTGCGGCCTGTGCCATCCCCATCCTTCCCCCGGAGCGCGCAGCAACCATGCGCGGCGGCGATCGTCAAACCCGCCGCGGACACGCCGGGATCAGCGGCCGCCGCCGCGCAGGATCGACCACAGCCGCTCGGGCGCCGCCGGATCGAGCAGGCGGCCGCCATCGCCCTGGGTGAGCAGCGGGTTCAGGAACGGGTCGGCGCGCAGCGCGCGCCGGTGGCGCTCGGCCATCCGCGCGCGGGTCAGCGCGAGCTGGAGCTGATTCTCCGGATCGGCGTCGGCGCTGCGCGTGGCCGACTCGGCGTGCATCAGCACCGCATCCCGTGCCAGCAGCACGCGCAGTCCGTGCTCGCGCAGGCGCAGACAGAAATCAATGTCGTTCCAGGTGACCGGCAGCGCCTCGTTGAGCCCGCCCAGCTGGTCGAACACCGCGCGCCGGACCGCGAGGCAGGCGCCGGTGACGGCGGCCAGGCCCTGCAGCCGGGCGCCCGGCACCAGCCGGCCGCTGCACAGATGTGCTGCGCGCACGCCGGGCCCGACCACGATGCCCGCGTGCTGCACCGCGCCGTCCTCGAACCGCAGCAGCGCCCCCACGGCGCCGACCCGTTGCCGCTGGCAGCCGGCGGCGAGCGCCCGCAGCCAGCCCGGCTCGATGCAGGCGACGTCGTTGTTCATCAGCACCACGACCTCGCCGGTCGAGGCGCGCACGCCGTCATTGTTCAGCGCCGACCAGTTGAACGGCCCCGGCCGCCGCAGCAGGCGGCAGCCGTCCCGCTCCAGCCGGTCCAGCAGCGCCAGTGCCTCCGGCTCCCGGCTGCCGTTGTCGACCAGCACGATCTCGAACGCCGGATAGTCGGTGCAGGCGCGCAGCGAGGCGACGCAGCGCTCCAGCAGCGGCGCCCGGTCGCGGGTCGCGATCACGACCGAGACGCTCGGCGCCGACCGGACGGGCGGCTGCGGCCGGCACCCGGAGGATGGGGCGACGGCGCCGGCCTCGGGCACGTCGCACCGGTGGCAGAGCACCGCCGGCAGATGGACGATCCGTCCTGCCAGGGCGGCGGGCCAGGGATGGCCGGCACCATGACGCCGCAGGCGACGGGTGCGGAACAGCATGGCGCCGCCGACGAGGTCGGCGTCCTCGGCGGCGTCAGCGTCCCATGCGGTCTTCAGCCACGGACGGACCGGCAGCCCGGCCGCCGTGTGGCAGTCCTCGTCGCAATAGATCGCCGACGCCCAGGGCCGCCGCAGCGCCGCATAGGCGAACAACGCCAGCGCGGCGGGGGACAGGGTGTCGCCGGCACGCAGCCATCCGACCCATGATGCCGGCAGGCGAACCCCGGGTGCATCCAGCGCGATGCGAGGATCGGCCGGCAGCACGACCCCATCCGGCAACGGCCCGCGCAGCCGCAGCCGCCAGCGGCCGTAGGTCTGCCCAGCCAGGCTGGCCAGGGTGCCGGCCAGCGCCGGCGCGGCGTCGCCGGCGGACATCTCCAGCACCAGCCCGATCACCGGGCCGGCCAGCCGCAGCACCGGGAACAGTCGCCGCGCGATCACCGACAGCGCGCGCTCGCCCTCCAGCGACCAGAGCCGGTAGGCCCAGGCCGGGCCGACCGCATCGTCCGCCGGATCGACGCCGTCCGGGAACAGCGCCCGCAGCACCGGCACGGAGCGGACCGGGCCGGCGGCGACCAGGCGGGCGACGAACTCGGACAGGTCGCCGGCCATCCGCCACGCGGCGGCAAATCCGCCGGACGCGTCGGCCGCCTCGCCATCGCCGGCCCCGACAGCTACCGGGACGGCATCGTCCCAGATCCGCCGCGCCGCCGGCAGGCCGGGGTCGGCGCCCCACAGCAGCCGGCCCTCGGCGGAGACGAACAGCGCAGCCACGATCGTGCGCAGCGTCTCGCCCGCCGCCAGCATCTCGGCATGGTGCCGCAGCCCGGGGCGGTCGGCCGGGCGCCGCAGCACCAGCCGGTAGGCGTGGATCAGGCTGACGACGTGCTCGAGCGGGACCGGACCGGCCGACCCGGCGTCCGGCGTCGGGCCCGGCGCGTCCGGCGGCTCACCCAATGATGTCGAGGTCGCCGAAATACGGGCGCAGGACCGCCGGCACGTCGATGCGGCCGTCGGCGCGCTGGTAGGTCTCCATCACCGCGACCAGCGCCCGCCCGACGGCAACGCCGGAGCCGTTCAGCGTGTGCACGAACTCCAGCCCAGGCTTTGGGCGACCCGGCTCCGGCTCGCGCCGCACCCGGGCGCTCATCCGGCGCGCCTGGAAGTCGCGAGCGTCGGAGCAGGAGCTGATCTCGCGCCAGGCCCCCTGGCCGGGCAGCCAGACCTCGAGGTCGTAGGTGCGGGCGGCGCCGAAGCCGGTGTCGCCGGCGCACAGCAGCATGCGCCGGTAGGGGATCTCGAGCCGCTCCAGCACGGTCTCGGCGGCCCGGGTCATGCGCTCGTGCTCGGCCTCGCTCTCCTCGGGCAGCGTCACCGAGACCAGCTCGACCTTCATGAACTGGTGTTGGCGCAGCATGCCGCGGGTGTCGCGGCCGGCCGCACCCGCCTCGCTGCGGAAGCAGGCCGACAGCGCCGCCAGCCGCATCGGCAGCAGGGCGGCGGGCAGGATCTCGCCGGCCACCAGGGAGGCGAGCGGCACCTCGGCGGTCGGGATCAGCCAGCGCCCATCCTCGGTTCGGAACGACTGGTCGGCGAACTTGGGCAGCTTGTCGGTGCCGTACATCGCCGCCTCGTTCACCAGCAGCGGCACGGCATGCTCCTGGTAGCCGTGCTCGGTGGCGTGCAGGTCGAGCATGAACTGGCCAAGCGCCCGCTCCAGCCGGGCGAGGCCGCCGCGCAGCACCACGAAGCGGCTGCCGGCGAGCTTCGAAGCGGCGGCGAAATCCATCAGGCGCAGCGCCTCGCCGAGCTCGTAATGCTGCCTCGGCTGGAAGTCGAAGTTCCGGCGCGTGCCGCGCTCGTGCACCAGCACGTTGGCGCCCTCGTCGGCACCGTCGGGCACCGAGGGGTCGAGCCGGTTCGGCAGCTCGGCGAGCGCCCGGTCGAGCTCGGCATCCTCGGCGTTGGCCTCGGCCTGCAGCCGGTCCATCTCGGCCCGCATCGACAGCGACTCGGCTTCGAGTGCGGCGCTGTCCTCGCCCGACCGCTTGGCCTGGCCGACCGCCTTGGCGATCACGTTGCGGCGGGTCTGCAGGGTCTGCAGCTCGGTCATCAGGCCGCGCATGCGCTCGTCGGCGCCAAGCAGCCGATCCGTCACCGGCGCGATGCCGCGGCGGCCGAGGTCCGCATCGAACGCTTCAGGATCGGCGCGCAACGCCTTGATGTCGTGCATCACACCTCCTCGCTGACGGTGGCCTCGACGTCGGGCTTGGGCTCCACCAGCCGCGCGCTCACGATCGAGATCTCGTAGAGCACGATGAGCGGCACGGCGAGGCCGGTCTGGGTGATCACGTCGGGGGGGGTCAGGATGGCGGCGGCGACGAAGGCGCCGACATAGGCGTAGCGCCGCACCCTCTTCAGACCGGCCGAGGTCACCAGCCCGACCTTGGCGCACAGCGTCAGCACCACCGGTAGCTCGAAGGCGATGCCGAACGCCATGACCAGCTTCATCACCAGCGCCAGGTACTCGCTCACCTTGGCCTGCAGCTCGATCTGCAGCTGGTCGCCGCCGCCATTGCTCTGAAAGCTCAGGAAGAACCGCCAAGCTATTGGAAATACAAAATAATATGCGAGCGCAGCCCCAGCGAAGAACAGGATCGGGGTGGCGATCAGAAACGGCAGGAAGGCTCGCTTCTCGCTGCGGTAGAGGCCGGGGGCGATGAAGATCCAGGCCTGCGTCGCCACCATCGGGAACGACAGGAACGAGGCTCCGAACACCGCGACCTTGATGTAGGTGAAGAACGCCTCGTAGAGCGCGGTGTAGATGAGGTGCGGCTGCTCGCCCTTCTGGCGCATGATGCGAGCCAGCGGCTGCGCCAGGAAGGTGTAGATGCTCTGCGAGAAGTGGTAGCAGGCCAGGAACGCGATCGCGAAGGCGATCACCGACCACAGCAGCCGGCGGCGCAGCTCGACCAGGTGCTCGAGCAGCGGCATCGCCTGGTCGTTGATGGGGTTCTCGGACAGGGCACCGTCTCCGGACAGGCAGCGGCTCGATCAGGGCAGGTCGCGTCGAGGGTCTGGGTGGCGGCGCTCAGGAAATCCCGGCATCGACCGGATACGACCGCTCCGGGTCCGGCGATACGCCGGCAGGCGGCATCTGCCACGGCAGCGGCGTGGCGTCGACATGGCGCGCGGGCGGCTGCCCGGCGCCCGGACCGTTATCCCGGCGCGCAGTGCGCGGCGGGACGAAGCGCGGGGGCAGCGGCCGGGCGCGCTCGACGCGCAGCCGCCGCGCCACCGCCGGCGGCAGGATGGACGGGGCCGGATCGGCCGCGGCGGCCGCCGCATCCTCCTGCGGCAGCGGCATCCCCGGCGGCGGTGCGGGCGGCTGCCAGCCCTGCGTCACCGCCCGGGCCAGGACCGGGCGTGCGGCCGAGCCCTCGAAGGGCTTCATCTCCGGACCGCTCGGCGCCAGCGGATCGGTGGTCAGGGTGCGCTTGATCGAGCCGTCCTCGTCGAGCGCCTTCATGATCTGGCCGCGCACGTTCATCGAGCGGAGCTGGCGGAACTGATCGCGCGCCTCGCCGAGATCGGCCTCGCGAACCATCTCGTCGACATGGGTCTGGAACTCGCCGGCGAGCTTCCGGCCCTTCTTCAGCAGGTTGGTGACGGTCCGGATCGCCACCGGCATGTCCTTCGGGCCGATGAACAGCAGCCCGACGATGCCGATGAGCGCGACCTCGGACCAGGCGAAATCGAACATCTGCCTCGGCCCTGGATACAGCGGCAGTCCTATCACGCCCCGGCACGGTCAACCATCCGGAGGTGCTGCGATCGCCGACGGCGCCCGCAGCAGGTCGAGGGGAGCCTCGTCGCCGTCCAGCCGCGGCAGCGGCGTCGGCGGACCTGACCGCCGACGCCCCCGCTCACCCCAGCAGGACGGCCCGTTCGGCGGCGAGCGCAGGGCCGTCCAACGGCCGGCGGCGGCCGGCGGCCAGGGCGGCGGCGCGGCGCAGCCGCTCCTCCGTGGCCGCCGCCACCGGGCCGGCGGCCTCCAGCACCGCGCGGGACTCCGCCAGGATCCCGGAGCAGTGCAGCGCCACGTCGCAGCCGGCGGCGAGCGCAGCCGCCGCCCGCGCGCCCGGATCGCCGGTGAGCGCGTGCATGCAGAGGTCGTCGGACAGCAGCAGCTGGTCGAAGCCGAGCCGCCGCCGCACCACCTCGTCGAGCACGCGGCGGGACAGCGTCGCCGGATGATCGGGGTCGACCGCGCGGTAGCGGATGTGCGCGGTCATCAGCCAGGGCAGCCAGCCGTTGGCGTCGAACGGCAGCAGGTCGGCGGCGTCGACGTCGTCGAGCTCGGGCAGCGCCAGGTGGCTGTCGACGACGGCGCGGCCGTGGCCCGGCACGTGTTTGCCGACCGGCTGCACCCCGGCGGCGAGCAGGCCCTCGGCGAAGGCGCGGCCGAGGGCCGCGACCGCAGACGGATCGTCCGAGAAGGCCCGGTCGCCGATCACGGCGTCGGCGCCGGCCACCGCGCGATCGAGCACCGGCGCGCAGGCGACGCCGAAGCCGGCGCCGGCGCAGTCGAGCCCGATCAGCGCGCCGGTCAGGAAGGCGGCGCGCAGGCCGGCCTGGGGGTCGCCGGCATGCAGGCGTCCGATCGAGGCCGCCGACGGGTGGGCGCGCCACTCGGGCGGGCGCAGGCGGGCGACGCGGCCACCCTCCTGGTCGACCAGCATCAGTGCGCCCGGTACGACGGCACGGATCGAAGCCGTAAGATCCGAGACTTGGCTCCTGGTCTCGACGTTGCGGCCGAACAGGATGACGCCGAGCGGCGGCCGTTCGGCCAGCAGCCCGGTCTCGTCCGGGGTCAGCGTCGTCCCGGACAAGCCGATGACCGCCGCCGCCGGCCGCACCGCCATCAGAAGTCGGCCCGCGCGCAGGCGATGCCGAGCGCGCGGGCTCGGCTGCAGAAGGCGCCGGCCTCGGCGGCGGAGGCGAAGCCGCCGGTGCGCAGGCGGTAGAACTGCCGGCCGTTGCGGGACACGTGCAGGATGGTCGGCGTGCGGCCGCCGAGCAGCGCCGGTGCCTGCCGGACGAGCCTCGACCACTCGGCGCGGGCCGCCTGCTCGCTGTCGAGGGCGGCCAGCTGCACGGCGGGCCCGCTGGCGGCGGCAGGCGGCGGGGCCGGTGCGGCCGGCGCCGCCGGGATGGCCTCGGTCGGGGCGGTTTCAATCGGATCCGCATCGGTGGCTGGCGCCTCGACCCGGGTCCGGGCCTGAGCCTGGGCGGGCACGGCCTGGGTGGGACCGGGCGGCGAGGGAACGGGGCCAGCCCCCGCCGGCACGGCCGTCTTCGTGGGTGCCGCCGCGGGCGCATCCGCCTTGCGCGCCGCCTCGACCTCGGCCTGCAGCGCCTGGGGCGCCGCCGCCTCCGGTCCGGGGGCGAGGGCCTGCGCCGCCGGCCCGTTCACCTGCGCCACCTGGCCCGGCATCAGCTGCATGCCGCCGGGATCGGCCGGCCTCACCCGCACCGGGCCCGGCGGCGGCGCGATCAGCGGGATGCCGCCGCCCGGACGATGGCCGAGCAGCGACCAGCCGCCGACGGTGGCCACCAGCAGCGTGCCGATGCCGCCGGCGATCAGCGCCAGACGCCGGGTGCCGGCATCCATGCCGGATCGGCGGCCGGCGTCCGAACCGGCTGCCTGGCGTGCCGCCGCCCGCTCCTCGGCGACCAGGTCCCTATCCACCATGCTCGACTCGCCCCTCAGCGCATCTCCTCGACCGGCACCACACCCAGCACGGCGAGGCCGGAACGGATCACCACCGCCACCGCCGCCACCAGCGCCAGCCTCGCCCGAGTCGCATCGGGCGCGTCCGCCTGCAGGAAGCGCAGCGTCGCATGGTCGCGGCCGCGGTTCCACAACATATGAAAGTCGCCGGCCAGATCGTTGAGATAGAATGCAACCCGATGCGGCTCACGCGCCTGTGCGGCGCCCTCCAGCAGGCGCGGCCAGTGGCCCATGCGACGCAGCAGCGCCAGCTCCGCCTCGTCCCGCAGGCTCTCGAGCGGCACCGCGGCCAGAGTCGAGGCCGACAGGTCGCCCAGGCCCGGCATCTCGGCCGCCACCCGCAGCACCGAGCGGCAGCGCGCGTGCGCGTACTGGACGTAGAACACCGGGTTGTCACGGGTCTGCGCCACCGCCAGGTCGAGGTCGAACTCCATCTGCGCATCCGGCTTGCGGGTCAGCATGGTGAAGCGGACGGCGTCGCGGCCGACCTCGTCCAGCAGGTCGCGCAGCGTCACGAAGGTGCCGGCACGCTTCGACATCCGCATCGGCGCGCCGTCCTTGACCACGTGCACGATCTGGCAGAGCACCGCCTCGTACGCGATCGCCCGCTTGGGCGCGTACGAGGGCGCGATCGCCTGCACCGCCGCCCGCATGCGCGCGACGTAGCCGCCGTGGTCGGCGCCCAGCACGTCGATCACCACGTCGGCGCCGCGCGCGATCTTGTCGCCGTGATAGCCGATGTCGTTGGCGAAGTAGGTATTGCTGCCGTCCGACTTGCGCAGCGGCCGGTCGACGTCGTCGCCGAACGCGGTGGCGCGGAACAGGGTCTGCGGCCGGGCCTCCCAGTCGTCGGCCTGCTTGCCGCGGGGCGGCTTCAGCACGCCCTCGTAGAGCAGGCCTGCCCGGTCAAGCCGCTCGATCGCCGCGTCGGCGAGGCCGGCGGCCAGGATCGCGCTCTCGGAGGTGAACACGTCGTGGCCGACGCCGAGCCGGGCCAGGTCGTCGCGGATCTCGCCCAGCAGCCGCTCGAGGGCGGCCGCGCGCACCACGTCGAGCCATCGGTCGGCCGGCAGCGGGCGGAGTGCCGCATCGGCCAGCGTGGCGCCTTGCGCGTCCAGCAGTGCGAGGGCCACCGGCCGCAGGTAGTCGCCGCGATACTGCAGCGCGCCGCCGGGGACCAGCGCCTCGAACTCGGCTTCGGTCATGGTCGTGCCGAGCAGCTCCAGGTAGCGCCAGTAGACCACCCAGGCGAGCGCCGCCACCTGGGCGCCGGCATCGTTGACGTAGTACTCCTTGACCACCGCGTAGCCCGCGCGCCGCAGCAGGTTGGCGAGCGCATCGCCGACCACGGCGCCGCGGCAATGGCCGACATGCATCGGCCCGGTCGGGTTGGCCGACACGTACTCGACGTTGACGGTGATGCCGGCGCCGGCCGTGCCCTCCCCATAGGCCTCGCCGGCGGCGAGCACGGCCGGCACCACGGCGCGCAGCACGGCGGGCGAGAGCGTGATGTTGACGAAGCCGGGGCCGGCCGGCACCGCGCCCTCGATGCCGTCGGTGCCGGCCAGCAGGGCCGCCAGCTCGGCGGCGAGCTCGACCGGGCGGCGGCGCGCGGGCTTGGCCGCCAGCAGCGCCGCGTTGGTCGCCATGTCGCCGTGCGCCGGGTCCCGGGTCGGCGTCACCTCGACGCGGGCCGCGACCTCCGGGGCCAGGTCCGGCACCAGCCGCGCCAGCGCCTCGACGACCCGGGTCCGGTAGAGCGCGAACAGGTTGCTGGACATGGGACCCCGTGTTGGCCTGGATGCGGCGTGATCCGTCGGATCAGCCCAATCTGGCGCGGCACGTCAACCGCCGGCGCTTCAAGAACCGCGGGCGGCACGCTATGTAGGGCGGATGGACACCCTCGCCGCCGCACCGGCCACACCCTTCTCCGTCTCCGAGCGCGCCGCCGCGCGGATCGCCGAGATCGTCTTGGGCCAGCCCGGCAGCACCGGGCCGGATGCGCAGGCGCTGCGGGTCGCGGTGCTGGCGGGCGGCTGCAGCGGGTTCCAGTACAGCTTCAAGCTGGAGCCTGCAGCCGATCCGGACGACCACGTGATCGCCGCCGGCGCCGCGCGGGTGATCGTCGATCCGACCAGCCTCGAGCTGCTGGGCGGCGGCCAGCTCGACTACAGCGACGCGCTGATGGGGGCCCACTTCACCGTGCGCAACCCGAACGCGACCTCGTCCTGCGGCTGCGGAACCAGCTTCTCGGTCGATTAGCCGCGCGGCACCCGTCTTCGCGTGAAGCTCGCCACCTGGAACGTCAACTCGGTCCGCCAGCGCCAGGCGCACGTCCTGCGCTGGCTCGGCGCCAACGACTGCGACCTGCTGCTGCTACAGGAGCTGAAGTGCGAGGAGCACGCGTTTCCGGCGGCTGCGTTCGAGGCGCTGGGCTACCGCAGCGTGGTGGTCGGGCAGAAGGCCTATAACGGCGTCGCGATCCTGTCGCGGCTGCCGTTCGAGACAACTGAGCGGCACCTGCCGGACCTCGCCCCGCCCGAGACCGGCGAGCACCAGGCGCGCTACGTCGAGATCCGGGCGGCGGGGCTCGTGATCGGCAACCTCTACCTGCCGAACGGCAACTCGGGCGGCGCCGACGGCTATGCCGCCAAGCTCGCCTGGATGGACGCGCTGCTGCTGCACGCGCGGCGCATGCTGGCGGACGAGACCGACTTCCTGCTCGCCGGCGACTACAACGTCTGCCCGGCCGACGAGGACCTGGCGCCCGGCATCCTCGACGCGGGCGACGCGCTGGTGCGGCCGGAGACGCGCAGTCGCTACCGCGCCCTGCTGCATGCCGGGCTAACCGACGCGCTGCGGGCGGTGCAGCCGCGCGGCGCCGCCTACACCTTCTGGGACTACCAGGCCGGCTGCTGGCCGCGCGACCAGGGCCTGCGCATCGACCACGCGCTGCTCTCGCCCCGCGTGGCCGAACGGCTGCTGACCGCGACCCCCGACCGCGCCGTCCGCGACGAGGCGCAGCCGTCGGATCACGTGCCGCTGGTGCTGACGCTGCGGTAGGTTACCGCGCCGCCGCACGTGCACCAGCCAGAGGCGCGCCACTCGACCCCAGGTTACGGGCCGGAAGACCCGCGTTATCGACAGCTCGACCGCCGCCTGGGCATTCCGGAACGAGCGGCGCCAGATGACCCACGTCGACCTGCTACCCACACGGCGATAGCGCTCGGTAGCCCTACCGCCGGCCTGGCCAACCGCCGCCGATCACGCGCGCACGGACGATCTGAGTAAATTCCGAGGCTCCCGGCATCCCGGGATCTCCCTACGCTGCCGCCGCTGGACTCGACCGACATGCCTGTTGCCCCCCGCCGCGCCACGGCGGTGATCGACGTTCGGCATGCCGTATGGAACGAGCATGGAGTGGGCGACGATGGACACCATGACGCCGCCCCCGGGGATCGTCTGGGACGCGATCCCGTCGGGTCCGCCTCCGCCGGCCCGCCATCGCACGGTGCGCCTGTCCGTCAAGTTCCTAGTCCCGGCCATCATCCTGGCCGCGATCGCCGTCGGCATGGTCACCGGCTACCTCCAGAAATGGCTCTGGATGGATCAGCTGAACTACGGGGGCGTGTTCTGGAAGCTGTTCTCCGTGCAGTGGACGATGTACGCGGCCTCGTTCGCCTGCGTCTTCGCGTTCGTCTGGCTCAACCTGCGCCATGCGCTGATCGTCGAAGGCGTCCCGCGCGGCCGCGGCCGGATGCCGCGCGCCCTGGTGCCGGTCGGCGCCGGCGGCGACCCGATGGAGCTGGAACTCACCCCGCATCTGCTGCATTCGGCCATCGTCATCGTCGGCCTCGTCGTCGCCTGGTTCGCGGCGAGCGCGTTCTTCGGTCAGTGGGACACCTGGCTGCGATACCATTACGGCGAGGCCTTCGGCGTCGCCGATCCGCTGTTTGGCATCGACGTCGGCTTCTACGTCTTCAAGCTGCCGTTCTACCGGATGCTGCAGACCAGCGTGATGCTGCTGACCGTGCTGACGATCGGCGGCGTCGGCTTCGTCTACGCCTACTTCAAGGCGGTCAGCCTGAAGCGCGGAACCCGCGTCGGCGTGGATGGCGGCGCGATCACGCATCTCTCCGTCCTGCTGTTCGTCCTGGTCGCCGACGGCGGCGCCGGATTCCTGCTCGACCGCTACGAGCTCGTCTATTGGACCATGGGTGTCGTGTATGGCGCCGGCTACACCGCGGCCCATCTCACCCTGGCCGCCCTGTGGGGCATGCTCGCCCTCTCGGCGATCGCCTGCGCGCTGCTGGTGCTGAACGCGTTCCGGCCGCAGCTGCGTCCCCTGGTCATGGGCAGCGCCGGCCTGGTCGGCATCTACATGCTGGCCGTGCTGCTGATCCCGGCGACGTTCCAGCAGCTCATCGTCTAGCCCAGCGAGCTCGCGTTCGAGACCCTGTACCTCAAGGACTACATCGACTACACGAGACGGGCCTATGACCTCGCCGACGTGCAGGAGACGTCCTATCCAGCACTCGCCGACCTCACGCCCGCCGTGATCGCACGCAATCAGGACACGGTCGAGAACATCCGGCTGTGGGACGCGCGGCCGCTGCTGCAGATGTTCCAGCAGACCCGGGCGATCCGGCTCTACTACGACTTCTACAATATCGGCGTCGATCGCTACCACCCGCCGGACGGCTATCGTCAGGTCATGCTGTCGACCCGGGAACTGTCGCAGGAGCTCCCCGCGGCGGCGCGCACCTGGGTGAACGAGAAGCTCGAGTTCACGCACGGCTACGGGCTGGTGATGAACCTCGTCTCCAAGACGGTCGGCGGCAGGTTCCCGCAATACCTGCTGGAGAACGTGCCGGCGACCTCCACCAGCGGCCTGGCGATCGCGCAGCCCGCGATCTATTTCGGCGAGGCGCAGCAAGGCTATCGGATCGTCGGCACCCGCACCAACGAGTTCGACTATCCGAAGGGCAACGACAACGTCTGCACCAGCTATGCCGGATCGGGCGGCATCCCGCTGGACAGCCTCTGGCGCCGGGCGCTGTTCGCCTGGACGCAGAAGGACGTCAACATCCTGCTGACCGGCTAGATCCGGCCGCAGAGCAGGATCCAGATCTGGCGCGACGTGCAGCAGCGGGTCGGCCAGATCGCGCCGTTCCTGCAGCTCGACGCCGATCCCTATCCGGTGCTGAGCGACGGCCGGCTGTTCTGGACCCAGGACGCCTACACCACGTCCGACCAATATCCCTACGCCGATCCGCATCCGACCGGTTCGCCAGCGGCGTCGACTACATCCGCAACTCGGTCAAGGTCGTCGTCGACATGTACGACGGGTCGGTCCGGTTCCATGCGATGGACCGGAAGGACCCGATCCTGGCGGCCTACGGCCGGGCCTTTCCGGCGTGTTCAAGGATCTCGGCTCGCTATCGCCGGACCTGAAGGCGCACCTGCGCTATCCGGAAGACCCGTTCGCGATCCAGGCCGACGAATGCAAGACGTTCCACATGACCGATCCCCAGGTGTTCTACAACCGGGAGGATCTCTGGGTGGCGCCGAACGAGACCTACGCCGGCCAGCAGGCGCCGATGGATCCCTACTACATCCTGATGAAGCTGCCCGGCAGCGACACGCTGGAATACCTGCTGATGACGCCGTCGCCGCCGCAGGGCCGCAACAACATGATCTCGTGGATGGCGGCGCGATCGGACTTTCCCAACTACGGCTCGAAGCTGTTCTACCAGCTGCCCAAGGAGAAGCTGACCTACGGACCGAGCCAGATCGAGGCGATCATCGACCAGAACCCGACCATCTCGCAGCAGCTGACACTGTGCGACCAGTCGGGCTCGCGCGTGATCCGCGGCAAGCTGATCGTCACCCCGATCGAGAACGCCTTCCTCTACATCGTGCCGATCTACCTGCAGGCGGCGGGCGAGAACTTCCCGCAGTTCAAGCGCGTCATCGCCGTCACCGGCGACGAGGCCGTGATGGAGCCGACGCTGGACGAGGCAATGGCCAACCTGTTCGTCGCACAGGCTCCAGTGGAGGTCTTCGGCAAGGCACCGGACTGGGGTTGAAGGCACCACGGCTATTGGCATTAGGAGGAAGGCCAGGGGCTTTGCCCCTGGACCCCACCGGGGCCGCGGGTCCCAGGCCCCGATCCGTCAAGGTTCTACTACCAAATACGGATGACCTTCTTGCGGATCGGGGTTTGG
>CAXTVM010000028.1:0-41140 GCA_964247725.1 uncultured Acetobacteraceae bacterium | reverse complement strand
ATCCGACGCCTCCCCTGCGACCCTGCGGAAAGCGGTCGCGCACCGCGGCGATCAGCACGACGTCGTCCTCCCCCGAGAGGGCGGAGCGCGGCAGCGCGAGCTGCTGAGCCAGGTCGCCAACCCGGTCGGCTGAACCGCGGTGCCGGCGGCAAGCGAACCTTAACCGTCCGCTGCCAGCATGGGGGGTATGCTCCGCGCCCTTGCCCGCATCTTCCGCCGCCAGTCCGTCGAGGAGGAATGGCTGCCGCTCCCCTACGAGCAGGCCATCCTGGTCCCTGCCCCACCCCGGTCACAACCGCTCGTCAACGTGGGGCTGCTGGTCCAGCAGACGCGACCCTCCAGCCCCCTGGTCAGGAACCGACAGGCCGCATGGCAGGTCACGGCGCGCCGGCAATTCATCCGTGCGATGCGCGATGGCTGACCTTGAGCGGCGGCAAACTGACAACCCAGCCTGATCGCGGACTTGGAAGAAAACCAGTGCTGCGGCGGGAGCCGTTCAGGCCGCGATCACCGCCGCCACCCCGGGGTCGTTGTCCTAAAAACGGGATCGTCAGGAACGGGAGGAAGGCGACGGCACTCAGCCCGGCCTGCGGGTTGGTCACGAAGCAGCAGAACGAGTCGGCGCAGAAGGCGAACGCGGCCCGGGGTGCGAGCATCACACCCAACGTCAGCAGCGTGACCGTAAGCCGCGTCCCGGACAGGAAGCCGCCAGGCACACCCAAACCCGGATCGGAGGGCGTCGTTGCGGGAAGCAGCACGACCGCGGCCGCCAAGCCGACCAGGATGGCCAGCAGCTCCGGCGTGAAGGCGCCTGGGTCTTGGTTGAGGCTGACGCCTGCACTCGGGAAGGAGAATACGAAGCGTGCCGCGAGCACACCGCAGCCGATCATCGCCAGCCAGCGCAGCAGCAACGGCATCCGCCGGGCCAGGGTGCTCCAGCGCCTCCAGCCCAGCAGTCGCGGCAGCAGCTCCGCGCGCGCGATCAGCATCGTCGCGATCAGCAGGAACACCAGCAGGCCCAGCCAAGGGGTCCGCACGAAGCCGCCGAGCAGGGCCGTGGCCAGGGCCGCCGACAGCAGGATGACGCCTCGCTCCAGCAACGGTGTCGTCGGCGATCCGGTCGGGCCCACTGTGCCGGGCCTGGCGCCCTGCATGCCGCTCCCGAAGCCGACGCGCTTCAGCAGCACGGCGCGGATGAAGACGGCGAGGAAGGCTGCGATCGGAAGTCCCGGATCGACGACGCTTGTGAAGTAGGGCACGGTCAGCGGCGGGAACTCGCCGTGCCAGGCCCAGATCCAGAAGGGGCGAACCACCATGGGCGCCATCTGCGTCCAGGCGAACACCAGCCCCGCCTGGAGCGCCGCCACCAGCGTGACCATGATCCAGAAGGGCAGGCGCATGGCCCACCGGGTGCCGGCCCCGAGACTGCTCGCCAGACGGCGCGTCATCAGGATCGGCTGCACGGCCAGCAGGAACAGCAGCAGCAGCGCGATCAGCTTCGGCAGCAGCACCCGGAACAGCAGGCCGGTCATGGACAGGTCCGGATGTGGCCACGCCGGGGAGGCCAGCAACAGGTCGCCCACGGCGAAGCCCGACGTCAGCAGCAGGCCCAGCTGCGCGCTAATGCTGCCCGCCATGACCGCGATGGCGAGTAGAGGCACCATCTGGACGAACGTGACCGCGGTGCGGGCGCCGCTGCGATATTCCCAGAGCGTCAACGGGCTCCAGTGCGACCAGCCCTCGAGCAGGCCGAACGCGACGGCCAGGATAGGCAGGGCAAGCGAGACAGCTGGCCAGCGCGTGAGCGCATCACCATCCTGCCAGATGCGGGCCAGCGCGGGCGACCGGTGTCGCAGCCGGTCCGGCAGATGCCGCCACCATAGATCGGCTGCCTCGGCGAGCGTCGTGGGCATATCGTCCTCCCTCACCGGACCAGGGGCTCGGCCCCGGCAAGCACCTGCCCCACCCGTTTCCGGAGTGGTGGCACCGCCGCCTGCAGCTGCGCCACCACCTCGCCCTACTGCCGGACGACATCGCCTATGTACCAGCGTTGCACCATCAACGGACCACCGTTGGACCACCAATGAACCGGCAGAAAGGCTATACACCAATGCACCGTTACCGCGGTGCTGTCTGTCTGCGACGCTTCACTGGCTTCTCTGCCCGGGGCACCGTCACCAGCAATTCGGTCGCGTCCTCGCCCAAGAGGCGCAGCTGGGTGGGCTCGGGCCCGCCGGTCTCGGCCGATCCTGTCTCCGGCGCCGGGTCGTTTATGTTGTCTCCCTTCATGTCAGGGTCTCGTCACCAGCGCGTCCCGCCGTTCGCAGCTGTGCGAACCAAGCTAACGGCATCAGCCTCCAAATTCCCGACGGATGTTGCCCTCGCGCATCTCAACTCCGATCCGCCAAGCTGCTCCCTGGGGTCCATCCTCGGCTTGGCGCGCGATGATCGGCCACCACCAGACCAGCCTCCGGGCCTGCTCAAACAACACCAGATCACCCCACTTCCCTTCAAGAATGATCAGGGTGAGGTCTGCCGCTCGCCAAGCGTCTCTGTGCACCGATGCATTGAGGATCCGGGAGTCCTTCGTGACCACGACGTCGACGCCCTTCTTACGCACCTCTCCCATCATCACCGGGTCGGTTGTCCCGGCTAAGCCAAGATCGCGTAGATCATGGATGTGGGGCGACCCGGGAGCTCGGATGGTCCGGAGAACACCAGCAACGGGACGACCCATGAATTCGTCCAAGCAAAAGACTACGCGGCCGTTTTCAGCCATTCCGCCTCAAATGTTACCGCGTTCTGAACTCCTTCGACTGTTACACCAAACCAGTCGGCGACACCCTGCTGCACTTCGCTGCCGCCACCTTCAGCCTGGACAGCTTGTGCGACGACAGTCGTTGGCACACGGCTGTCTCGGAGGTGCGGCGCCCCGAAGATGACTTGAGGATCAAGGACAACGCTGTTCTCACGCCCTAATGGCCACCAGCGAGTTGCGAGATCATCCTGCCAGTCGACGTTCGCGAAGAGGGATGGCTCCACCACTTCGACGAAATTCTCCTGACCGGTCAATACGTCGATGACGTGCCTGTCCCGCTTTGTCAGGTCACGTTCCTCGCTATCCTGTATGCTGCGCAGCTCGAGGAAAATCTTCCGCCCATCGGTGCGGAAATGCTTGGAGACGAACGGCAGCGGCTCGCTGTAGGTCTCAGCCGCCCGCCTGGCTACCAGCTTGATCGTCAGCAGGCTCAGGCCAGCCTTCCGGAAACCGCGGACCAGACGCAACGTCAGCATCTCCCGAAACGTGAGGTCGCGTCCGGTGCCAACCTGCGGAAGCTGGAGAGGCATTATCCCTGGACTGTGCCGCTTCTCGCCTCGATAGCGGTAGTCGTAGCCAAGGGCCCAACGTCGGGCCGTGAGCATGTCAAGTTGCGCCAGCCGGGCAGCTTCCGGTAGCGGGAACAGGCCTAGCCCGAATCCAGGGGAGATCACCGCATTCATTGCAGGTCGAGTCTAGCTGCTAATCGCTGTCTCTGCGAGCTTGTCATGAACCGGCGGCCGTGGCCAACTTTCGCAGGCTACTCCCGGTAGGAGCGTCAGGCTTGGAGCCTGTTGTCGGCGTCCGCCCATATCCCCTGGAACCGATCGACCTCCCGCTCGGTCTGCTCTCGCCCCAACCGCTTGTGCTCCACATCGCGCTCCGCCGTCTCTCGCGCCGCCCTTACTCGACCGCTTGACGCTGGGCAGCCTCCGCGAGGACGAATGGGACCGACTGCCCCTGGCTTCCAGCCAGGAGAGGCTTGATGACGTCAGCTTCTGGCGCTCGTATGCTCCCTAGAACGACAAGGAGGTCGGCGTGGCGGACGATGAACCCGTACAGGGTGACCTGCTCCGGCCTCTGCCCGCCGCCACGGCCCGCATCATCCGTTTCTCGGCCGAGATCGCTGGCACCGAGCCGGAGCGGCCAGACTACCTGCACAGTGTGCTCTGCCAAGTTGGGCTACCCCGTTCCGCCACCACGGCAACCAAGTTCAAGCGCACCAATGGCAGCGCTTCCCTGCTGGTCGAGGCGGGCAGCCTGTGGGATGGCTCGGATTGGATCGAGCAGCCTCTGCCCTACGGCACGCGGCCCCGCCTGGCGCTCGTCTACGTCAGTTCCGAGGCGGTGCGAACCCGTCGCCCGACGGTCGAGTTGGGCAGCAGCATCCGGGACTTCCTGATCCGCCTCGGCATCGACACCGGCGGCCGCGAATATGCGACCTTCAACCGCCAGATGCGGGCACTGGCCGCCTGTCGGATGACCCTCGGCTTCGGAGCCTCGACAATCGACGCGAAGCCGATCAAGCAGTTCACGGCCTGGACCGATGGCGGGACCGACGCGAAGGCGCTGACGCCGGGCACGATCGAACTCTCCCCGGAGTTCTACGCCTCCCTGGCCGAGGCTGCGGTCCCACTCGACGCCAGAGCCCTGAGCGCGTTGCAGAACAGCGCCCTTGCCCTCGACGTCTACTGCTGGCTGGCCCATCGGCTGCACCGCGTGAAGCGGATGACCGGGGAGCGGCTGTCCTGGAAGAACCTCCGGGAGCAGTTCGGGCAGGAGTATGCCGACCCGAAGAACTTCAAGCGCGAAATGGAGAAAGCCCTGCGGACGGTTCGGGCCGTCTACCAGGAAGCGCGGATCGAGCAGGTCGAGGGCGGCATGGTGCTGATGCCTTCACCGCCGCCAGTGCCGAAGACGCTCGTGCAGGCTCGAAAGGTCGGACAGTAGTTCGGGCATTTCCCACCCCCTCATGGGACCCGTCGATATCCCATTGAAGGTGCTGCTTTCGCTTCTCCATCCTGATCGATTTCCTGACTTAGTTGTCCACAGGCCAACAGGCCATCTACCGGTAAAAGCTACCGGGAATCCTATCGGTACGTACGGGGTGGGAAACGCCCGAAGGCCGGGGGTGGTGATCGCCCGCAGTGCCGGGTGGCGACCGCCCGTGGATAACCGGCAGGGTCAGTGGATAGCCGGGAGAACCTGAGATTCATCCCCAGGGGTGGTAAAAACCCGAGCTTACCGGGGGTGGGAAATGCCCGCATGGCTCGACCAACCAAGATCGTATAATGGTGATTATCAGAGGTTGCTGGGGCGCCGGGGCTGATTTGGGCTCGTCCAGAGCAGCTGTGGCTGACCTTCCACGATGGTATGAGCTCTACTTGGCCTCGGAACGGATCACGAACATGATCCCCGCTGTGGACCCGCAGCCGCCCCGCCATCCTGTTCCATCCCGCCGCGACATGCTGGCGTCGCTCGACGTCCGGGTGTTCCTCAAGCCCTGGACCCTGACCGTGCGCTGCGCCTGCGGCCGGGAGCGGGTGGCATCCCTGCCCGAACTGGCGAAGACCGGGCTACGGGATCGCGAGGAACGCACCCTTGGCAAACTGGTGCGGCGGCTGACCTGCCAGGACTGCGGCCAGCGCCCGCCCAGCGCGATCGCCGAGCATGCGCCGTCCGGTGAGCGAGAGGAGATGGTCGCCTGATCGGGACACCGCGGCGACGTCAGCAGGACGTGGAAAGCAGGCTGTAGCTTCTACAGAGCAAAGCACCCTTGGTGGGGCTATCGGGACCGGTCGCGGGAAAAACCACCACAGGTGCAATGGTGTATGGAGACCTGTTTTTGATGGACGCGAGACGGACGCGGCATGGACGTCGGACGGACGCGAGATGGACGTGAAGCATCCGCCGGAGGTGCCTGTATGAGCTGGCTGTCCAACCTGATCGCGGGACGCCGGAAGCCGTCCAACCCCTATGCAGCCGACCTGCTCAACCCGCCGGACAGCAACAGGCGCATCCCTGTTCCGAAGAAGCGCG
Source organism: uncultured Acetobacteraceae bacterium (assembly GCA_964247725.1). Lineage (GTDB taxonomy): Bacteria > Pseudomonadota > Alphaproteobacteria > Acetobacterales > Acetobacteraceae > Lichenicola. Next base: position 35,283 of record CAXTVM010000028.1, on the reverse strand, counting down.
GCCGCATACCGGAGCAGCGAGCCGCCGACCAGGAAGCCTACCAAGCCGCCATGCGGGAGCGCGCGGCGCGTTCCTTCCGCTTCACCCGTGCGCGAGCTGTCAGTATCGGCAGTCCCGGATACGTCTGGCGAAGTTCCAGGGATGCCGGGGTTTGCCTCCGATGCCGTTCCCTGGAGGGCAAGCGGTTCGGCTGGGGCAAGCCGCCTGCTGGTGGTCATCCGGGAGGACACAGGTGCTGTTCTGATGGTTGGTGCCGATGCTGGGCAGAGGCTGTGCTGCGCCCGTAGCGTGGCTCCCCTACCCTGCCGCTCGACCAGCTTGGCAACATCGGCCATGGCGTCACGACGTCATGGCGTAACGAAACCGTGACGCCGTGGCGTCAGTCCAATCCAGGCAGGCCCTGCGCCTCGAACACCCGAGAGAACCCCCGAACCGCAAGCGTCTGGATGCTGACACCCTCGGCAACGGCGAGCTGGTGCAGCCGGGTCCAGTCGGCCCGCGAGACCCGCACCGTGAGGGCGACGGTCGCGCCCTGAGCCCTTGACCGCTTGGCATCTGCTGCGGCGATTGGGGGCGCATCCTGCTCGGCTGCAGGCGCCGCAGGCGGTGGTGCCCGCTTGGCCGTGAAGGCGGATAGGCCGGTCGGCTTCTTGCTCATGGCATCTCCTTCTGCAGCCACGCCCACAAGGCGCGGATTTCGGCGGCGGCCTTCCCGTCAACCTCGAACTCGGTGACGGCTCGGCCGGTGGCGACGGCACGGGAGAATGCCCGCCGCTCTGTGATATCGGTCGGCGCGACAGGCAGCTCATAGATGGCCAGCGCATCGCGAGCCTCGGCAACCTCCGGCGCCCGCGGTGGGCAGGCAGACAGCACCAGCACCGCCGTCGCCTTCGCTGCCTGGACGATCCGCACCGATGCCTCGACCGCGGCCAGGTCGAAGGCTGTCGGCCGACACGGGATGATGATCAGCCCGGAGGTGCGCGCGATCCTGGCCGCATCGGGCGCTGCGTGCGGCGCGGTGTCGATCACGGCCAACGTCATGCCGTCGCCCCTAGCAGCCGCCAGCACCCGGTCGACGTCGCCGACGCTGGCGGTCGCCACGATCGGCGCCTCGGCATCCCGGCTTGAACTCCAGACCGTCGCCGATCGCTGGGGATCGGTGTCGATCACCACGACACGCTCCCCGGCCTCGCCGGCGGCCACGGCGAGATGCACCGCAAGGGTCGTCTTGCCGGCGCCACCCTTCTGGCTCATGAGCGCAATCGTCTTCATGACGCCATGACTAATTGACGCCATGACGCCATGCAATAGCTTGTCTGACTGCCTGACTTTCGATAATACTTATTCCCGAAAGTCAGGATCGGTGTCGATGGTGAAGGTAGCGGGACCAAGGCGGTCGAGGCAGGGCAGGGTGGTTGAGACCGCCAGGTCCGGCGAGTGCAAAGCTGCGCCAGCCGATCTGCCAGCCGCTATCGTGACCACCGCCGCGGCACTGTCCGCGATCGTCCTGGTCGAGCAAGACGCGGCCCGCAGCTACCGTCAGAACGAGAAGGCCGCCGGCACCCGTCGTGCCTATGGGTCCGACTTCCGGATCTTCGCCGACTGGTGCCAGGCGCGCGGCGTGTCGCATCTGCCAGCTGAGCCGGGCGCGGTCGCAACCTTCATCGCTGCCGAGGCCACGGCTGGCAGCAGGCCATCAACCATTGGTCGGCGTCTGGCCGCGATCCGCTATGCCCATCGTCTCGCCGGACAGCCCACACCCACTGATGCCGAAATCGTCGGCGTCACCATGCGCGGCATCCGCAGGACGATCGGGACCGCCAAGGTGAAGAAGGCACCTGCAACGGCTGATCTGATCGGCCGGATGCTCGATCATGTGCCGGACACTCTGTCTGGCAAGCGGGACCGGGCATTGCTGCTGCTAGGCTTCGCATGCGCCCTGCGTCGGTCGGAACTGGTCGCGCTGCAGGTGGCGGACCTCGACCTATTGAGCGGCGGACTGCGCGTCACCATCCGCCGGTCAAAGACGGATCAGGAAGGCCAAGGGCAGACGGTCGGCGTCCCAGCCGGCGGCAAGCTTCTGGTGGCGGAATCGGTGGCAGCATGGATGCAGGCCGCCTGCATCACGTCCGGTCCGATCTTCCGGCCGATCAACCGGCACGGCCAAGTGCTGCCGGCGGCGCTAACCGATACCAGCGTTGCGGCGATCGTGAAGGCATACGCTGAGCGAGCCGGCCTCGACGCGGCCACCTTTGCTGGACACTCCCTGCGCCGCGGTTTCCTGACCTCGGCTGCGCATCACGGCGCCACCCTGGCGAAGATGAAGGCGGTCAGCCGGCACAAGTCGGTCGACGTGCTGATGGGCTACGTGGACGACGCTGAGATGTTCAAGGATCACGCGGGATCGGCGTTTCTATGACGTCGTTGCTTCGTGACGTTATGAGGTCACGGCGTCATGCTGTAGAGCCTCGCCCGGCATCCGGATCATCAGCCGTTGCATACGTCAGCGTCCCCGTGCCCTCGAACACCTTGACCCCATCCCGCTCGACCATCTCGGCCCACAGCGCGATCGTCCAGCCCAATCGTCGACCAGCTCGCCCACATAGGCGCCACTCGCGTCCCGGCCGAGGCGGAACTTATAGATACGACCGGTTGTCATGCGCGCGATCCTATCCAGACAGGCGGCGGCGACGGCGGACAGAGAGCGTCCGCCCTAGCTTGCAGCTTGGATGCGCGCACCAGGTCGCCACGCGCGCGGGCTGACGCCGCCTTGCGCCGGAGCTGTCGCACCACCAAGCGGCTTGTCGCTGACAGCATCGTCACTCTGGGCGGCTCGCGATCATCAGGGAGAAGGTGATCGGTCGCCTGTAGTCGACTTCCGTCGCCGTCCACCACAACGTCCGCTTCCCTGTATGGCCCTTAGCTGGCCGCAAACCGGTAGATGGAGAGCCGGCAGCATCATATACGGGGATCCTCGTGATGCCCGTGGTCTACCATGTCGTGGTCGTCATGGTGCATGTGAGCGTGGTGGTCCATCGGGTGCCGTCTGGCCTGCAGGACGAGCCATGTCGCCAGGCCGCCGAACAGCAGGTTCAGCCAGAACGTGTAGTTCAGGCTGAAGCGCGTCATCTGGATGCGGATGTCGTGGTTCGGCGCCGGAACCAGCCCCAACGCGTTGAACGCTAGGTCCATGATCAGTCCCGACAGCACCATGGTGGCGAAGAAGATCGCGCTGATATAGGCTGCCATGCGCCAGCCATAGTAGCGCCGATAGACGTCGAGCAGCGGCAGGACGATCAGGTCGGCGTAGAGGAAGGCCAGTACGCCGCCGAAGGAAATCCCGGACGCCCATAGGATCGCCGCCAGGGGAACGTTGCCGATTGAGCAGACGAAGCTGATCACCGCGACCAACGGACCGATCACCGCGTCCGCCGGCGCCTGGATCCAGGGCGAGGTACCCTTGAGGAACAACGTGGCCCACCAGCCGTCAGGAACGAAGACGCCCAGGAAGCCGGCGATCAGGAAACCAACCGCGATGTCCTTCCACAGCATGGAGACGTCCATCACGAAGGCCTGCGCGACCCGGACCGGCAGGTCATGGTTGCACAGCTTCGCCCAGAGCGTCTTGCCCTCGACCGTCATCGCGGAATGCTCATGCCCGGAGCCGGCTTCCTTATGCGTCCGCGCCGCTTCGACCAGCCTGGTTGGATATGTGAGATGCACCAGGGTAGCCATGATCGCGACCAGCACCACGCCGCCGATCCATTCCGCCGCCGTGAACTGCCAGCCGAGCAGCAGGTAAAGAATGATCCCGAGTTCGACCACTAGGTTGGTGGACGAGAACAGGAAAGCGAGGGAGGGTACTAGGGCAGCACCGCGCTTGAACAGCGTCCTGGACACGGCGGCCGACGCGTAGGAGCAGCTTGAGCTTGCGGCGCCAAGGGTGGTCGCGAGCGCCACTTCCCGAGGCCCGGCGCGCCCGAGCGCGGAGCGCATTCCCTCCTGCGAGACAACGGCCTGGATCACGCCTGATAGCATGAAGCCAAGGACCAGGCTCCACCCGACGTTCCACATCATACCAGCCGACAGGACAACCGCGTCCGATAGCCGAACCAGAAGATGATCCATGGTTAAGCCGATCTCCTGCCGCTTGACGCCAGGATAGGCGCCGCAGGATGGCCGCCTGTCGAGCCCCGCCGTCGATCATCTATCCGGCACAGGCCCACGCTCATCCCGACCCCCGCCGTGGCCTCAGCGCTTCAGGTCGTATCAACGGTGACGATAGCTACAACCCTTGCTCGGTTCGTCCTCCGCATGTCATCCGTCGAGGATGACGTTCGAGTGTTCTTGGCATGACGCCCCTCGGCTTGTTCGGCGTCCTGCTGACGCTCTCCTCCGTGTTTGGAGTGATCAACAACCGTACCCTCCGGTTACCTTCATCCATCGGGGTTCTGGTGATCGCCCTGCTGGTGTCCCTGGTGATGCTGGCGGTCGACCCGTTCATCCCGGGCATCGATCTCCAGGCTGTTTCACGTGAGCTGCTTGGCAAGATCAACTTCTCCCAGACCTTGCTTAATGGAGCCCTCTCGTTCCTCCTCTTCGCTGGAGCACTGCAGGTCGATCTGCGTCAACTCTGGGCTCGCAAGGTCACCGTCCTTGCCTTGGCGTTGGTCGGAACGTTGCTGGCCGTGGCGGTGTTTGGGGGTGCCATGTGGTTTGTGTTCCCCCTCGCCAGCACGCGTGTGCCGCTGATCTGGTGCATCGTGCTCGGCGCCATCCTAGCCCCCACCGACCCGGTGTCCGTCGTCGCGATGCTGCGCAGGATCGGGCTGCCGGAGGCAATCCAGGCGGTGTTCGCCGGCGAGAGCCTGTTCAACGACGGGATCGCCGTCGTCATCTCGAGCGTCGCGCTGGGCGTCGCCACCCACGGATCGACCGCCAGTGGAACAGACATCGTCATTGCCTTCCTCCTGCAAGCCGTGGGTGGGGGTTTTGTAGGCCTTGGCTGTGGCTGGGTGGCAGTGCAGCTCATGCGATGGGTGGATGACGGCCACCTGGAGCTTATCATCTCCCTGGCCCTCGCGTCGGGGGCCTTCAGCCTGGCCAACGGCTTTGGCATGTCTGGACCGATCGCCGTCGTCATGGCCGGGCTCAGCCTGGGCAGCAGAAGCAGCCGCAAGGCGCTGACCCAGGACGGCCGCAGGGACCTGATGATCTTCTGGTCTCTCGTGGATGGGGTGCTGAACACGCTCCTCTTCTTGCTGATCGGCTTTGAGGTCGTGGCGATCGCGTTTCGCCAGTTCCATCTGGTGGTGGTCCTGATCGCCATACCGCTGTCCGTCGCAGCTCGAGGACTTAGCGTCTTCCTGGCGACGACGTTGGCGCGTCTGCGCGGGCACAGCCGCGGCGATGTGCTGGCGGTGTTAACCTGGGGAGGCCTGCGTGGCGGCATTTCGGTTTCGCTCGCGCTGAGCCTGCCTGACAATGAGGTCCGCCCCACTCTCCTTGCCGTCTGCTACAGCGTGGTCGTCTACACGATCATCGTCCAGGGCCTGACGATGGAGCGCGTCGCACGATACTTCTATCCAGAGGCAGCGAAGCGGTGAAGGTCGGCCCGCTCGTCAGGATGGACCCGTTGCATGGTCCTGCCGTTGCTGACGGCTCGCCTGGCTGCGCGTCGTAGCATGACGCGGCTACGGTGGTGTTGGGTCGCTAGGCGACGACCTCACGGTTCTAGCTCCGGATAGCTCGCGGCGTCGGGATGCGAGCTCACCGGTATGCCGTCCCGTCGATCGCGGTTCCGGCCGTGAGGGCATCCCAGCTTGACAGGCTGCCGGCGGGCATGGGCGGGCGATTGCCCGGAGGCTTCGGCACCGCCGCCGGCCTTTCCCGCCCGCGCGGCCGTGCCCAGCCGGGGCTGCCGCCCATGGCCCTGATCCAGTACCGCGCGCACCCGACATGGCTGCGGCCGGTGGCAGCGCCGATCGCGCGCCAAGCGGCGCCGGCCTCCCGCATCGCCCGGATGATGGCGATCTGCTCCGGGGTGAAGGGCGGCCGGCGCCGGGTCATGACGGCTTGCCAGCTGGAAAGACCGGATCAGGTTCGGGCCACCAGGACGGCTTAGGTCGTCTGTCGCCGCGTGCCGGAGGGACGAGGAACGGGCGGGTCATGCTCCTTGCCCTCCGCCAGCCGGCATCTCGATCGACTGCTGCACCTGGATGACCTGCATCGCCTGTTCCAGCGTCGTCGCCAGGAGCGCCCACATCCGCTTGTAGCGGACCTCGCCCTCATCCTCCCGCCACTCGCGGAGCGCTGTCTCGGCCTTCCCGATCAGGCCCTCCAGGGTCGAGGGCGTGAACCGGGCAATCAACTCCTCCTGCCGGACGGGGCAATCCCGCTTCCATTTTGCGATAAGCCGACGATGGGCAGCTTCGCCGCGAGCCGCGTTCCACTCGGCATGGCGCGTGTCCCGCTTCGCGATCATGTCGAACAGCTCGGCGTCCGGGTGGAAGTCGGGCGGTACCAGACCAAGCCTGGACAAGTCGGCGGCCATCAGGACGCCTCCCCCAGCAGGTCGCGGAACAGCGGCTGGAGTCTGTCCCACTCCATCGCGCTGTGGCCCTCCTCGCAGCTCTTGACGCCGTACCAAGCCATCAGCACCTGGGCGCGGGCACGCTGCTCGACGATGCCGACTGCCCGCAGCTCGGCCATCTCGTCGAGGAGCCGCGCCTGTTGCTTGATCAGGGGCATGAGCTCGTGCTGGTGGTCGTCCTCGAGGTCGTCGTTGATGACGTCGACGGCGGCCTGGATCGCCATGAAGCGGGCGCAGGCGGCCAGGAGCGGCGTCTCGGCATGGTGCCGTGTCGGCAGCACCTCGACGGCCGCCGCGTCCGGCTTGGCGATCGTCACCGCAGCGATGCCGGTCAGCGCCGCGATGCCCGCGTTGCCCATCATGGCGCGGCGTGTGGTAGGTCTGTTCGTAGTCTCGGACATCTGGTCGCAACCTCGTCTCGGGATCAGGCGCGGGGGACGTTCCAGCGTCCTCCGCACCGACCTTGCCCGCTCTCGCGGACTACACCGGGCATTCCGTCCCGGCTGCGGATGGCCCGACCAACCCGGCGCCCCGCGATGCGCTGATGCTGCCGGCCTGGTCGGGCAATGCTGTCGCCTGGTCGTCATCCTCCTCGGACCGCCGCCGTCAGGGCGTGCGGGGTCGGCCGCCGATCAGGCGCCGGTCAGGCCTCGGTTTTGGTTGGTCCGCCCGGCGTCCGCCGGCCTCTGGAGCGTCAATCTATCGTCACAATCAACACGATTCCGCATCTGTGTCAGCCGTGTCAATCGCGCTCCTGCGCGTAGACGCACCATGAACGGGTGGGCATATCGTTGCCGATGGCACCCGAACCCAAGGACGAGCGGCTGAACCTGTCCATGTCCCGGTCGCTCCTGAAGGCGATCGACGACTGGCGTCGGCAGCAGGAGGACATCCCGACCCGCACCGATGCTGCGCGCCGGCTGATCGACCTCGGCCTGACGGTGAAGCCGGGGACGCCCAGCGGCAAGCCGTAGCATCATGGCCGGGTGTTCGCCCGCAGCAGGGCGGCATCGATTGCGGCCAGGGCATCGTCGAAGGCCAACACCGCCGGCAGGTCGACCGCCGGGATCGTGCCGCGGTCCGGCTGGCCGTCCGGTCCCGGGTTGGCGGCCCCGGCTAGCAGCACGTCGCGCTCGGCGGCGATGAAGGCGCGCGCGGCCCGCAGCGCAGCCTCCAGGATGGCGAGGACGCGGCCGGCCTCTGTCGTCGCTACCGCCAACGCATCGGCCTTCGGGTCATCGATCATGCGCTGCAGCTCCCATGGCGCTCGGCCTGCACGTCAGCAGCGCGAGACAGGCTGTCGGCGGTTGTGGTGTGGCCGGCTCGAGCCCAGGCCGCTGCCGCGTCGCGCAGAAACCGCTCGCGGTTGGCCAGGACGGCGGGCGTGTAGGCCGACGCCTGGATGGCGCAGGGCAGGGGCGGGATGGCAGGCACCCGGCGCATCAGCCGGCCAGCGCCAGCAGCGCAGCCTCGGCGGCGGCCAGGGCCTTCTGCGCCCGCACCAGCCGGCCGCGACGGCGGTTCATCGTGCCAAAGGCGGCGGAGCGACGGCGGGCGACATACTCATCGCTGTAGAGCGCGCGGTCATGCCGATCCTTGCGGCTCATGCGGTTGACGTCGCCGATCGCGGCCCGGGCGTCGGCATAAGCCTCGGTGGCGAGCTCGATCTCGAGGCGCGCGTTCTGCAGGGTGCGGACGGCCTGCGCGCGGGCCAGGGCGGCGGGATCGTGCTGGGCCAGGAAGGTCGGGCCGAGGCACGACACTGGCCGGAGCAGTGGGATGCTGCGGAGCGGGTGGCAGGCGGCCTCGGGGTGGCGGGTGGTGTAGGACATGGAGCTAATCACCTTGGCTGGTGGAAATCACCATATGCCGGCGCCGAGCCGACGCGCAAGGTGCAAAAGAGCAGGGTTGTGGAAAATAACCATTCATGCGATAGGGTGAGCATGGCGACGATTACACCTGCCCTCTGTCGAGCAGCCCGTGGTCTATTGGGGTGGAACCAAGATGATCTGGCAGAAGCGGCACGAGTTGGGCTGAACACGCTGCGCAACTACGAAGCTGGACGGTCAACGCCTATGGCGAACAACCTCTCTGCCATCCAATCTGCTCTTGAAGCGGCAGGTATCGACTTCATTGCCGAGAATGGTGGTGGCGCCGGACTTCGGTTGAGGAAGAACTCTGCCGTTGAGAGTCACTAGCCATGGCGCGTCCCGCCAGGATCCCGATCAGTCGCGTCCGCCTCGCCATCCTCTACTCCGAGCAGGGCGGTTGCTGCGCCGGCTGCCACCGGCCGCTGGGCGAGGACGTGCACGTGGACCACGTCGAGCCGCTGACCCGCGGCGGTGCGGACGTGTTCGAGAACCTCCAGCTGCTGCACGGCGCCTGCAACCAGGCCAAGGGCACGCTCAGCGCCGCGGACTGGTTCGCCCGGAACTGGCGGGCCTTCCTGCGGGCGCAGCGGCGGCCGGCGCGGCAGAAGGTGACGGTGGCGTTTGAGCACGCGCTGGTGGAGCGGCTGCGGCTGGCGGCCTACTGGTCGAGGCGGTCCGTCACGGCGCTGCTGGAGGAGGGCGCGGCGCACTCGCTGCGGGCGATCGAGGAGCGGGGTGGGTTGATGGAGGCGCCGGCGGGACGGGCGTCACGGGGGCGGGGGCTACCGGGCGGCATGCCAGTGGTGCCGGGGCGGCCGGAGCATGGGGACCTGTTCGCGGGATGATGGGACAGCCGATGAGCCGCCCCCTCTACGAGAGCTCGAACGGCGACACGTGGCACCTCGTCGCGGTCGGCGGCGAGCCGATGGTGCGCCACGTCCCGAACGCTCCCTCCGGCAGCCATGCGTCGGAAGTGCCGGTCGGCACCTTTCTGAGTGCCGTTCACCATGGGCCCGAGCATGCGGAGCTGCTGCGGCTCATCGCCACACTGGCAATGGGCGAGGGCCGATCATGACCGGCTCGAAGATCCGGATGGGTGCTGCGGCGGTCGGGGCTGCCTCTACCGGCGCACTCGCCGTGGGCGCGATGGCTATCGACCGCCCGGTGCTGCGCCGAGGCAGGATCGCGGAACTACGGATCGACCGGCTGGTGATCGGCGATCTCGTGGTGGAGCGGCGATCGTGAGCCTGGATGGTCAGACCAATCCCGCCTCCGTGCCCCGACGTGCTTCTGCCACTGCCGGCGTCAGGTTCATCCCAGGCATCGTGGCGGAACAGGCGGGCGGTTGCGGCAAGCAGCTCGGAAGCCCCAACTGGCCGTGGGGTGAGAGATGACACAACTCGACCTCACCCCCGCGAAGGCTCTCATCTTCCGTGTAACCCACCGGAACAACCTGCCACTCATCCTGGAGAACGGCTTGGTCTGTCAGACCCTGGTTCTCGATCAGCAGAACTTCACGCCGATCGGCAATGCAGGGATCATCGACGACCGCAGGCGCCGCCGAGTCGAGGCAGACCCTTACGGCACCCTGAGCGACTACGTGCCGTTCTACTTCACGCCCGTCACGCCGATGATGCTGAACATCGTTACGGGGCGGGGCGTGCCGAGGCGCGATCGGCAGGAACTTGTCGTGCTGGTGTCGTCGCTGCGCATACTGGCGAACCACGGCGTACGCTTCGTCTATACTGATCGCAAGGCCTTCGACATCGCGGCCATGTTTACCGGCAATGACGACTTGTCGGAGCTGGAGAACCTGCCGTGGGCGGCGCTGCGCGCCATGGACTTCCGGCGCAACTTGAATGACCCTGAGAGCTTCGACCGCTACATGGCTGAAGCTCTTGTCCATCAACGCCTGCCGGTTGAGTGCATCACCGGCCTGGGCGTTTGCGATGTTGACACGCAGGAGGCAGTAGAGGGTCTACTCTCCACCTGCTCGCGTGAGATCCGAATCGTCGTCCGCCGAAGGTGGTTCTGCTGATGCTCCGATTCACCACAGGCAACCTGCTGGCCTCCGATGCCGAGGCGCTGGTGAACACCGTGAACACGGTGGGCGTCATGGGCAAGGGCATTGCCCTGATGTTCAAGGAGCATTTCCCGGACAACTTCAAGGCTTATCAAGCGGCGTTCAAGGCGCAGGAACTGCGCGTGGGACGAATGCTGGTCGTGCCACGTCACCGGCTGGACGGTCCGAAGTGGATCATCAACTTCCCCACCAAGGAACACTGGCGCGCGCCATCGCGCATAGAGTGGGTCGAGGCTGGGTTGCGGGACCTGGTCCAGGTCATCGAGCGCGAGGGCATCCGCTCGATCGCCATCCCGCCGCTCGGTGCCGGCAACGGCAAGCTCGATTGGCACGATGTCCGACCGTTGATCGAGCGGGCGCTCGTGCCGCTGCGCGACGTACAGGTGACGGTGTTTGAGCCGACGGTGCAGTATCAGAACGTCGTCAAGCGCAACGGTGTCGAGAAGCTCACTCCGGCGCGTGCGCTGGTCGCCGACTTGGTCCGGCGTTATTGGATCCACGGCATGGAATGCTCGTTGCTCGAGATCCAGAAGCTCGCCTACTTCCTGGAACGCTGCTGCCAGGCGTTCAAGCTGGACGATGTGCTCGACCTCCGGTTCAACGCCCACAACTACGGCCCGTATGCCAACCGGCTGCAGCACATGCTCAATTCGCTCGATGGCAGCTACCTGCACTGCGCGAAGCGAATTGGGGACGCCGGGCCATTCGACACGATCTGGTTCGACGAGGACAGGGCTGACAGGTTGGACGCCTTCCTATCCTCTCCGGACATGAAGCCATACCGTCCTGCCCTGAAGGCAACGGCCGAGCTGATCCAGGGCTTTGAGAGTCCTTTCGGCCTGGAACTGCTGGCGACGGTGGATTGGCTGGTGCACGTCGACAGGGTCGACCCCGACGTCGCCTCTGTCCGGAGGGCACTCCAGGGCTGGACGTCGGACAGGGACGCCGCAGAGCGCAAGTCCAGGCTGTTCGACGATCGCGTGCTGAGCTTATCGCTGGCCCGTCTGCGGGACGCCGATCCTGCACGCATGGTCCAAGCAGTTCCGGCCGAGTAGTTCATGAACTCACGAACCGAAGCTGTTGCCCTGCTCGCGGCATACCCAGCCGACGCCGTGCCGATGGTGCCGGGACGGCCGGAGCAGGGGGATCTGTTTGCAAAGTGATGTCGTGACCGACGCTTGGTTTGTCGCAGATGATATCTTACGTCTTGCTGCGGCTACCGGTTTGCCTCTCCTGTCAAAGATCAGACAAGGCGTTGTTGCGAATGGTCTCGAAGAAGCATTTAGATCTGCTTCATTCCTCGGCCGTCATTTTGCGAGCTTTCAGCAGGAAAAAGAACAGCTATCCGATATCCAGAAATCTGCGAAACACTTGTTACTGGCGTTAGGTTATCCGACACAGCGATTACCGCCCCCTAAGCCGGATTCAAATCGGATCAAAAGTCCAACGTCAGAAATCCATAATAGCTTAATAGTCCGCTTCCATAGCAGTGGTCAGCGCTCAGGAAGTAAACTGTGGTATAGCAAGCATTTACAAAATTACATCGACGAAGCTCGCGAAGCCGTTTCTACAATTCTATGGGCTGCGCATATAGCAAAACAGACAATACCAGAAGAATCATCCAAGGCCGGTCGTCGGTCATCGATCGGCCTTGACACATTCTACTGTAACTTAGCCCCTGCATTTATATCGATGTTTGGTGTTCGTCCATCTCTATCAGGACAACTTTCATCCGACAAAGATTGTGGAGTCCTGTGGTCACAAGCGATTATTCAGACACTATACAGTCGTAGACTTGGACGACAACTGACCGAAGATGATGAGCAACTGCTACTGGCATTAGCTACGATCAAGAAGCCCTCTGCGCATGCAAAGCGACTTCGACAAGGATGGAAGAGCTGGATTGCTCTTCCATCCGAGGATCGATGGCCTCTTCACATCTGGATGGACATGGAGACTGGCGCTCGGGTGCCAGAATGGGTGCCAAAATCAGCAATTCCAGCACCCTGATCTAGTAGCATCCATTCTTCAGATGTTGGAGATGGTTAGTCGCCAACCCCGGAACACACACCGGAAGTAGGAGCGACGAAGTGCCCAACCTCAAGCCCAACATCGCCTGGGACCCATCTGACAACGACATCCCGCTGGTCGAATTGGCCAGCGAACTCCGCCGCCTGGGCGCGCAGCCGCCGAGCTGCGGCGTGCTCCGCAACGCGGGCTACAGCGGCGCCTTCCCGATCGGGAAGCGCGGCAGGAACCTGGTGGTGCCTCGGGACCAGCTGTCGGCGATCGCCGCGCTCTACCGGCCGACGGCACCCGTTCGGATCGCCTCGGCGGCCTGAAACGAGAAACCGCCGGCATCCAACGCGGGGCAAACGCGAAGGAGCCAGCGGCGGGTAGTCGTTCTCAGTCTGCGGCACAGCCGAGATAGCGCATGCCTGCCACCAGTTCCAGAGGCATTTTCAGCCCGCGGTGATGTCCGGCCCGACAAGGGACACGGAACATGACTAGCTACGAGGTGGCGCACCTGCGCCGCCAGATCGAGACGACCCGGCGCGGCGACCTCGCCGACGCTGTCCTGCTGATGACCGCCAGGATCGGCGGGCACACCGCGCTCGTCGCGGCGCTCAACGAGACCAAGGCCGAGCGCGCCGCCCAGCGCTCCCGGCGTCTGCGCCGTCGAGCCACCCGGGAGGCCCGGGCATGAACGCCGGACCGCTCGACGGCTTCGGCCTCGACCCCATCCCGGCCGACCATCTGCCGGCCCTGGCCCGCCATCTCGACCGCCTGGCCCGGCTGCAGCGGGACAGATGGCCCGAGTTCGCGAGCAAGTGCCGCGATCGCACCGCGGCACTGCGGGCCGAATGGCGCCGCCACATGGCTCAGGCAAGACCCGGTGGAGCAACGGCACGACCCTGCCCGGCCACCGGGAGGGCCGCGCCATGATGATCGAGAAGGCGCGCAGCTGCCGCAAGGCCACGGTTCCCGCCAGCTTCGCCACCGCAAGGCTGGCCGCCCATGACCAGGAACTGACCGCGCATGCCGTGCGGATCGGCATCAGCCACGACTTCCAGGGCGGCATCGCCTTGGCGGAGGTCGAGGTCCGGCGGGGCGGGCTCCACGGCCGGGCCTACGTCGGGCCGACCGGTCGGGTGAGGTTGCCCGACATCCTGCTCGACGCCGGGCTGCGGGATGCGGCCAGCGCCGTCGTGGTCGCCGCGGTCCTGACCGGTGCTGCAGAGGCTCGGCTCGATGGAGCGGCAGCATGACGCCGGCGATCCGCAGCCGGATCGAGGCCGGCGCCCTGCACCTGCATGCCCTGGGCCCGCGCGCCGTCGCCGAGCTGCTGCTGGAACTGGCGCCGCCGGAGCAGGTGCTCGACCGGCTCGACCGCTACCGCCGCATCAGCCCGGGGCTGCTCCGTGCCATCGGCGGCGACCGCTTCCCGCCCCGCCTGTCGCCGGTGCCGGACGATCGGAGGGCGGCATGAACCGCCAGCAACGCCGCGCCGCCGAGCAGAAGCGACGCTCCGACTGGGCCCGCGGCATGCGGGACGTGCAGGACGACGCGGCCGGGGTCATGGACCTGTTCATCGCCCGCCCGGCGGACCTGCGCGAGCTTCTCTCGCGATCGGCCATCAGCGAGAGGGCGCGCAGCCTGTCGGCGCTGGTGATGCGCACCGTCCTGGACGTGTATGAGGCGCCGGCGGCTGATCCCGTCCAGGGCATGGCCTGCTGCTGCCCGCTGCGGCAACCGGACGCCTTCTCGGTGGTGCTGGCGATCCCGCACCGCACCAGCCCGCGGAAGTGCGTGGCGTCGGCCATGTGCCCGGACTGCGGCACCGGCATGGACGAGATCCGTGACAAGGCGATCGAGGCGCTGCGGAACGTCTGGCCGGAGCTGCGAAGGCTTCCGACGCCGACGATCCCGGCCGGCGCCGATGGGAGCGTGGTGCATTGATCACCGCCCGAGAGCTCGCCGGCCGCCTCAACCTGCGGAAGTACCCGCGCGACTGGCGCGGCGACTGTCCGGCGTGTGGCTACCACGCAGCCTTCTCCGTCCGCGCCGGCGATGGCGGCCGGGCCAGGGTATGGTGCGCCTCGTGCCAGGACCGCAGCGGGATCGCCGAGGCGCTCGACCGCGTCACCGGCGGTACCTGGAGCCCGCCGGAACGGCAGGAACCGCAGCCCGACGCCGAGGTTCGCGTAAGGAAGCAGGAGGCTGCCAGACGCTGCTGGGCAGGGTCCAGCGCCCTCACCGGCACGCTGGGCGAGGCTTACCTGTGGAGCCGCTTGGTCGGCTGCCTGACGGCGTCCAGCGCGCTCCGCTTCCGGGAGGACACGACACATCCGCAGGGCGGTAGGCTGCCAGCCATGCTCGGGCTGGTGACGGACGTGGAGAACCAGCCGCTCGGCCTGCACAGGACCTATCTGGACCGCGCCACCGGCGCCAAGGCGGCTGTCGAGCCGGCCAAGGCCAGCCTCGGCCCGGTCTGGGGCGGTGCGATCCGGCTGGCGACCTGGAAGCCCGACCTGCCCCTCGTGGTCGGCGAAGGCATCGAGACCGCCGCCTCCGCCGGTGTGATGATGGACGCGCCAGCCTGGGCGGCGATCAGCGCCGGCAACCTGGCGACCGGCCTCGTGCTCCCGGACGCGGTGCGCCACGTCGTCATCGCGGCCGACCCGGACGAACCCGGCCAGCAGGCGGCGCGACAGGCCGCCCAACGATGGTCCCGCGAGGGACGGAGGGTGCAGGTCGCCCGCCCGTCCGGTCCCGGCGACTTCAACGACCAGCTGGCGCGCGAGGCCGACCATGGCTGATGCCGCGCTCGCGTTCACGGTCGAGGACTACCAGCCGGGCTCGCCCCGGTTCTCGGACGACTGGCTGGCACTGGCCTTCAGCGACCGGCACAACGGGCAGCTGCTCTACGTGCCGGCCTGGTCCGCCTGGCTCCGGTGGGACGGCACCCGCTGGCTGCGCGACGACGTGCTCAGCGTGTTCGACATGGCGCGTGCCCTGTGCCGCGACATGGCGCAGGAGGCGCAAGCCGAGGACCCCAAGCGGGGCGACGACACAGCACAGGCGATCACCGGGGCCAGCACCATCGCCGCCGTCGAGCGCCTGGCCCGGTCCGACCCGCGCCACGCCCGCCGGTCGGACGACTTCGACGCCGACCCCTGGGCGCTGAACACGCCGGCCGGCGTGGTCGACCTGCGCACCGGCGGGATGCGGCCGCACCGTCGCGGCGACCTGTTCACCAAGGTCGCCGGCACGGCGCCGGGCGAGCGCTGCCCGCGCTGGATCCGCTTCCTGCTGCAGATCACCCACCGGGACAAGGAGCTGGTGCGCTTCCTGCAGCGTTTCATCGGCTACACGCTGACCGGCCGGCTGGACGAGCACGCCTTCGTCTTCCTGCTCGGCCCGGGCGGCAACGGGAAGTCGGTCCTGCTCGCGGTGATCGCGGCGCTGCTGGGCGATTACGCGACCACGGCCATGGCGGACGTGTTCACGGTCGGGCGCACCGAGCAGCACCCCACCCACCTGGCCAGCCTGCGTGGCGCCCGGATGGTCATGGTGACCGAGACCGAGGCGGGCGTGCCCTGGGCGGAGGCTCGGCTCAAGAGCCTCACCGGCGGCGACCGGATCAGCGCCCGCGTCATGCGCGGCGACCCGTTCGAGTTCAGCCCGGCCTTCAAGCTGTGGATCGCCGGCAACCACCGCCCGGTGCTGCGCAACCCCGACCCGGCCATGCGGCGCCGGATGCACCTGGTGCCGCTTACCTACGTGCCGCCGGTGCCGGACATGGACCTGCTGGAGGCGCTCAAGGCGGAGCTTCCGGGAATCCTGGCCTGGGCGATCCGGGGCTGCCTCGCGTGGCAGGACACGCGGCTCGAGCCGCCAGCCGTCGTGCAGGCCGCCACCAGCGAGTACTTCGCCGAGCAGGACGCCATCGCGACGTGGCTGGAGGAGCGGTGCAAGCGCGTGCCCCACGCCCGCACGTCGCCGTCGACCCTGTTCGGGGACTGGAAGCGCTGGGCGACCGAGCACGGCGAGGATGCCGGCACTGAGAAGCGGTTCAGCGGCGAGATGGAGCGGCACTTCGCCAAGCTGCGGTCGAACGGGAAGCGCTTCTTCGAGGGGGTGCAGCTGCTGCCGAGCGAGACGGGGGCTTACTATGGATAGATCGGTATCATGTAGCGCCCACTACCACACGAGGCGGCCTACAAAGGCCGCAACGATACACGCTGTCGACGGGCTATCGCGGGGCCGGATAGGGTGGCGGGTATGGATGATCAGCAGCAGGGTTTTCCGCCACCACCACGATGGTCCGGAAGGCGACATGCTGCCTCGGATGGTCATCGGTTTGATACTCCAAAATTCGCTCTGGTTTTTGGAGCTTTCGGCGCTGCCGGCTTTGGGGCATCTCTAATGTCGCCTAGCCTCTTCTGGGTAGGCGCGGCAATCATGTATGGCGCCTTTATTGTAACGCTCGTCCGTTATTTGCCGGAATTTAGGACAATTACACCGGGCGGCTTGCCCGTATATAGAGCAATGGAACTCTTAGTTGTGTTATTTTGCCTTCTTTGTGAGACACTAATCCCTTCATGGCTTATACAACAAAGAGTATTCTCGAAACACGAAATGACTTCCGAAGCTAGGCTCGATTTTGCTGGTGTCACCAGCACAATACTGGCTGACGGCGGCGGCAAATTTCATATGACATTGCATAGTACAGGCACTCAACCTGCAGTGTCAGTGGCAATTTCTCCACAGCCTGTCATATCGGCAACAGCATTAAGTATCAAGGATATCGACAATTGGTTTTCCATAGCCACACACCGTAATTTGGCGCTTCCAGTTTTAAAAGAGGGGTCAGAGCTACCACTCAACCAAAATGTTGAGTCACGCGATGCAACTGTAGCTGCCTCAGTCGATCAATGGAAGTTATTTAAAGAGGGTAAAGCTTGGTTATACTGGATGGCCGTTGCCTCATATACGAGTGACGACCTTCCGGAAGGATATCGGAAGATTGGAGAATTTTGCTATATACTTACAATTTCTGATCTTCAAGGCTATTATCCATGTAATGGTACGCACAACCGGACTTATATCCTGTATCAGAAGCCGAAGGGTGGATGACCGCAGTCTCGTGCCACCTCTCTGGCGGCCGTGCTGCACCTGTCAGACTGTGACACTGAGGCCTTACTCACATCCATTCGCTAGGCGGACACCAACGGCCGAGTCATATGCCCGCACTGCGGCTGCCCGACCTGCTATGAGGCCTGCCGCCCAACGGCTGCCCCGTTTCCACTGCATGGCTTCTCGCTCACCAATAGAATCTGTGCGCCTTGTAGGGCATCGGCATACGCTTGTCCGAGAGGATCAGGGCGACAGTGCCGGGTAGTGCCGGGTCCTACATTTTAAGCGTTCCGTGCGTGCGTATGCGCGCGTGCCCGCACACACAAGTGCGAGACGGCTGAAATATGCGACCCGGCACTACCCGGCACTGCCCTCTGATCAGGCGCAGAGCATGCACCAGCGGTGGGACGGATAACGGGCGCCGACCCGCCCAACGCGATCGTCTCCACCCCCCCCACATCTCCGCTTGAACTCACCCCCGCCCCTGCCACGGTGTCCCTGACCGACCCCGCAGGAGCCCGCCCCCGTGAGCGACGACCCTTCCGCGGCAGTTCCGCCCGTGGACGGCGAGCTGACCGACAAGCAGATGCAGTTCGTCAGGGAGTACCTGGTCGACTTCAACGCCAAGCAGGCCGCGATCCGCGCCGGCTACAGCGAGCCGACGGCCGAGCAGCAGGGCTCGCGGCTGTTGAGCAATCGCAAGGTCGCCGCCGCGCTCAAGCTGGGCCGTGACGCCCTGTCCCGGCGTACCGAGCTCACCGCCGAGCGCGTCATGGGGCAGATGGGCCGCCTGGCGTTCGGCGACCTGCGCGGCGCCTTCCATTCCGATGGCCGCCTGAAGCGGCCCGAGGAATGGGACGACGACACAGCCGCCTTCATCAGCTCGATCGAGGTGGTGACCAAGAACGCCGGCGAGGGCGAGCTCGAGCACGTCGCCAAGATCCGCAGCGTCGACAAACGGGCCGCCACGGCCGACCTGATGCGCTGCCTGGGCATGTTCCGCGACAGCATGGAGGTGCGGCACACCGGCACCGTGTTCCTGACCCCGCAGTGGGTTGCGGTGCAGGCCGCCATCCTGAGGGCGCTGGACCCGTTCCCCGACGCCAGGGCAGCCGTGCTGGCGGCGCTGGACGGCATCGGCTGATGGGGGCCACGGCCCCCGCCGGCATCGGTCCCACCGCGGGGCCGCCGCTCAGCCCCGGGCTGATCGCCCGCGAGCTGCGCCATGCCCTCGATCCCGCCGCCTGGGCGACCGACCGGCTGGGGTTCCACCCCGACCCCTGGCAGGCGCGGGTGCTGCGCTCGTCGCACCGGCAGGTGCTGCTGAACTGCACCCGCCAGGCCGGTAAGAGCACCACCACGGCGGCGATCGCGGCGCACACCGCCATCTACCAGCCAGGCGCCCTGATCCTGCTGGTGAGCAAGGCGCAGCGGCAGTCGGCCGAGCTGTTCGCCAAGGTTCAGGGCTACCTGCGCTCCATGGAGAGCCCGCCGGCGCTGGACAGCGACAACGCCCTGTCCTGCCGGCTGGCCAACGGCAGCCGCATCATCTCGCTCCCGGGCGACGGCGACACGATCCGCGGCTTCTCGGCCCCCTCGCTGATCATCGAAGACGAGGCGGCCTTCGTGTCGGACGCCCTCTACTACGCCGTGCGCCCCATGCTGGCCGTGTCCAAGGGGCGGCTGATCCTGATGAGCACGCCGCACGGCAAGCGCGGGCACTTCCACGACGCCTGGCAGAACGGCGGCAGCGCCTGGCTGCGCGAGAGCATCACCGCGCACCAGGTCTCGCGCATCACCGAGGACTTCCTGGCCCAGGAGCGGGCCACGATCGGCGACTGGTGGTTCGCCCAGGAATACGAGTGCCGCTTCGTGGACGCGAGCGATCAGCTGTTCAGCACCGCCTCGATCGAGGCGGCGATCACGCCCGACCTCAAGCCCCTCGACCTGAGCATCTGAGCATGATCCCCGACCGCATCCGGCCTGCCGTCCCGCCACAGCCCGGCATGGAGGCGACGTTCCAGGAGACGACCGGCACACCCACCGGCTTCGTGGTCGGCGTCGATCTTGGCCAGGCCAAGGACTACACCGCCGTGGTGGTCAACGAGCGGATCGAGGCCGAGCAGATCAAGCTCCAGCGCGCCTCGCCGTTCGAGCTCGTGCCCGGGGAGGTCGGACGCAAGCGGCTGATCCGGCACGGCTTCACCTTCCTGCACCGCTTCCCGCTCGGCACGCCCTACCCCGAGGTGGTGGAGCGCGTCGGTGGCCTGCTCGCCCGCCTGCCAGCCCGCCGGGACAAGCCCGAGCTCTACGTGGACGCCACCGGCGTCGGCCGGCCGGTGGTCGACATGATGAAGGCCAGGGGGCTGCAACCGATCGGCGTCTCGATCACGGGCGGCACCGACGTGATCCGCCGGGAATCGGACGACATCCGCATCCCCAAGCGCGTGCTGGCCAGCCTGATGCAGGTGGTGCTGCAGGCGCGCCGGCTGCGCATCGCCGAGGAGATGGAGCTGACCCCGATCCTGCGCGGCGAGCTGGAGGGGTTCAAGGTCAAGATCAACATCAACGGCAACGAGACGTTCGAGGCGTGGCGCGAGAACGTCCACGATGACCTGGTGCTGGCGGCGGCGATCGCGGTGTGGGGCGCGGAGAACCGCCCGGAGCCGATTCGATGGATGCGGTTCGACTTCATGAGCCGGTGATGACCGACACCAGCCATTTGCCTTGGGACCGACCGCTGCGGGAGTGGGCCAAGGCACAGCGGGATGCGCTGGACGACCTCAACCGGCGGGGACTTCGGCTGCTCGAGGCGAGGGCGCTGATCCTGGACGAGATCGCCAATGATCCGGATCCAGGGCGGGTAGATATAGGCCGCGCCTAGACGGGACCAGCCAAGATCATGACGAGCGATTTGCCTTGAACTCACTTCCGTAGCCGTCAGGCTCATGATCGAGAGCCTCCGGAGCGACCTGTCTTGCCCACCTCCATTCAAGTCGATGCGGTGCTTCCTGCCGGGCAGCCCGTGTTCCAGATTGGCTGCAGCCACACCCGGACCGTCGCCATGCAGGGGATCGAGATCATCGCCGCCGGTCTGCGCCGTTCCGACCGGGCCACCAGCACCAGCACCGCGAGGGCTTCATGAGCGAAAGATCGACAGGCGCCGAAGCGAGCGCCTTACCGTATCTGCTCGGCTCGCTGCAGGCGCAGCGCAAGGGCGGCCACGCCGGCCTCAATATGCTCGCCCGGGTAGCGGGCGCAGAAGGCGTCGAGGGCAGCCGCTACAGTCCGACCCTCGCCCTGCTCGGGCATGTAGCTGGTGCGGCCGGCGACCGTGATCAGGTCATCCAGCGCCTGCTGGGCTTCCAGGCCAAGCATCATCCTGGCCTCGCCGCCCTGGCGGCGTGTTGCGGTCCAATGCCCGCAGCCCTCCGGGCTGTCGTCCGGGGTGGTCTGAGGCAGCAGGCCCTCGGCTTGGGCATGGAGCGCGATCAGCAGCGGCTCCACCACCCCAATCATCCGCAAGAGCAAGGCTAGCCCCTATGGCAGACGAGGTTTTCCGCGTCGAGAAGATCGAGAACAAGCAGAGCAACGGCGCCACCAAGCCGACTACCCGGATCACCTACGGGCCGGCCGGGGCGACGCGGTCAGTGGAACTCTACGACGACCTGGGCCCCGGCGCCTACATCCGGGCGCTGGAGGCGTTCGGACCGATCCGCAACGAGGCCAACGAGGGCATGGTGATGCTGGCCTTCCGGATCGACTCGCTCGACGGTGTGCCGACACCACCGATCATGGGCCGGGAAGAGGTATTCCGCCTCCTGGACAAGGTCGGCATCGATGGGATGCGAGCCATCGCCCGCGCCAACGAGGAGGCCAAGCCCGCCGATGCGGCCGATCCTGGCGCCGCACCCGAGGATACGCTGATGGCCGCCGCGGGAAACTGATGCGGGACGGCACCTTCCGCATGGCGCTCTACCTGCAGAAGCGTGGCGTCCCGTCCGCCGAGCTCGAGACCTGGTCGCCCGCGCGCCGGTTCGCAGCCTTCGTGGTGCATGTCGAAGACGAGCATCCCGTACGCTGGAACCATGCCGCGCGGCGGTTCGTGCCGACCCGACCCGCTGGCTGATGTCGCGCACCTTCACGCCGGAAGCGTTCGTTGCCTTCCTGACCAAGGCCGCAGCCGATTTGCCGGCGGCGACGGAACGGGGGCTGCACGCGGCCGCGCGCAAGTTCGAGGCGGCGGCGAAGGATGAGCTCGGCACCTACCAGCGCGAGAATACCGGGCCGACGCCGTCATGGGCCGAGCTGGCGGATGCCACCAAGGCCGACCGCACCCGGCAGGACTACACGCCGAACGATCCCGGCCTCCGGCGCGGCGACATGCGCGACGCCACGCAGGCCGAGGTCGAGGTGCCCAAGGTCGTGCTGGGCAACACGATGCCCGAGGCCCGGTGGTTCAACGACGGCACCCCGCGCCAGCCGCCCCGGCCTTTCATCGACCTGGCGCTGTGGCGTGAGCAGCCGGGTGAGACCGAGCGCATCGCGCGCTTCGTCTATGGGGCGATGACCGGCAACGAGGTGTCGGAGTGACCGACAACTTCGTCGTCCAGGGCGAGTACCGGTGGGTCACCAACGCCCCCGAGGTGATGGAGAAGATCGCGCGCGGGCTCCGCGACGTGATCGACCTAACCAACCGCCTCAAGAGCGACATGGACGGGCTGGCCGGCGCCCTGGGTGGCTTGAGGGAGCTGCGGGGACTGCTGCGCTCGATCAAGGCGTTCTCCGTCCCGGACAAGACGATCGACAGCCTGAAGGCGACCGCCGGCGGCATGACCGACATCGCCGCCGCGGCCGAGAAGGCGCGCGACGCGGCGCGCGAGGCCGCCGAGGCGATCAAGTCCATCCCGAAGGTCGAGCCGCCGGTGGTGCCGGGACCGCGTCCCGCGCCCGAGGAGCCGGGTGCCCCGCGTACCCCTGGCCCGAAGCCGCCGAGCATGGGCCACATCGCGACCAGCGTCGCTGCCGGCGTCTTCGACGCTCAGATGTACGGCAGCGCCGCGGCGGCCGTCATGCGACCGGCCTACGACCTGGCCAAGTCGCGAACGCAGCTGCTGGCCAACAACACGCCGGATCAGGCCGATGCCGCCATCGCCGAGGCCCGCCGCCTACAGCAGGCGACGCCGGGCACGAACATTCAGGGCAACATCGAAGTCTACCGCCAGCTGATGTCGCTGACGCAGAATCCGACCGAGGCGCGGGAACTGATAGGCGCCTTCCTGCCAGCTGGCGTGGCCATGGCGACCTTCAACCCGGACGCCGGCAGCTACGACCAGCAGCTCGAGGCCACGATCAAGAGCGCCGAGTTTAAGGGCGCGCTGTCCAGGACGGATCCCAAGACCGGCAGGACGGTGGTCGATGGCGCGGGCGCCCGGCATATCGGCGACCTGATCCTGGGCATGCAGGTGGTCAGCCAGGGGCAGATCAACTCCGACACCATGCTGCGCTTCCTGCGGTCGGGCGGCACCGCCGCGGCCAACATGGACGTCTCGGAGCTGCCGTTCCTTAGCCCGGTGATCCAGGCACTAGGCCCGGCTCGCGCCGGCACGGGCCTGCAGGGCTTCGAGCAGCAGTTCAGCTCGGGCAAGATGAGCCAAGCAGCGCTCAACATGCTCCGCGACATGGGCATCGTGAGCAAGGACCCATCCAAGGTCCGCAAGCTCGGCATGGGCATGTTCATGCTCAAGCCCGGCGCGGTGAAGGAGAAGGACTTCGAGGACGCGGTGTTCCACCCGCGCGAGTTCCTGTTCGATCGGCTGCTGCCGCAGACGCAGGCCTACAACGCGAAGAACTACGGGAAGGCCTACACCGACGCGGACGCCGATAAGCGGCGCGTGATGGACTCGGCCACCATGCAGCAGTTTGCCAGCCGCATCCCCGGTGGCACCTTCATGGGCGAGCTGCTCCGCAACTTGGCGTTGTCGGTGCGGGACGGATCGGCGTTCGGCAAGCTCGATACGGAGCAGATCAAGAAGACCATGGCCGGCAGTCCGCAGGTGGCCGTGGAGAGCTTCTTCGGGGCGCTGAAGGACCTGGTGGGCGTGCTGGGCGGTGCGCCGTTCAAGGACGCGATCGGCGCCCTCAACGCGCTCACCGCCACTCTCAACGCCCTGGCCAAGGCCGCAGCTGCCAACCCCAAGGCGGCCGGCGACCTTAGCACCGGGGGCACCGATCTAGTGTTGGGTGCCACGGTCGGCGGGGTACTGTCGGCGGCCGGCAAGACCGCAGCGAAGTACGGCTTCACCAAGTTCGCGGTGCCGCTGGCGCTGGCCGGCAAGACAATCGGCCGACTCGCCATCGGCTTCGCGGTCGATCGCCTCATCACCGGCTTCATAGAGGCCCTCGGCGGCGACGATCCGGCGAAATGGATCGACAAGCACATTCCCGGCGCCGGCTGGCTCGACCGGACCATCAATCATGCCACGGGAGGCTTGATCGGCCACGACTATAGCAAAGATCCGCCAGCGACGCCGCAGAGCTACCGCACGCAGCAGGATCAGGCTTCTCCGTCGAGGTTGCAGCCGGTAAACCTCATCATCGACGGCCGGATGCTCGGTCAGATCCTGATGCCGCATCTTACTCAAGCGAGGACCGGTCCCACCGACTCTCTGAACTTCAACACCCGTGTCCAGCCGATGCGGCCAGGCCAGAGCTACGCGATCTAGCCCATGACCGTGCTCATGAACGGTCTCTCGACCGACGACACGAACGCCGTCAGGATCGAGTGCGAGATCTTCTCACCCTTCGTATTCCCGAACAGGACCGTCAGGGTGCCAAGCGAGGCGAGCTGGACGCTGAACAACTATACTAGGGCCGGGACCTTCAGCGCCGAGTTCGCCTATGACGACAGCGTCAGCGACTACGCCAAGTGGTTCGATCCGCCTGATCCTGCGGCCGGCGAGGTGGTAAAGCTCGATTTCCAGATATGGCCGAGCTATCTGGACCCGGGGCAAAGCCCTTATGCCACCCGCGGTTCCAACGCAGTGTGCCAGTTCCAAGGTTTGGTCGATCATGTTTCGCATGATCCCGCAAAGGGCATGGTGCAGGTCAGCGGCCGTGACTATTCTGTCCTGCTGCTGGACTACGCAGTTGACGACGCGTTCCTGAACAGGACGGCGAGCGAGATCGTCCAGCAGCTGGCAACCGATGTTGGCCTGATGGCGAGCGTCACCCCGACGACCGCGATTGCCGGCCGCTTCTTCTCGCTTAGTCACGTTCGCTACACCAAGACCACGCAGTCTCGGTTCAAGAACGCTTGGGACCTGCTGAGCAAGCTGGCCAGCTATGAACAATATGACCTGTGGGTCGACGGGAAAACGGTCAATTTCCATCCCGCCTATAGCAACGACGTGGTCGTGCAGGCCAAATTCCAGACGCCCGGCGCAAGCGGGTATGCCTTTCCGATCGCCAACTTCGTCTCGGCGCAGTGCGAGCGTGACCTGATCATCGCCAAGGGCGTGCAGGTCAGGATCAGCAGCTGGGACGCGGCCCAGAGGAAGGTCAGCGTCGGCCTATGGCCGCGATCGGCGAAAGCGAACGCCATTGTCTACTCCCCCTCCATTACCCCCAACCTGCGGCAAGCTCAGGTCGATGCCCTTGCCGTCACCATCTACAATGACATCGTGGCGCACCTCCGGTCGGTCACGTTTATCGTCCCGGGCGACCTGACAATGCAGCCGCGCCAGAGCTTGCGTCTGAGCGGGACGGAGACGACCTGGGATCGGCTCTACCGCATCGACAGCATCCAGCGCGAGATGAGCCTACGCGACGGGTTCCAGCAGACGGTGGTCGCCCGGACGCGCGACGCCGCAGGGGATGCATCATGAACCTGCACGACGCGATCTCCGCCGGCGCGTCACCCGTCACGATGCAATATGGCCGGGCCCAGCACGCCATTGTCGCGGCGGTCGATCCGATCAAGCACCTGGTGCAGGTTGAGCTCATGCCGGAGGGTCTGCTCTCGGGATGGCTGCCCGATCCCGGCCTGACGACCGGTGGGATCCGCATCAGCTCACCCTGCGAACTCGGCACGCAGGTCCTCGTCGTGCCGGTCGAGGGCGACGCTGAGAACCCGGTCATCGTCGCGCGGTTGTTCGACTTGGTGGTCCAGCCGCCCATCTCGCCCGTCACCGGTCAGCCTGCGCAGCCCGGCGAACTGCTCGCTGTGACGGGTGCTGGTACGCCCCCAACCGAGTCCGGTGGTTCAGTCGGAGCTCCAGTGGAGAACGCCGCTTGGTTCCATCTCACCACCAGCGGCTTCTTCGCCGGCGCCGGAACCATGAAGCTCGCCATCACGTCCACTGCGATCACGTTGTCTGCCGGCTCATCGACCCTTACCCTGACGCAGGCGACCCTTGCGGCAGTGGGGGCAGCCATTTCAACCGATCAGGACATGACGGCGGGCGATGTGTCGCTAAAGAAGCATGTTCACATCAACGCAGGCGGGTCCGGCCTGTCCGGAGAGCCGCAACAATGACCGACACCATCTACCTGTCGCTGTTCTGGCTTGGACAGTATGGACCCGTCATCGAGAAGGCGGCCGCCACGACTAAGGATGAAGCAATCATCCAGGCGCAAGATCTCCTGTCAGGACTTAATCTGGTGATTGCAGGGTGAGATGGGATCAGCACGCTAACGATGGCGACCGAGACCGGCAACCTCGTGTTGATGATGATGCGGATGGGCGATTGGACGGAGCAACCGCACCGACATCCGGCAGGATGACGTTACGTTTCAGAGGGCTCCTGATCTGGATCGCCAGGCTTCTGATTGATTCAATCAGGGACCACGATGCCATTCTGAGCAGCCAAGCTAAGTTGCGCCGCGAAGGCCTGCACTAAACCCTTTAGAGTATCCTCAATCTGCTCGACGGGAGGCAGTGGTGCTTTGATCGGCAGCGTGAGGTCGAACTCTCCGAGTTCATGCACGATCCTCAGCGTGACCCCAGCGCCGCCTATTCTTAGGTTCCGCGTATATTGAGTCCACTGGATATCAATGGGACTATCACCGCGAACTTTTGTCTCCGTCACGCCGTCCCCCACGCTATGTCCGGCGCCAACTCACCGATCCGACGCCACTCCAGCTTGGCACCAGCCTCGAACGCCTTGCCGGCAGCCCTCGCCTTCGGGTCTGGATAGCCCGCCTCGCGCACGGCGCACTGGATGAGCGCCTGCTGCTCTCCCAACGCCATCATGAAGACCGCCGGCTCGGCACCGGCCAGCGCGCGGGCGAACTGGACGCCGGCGACGAAGGCGGTGTCGGCGTCCTCAGGCGCCAGCAGGACCATTGGGTCAGAGGTGGCGGCTATCGGCTGGTCGCTGGCTCTCATCCCTGATCCTGTGCACCGGTTGACCGCGTTGCTGCCCGCCTGCACCCTGGCGACACCAGAATCAGATAGCATGAACAGGTGCCGCTTGGTCGAGGGGATCTCACCACCCTGCGGGCTCAGCTGAACCTTCTGCCGCCTGTCGCGGCCGCCCTGATGCTGTGGTCTGATCGTGCATGTCGCCTCCTGGGCGACCTCCGCAGCGGCGCTGGTGTGTGCTTGGCCATGTCGTATGAGGTTACTACCAAAGAATATCAAGGCGGAGCTGAAAGCCCCGGGATATAGACCGACGCTATACTGTCTATAAAAGTCTGTGGCGACGCACCCATCAGGTTTGTAAGCACAATAACGCTCACGCCATCTTTAGGATACATGAACACTGCAGCTCTTTCTCCACCTTCGGGAGAGTAAGCGGGATGCATCTTGCGTAATATGATAGGCCACCCAGCAGCATATGCGTCGGCTGTTTCGTCTAGACCCACAAACGTTCCATCAGTCAATGGCCTTGGCCGCCACAGCTCGCTCAAGGCGTCTTTCGACGTGATGATCTCATTCCGCTGCAGCGCGATCACCCACCGCGCCAGATCGTCAGCCGTACTGACTATACCCCCAGCCGCCTCGATCGAGTATGGGATAGGTTCATGTCGCATCATGAGATGATCGGTCTTTTCAACCCCAACGGTGACGAAGCCTTTCATTTTGAGGCGCAGGAACGTATATGTTGGCACCTGACGCTTCGCGGTATGGCTACCATACTGAACAGAGGTCGAGGTCAACCCGGCGATCTTGCTTTGATCTTGATAGATCAGACCTGCATACGGCAGGCCGGTCGTTCTTTCCAATACTTCTTGAAGAAGTGCGTAATTAGTCTGGCAGTATTCAAACTTTGTTCCTGGAGCAAAGTGCAACGGCTGCATCTTTACGGCTGCCCATGCATGATGCTCGTCTCCGCCTCCAAATAGCTGTGCATTGTCATTCACTAATTCCGGAAGTCCGGACGTATGTGATAGAAGCTGATCCAGCGTCACCCTACCCCAGGAAGTGGGTAAGTTGGTCAAGTATGTCGAGACAGGCATATCGAGGTTGATTTTGCCCTTTTCGGCTAAGGAGACAATTTCTACACCTGTGAACGCTTTGGTAATCGAGTTGATAGGAAACAACGATTTTTCTGACACCGCCGCTTGAGTAGAGATATTCTCGATCCCGTAAGCGCGAGAGAGGACGATGGAGCCGTCCTTGACGACGGCGAGCTGAAGACCAGGGATCCTCCTCTCGTTCATCTCTCGCCTCACGATCGCGTCAACTTCCTTACCTGCTGATGGCGCTACCTGTGCCGCAGGCATGATCTCCAGACTGTTCGACGGCGATGCGCTCACTTGCTGGGCCCAGGCTGCAGCAGAGGTTGCTGCAACTGCTAGGAGGCGAAGTCGATATGGAGTCATGGTTTGGTTCCGCAGCGCTTGGATGAGCGGGCATTGTTCGGCACCCAGCCGTTCGGAGGAAGCAGGAACGACTCCACCCGGCCGGCCCCGGCCGAACCTGCTCTGGTCGCCGTCAGGGTGATGCCGAGGCCGGTGAGTAGGGTCTGGAACTGGCGGCGGTCGAGATCCGTTGGTCGGTCTTGCTGCTTTGACAGGGTCATCGTCCATCGCTTCAGATTGAATTTCCACCCCAATACGGCTATGTAGAGATCGTTCGGGGTGACTGACCGGATGAGATTGAGCGCCCCCTGGCTGTCTTCGGGCCGTGTCCGCGCAAGGCGGGCCGAGGTGAGAGCCGAAGCAGTGTCTGGATCGCAAAGGACGTCTGAGGGCGTCTTTGTGCGTCTAGCGCTTGGTGGCGACCGGATCATCTAGCCAACATGAGCCTCGCGAAGAAGCAAGCACTCGAGGCTCTAGCGTTGGCGCAGTTTGGCTTGAGCGTGCCTTAGCGACCGTAGAAGAAGCCAAGCGCCGGCTACAGGATACCGAGGAGTTCCCGGCGCAACCGGTCCCACCTCCAGCAGCAGTGGATCAACCGCGAACGCTGTCCGGTCCGAATCAGCTGCTTAGGCTGTCAGAAGTCAGGCAGTTGGTTGGGCTCAGCGAGAGTGCGATCTACCGTCGTCTCGGCGCGGGAAATTTTCCCTCATCAGTTAGCATAGGACCAAAGTCTGTCCGCTGGCGGAGGCGGGATGTGGAGGCTTGGTTGGCATCTCTGACTAGGGGAGGTGGCGCTCCACCATGATGCGGCGCGTTCTCCACTGAACCCCTGAGCATTAAGCAGACAGCCTGAACGACAAAGCAACGCCGCTGAGGGCGGGGCTTCTTGCGGTGCCGGGGGGCTTGTCATCGTCTGGTCGCCGGAACCGGCCCCCAAGGGGTCTTGCAAGCCCGGCGCGGCCAAAGCCGTGGAACGGGAACAGCCCTAGTAGTAGGAGACGACCCTCTGGACACCGGCAGCGCGGGCACGAGCGTCGGCAGACGCGAGGAGACAGCGCTTGGCCTCTGTCCGGTTAGCGCCGCGGTTGCGCAGGGCATCCACATCGGCTGCAGTGTCCCGCATGCCGATCTCAAGCTTCCTGGCCTCAACCTGAGCGAGGTAATCCTGAAGCGCGACCATGACCCTACCGGTTTCGAACGGGCCTAGAGGCCCAACAACGCTGGATCGCCGCCTTCGTCCCCGATCCGCTGCAGAAGATAGTTCATGTCCGGCTCGAATGCCAGTTGATACAAGACCCTGGCCTGCCTGAGACGCGAGTCATCGGTTGGGCTGCTACTCGCCGCATGCTGCCCCAGCCGATCGGCGATCATGTCCTCCATCGCCGGCATGGTGATGTGGTCCGGCTCCTTGAGCTTCAGCTGCACCACCCGTTTCCGGTCTGCGAGGCCATCGAACAAGTCCCCCGACACCTGCTGAAAGCCGTAGGCGGGATGGTCGGGATGGTAGTAGCCGATCAGCAGATGGCCCTGCCGGTCTTCAAGCCGAAAGCCCTCCGCCAGCATCGCCCGCTCGAAGGCATCATCCACCATCGCCACCAAGTCGAAGTCGGCCGAATGAAACGAGCCGGCGGTCAGGATGGCTGTCGCGCCGCCACCGACCAGGACCATCTCTCCGCCTGTCTCGACCCGGTAGCGGGTCGCGGCACGGCCCAGGGTGCAGAGGGCGTCTATGTAGTCGTCTGGAAGCGGCATGCTTCTACCCGCCGTCCGCCCGCATCAGGATCTCCCGCCGCTTCCATCCTAGCACCGCCAGCACGGCCCGCATCTCCTGCGGGCTGAGCTCGCCAGCGTGCAGCCGGATGGTTTGACGGTCCACCTCGAGCATCGACGCGGCGTTGCGGAGGCCGCTGGTGTAGCCGGCTGCGTCCGTCACGCCGTCCCCCACGCCATGGCCGGCGTCCCGCCAATTCTCAGCCACTCCTCACGTGCCCCAACCTCGAATGCCTCGACCGCCAGGTGAACCGCCTCGTGGGAGATACCAGCCTCAAGAAGGCTGGCCCGGAGGATAACCGTCGCGTCGCCCAGGTGCATCAGGAACACAGACGGCTCCAGCCCAGCGCACATCCGCGCCACCCGAACGCCACCGGTCAGGGCGACGTCGTCATCCTCCGGCGCCAGCGGCATGGCTACGCGGCCCGCTGCCATCCCGCCGGCAGGGGATGCGCCTGATGCGCCGCGGTCAGGTCTTCCAGCCAATGCGCCACGTTGGCTGGGATCGTCCCTTCACCCGTAGCCAAGCTCCTGGAGTCGGATCCGAGCTGCATCCTCGGACACGTTGAACCGAGCGGCGGTGCCGGCGATCGAGCGATCACCATCTCGCCATGCGGCCCGCACAAGCGATGTGGGCATGAGTAGGTTGGCGGCGTAGCGGTTAGCCTCGCGCTCGACCACGTTGCTGAGGCGGCTCCGGTATAAGCCCTGGTCAACAATCCCGTCGCCGATCAGATCACGGTGCAGGATGTAGTGGCCGATCTCGTGTGCCAGCGTGAAGCGCTGCCGGCGCGGCGGGTCCATTGCGTTGATGGTGATCCGATAGCCCGCTTGGGTTCGCTCGATCTTTCCTGCCACATCGGGTTCGTCAAACAGGGCGATACGGTCGACCTCCAGCCCGAGGGCGGCTGCTATACGGTCCAGGTCGACCGGAGCCTCCCCGAGATATCGGCTCACCACCTCGACGGGGAGCGGTCGCTGCCTCGTCTCCAACATCACTTCTCCCCTTCCGCCTTGGCGAAGGCGTCTCCCTCATCCGGTTCAGGCCGTCCCGCCCCGGCAGACAACTGCGGCATCAGTTCCCGGACAAGGCGTGTCGCGACCGCCTCTGCACTGGCTGCAGCTACCTTCTCCGCCGCCTTCCTGGCAGCGTCCTCGGCAGCCCGCTCGGCCGCCGTGCGCACCGTCACGTAGCCAACCGCGCCAGCCAACGCCAGGACCAAGCCGAGGGCCGCCAGCATGAGCGCGGCCGCCGTCAGGATGATGGTGATGAAGTCGGTCCGGCTAAAGTCCTGTGCGACCGGTCCTGATGCGGCACCCCCTCTGTGCAGCCCGGGCAGGTAGATCGCGGCGAGCACCGCCATCACGACGAGCGCCGCCGCGGCAACCAAGCCTGAACACACCCCGACGACCCGCAGGATCACCGGCGGCTGACCAGTCTCATCGTGAAGTTCATACCACCTCCGTTATAGATTCGCACGGGTTTCCAGCTTCTTGCCAAGCTCGTGCCGCCTTCGCCCGCGCGATCCGCAGCAGCGACTGCCGGGCCTCGTCCGTAAGGCGCGGCCAGAGGACCAGCAGCTCGGCGAGGGTGGGATCAGGCTGCTTGTCGGACGTCACGACCGCCGCTCCACCATCAGTTCGCCGACCGGCGTCTCACAGAATCCGACGACGCACCGCCGGATCAAACCCCCGCAGCTCCTCATGGTGCAGCAGGTAGACCCCGTTCGTCCGGGCCAGCTGCTGCGCGGCCGCCGTGTAGGAAGCGTTGGACACCACGGCCGCGTGGTCAGCCCTCTGATGCAGCCGTGCCGCCGAGACCTCCTGCACCGCCGCGTTGCCCACCGGCTGGCTGTAGAGCTTGCACTGCAGGACCAGCGTGACGCCGCCCCGTCGCGCGATGACGTCCGTGCCCTGGTCCCCGCTGGCCACCGTCGTCTGCGCATCCCATCCGGCGGAGCGAAGCAGCAGCGCGCAGTGCAGCTCGTAGTCCGTGGGAGTCATCCGTGGGTCGAACACCTCGGGGTCGCTGACGAAGGGCGCCTGCTGGTCCACGCCGACCGGTGCCGAGGCCATCATCTCGATCCGATGGTCCACCTCGCCGGCGATCGCGGGCCACTCCTCGCCGAGGGCCTCGGCGGCAAGCAGGGGCGCGATCCTGGTCCGGACGAACAGCTCCTTCTCCCTGGTCCACTTGGTCAGGTCGACCGTCCCGTAGGCATCCACCGACACCAGCTGCAGCTTCCGGACCCGAAGCGGTCGCTGCTGCACCGTGATCTCGGTTGCGGCAAGCTCGAGGGCACGGCTCAACCGACGGGCGGCGGCCCTCTGGGTAAGGTAGACGCGCGCGGCGATACCTGCAGCCACGGCAATCAGAACGAGAAGGAAAATCGCAACGCCGGTGCCACGGCCCGACTGCGGGGCCGGTGCATCAGTCACCCCAACGCTCTGGCTGGGGACCACCGCCGGCGTTTCGTTCTGGACCGGCTCCTGGGGCTGAGCCGGAGCTGCCACATTGGGCGTGGAAGCATCGTTGGGCGGGGTCGGTGCCGGTGCCGGTTCGAGTAGAGGAGTCAGCGCGACCTCCTGGGCCGGCGCACTGGGTGGCGCAAGAGCGACAGGAGCCTCCCGCTGTATGTCGCTCGGCAGGAAGAACAGCGGCGGCTCACCAACGACCGGTGGTGTGCGGCGCAGGAGCAGCAGCCCGCCCTGCACCGAGATCTGCTCCCAGCTCTGGTCCGGCGACACGGAGAAGCACCTGCCGTCCGACTTCACGAAGGCGACCCAACCGGGATCGTTCTGGCGGGGGTCGGCCTTGTTGCCCAGGGCGCGCGTCGCCCGGGGGTTGGCGCAAGCAAACACCGTGGCGCTGGTGTGGATGCCGGCTCCGGCCTCCGCCCCCGCTGGCGCTGCCGGGACCGAAGCTCGCACGGTCGAGGCTGACAGCGCCGAGGCGTCATCGTCGGACAGGAAACCGGTCGCCTGTGGCCGTCCCGCCACCCCCTGCCACGCCTCGATCGCAGTGCGCGTCGTCTCGCCGTAGATCCCGTCGGCCCTGGTTCCGGGCGGGAGGTAGCCCAGGTCGACCAGGCGCTGCTGGAGCGCGATGTGCTGCTCGATCGGCCGGGCCGCTTCTTCGCGAGCCGGGCCGGTCAACCGCTGCAGCCAGCCGCTCCGGTCCTTTTGCGTCTGGTCGATGTAGCAGGCCGCGGCACCCGGCGGCATGGTCTGGTCCGGGGCGCCGGCGAGCGGGATGCCGCACCTGGTCCGCAGCGCCGTGTTGAGGGCAACAGCCTCGACCTTCAGCGCCTTCCAGCCTGCCCGGCCGTCGGCCTGGCGGAGCGCGTAATACGCCTGCTCGAACACCAGTTCCTCGCGGCTCATGTCCCGGTCGTCGCAGATCATCTGCGACAGGCCGTCAGCGGGCGCCGGGCGGGGGCAGGCAAAGCTGGGGCCGATGCGGCCGGTGTCGGCGAGGCAGGGGAGCGACATCGAGACCAGGAGCAGAAAGGCCAGTGCCGCAACCGATCGTGTGGGTATCGTCATGACCGAATCGTATGTTGTGGAGATGGCATCTGCCATCCTCTTCCCGTCACCCCGTCCAGCTGATCCTGATGTCGCGTCCCTGCACCACGAACTTGACTTTGATGGCCACGCCGTCCTCTAAGATGACGTAGCCAGAGCCGTTGGTGACCGTGCCCTGGGCATCTTGAACGACGAGCGGGTTCACCATTCCGGCCCGGCTCAGTGAAGCAGCTGCTCGCTCCCATGGTGGCTCGGCAGTAGGCACATTGAAACCGGATAGGATGATGTTCTGGATCACCTGCTCCCATTGATCCCTACTGAATCTCATCGCATCACGCCTCGACCGCCTCCTGCCGCGCCAACTCGTATGGCTGCGCCAGCACCTCGATCGGCAGCTCGAGCACCGGCGCGATGGCACGGATCATGTTCAGGCTAAGCGCCCGCTTCCGGGCCAGGACCTCGCTGAGCTTGCTCTCCGAGATGCCGGTCGCGGCGCAGAGCTGGCGCCGGGTCATGGGCTTGTCGATCAGGCGGATCTCGATGGCGTCGATCGGATGCGGAAGCCCGATCGGGTGGTGCTTGGTCTCGTAGGCCTCGATCAAGGTGGCAAGGATGTCGAAACGCTGATCATCCGGGCTTCCCGGCACCGGATCGTTCTCGAAGTAGGGCTCGATCTCCTTGAGGGCCCAGGTCAGGTCTTCCTCATTCAGGATGGGTCGGATGTTCATGATCATTCTCATGAGTATGTAAAAGCGTCATAAAGATGGATTGCCAGACGAACCGGCACATTGATCGGGTACTACCCGACTGTGTTTGCATCGATCTTGTCATACTCCTTGTGCGTGCCAATGAACTTGATGAAGACCTGCCCCCTCTGGTAGTTGATCCAGACGACAAGGCGGTACTTGTTACCGCCCAAGTCGAACACTGCTCGACCGCCGGGTAGGATGTCGGTCTGGCCGAACGATGCCTTGACCTCGACCGGCGTGGCCCAGGCAACGGTCTTCGTCGTCGCGATCCACGTCTCGATGACCTGCTCGGCGGCCCGGTAGTCGGGCTGCCGGTAGAAGTCTTTTAGGGTCCGCGTGGCGATGATCCACATGGACATCGTATAGCTCAAGCTTCCCGGGAAGGGAAGCCATATCTTCCCGACCGGGGAAGTTAGCCGGCAAGGCGAGCACCGTAGCCGTTAGCGTGTCCGACGTGTGGCTGTTCAAAATGGCCACCCTCACCATGCATGGGACGTTGACGATCGTTGACAGGTAGGTCAGGTCGGTTGATGCGTCGTCCTTGGATCCT
Source organism: uncultured Acetobacteraceae bacterium (assembly GCA_964247725.1). GTDB lineage: Bacteria > Pseudomonadota > Alphaproteobacteria > Acetobacterales > Acetobacteraceae > Lichenicola. Next base: position 197 of record CAXTVM010000028.1, on the reverse strand, counting down.
GCCGCTCTGCCTGCTAGCGGCCATCTGTCCCAGTCGGTCCTACGGCAGCGACGCCTGCCCGCAGTTCTTCCCCGGCGGCCAGTCGCCGGCGCTGGTCAACCCGAAGCTGGGCCAGCGGACGACGCTGCTGTGCAACGATGCTTATGTGTAGCGACGCGCAATGATGAACGGCCAGACGCGCAACAGATGGTCCGTTG
>CAXTVM010000027.1:0-41507 GCA_964247725.1 uncultured Acetobacteraceae bacterium | reverse complement strand
GAAACTTCCTCGCCGCAGCCGGATACGTCTCTACTTGATCGGAAAATGCTCTAGTGGTGGCCGCCGCCGAAGGTGTGGCTGATCTGCTTGTACTCGATGAAGTCCTCGACCGAGGCGAGGCCACCCAGCCGCCCCAGGCCGCTCGACTTGTAGCCGCCCTCCTCGAACTCGACCGCCAAGTTGGCCCAGCTGTTGATCGAGATCAGCCCGGCGTCGAGCCGCCGCGACACGCGCAACGGCAGGTCGATGTCGCGGCTCCAGATCGAGGCGGTCAGCCCGTACTCGCTGTTGTTGGCAAGCTCGATCGCCTCCTCCTCGGTGTCGAACACCTGCAGCGTCTGCACCGGGCCGAACACCTCCTTCTGCACGATCTCCATGTTCGGGTCGGTGACCTCGAGGAGGGTGGGATGGTAGAACGCGCCGCCGGCCAACCGGTTGATGGTGGTGGGGCCGCCGCGCAGCAACGGCACCGCGCCGGCGCCGATCGCCGCCTCGACCATCGCGTTGACCCGGCCGACCTGCGCCTTGTCGATCAGCGGGCCCATGTCGGTGTCGGCCTCGGCGGCGGGGCCCGGCCGCACCCGCTCCAGCCGCTCGACCAGGCCGGCTTTGAGGCGGTCGGCAATGCCGCGCTGCACCAGGATACGGCTGCCGGTCATGCAGAACTGGCCGGCGAACACGGTGGACGACTTCTCCAGCGTCGGCAGCACGACGGCGAGGTCGGCATCGTCGAACACCAGGTGCGGCGTCTTGCCGCCGAGCTCGAGTCCCACCCGCTTCAGCGACTTCGCCGCCGCCTGGGCGATCGCGCGGCCGGTGGCGGTGCTGCCGGTGAAGCTGATCACCGGCACGTGCGGGCTGTCGACCAGCAGCCGGGCGCCGTCGGCACCGCTCTCGGTGAAGATGTTGACCGCGCCGCGCGGCAGCTCGGGCACGGCGGCCAGGATCTCGCCCATCAGCTGCGCCGTATGGGCGGACTGCGCCGGCAGCTTCACCACCGCGGTGCAGCCGGCCGCCAGCGCCGGCGCCAGGGCCCGGATCGACAGGTAGGCGGGGCTGTTCCAGGGGATGATGAGGCCGGCGACGCCGACCGGCTGGCGGATCGACATCGACTGCGTGCCGGGCTTGGCGTCGAGCACGCGGCCGAAGTTGTGCATCGCGAGGCCGATCGCGAAGCGGAGCGCGCGCAGGATGAAGTGGCACTCGAAGCCCGCCTCCATCCGCGTCTTGCCGTTCTCGGTGCCCAGCGTCTCGACCAGCTCGGGGATGCGCGCCGCGTAGGCGTCGGCCATGTGGCTGAGCGCGGTCGCCCGCAGGAACCCGTCGGTCGCCCAGCCCTCGGTCCGGAACGCCGCCAGAGCCGAGTCGATGGCCGACTGCGCCACCTCAGCCGACCCATCGGAGTAGGTGCCGAACACCTCGCCGGTCGCCGGGTTGACGCTCTCCCTGTCCGACGAGCCGACCCACTCGCCGTTGATCCAGTGTCGTGCACAGCGTTGGGTCATGACAGGTTTCCTCAAGGTCACGCGCCGCCGTCCTGGAGCGGCGGGGCAGATCAGCGTTCAGTTCACACATCCCGACCGACGGACCGGACGGCTGTGTCGCCCGCGGAGGCCATACCGGGCCTGACATGGCCTAGCGCTCGCGACGGCGGCGGCGACGTGCGACGCCGTCCGCATCAATACAGTCCGCGTGAGACGGTTCGTCAACGTCCCCGTATCGCCGGACCGCATCGTCGCGATCCAGTCCCGCTAGATCATGCGCTGCAGCAATTGCCGGCGATCGGTGGCATCGTTGGATCAAGGCCCGGCCGCATGGAAGGATGCCATCATCTGAATGCCATGACCGCTTGATCTTGATGCCAACCGGCGCTGCGTGCCGCATCCCTGACACATGACCCTGGATACCGGGTTGGGACAGGTAGGGTGGTTCCGAAAACGGACTGCCATCCAGACGAGCGGCTGGAGAGTGTCCCAGGCGTCACCAAGAACGGCAAGCAGATCGAGAACTACTTGCCTGGTCGGGTGGGAGGCTGTACCAGCATCGCTGTTCCTATCGTACCCGAAAGGATCTTCAAGTTCTATAGATAGAACTGATGAGAACCTCATCGTTGCCAGTAGTCTGGATCATTCTTTCCGGTATCGGTATGGTGAGTGCCGTCGCCTCCGACCTGCCACCGACGGTGTCCTGGAGTCCGGACGCGACTGCTCCGATGGTACCCGATTTGGCGTCGGCCGCAGCTCACGCCCGCGCGATCGGCTGCAAGGCGCCGTCCTGCCAGGCCATCATCATTATCGATCAGCTGATGGACATCATGCCGGTCATCGACCCGAGATTGCCGGCCGCCGTCTCGATCGCACGCTTCTCGATCATCCGGCCTCGTAGGGTTCCGTCTGCGCGATGGCTGCCAGGCTTATGTCGCGCGTTCGTCCGGACGAGATGTTCGTCCCGGTCACGCTCCTGCGCCGAGACTTTGGTCGCGGCCCTGCCGCGTGACCCCGGAAACGACCAAGCCTGCGTGAATGCAAGATGCCTCTGCGTCAGCGGCTTCGAAAACCATTGTCGCGCCGCGGCAGCCTGTGCCGTCCTGATCCAGGGCATCGATAAGAAGGCGGCCGTGGCCCGCGGCCTGGAGCCGTGATCGGGCTGGCGGGGTCAGCCCTGGTACGAGGTGATCTCGATCAGGTTGCCGTCGGGATCGGTGCAGTAGACCGACGTGGTCGGCCCCAGCGCTCCCAGCCGCGTCACCGGGCCCTCGGTGACGGCGACGCCGCACTTCTCGAGGTGGTCGATCACGTCCCGGCTTTCGACCGCGGTGACGAAGCACAGGTCCTGGCTGCCGGGGAGCGCATCGTCGGCGGTGGTCCAGCCCTCGGCGCCGTAAGGCCGCAGGTTGATCTTCTGGCCGCCGAACTTGAGCGCACACCGCCGGTTGCGGCCGTACTCCTCGTGCTCCATGCCGAGCACGCGCTGATACCAGGACGAGGTCTTCTCCACGTCCCGGCAGGTGATCACCAGGTGGTCGAGCCGATCGACGGTGAAGCGCATGGCGCTATGTCAGCCCGTCGTAGAAGTCGTGGCCCTTGTCGTCGATGACGATGAAGGCGGGGAAATTCTCGACCTCGATCCGCCACACCGCCTCCATGCCGAGCTCGGGATACTCCAGCACGTCCACCTTGCGGATGCAGTCCTGCGCCAGCCGCGCCGCCGGGCCGCCGACCGAGCCCAGGTAGAAGCCGCCATGCTTATGGCAGGCCTCTCGCACGGCGCGCGAGCGGTTGCCCTTGGCCAGCATCACGAACGAGCCGCCGGCGGCCTGCAGCATGTCCACGTAGCTGTCCATGCGGCCGGCCGTGGTGGGGCCGAACGAGCCGGTCGCCATGCCGTTGGGCGTCTTGGCCGGGCCTGCGTAGTAGACCGGGTGATCGCGCAGGTAGTCCGGCACGCCCTCGCCGCGGTCGAGCCGCTCCTTGAACTTGGCGTGCGCGATGTCGCGCGCCACCACCACGGTGCCGGTCAGCGACAGCCGGGTCTTCACCGGATACTGCGAGAGAAGCTTGCGGATCTCCCACATCGGCTGGTTCAGGTCGACCTGAACCACCTCGCCGCCGAGCGCGTCGTCGGTGGCCTCCGGCAGGAACCGCGCCGGATCGGCCTCGAGCTGCTCCAGGAAGATCCCCTCGGGCGTGATCTTGGCCTTGATCTGACGGTCGGCCGAGCACGACACGCCGATGGCGACCGGCAGCGAGGCGCCGTGCCGCGGCAGCCGGACCACGCGCACGTCGTGGCAGAAGTACTTGCCGCCGAACTGCGCGCCGATGCCGAGCGACTGCGTCAGCCGGTGCACGTCCTCCTCCAGGCCGATGTCGCGGAAGGCGTGGCCGAGCGGCGAGCCCTCGGTCGGCAGCGCGTCGAGGTAGCGGGTGGAGGCGAGCTTCACCGTCTTCAGCGTGAGCTCGGCCGAGGTGCCGCCGATCGCGATCGCCAGGTGGTAGGGCGGGCAGGCCGAGGTGCCGAGCGTGCGGATCTTCACCCCCAGCCACTCCAGCAGCTTCTCCCGGCTGGCCAGCAGCGCCCGGGTCTCCTGGAACAGGAAGGTCTTGTTGGCCGAGCCGCCGCCCTTGGCGATGAACATCAGGTGGAACTCGTCCGCGTGGTCGTCGCCGGCGGCGGCGGCGATGTCGAACTGCACCGGCAGGTTGTTGCCGGTGTTCACCTCGTCGAACATCGAGAGCGGCGCCATCTGCGAGTAGCGCAGGTTGGTCTCGGTGTAGGTGCGGTGCACGCCGTACGACAGCGCCTCCTCCTCGTTGCCCTGCACCCACACGCGCTGGCCCTTCTTGCCGAACACGATCGCGGTGCCGGTGTCCTGGCACATCGGCAGCACGCCGCCGGCGGCGATCGAGGCGTTCTTCAGCAGGTCGAGGGCGACGAAGCGGTCGTTTGGAGACGCCTCCGGATCGTCCAGGATACGCGTGAGCTGGGCCAAGTGGCCCGGGCGCAGCAGGTGAGCCACGTCGTGGAACGCCTGCGCCGCCAGCTCCGACAGTGCATCGGGCGCCACGGTCAGGATCTTGCGGCCCTCGCAGGTCGCGGTCGACACGCCGGCGATGTCGAGCCGGCGCCAGGGCGTCGCGTCCGGCCCCAGCGGAAACATCGGCGCATAGGCGAAGGAGGCGCCGGTCCCGGAGGGAGTGCCGACGGGGCGAGCCTGGGGCGGCAAGGCGTTCATGGGGACGTCCGGTTGGGGGCGGGGGGGCGTCTAGCTCGGCGAGCCGCGCTTGCGGAACGCGTCGAGGCTCACGACCTGCGGCGTCGGATCCGGTGCCGTGCCGGCATCCGCGTCCGCGTCGGCCGCGGCATCAGTCAGCGCGTCCGCCTTGGAGCCCGACTCCGCCGCCGGGCCGGCGATGGCGATCGGAATTTCCGGCACCACCGCGTCGCCGGCGGGCCGGTCTTCGGCGCTGGCGGCGGTGAAGCGCAGCACCAGCCGGACCTGCGGGTCGGCGAACCCGGTGATCGCGCGCAGCGGCACCACCAGCGTCGTCGGCACGCTGCCGAACGACAGCCCGACGCTCAGCAGCCGGGTCTCCTCGTCGACCTTCAGGTCCCAGAACTGGTGCTGCAGCACGATCGTCATCTCGTTCGGATACTGCGCCAGCATCCGCTTCGGAATGACGGTGTCGGGATCGTCGGTGCGGAAGGTGATGTAGAAGTGATGCGCGCCGGGCAGGCCCTCGGCGGCTGCGTGGTTGACCGCCTTGATCATCACCTGGCGGTAGGCCTGCTCGATCCAGCGTTCGTACGGCAGCAGGCTTTCCGGCAAGGCCCCGTGTCCCGGCCCGCCCTCGCCCCCGAAGCCTCCGCCGACATCATCCTCGGCCATGTCCAGCCTCCTCGGTTTGCGACCTGCGGTCCCCCCAGGGACTTGAAGCGGACGTGCTTGCAATACGATAGGTGGTGCCGGCTAGCCATGCGTCAAACGGCGCTGGGGCGCAAGCGCGCCCCGCCGGTCCAGTCGGTGGCTCGTGAAGTCGAGTGGGGGGGCTTCTGTTGCCCGGTGCCCCCCCGGACCGCGCTAACGCCTATGCAGCGAGAGCGAGCGCCTCATGGTTGTCATTGGCACTTGTGTGTTTGACCCGATGACGGCGGTATCATGCCGGGCAAAAGGTAGGTCTTTACCACGCGTGTCGAGCCTGTTTCGTCCCCTCATCGCCCCTGGTGATCTCGCCCTCGGAGCTGGTGGAGACGCCGGGCACTGCCCCCGGGTCCACAACGTTTATTCCACGCACCGTTTATCGCCATAGCCTGGGGTTGCCCCCTCGCATCGCTGGATATAGGCGGTTCATCCTGGCTCGTCCAGGGCATGGCTATCGCATGAGGAAGAAGGCCAGGGGCTTTGCCCCTGGACCCCACTGGGGCCGCGGGCCCCAGGCCCCGATTCGTTAAGGTCATACCTCCACACACAGCAGATCTTCTCGCGAATCGGGACTTGGGGCCGTCGTGCGCAGCACGCTTCGCGTGACGCCCCCAACGGGTCCGGGGCAGCGCCCTGGCCTTCTCCTTCCACTTCTCCTCAAATGCGATGGCCCTGAGGATCGGCGCCAAAGTCGGCGAAGGAACCCAACGATGCAGAACCTCACCGACGCCCAGCTCCGGGAGATCGCCGAGGCCCGCGCCGCCAGCACCGCCACCCGGCGGCCGACCTCGGAAGGGCTGGAGGCGATGCTGTTCGAGCCGATCCCGGTGCTCGACAAGGGCTTCGTGCGGGTGGTCGACTACATGGGCGACGACGCCGCCGTGGTGCAGGGCGCCCGCGTCTCCTACGGCCGCGGCACCCGCGCGGTACAGAACGATCGCGGCCTGATCCGCTACCTCATGCGCCACCGCCACACCACGCCGTTCGAGCTGGCCGAGCTCAAGCTGCACGTGCGGGCGCCGATCTTCGTCACCCGGCAGTGGTTCCGGCACCGCACCGCCTCCATCAACGAATACTCCGCGCGCTACTCGGTGCTGGAGCGAGAGTTCTACGTGCCCGAGGCCGGCAGCGTCGCGGCGCAGTCCGCCTCCAACCGGCAGGGCCGCGGCGAGCCGATGAGCGAGGCCGCCGCCGCCGAGGTCGTGGCGATGCTGCGGGACGACGCGAGCCGCTGCTACGACAACTACCTGTGGATGCTGAACGAGGCCGAGGACGGCACCCCGGCCGATCCCGCCCGCGCCGGCGTGGCCCGCGAGCTCGCCCGCATCACGCTTCCGATCGGCATCTACACGCAGTTCTACTGGAAGGTGAACCTGTGGAACCTGCTGCGCTTCCTCAGCCTGCGCGCCGACGGCCATGCCCAGGCCGAGATCCGCGCCTATGCCGACGCCATCCTGGGCGTCGTGAAGGCGTGGGTGCCGGACGTCTACGACGCCTATGCCGACTACGTCGCCAACGCCGCCTCGCTGTCCGGTCAGGCGATGGCGCTGGTCCGGGCCGCACTGGCGGCGCCAGGCCCGGTCGATGCTGCGACCTTCGGGCTCAGCGGGCGCGAGCTGCGCGAGCTGGTCGAGCTGATGCCGGAGCTGGCGGGTCGACTCGGGTAGGAAAGGCCACGGGCTCTGCCCCTGGACCCCGTTGGGGCCGTCACGCCGGAGGCGTGCTTCGCACGACGGCCCGAACCCCAGTTCGTTAGGCGACCTTCAGGCTGCCCAGCGACTGGCGGACGCAGCGCTCGATGGTGTCGACCATGATCCGGGTCTGCAGCTCGATCTCGTAGTTGATGCGGTCGCCGGCGCGGTAGTCGGAGAAGCTGGTCTGGCGGATCGTCTCCGGGATCAGGTTGATGCTGACGTCGCCGCTATCCTCGTCGATCTCGGCCACGGTCAGGCTGCAGCCGTTCACCGCCAGGTAGCCGCGGTGGAACACGTAGCGGCGATGCGCCTCCGGGATGCCCAGCCGCAGCACCATCGCGCCGGCGCCGGTGTTGATGGCGCTCACCCGCGCGGTGCCGGTCACGTGGCCGGTGACGTTGTGGCCGCCGTTCTCGTCGCCGGCCCGCAGCGACCGCTCCACGTTGACGCGGTGGCCGACCTCGCGGTCGACGAGGTTGGTGACCTCCATGGTGCCGTCGGACACGTCGAACGACACCAGTCCTCCCTCGATCGCGGTCGCGGTGAGGCAGACGCCGTCGACGCTGACGCTGCCGCCGACCTGAAGGCCCTCCAGCAACGGCTCCGGCAGGCGCAGCACGTAGCGCGTGCTGCCGTCGCCGGGGTCGCGCGAGACGATCGGCACCACGGCCTGGGCGATTCCGCTATACATGGGCACCTCCACCAGAGATCTGGGATTGGACGCGAATGCCGACGCCTCGCAAGCCGAACCCGTTGCCGAGCCTGATGCCGTTCGTGGCGATGGCGATCCTGCTGCTGGTCATCTATGGCGCGGTGCTGCTGTTCCCAACCATCAGGTCCATCATCGACCGGCAGGACTGCGTGGGCAGCGGCCGCACCGATTGCGATCCCCGTCCCTGAGCGGCGTCGCCGGCGCCATCCGGGCCCGGGTGCTGCCGTGGCCGCCCCGAATGGTCGCCGGTGGCGCCGCTCACACCGCAGCCGCCACCCGCGGCTTCCCGAGCTGCGGCCGCAGCGCCTCCATGACCCGCCCCGCCAGCGCGTCATAGGCGCGGCCGCCCTCGCTGTCCGGCGCCGCGGCCAGGATCGGCATGCCGGCGTCGGCGCTGGCGCGGATGTCGAGCAGCAGCGGGATCTCGCCCAGGAACGGCACCCCCAGCGCTTGCGCCTCCGCGCGCGCGCCGCCATGCCCGAACAGCGGCGTTGCGTGGCCGCAGTTGGGGCAGTGGAAGCTGCTCATGTTCTCGACGATGCCCAGCACCGGCACCCGGGTCTTCTCGAACATCGCGACGCCGCGGCGGGCGTCCAGCAGCGCGATGTCCTGCGGCGTCGACACGATCACCGCGCCGGCCAGCGCCACCTTCTGCGCCAGCGTCAGCTGCGCGTCGCCGGTGCCGGGCGGCATGTCGACCACCAGCACGTCGAGCGGGCCCCATTCCACCTCGCCCATCAGCTGGGTCAGCGCGCCCATCACCATCGGCCCGCGCCAGATCATCGCCGTGCGTTCCTCGACCAGCAGCCCGATCGACATCGCCCGGATGCCCCAGGCCTCGATCGGCACCAGCCGCTTCTCGCGCACCGCGGGCTGCGCGGTGATGCCCAGCATGCGCGGCAGGCTGGGGCCGTGGATGTCGGCGTCGAGCAGGCCGATGCCCAGCCCGCGCCGCGCCAGCCCGATCGCCAGGTTGACCGCGGTGGTGGACTTGCCGACGCCGCCCTTGCCGGACGCCACGGCGATCACCGCGCGCACGTCGCCGAGCAGCTTGGCCGGCGCCTCGCCGGAGCTGCCCGAGCCGGGGCCGCCCCCCAGGTTGAACGGTCGGTGGGCGCCGCCGCCGGCGGGGGCCGGCCGCGGCGCCGGCGCCGCATCCGCCGCGCGGTGGCCGGTCAGCACCACCGAGGCGTTGACGATGCCGGGCAGCGACCGCAGCGCGCCCTCGAGCTCGCGCCGCACCGGCTCCAGGGCGGGCGCCTGCGCGCGGTCGGCCAGCAGCGCCACCTGCACCAGCCCGTCCTGCACCCGCACGCTCTCGACCAGCCCGGCGGTAACCAGGTCCTGGGCGCCACGCGGCTCCCGCGTCCGTTCCAGCACGTCCCGGACCGCCTGCCGCATCGCGTCGCCGTCGGCCATGTCGTTCCCCCATCGCTGTCCGCCCCGCGCCAGCACCGGATCCATGCCATCGAGATGGGTGGGGCAGGGCCATAGTGCAGCCCGTGCATCCCGGCAAACCGACCGGCCGACGCGGCGTTGACGCCCGAACCTCCGGATCGGGTTCGAGTCGAAGGGTAACCCCAGCCTGCGTCGGCTGGACAACTGGGGGCGGTCGCCTAACGTTGGCCCCGCACGCGGACGGACGCAGGAGGGCAGCATGGACGTGATCGCGGACGTGCCGGTCCAGCCGCTGTCGCGCCCGGCGGCGACACCCGCATCCGAGGCGGCACCCCAGTCCGCACCTCAGCCGGGCCGCGACCACCGCATCGACGCGCTGCGCGGCGTGGCGCTGACCATGATGTTCTGCGACCACATCCCGCAGAACCTTCTCAACCGGTTCACGCTGCGCAACCTCGGCTTCTGCGACGCCGCGGAGGTGTTCGTGCTGCTGGCCGGCTTCGCCTCGATGCTGGCCTATGGCCGGGTATTCGAGCGCGGCGCCACGCGCCTCGGCTGCGTGCGCCTGATCCGGCGCGTCGTCCGGCTCTATCTCTACCAGATGGCCATGCTGCTCACCACGGTGGCGATGATCAAGTACTGGCGCCATTTCCATCCGGTGCCGGTGGACTTCCTGGAGCCGGAGCTGGCGCACGGCGCCGCCAGCATCTGGCGGGTGCTGTCGCTGCAGGCGCTGCCCGGCAACCTGAACATCCTGCCGCTCTACATGCTGCTGCTGATCCTGTTCCCGGTCATCTGGGCGGCGCTGCGGTTCAACCGCTGGGCGGCGCTGGGCCTGAGTGCCGCAATCTGGCTGCTGATCAACGTCAATCCGCGGCTCAACCTGCCGAACTGGTTCGATCCCGACGGCTGGTACTTCGACCCGTTCGCCTGGCAGTTCCTGTTCACGCTCGGCGCCTGGGCGGCGATGCAGACCAGCCGCGGCGGCGGCGACCTGCCGCGCCGGACCTGGCTGGTGGCGGCCTGCTGGCTCTACCTCGGCTTCAGCGCCGTGCAGTCGTTCCCGTGGAGCCAGTGGAACCTGCCCGACCTGTCGCCGCTGGCGATCGACCCGCCGCAGAAGACCCCGCTGTCGCCGCTGCGGCTGATCGACGTGATGGCGATCTTCTACCTGGTGGAGAGCAGCCGGGCTGCCCGCCGGCTGAGCGCCGGGCCGGTCGGGCAGGCGCTGGCGGTGTTCGGGCGGCATTCGCTCGAGGTGTTCTCGGTCGGCACCGTGCTCGACCTGCTGTTCCGGCTGCTGATGACGACCTACGGCAGCGCCTGGCCGATGCAGATCGCGGTCAACGTGGCTGGCCTCGGCACGCTGTACGGGCTGGCGACCGCGCTCGACCGCCGCAAGCGCCGGCATCGCGCCAGGGCACGCCAGGACCGGGAGCTCGCGGCTGCCACGGTCTGACCGCCGCCCGCTGCAGCCCGTCCGACCCGATGATGCCACCCGAGTCCCACCTCTCTCGCACCCTGGCCTGCCGCGGCACCCGCCGGATGCTGCGACTGGTCGCCTTCGGCTCCTCGACCACCGCCGGCGTCGGCGCCAGCGCGCCCGGGCGCACCTATCCCGCCGTGCTGCGCGACTGCCTGCTGCCGGGATTCGCCGGCGGCGTCGCGCTCGCCAACCTCGGCATCGGCGGCGACAGCTGTCTGGAGATGGACCGGCGCCTCGACGCCGTGCTCGCCGCCGAGCCGGACCTGGTGATCTGGCAGACCGGCTCCAACGACGTGGCCCGGCCGGTACCATTCGATCGCTTCGCGGCGCTGACCCGGCGGGGCCTGCGCCGCTTGGCCGCGGCCGGAGCCGACCTAGTGCTGATGGACCAGCAGTACTCGACCGCGCTGGAGGCGTGCGGCGCCTTGCCGGACTACCGCCGGGCGCTGCACCGGCTGGGTGCGGAGGCCGGCGTGCCGGTGTTCCCCCGCTACGACCTCATGCGCGGCTGGTGCGCGCGGGGCCGGTTCACGATCGAGGCGCTGTCGCCGGACGGCACCCACATGGCGGATGCCGGCTACCGGGCGCTGGGCGAGGCGATGGCGTCGTGGCTGCAGGCCCGCACGCCGGGCCGGTGACCCGATCGCCGGCCGCCCACTTGTCTGCGGCGCGGCCGCATGAGCAGAGTCCCGCCGCAGCCGCGCTGCCAGGAGACACAGCATCCATGCGCCTCGCGACGCCGCCCGACCCGCGCTCCCGCCCCGCCGGGCCGAGGCGGTCCCGCCTCGCGATGCTGGCCTCGGCGATGATGCTGCCGGCCCTGTTGCCGGCGCCGCTGCTGGTGGTCCCGCCGGCGCTGGCCCGCTCCACCCCCGACAGCTTCGCCGACCTCGCCGCCCGGCTGCTGCCGTCGGTGGTCAACATCTCGTCCACCGAGACCGTCGCCGACGACGGCGGCGGCAGCGGCGACGACGATGACGAGGACGCGCCCGGCGACCGGGCGCCGGACAAGGGCGGCCGGGATCCGGGCGCGCCGCAGACCCCGGCGCCTGCCTTCCCGCCCGGCTCGCCGTTCGACAAGTTCTTCCGCGACTTCATGAACCGGCATGGCGGCCAAGGGGGAGGCCCAGGAGGGGGTCAAGGGGGCGCCCAGGGTGGCGGCGGCCCCGGCGGGCAGGCGGCGCCCGGCCGGAAGATGCAGAGCCTGGGCTCGGGCTTCGTCATCGACCCGTCCGGCCTGATCGTGACCAACAACCACGTCATCAAGGGCGCCGACACCATCACCGTGACGCTGCAGGACGACACCGTCCTGAAGGCGCGCCTGCTCGGCCACGACGACAAGACCGACCTCGCCCTGCTCAAGGTGGAGCCCGCGCACCCGTTGCCCGCCGTGGCGTTCGGCGACAGCGACAAAGCCCGCGTCGGCGACTGGGTGGTGGCGATCGGCAACCCGTTCGGCCTGTCCGGCACCGTCACCGCCGGCATCGTCAGCTCGCGCGGCCGCTCGCTCGACAGCGGCCCGTACGACGACTTCATCCAGACCGACGCGCCGATCAACCGCGGCAACTCGGGCGGGCCGCTGTTCGACATGGATGGCGGCGTGATCGGCATCAACACCGCGATCTACTCGCCTTCCGGGGGCTCGATAGGCATCGGCTTCTCGATCCCCTCGAACGAGGCCCGTGGCGTGATCGACCAGCTGCGCCGCTATGGCCGGGCCCGCCGCGGCTGGATCGGCGTGCGCATCCAGGACGTGAGCCAGGACATCGCCGACAGCCTGGGCCTGAAGACCGCCAAGGGCGCCCTGGTCGCCGGCATCGAGTCGAGCGGGCCGGCCGCGAAGGCGGGCTTGCGGAGCGGCGACGTGATCCAGACCGTCGCCGGCGAGGCGGTCGACGGCCGCAGCCTGCCGCGCGTGGTCGGCGAGACCGCGGTCGGCCAGGTGGTGCCGCTCGGCATCTGGCGGGACGGCAAGCCCCAGACCCTGCAGGTGACGATCCGCGACTTCCCCGAGGACGCGCCCAAGCCGGCGCCGGCGGCGGCGGCCAAGCCCTCCGGCCCGCCGACGCTCGACTTGGCCGGGCTCGGCATGAAGCTCGCCGGCCTCGACGACGCGCTGCGGCAGAAGTACCAGATCGCCGACGGCCAGAAGGGCGTGGTGGTGACCGACACCGTGCCGTCCGGTCCCGCCTCCGACCGCGGCATCAAGCCCGGCGACGTGATCGTCGAGGTGCAGCAGTCGGAGGTGTCGCAGCCGGCCGACGTGCAGAGCCGGATCGACCAGGCGCGGCACCAGAAGCGTCCGTCGGTGGTGATGCTGGTGCAGAACAACGACGGCATGCGCTGGGTGCCGCTGCCGATCCAGGGCGTGCCGTCCATCGGCGGCGCCGTCCACAACAAGGCGCCGGGCTGAGCCTGCCGGCCACGATGAACGAACGGCCCTTGCCGGCGGCGGCCCTGGGGAAGGCTTCCGAGGCGGCCTCCGGGCCGGACGCGTCGGCGTTCCCGCCCGCCGGCCTGCGGCAGCGCCTCTCCGGATGGCTGCCGGAGCTGCGGCAGTCGGTGCGCACTCTGGTCTCGGTGCTGCTGTCCTATGTGGTCGCGCACGGGCTCCATCTCCGCGAGCCCTACTGGGCCCTGGTCACCGCGGTGATCGTCACCCAGGCGCGGATCAGCTCGACCATCGAGGCCGGCCGCGACCAGATCGTCGGCACGCTGATCGGCGCCGCCGCCGGCGCGGCCGCGATCGCGCTGCAGCTCTACGGCCTGCCCAGGCTGCCGGTGTTCACGGCCATGATGGTGCCGATCGCGATCCTGGCGGCCTTCAGGCCGAACCTGCGCCTGGCCGGCGTCGCCCTGGTGGTGACGTTCCTGTTCCCGAGCGAGGGCGGCCCGTTCGACCGCCCGGTCGACCGCGTGCTGGCGATCCTGGTCGGCGCCGCGGTGTCGCTGCTGGTGTCCTACCTGGTGTTCCATACCCGCGCCCGCGCGCAGGCGTTCGGAGCGGCGGCCACCATGCTGGCGACGCTGGACGCCACCCGGGCGCAGGTGCTGTCGGCCGCGGTCGAGCCGTCCGAGCTCGACCGGCTGAACGACGCCAGCTCCGACGCCTTGCGGGCGCTGGTGGCGGCGATCGCCGAGGCGCGGCGCGAGCGGCTGACGTCGCTGGACCAGCACGAGCCGCTGATGCTGCGGCTGGTGTCGATGCTACGGCGGCTGCAGAGCGACATGCTGTTCGTCGCCCGCTCGGTGCACGAGACCGAGGACTCGGTGCCCGGCGCGGCGCTGGCGCCGGTCTCGGCGGCGATCGGCGCGCTGCTGCGGTCGCTGGGAGGGGCGATGCGGCAGGAGGCCGCGCACCGCACGCACGACGCCGACCAGGCGTTCGCCGAGCTGGACGACCTGCGGCGGTCGCTGGCAGGGCTCGGCGACGCGGCCGGGCCGCTGCCCCGCTTCACGCTGGAGATGCTGTCGCGCGACCTGGGCGACCTGGCCGTCGCGCTGCGGCCCGAGAACAACGACCGCGCCGGTTGAGGTGACGGTAAGGCGTCGGAACCGTCCGAGGCGGTCGCGGCCGGCGACCTGCCGGTGGTGCGCGACCAAGGCCGGGAGGTGCTGCGGCCGGAGCGCTGGATCGGCGAGCGGCGCTGGGGAGGGCGCGGCATCCCGACCCGGACCGGGCGCATCCGGTCCGCTTCGAGGTCGGCTCGCTCGCCGTACGCTTGGGGAATGTGGAGGCAGCGCGCCGTTCATCCTCGGCCGATGGCGTTCAACGCGGCGTGGGCGTCGACATGTTGGCCGGGGAGCCCGCGGTGGAGGGTTGCGGCTGCGGCGTGCTGGACGAGGCGCCGGGCGGTACCGCCGGCCGCGTGCCGGAGGCGGTGCCGGACCGGCCGGCGGCACCACCGGCGCGCTCCTCCGGATGCGCGTCGAGCCAGGCCAGGCAGGTGCGCAGGATCGGCGCGCAATAGGCGTCGGGCGCCAGCGTCGCGTTCTTCTCGCCCGAGTAGAGCAGCCGGGTGACGGCGCCGTTCTCGACCGTGAAGGTGGCGTGGCAATAGCCGCCGTTCGACAGCCCGAGGCCCCCCACGATCGGCACCGAATAGCTCGTCGAGCTGCTCGAGGCCGCATAGTAGGTCAGCACGTCGGTGCTGCCGAAGCTCGCATGCTGGTCCGGCGCGCCCAAGCAGGATTCCAGCGCCTGCTCGCTCAACCCATGCAGCGCCCGCGGCGCCCGGTCCGCGATCCGGCTGTCCTCCAGCGCGCACCCGGCGAGCAGGGCGGACAGCAGGATCGGCAGGATGGGAACGGGACTGGTCGGCAAGCCGGCACCTCGCTTCTCGGGGCTTCTCGGGGGTTCTCGGAACCGAGCGGTGCCGAACGCGAGGCGCGAGGCCCGGTTCGCCGACGGTCGGAGCCCGCTCGAGAACGGGCGGTGCCGAGCGAGAGTGCAGCGCCTGCGCGGCACGGCCGGCGTATCCACCCGGAACCGGAGCGGCCTCCTGGCCGTGAGGAGCGGCCAAGCGCAGGAAGGCGCGTCGGGTCGCCGGCACGCGCCGTTCCCGAACGGGCTCAGAAGCGGAAGGTCAACGTCGACAGGTAGTAGGTGCCGTTCGAGGCGCCGGCCCGCTGGATCCCGTGCGACGCGAAGTAGCGGGCGAGGTCGTGGGTCCAGGTCAGGTGCCGGGTGATCCGCCAGGCGAAGTTCACCTGCGGCACGGTGCCGACGAAGCCGCCGCTGTAGAGGCCGCGGAACGGGTAGACGCGGTTCGACGAGCCGTAGATCGTATCGTTGGTGGTCGCCCGCCACAGGATCGGCACCCTGAAGCGCAGCAGCGTCTTGTCGAGCGGGGCCACCTCGATCGTCGGCGCCACGTTCACCAGGTTGCCCGGCGCGAAGTAGGTGGTGGTGTCGAGGTAGCTGGTCTGCGGGTTGTAGGGGGTGATGTAGGTGCCCTCGGTGCCGGTGCGGCGGCGATCGTCGCCGCCGGAATAGAGGTCGGCCTGCAGGCCCAGCAGTGGCCGGCCATAGATGCCGGCGAAGCGGTAGCCGGCGAACTCGTTGAACGCGTAGGCCACCACGTCGCGGGTCCGGGCGCTGGCGGCGTAGCGGAACTGGCCGCCCTGGTAGATGCCGCCGGCCGAGAACTCGATCGGCCCGGCATGGCCCCAGATCCGGGTGCCGTAATCGTCGCGCAGCGTCGAGCCGGCCTGGGTGCCGGTGGCGGTGGCGATCACCGCCGGCGCCCCGCCCAGCTCGTAGCCGATGTAGAACAGGTCGAAGAACACCTGGCCGGGCTGTCCCAGCGTCCTGAAGGCGGGCGCGGCGTAGGAGCCGTAGCCGCCGAACAGCCGCGCGTTGTAGTTCTCGTCGTCGTGGAACAGCGCCGCCGGCGTGGTGTTGGTCTGCACGAAGTCCCAGCCGTCGAGCCGGATCCGTGGCCAGACCGCGTAGCCGCGCACGCCGTCCCAGGACAGCGGCAGGTCGGGCGTCTCGCGGGCGAACAGCACGTAGTTCGGCGCGTCGAGGAACTCCTGGCGCCCGAACAGGACGCCGGCATGGGCGCCGGCGAGGTCTGCCTTGGCCTCGACGAACAGCTGCTGGACGTCGAGGCGGGTGCGGTAGGTGGCGTTGTAGCCGTAGGCGTTCACGCCGAACGCGTCGCCGTTGATGAGCTCGCCGTAGACCCGCAGGTGGGAACCCAGGTGCAGGTCCGCGCCGAGGATGTTGCGCAGTGTGGTGCGCGCGGAGTCGTTCGGCTTCTGCTGGCCCAGGAACGGCCGGTTCTCGAACCAGTTCTTCAGCCGGCTCTCGCCGCTGAAGGTCAGATAAATGTTCCGGGCGTCGTTCAGCGCCATGAACTTGAGCGGATCGAACGGGTCGTCGCGCAGCTTGCGGTCGCGCAGCGCGCTCCAGTCCTCGGCCCAGCGCGCCACGCCGTAGCGGGCCACCGGCCCGAAGCCGGCGGGCGAGCCGTCGAGCTGGTTGAACACGCCCCAGTTGCCGGTGTGGATGGTCTGCGGCGCCTGCGACTTGGACGGGTTGCTGAGCGTCTGCGGCAGCGCCGAGAAGCCGGGCGCGGTGTGCAGCGTGGCCGACGGGCTCTGCGCCCGGGCGGCGCCGGCGGCGACCGCCAGCATCGGCAACACGGCGAGGAGAGTGCGGACGGGTCGATGGGCGGCGCTAAGCGCCCGCCGGAACCTGATCCCGGCGGGCGCCGAAGAAATCCTATCTATGATCGGGGTTTGCATGAACAACCCCTACAAGGCGTGCATTGCCGGATCAAGCCGGAACGTTCCGCGGACCGATGGCGCTGCCAAATTGCCACGCCGCCCCGCCACTGTTACCACGCGGGGCCGCAGCGTCGGTCCAACTGGAGGTCGAGGGATGGTGCTGTCGCGGCGTGACCTGGTCCAGACGGCAACCGGCGCATCGCTGGCCGCACTTCTGACGCCTGGGCCGGCCCGGGCGCGGGCGGAGGGTCCGGCGCCGGCGGCCGCACCCGGTCCGTTCGACGGCGCCAGCGTCCGCCGGCTGGCGCAGGCGATGGCCCGGCACCCCTACCAGGCCCCGGACGAGCGGCTGCCGGCCGCCGTGGGCGCGCTCGACTTCGACCAGTATCGCGGCATCCGCTTCCGCAAGGACGTGGCGCTCTGGCGCGGCCAGGGGCTCAACTTCCAGGTCGAGTTCCTGCCGCGCGGCTTCCTGTACCGGCCGCGCATCGACATCTTCGAGGTGCGCGACGGCCAGGCGCTCAGGCTCGGCTACGACCCCGACCAGTTCACCTACGAGGACGGGCGCCTGCGCGTGCCGGACCCGCTCGGCTACTCGGGCTTCCGCATCCACCATCCGATCAACCGCCCGGACTATTACGACGAGATCTGCGTGTTCCAGGGGGCGAGCTACTTCCGCGCCGTGGCGAGGGGCCAGTCCTACGGCCTGTCGGCGCGCGGCTTCGCCAACGGCACCGGCGATCCCAAGGGCGAGGAGTTCGCGCTGTTCCGGGCGTTCTGGCTGGAGCGGCCGCAGCCGGGCATGAGCGCCATCGTGGTGCACGCGCTGCTCGACAGCCCCGCGGTCACCGGCGCCTTCCGCCTCACCATCCGCCCGGGCGAGGAGACCATCTTCGACGTCGAGAGCGTGCTCTACCCGCGCCACGCCATCGCCGGCCCCGGCATGGCGCCGCTCACCGGCATGTTCTACTTCGACGCCAACGACCGCCAGCACGTCGACGACGCGCGGCCAGCGGCGCACGACAGCGAGGGGCTGTCGCTGTGGACCGGAAGGTCGGACCAGATCTGGCGGCCGCTGGCCAACCCGGTCGACCTGCAGTTCAGCGCCTTCTCCGACGTGACGCCGAAGGGGTACGGCCTGATGCAGAGGAAGCGCGCCTTCGCCGACTTCCAGGACCTGGCGCTCGACTACCAGAAGCGCCCGAGCCTGTGGATCGAGCCGATCGGCGACTGGGGCGAGGGTGCCGTCGACCTGGTCGAGCTGCCGACGCCCAACGAGGTCAACGACAACATCGTCGCGTTCTGGCGGCCGAAGGCGCCGCTCGCGGCCGGCGGCGAGTACGCCTACACGTACCGGATGCACTGGTGCTGGGACAACCCCTGGACCAGCGTGCTGGCGCGCGTCGCCGAGACCCGGATCGGCGCCACCGACGACCGCAAGGGCCGCTTCGTCATCCTGGACTTCGCCGGCGACGCGCTGCGGGCGCTCGGCGCCGACGCCCGGCTGCATGCCGACCTCGGCACCGACGCCGGGGAGATCCGCAACGTGGTGGTCGAGCCCAACCCGCCGCTGCAGGGCTGGCGCATCACCTTTGAGTTCTATCCCGGTAGTGCCCGCATCGCGGAGCTGCACGGGCGGCTGATGGGCGAGCAGGCGGCGCTGTCCGAGACCTGGGTGTATCGTTGGACGCCCTGAACCGGGACGGGCTGCGTCCGGACACGCCGGCGCTGCCGCCGGAGGCGCCGCTCGACATGCCGGTGCAATCGCTCTCCGAGGCTAGGCCTGAGCGCGCGCCGCCGCCGGCGACCCGGCCAGCCGGGCTCGCGTGGCGCCGCCTGTTCGTGATCGGCGGTGCTGCGGCGCTCACGCTGTTCGCCGGCACCGAGATGTATTTCGTGCTGAACCGCAACGGCGCCAACACGCTGGGGCTGGTCGTGCTGGCGCTGTTCGTGGTGCTGTTCGCCTGGATCGCGCTGGCCTTCACCTCGGCACTCGCCGGCTTCGGCGTGTTGCTGGCCGGCGGCGGGCTGGGGCTCGGCATCAGCCGCGACGGCCCGCTGCCCGAGCTCGGGCAACGCACCGCGCTGCTGCTGCCGACCTACAACGAGAGCCCGTCGCGGGTGATGGCAGGCCTGGCCGCGATCCACGAGAGCCTGACGGCGACCGGGCGGCTCGCTTCGTTCGACCTGTTCATCCTGTCCGACACCACCGATCCCGACATCTGGCTGGCCGAGGAGGCGGCATTCCTGGCGCTGCGCACCGCCACCGGCGGGCATGCGCGCATCTTCTACCGCAGGCGGCCGAAGAACACCGGGCGCAAGGCCGGCAACGTCGGCGAGTGGGTGCGGCGCTGGGGCGGCGCCTACCCGCAGATGATCACGCTCGACGCCGACAGCGTGATGGACGGCGCCACCATCGTGCGCCTTGCGGCGGCGATGGAGCGCCATCCGGGCGTCGGCCTGATCCAGACGCTGCCGGTGATCGTGGGCGGCAGCACGCTGTTCGCCCGCATGCAGCAGTTCGCCGGCCGGGTGTACGGCCCGCTGATCGCGTGCGGCATCGCCTGGTGGCACGGCTCGGAGGGCAACTACTGGGGCCACAACGCCATCATTCGCACCCGCGCGTTTGCAGGCGAGGCCGGGCTGCCGGTGCTGCCCGGCCGGCGGCCGATCGGCGGCCACATCCTCAGCCACGACTTCGTCGAGGCGGCGCTGATGCGGCGCGGCGGCTGGGCGATCCACATGGTGCCGGGGCTGCCGGGCTCCTACGAGGAGAGCCCGCCGTCGCTGACCGACATCGCCATCCGCGACCGCCGCTGGTGCCAGGGCAACCTGCAGCATGCCGGCGTGCTGCCGGCGCGCGGCCTGCACTGGGTCAGCCGGCTGCACCTGCTGATGGGCATCGGCTCCTACGTCACCTCGCCGCTGTGGCTGGTGTTCCTGCTCTGCGGCATCCTGATCTCGCTGCAGGCACGGTTCGTGAAGCCGGAGTATTTCGGCGGCACCAAGACGCTCTACCCGAACTGGCCGCAGGTCGATCCGGTGCTGGCCAAGTGGGTGTTCATCGGCACCATGGGCGTGCTGCTGGCGCCGAAGGCGCTGGCCTACCTGGCGCTGCTGTGCAACCCGGCCGACCGGCGCGGGGCAGGGGGTGCGGCCCGCGCCCTGCTGTCGCTGCTGCTGGAAACCCTGATCGGCGGGCTGGTGGCGCCGGTCGCCATGCTGATCCAGACCGGCGGCGTGCTGTCCATCCTGGCCGGCCGCGATAGCGGCTGGAACGCGCAGCGCCGCGACGGCGGCCGCTTGCCCCTCGCCGAGGTCTGGTCCGGCTACTGGCGCACCATGGTGTTCGGGCTGGTGCTGGCGGGCATCGCCTGGGCGGTGTCGCCGGCGCTGTTCGCCTGGATGTCGCCGGTGCTGCTCGGGCTCGTGCTGGCGGTGCCGCTGGTGTCGCTCACCGCCGGCCGCGGCGCCGGGCTGGCGCTGCGGCGCGCCGGCCTGCTGCGCATCCCCGAGGAGGCGGCGCCGCCCGCCGTGCTGGCGCGTGCGGCGGCGCTGCAGGCGGCCGGCCGGGACCCGCCCGCCGGCCGCAGCCTGCGCCGCCTGCTCGACGAGCCCGCCCTGATGGCGGCGCACCGCGCCATGCTGCCGCCGCCGCGGGTGCCAGGACGCGACCCGTTCGAGCCGCTGCTGGCGCTGGGGCTGGCCAAGCTCGACGAGGCCGCGAGCCTTGACGCGGCGCTGGCGCTGCTGACGCTGGCCGAACGCGCCGCGGTGCTGGGCCACGGGGGCGGCCTGGACCGGCTGCTGGCGCTGCCGCGCTGAGACGCAGTCGCGTTAGTGTTATCTTAATACCACGGTGCGATATGCTTGTTCAGGACGTGGGGACGGCGTAGGCATGTTCCGGTGGCCTGGGCCGCAGGACGCCTGCGCCGCTGCATGGTCATTTCGGGGCGCCTGGTGTGATGGTCGAGAGCGACGTGGTGGAGATCGACGGCGTGTTCGTGGGGGCGGCGATCCGGCAGCCGAACCGCGCCGGGCTCGCCTTCTTCGCCACCCACGAGCGGCTGCGCCCGCTGCACGGCGCCGTGCTGTCCAGCCTGGCCGAGATCCGCCATCAGGCGGCGCGCCACTTCCGCGGCGTCGCCAGCGCCGCCGAGACGATCGCGCGGTCGCGGGGCTAGAGGGGAGAAGGGCAGGGCGCCGCCTTGGACCCGTTGGGGCCGCGGGCCCCAAACCTCGATTCGTAAGGAGACAGCGCTTACATGGAGGTACACCCTTAACGATCGGGGCCCGCGGCCCCCGTGGGGTCCAGGGGCAAAGCTCCTTGGCGTTTTTTCCAATGCATTCCCGGTCAGGCGCGCTTGGCGAGGAACCGCGCGAACGCCTCTAGCGAGGCCGCGGAGGCGTGGTGTTCCATGCCCTCGGCGTCGGTCTCGGCGATTTCCGCCGGGACGCCGACCGCCAGCAGCAGCTCGACCATGAGCCGGTGCCGGGCGCGGACGCGGCTCGCGAGCTCCACGCCGGCGCTGGTCAGGAACACGCCGCGATAGGGGCGGGCCACCGCCAGGCCTTCCCGCTTCAGGCGGCCGATGCTCTTCAGCGCGGTCGGATGGGTGACGCCGAGGCGCTTGGCGATCTCGGTCGCGCGGGCCTCGCCGTGCGCCGCGTGCAGGTCGGCGATCAGCTCCACGTAGTCTTCCAGCAGAGCGGTCGAGCGGGCCGCCCGGGCTTTGCCGAACCGGAGCGCCTGCATCGGCTCCTCCGGCATGTCGTCGGCGCCGGCGAGCGGCGGCGTGGCGAGGGTTCGGGTCAAGCGGAGGGCTCTTTCCTGACGCAAGATCTCGGGCCTTGGGCGGTGATCCGGGGCGCCGTCCCCGGGGACCACGATCAACAGCTCACGGGCGCCGGGTGCAGCGGTCTAGCACGAGCGGTCTAGCACGAAATGATGCCGTCTCGTCATCGTGACCACGCAGGAACGGTATCAGCGCATGGCTCGATCCTCTAGGCCGTTGACATAAATGTAGCCTAGGCTACATCAAGCCGGCGGCAGGGGAGCGGGTGATGAGCGGCATCGTGCCCAGGCAGACCTTGACCGAGCGGACCGACGCCGCCATCCGCGAGGTCCTGGCCGGCCGGCGGCGCGGCGGACGCTCGGCGCTGCTGTTCGTGGGCCCGGCGGTGGTCGCCTCGATCGCCTACATCGATCCCGGCAACTTCGCGACCAACATCCGGGCCGGCTCCGCCTACGGCTACACGCTGCTCTGGGTCGTGCTGATGGCGAACCTGATCGCCATGCTGTTCCAGGCGCTCTCGGCCAAGCTCGGGATCGTCACCGGCCGCAACCTGGCCGAGATGATCCGCGAGCGCTTCCCGCCGCCGGTCGTCTACGCGATGTGGGGTGCGAGCGAGGTGGCGGCGATGGCGACCGACCTCGCCGAGTTCCTTGGCGGCGCGATCGGCCTGTCGCTGCTGTTCCACCTGCCGCTGCTGGCGGGCATGGTCGTGACCGCGGCGGTCACCTACGCCGTCCTGATGGTCCAGGGGCGCGGCTTCCGGCCGATGGAGCTGATCATCGGCGGCCTCGTGGCCGTGATCGGGCTCTGCTACCTGATCGAGATGCTCATCGCCCCCGTCGCCTGGGGCCAGGCCAGCCTGCACGCGGTGCTGCCGGTCATGCCGGACGCGGCGGCGCTGACGATCTCGATCGGCATCGTCGGCGCCACGGTCATGCCGCACGCGCTCTACCTGCATTCCGGGCTGACCCAGAACCGCGCGCCCGGCGCCGACATCCGCGAGCGGCGCATGCTGCTGCGGTTCTCGAACCGCGAGTGCGTGGTGGCGCTGTCGGTCGCCGGCGCCGTCAACATGGCGATGGTGATGATGGCCGCCGCCGCCTTCCATGCCGGCCACCGCGACGTGGCCGAGATCCAGACCGCCTACCACACCCTGACGCCGCTGCTCGGCGCCGGCGCCGCCGGCGTGTTCCTGGTCTCGCTGATGGCGTCGGGCATCTCGTCGTCGGCGGTCGGCACCATGGCCGGGCAGATGATCATGCAGGGCTTCATCGGCTTCCGGATCCCGATCTGGCTGCGGCGCCTGGTGACCATGGCGCCGGCCTTCGTCGTGGTGGCGCTGGGAGTGAACGCGACCTCGGCCCTGGTGGTCAGCCAGGTGGTGCTGTCGTTCGTGCTGCCGATCCCGATGCTGGCGCTGGTCTTGTTCACCCGCCAACGCGCCATCATGGGATCGTTCGCCAACACCCGGCTGACCGACGCCGCCGCCATCGTGGGCACGGTGGCGATCCTGTCGCTCAACGCCGTACTGTTGCTGCAAACGTTCGGTGTGCCAATCCCGGGTCTGCCGGCGGGCTGAGGATTTCCTTCTCCTGTGCGCGTCAGGCTGGTGATTACGGCACCCCCCAACTGGATGAGGTGCGCGCCCCCATCACCCCGAAAGAATCCCACCGGCTGCCGGGCAATCTATGTCTTATCAACTTTGGCAACAGCATGGGTACGTCTGCTGGCAAGATTTAGGAGATCGTGTATTGGACGGAACCGAGATCGACATCGCTACCTATTTGAAAATAGACGGACAGGTGTTCATCGCTCCGCAACTTGACATCAAATGGGAGATGAACGAGGGCGGCTCTTGCCCCGACTTCGTAGCGCTCGACTTTAGCTGTAAAGAGATCGTCATCGTCGAGGTGACGACCGCAGCGGATTGGAAGCCGTTGGCCAAGCGGGTTCAAGATCGTGAGAAACGGTGGTTTGCTCCCGCCCGCGGCGGCTTGAGCAGTCCAACGTCACTGATGAAACCTAGCGCGTTCGCTTCTTAGGCTTTGTGCGAAATGCCGCTGTCGAAGGCATAGGCGCCGCTTTCCCCGGCAATCCAAGCGTGACGTTCTATGCCATCGAGGAAGCCACCTTCCTCTTGGCGTATAGAACAAAGCGAATGGCGTCTGGTCTGCCCGGCAACGGACGACAAGCTGATCCTGCCTAACGCACTCCTTTCTACTGTTGGTGTATTTGCTACCGGTCACCGGGATTTTGCCCCTGATCGACATCACGTCGGAGGCGGCAGCTCCACCGGACCCGCATCCTGCAGCACGGGCTTGGGTGCCGGGCGCACCCGCAGCCGCCGGATGTGGCGCGGATCGGAGTCCATGATGCGGAACTGGAGACCGCTCGCATGGGTCAGCACCTCGCCGCGCGCCGGCACGCGGCCGGCCAGGCGGAACACCAGCCCGCCCACCGTCTCGATCTCGCTCTCGCGCTCCTGCTCGGTCAGCACCGGGCCGAGCCGGGCCTCGAAATCCTCCACCGGCATCCGCCCATCGATGTCGAGCACGCCGTCCGGCCGCTCCACCACCATCGGCACGTCCGGCTCGTCGTGCTCGTCGGCGATGTCCCCGACGATGGTCTCGACCAGGTCCTCGATCGTCACCAGCCCGTCGATGCCGCCGTACTCGTCGATCACCAGCGCCAGGTGGATGCGACGCAGCCGCATCTGCAGCAGCAGGTCCAGCACCGGCATCTGCGGCGCGATCATCAGCGGCTGGCGCAGGATCGACTGCAGCCGGAAGCCGTCCGCCGGCCCCGCATAGGCGACCAGGTCCTTGACGTGGACCATGCCGACGACGTCGTCGAGCTGCTCGCCGTAGACCGGCAGGCGGGAGTGGTTCTCGCGCTTCATGAAGGCCAGCGCCTCCTCGAAGCCGATCGACACCGGCATCGCCACGATGTCGGCGCGCGGTACCATGACGTCGTCGGCCGTGGTGCCGCGCAGCCGCAGCACGTTGGCGATCAGCACCCGCTCCTGGCGGTCGAGCTCGGGCGGCTCGCCCTCGGTCTGCGGCGCCTCGGCCGCCTCCTGCACCAGGGCGGCGACCCGGTGGCGCAGGCCCTGCTCGCCGCGCCGGCGCCCGATCCAGCCCAGCACGCCGCCGCGCAGCCAGGATCGCGGCGGCTCGCCGGCGCCGGACCCGCTCGCGGGCCCGCTCATCGGGGCACCGCGGTCGGGCGCGGCTTCCACGGGTTGGGCACGCCCAGGCGGTGCAGGATGCGGGCCTCGCGCATCTCCATGCGGCGGGCCTCGCCGGCGCCGTGATGGTCGTGGCCGCGCAGGTGCAGCGCGCCGTGCACCACCAGGTGCAGGAGGTGGTGGCGCGGCCGCCGTCCGGCCGCCTGCGCCTCGCGCCGCACCGTTTCCAGCGCCAGCACGATGTCGCCGCCGCCCTCCTCGAAGGTCAGTACGTTGGTGGGCGCGTTGCGGCCGCGATGGCGCCCGTTCAGCCGCCGCACGTGCAGGTCGCGGTCCAGCACCACGGTGCCGGCGCCGCCGCCGGCGGCCGCGGCCAGGCGCGCCAGCCGCTCGACCCGCGGCACCAGCCGGCGCCAGCGGGCATCGGCCACGAACACCTCGACCGCCGGCCGGGGCGCGTCGGGCCCGGTGCGTCGTCGGTCGCCCTTCGGCGGCCTCTTCCGACTGGAGGACGCGGACCGCGTCGCGGGCGCGGCCTCGGATCTACTTGGCGGTTCCATCGCTCTCCCGGCGCGTCCGGTTCCGGGTGATGTCCCGCCCGGCGGCCGCGCGCTGATCATACGCATCGACGATCGCGGCCACCAGCGGATGGCGCACCACGTCGCGGCTCTCGAAGCGGGCGAAGCCGATCCCGGGCAGTCCCTCCAGCGTCTCCACCGCGTCGCGCAGGCCGCTGGAGACGCCGTTCGGCAGGTCGATCTGGCTGAGGTCGCCGTTGATCGCCATGCGCGTGCCCGAGCCCATGCGGGTCAGGAACATCTTCATCTGCGCGACCGTGGTGTTCTGCGCCTCGTCCAGGATCACGAACGCATGCGCCAGCGTGCGGCCGCGCATGAAGGCGAGCGGCGCCACCTCGATCTCGCCCGACGCCATCCGCCGCACCACCTGATCGCCCGGCATCATGTCGTGCAGCGCGTCATACAGCGGCCGCAGGTAGGGGTCGATCTTCTCCTTGAGGTCGCCGGGCAGGAAGCCCAGCCGCTCGCCAGCCTCGACCGCCGGTCGCGACAGCACGATGCGGTCGACGCGCCCGGCCTGCAGCATCGCCACCGCCTGCGCCACCGCGAGATAGGTCTTGCCGGTGCCGGCCGGACCGATCCCGAACACCATCTCGTGGCGCGCCAGCAGCTCCATGTAGGTGGCCTGCCCGGGCGAGCGCGGCTCGATCGCGCCGCGCTTGGTGCGGATCGCCGGCAGGTCGGAGAACGGCAGCCGCGGGTCGGCGTCGCCCGCCGCCACCCCGGACGGGCGGCCGACCCGGCTCGGCAGCGCGATCGGCAGGCCCTTCGGGTCCAGCAGGGTTGCGTTGCGCTCCGACATCCGGATCGCCGCGTCGACCTCGGCGGAGTCGATCGGCCGTCCGTCCTCTAGCCGGCGATACAGGCTGGCCAGCGTCCCGCGCGCCAGCGCCACCCGGCCGGGGTCGCCGCTGATGGCGATCCGGTTGCCGCGGCAGGCGAGCCGGACGCCCAGCCCCTTCTCCAGCCGCACCAGGTGGCGGTCATGGTCGCCCAGCAGCAGCTGCAGCAGCGCGTTGTCGCCGAACTGCATGGCGGCCGCGCGCGGCTCGCCGCCCGGCATCGGCGGGGTCGCTGCGGGCGGGGTCGCGGCGGACGGAGGAGCGGGGACGGGGCGGGGGTTCGTGGCGGCTGCGAGCTCGGTCAAGCGCAGGCTCTCTCCAGCAGGGGGTTCGCGGCGGGCGGGGCGGTGGGATCGGCGACGGGGGCGAGGCAGGCGGTCAGCGAGTTGGTGAGCATGGCGGTGATCGTCACCGGCACGACCTGGCCGATCAGCGAGTCCGGCGCCGCGGCGTGCACCGCCTGCAGGTAGGGGCTGCGCCCGGACAGCTGTCCCGGCCTGCGGCCGCGCCCGGTGAACAGCACCGGCATCGCGGCGCCGACGCCGGCTCGGTTGAAGCGGTCCTGCTGCTGCCGGATCAGCGCCTGCAGCGCCTGCAGGCGCTGGTCGGCGACCGCGTCCGCCACCCGGCCCGGAGCGCCTGCCGCCGGCGTGCCGGGGCGGGGCGAATACTTGAACGAGAAGGCCTGCGCGAAGCCGACCTCGCGGGTCAGCGCCAGCGTCGCCTCGTGGTCGGCGTCGGTCTCGCCCGGGTGGCCGACGATGAAGTCGGACGAGAGGGCGAGATCCGGCCGCGCCCGCCGCAGCCGGTCGACCAGCCGGCGGTAGTCGTCGGCGGTATGGCCCCGGTTCATCGCCGCCAGCACGCGGTCGGAGCCGGACTGCACCGGCAGGTGCAGGAACGGCATCAGCTGCGGCAGGTCGCGATGGGCGGCGATCAGCGCATCGTCCATGTCGCGCGGGTGCGACGTGGTGTAGCGCAGCCGCAGCAGGCCCGGGATCTCGGCCAGCGCCTGCATCAGCCGCGCCAGGCCCCAACGGCGGCCGTCCGGGCCGTCGCCATGGTACGCGTTCACGTTCTGGCCGAGCAGGGTGATCTCGCGTGCGCCGCCGGCCGCCATGCGCCGCGCCTCCGCCAGCACCGAGGAGGCCGGCCGGCTCGCCTCGGCGCCGCGCGTGTAGGGCACCACGCAGAACGAGCAGAACTTGTCGCAGCCCTCCTGCACGGTCAGGAACGCGGTGACGCCGCCCGGACGCTGCGGCCCGGCGGCGTCGGGCAGGAAGTCGAACTTCTGCTCGGCCGGGAAGTCGGTGTCGATCACGCCGCCCCCAGGCCCCCCGCCGGCACGTGCCGCGCGCGCGACCATCTCCGGCAGCCGGTGATAGGTCTGCGGGCCCAGCACGATGTCGACGTACGGTGCCCGCGCCAGGATCTCGGCCCCTTCGGCCTGCGCCACGCAACCGGCCACCGCCAGCACCGTGCCCAGCCCCACCCGCGCCCGCGCCTCCTTCACCACCCGCAGCCGGCCGAGCTCGGAGAACACCTTCTCGGCGGCGCGGTCGCGGATGTGGCAGGTGTTTAGGATGACCATGTCGGCGTTCCGGACATCGTCCGCCGCCTCGTATCCGAGCGGGCGCAGCACGTCGGCCATGCGCGCGCTGTCGTACACGTTCATCTGGCAGCCCCAGGTGATCACGTGCAGCCGCTTCAGGGCGTGCGCGGCCTGCCGGGGACGATCGGAGGAGGTCAAGGGAGGTGCCTCGGCGGGCTCCCGACGGAGTCCGGGCGCGCGCGCCGCAGAGATCGGACCGGCATCGGCCGCGGTCAAGCGGGCCCGCCGGTCATGGCGGGGACGGCCATCCGGCCGGGTTGGTCAGCTGATGGCTCCGTCGCGTCGAATGCCGATGGTCCGCGTCTCCCGACCGGCGCCGGGGTCCCGGCGTCCGTTGCGCGATCAGGCGAAGGACGGCCGGTCGCTGTCAAGCAGAAAAGCCTCGGGCTGCGCCTCGCGGCCGAGTCGCGGCGCGATCTTCACCGGCACGTCATCGACCCGGTTCTGCCGCAGTGCTGCCGCTCCCTCCGCCACCGCGGTCCAGGTGGCGTTCGACAGCGCCTTGCGCGAGCCGAACGTCGCCGGGTCGAGCACCGGATGCAGCAGCACGGTGGCGCGCATGCCCTTCCAGCGCGCCAGCCGGGCGAAGTGGGAGGCGAGGTCCATGTCTCCGTACCAGGAGAACACGGTCCGCGCGGTGCGGCCGACCGGCATGCCGCCGAGCCGGTCATAGACGATCGAGACCGGCTGGATCAGCGGCACGTTTGCCAGGCAGTCGGGCGCCGGGCATTCCTGGCGGCCGCCGTTCGGCTTGGCGGCGGCGAAGAAGCTGGAATGGAACGGCAGCACGCGCGAGCCGTCCGAGCTGGTGCCCTCGGGGAACAGGATCAGGTCGTCGCCGGCGGCGAGCCGCAGGCGCATGTCGTCGCGCTCGCGCCCGGTGGCCTTGCGCTGCCGGCTGACGAAGATGGTGCGCCCCAGCCGGGCGACGGTGCCGACCACCGGCCAGCGCCCGACCTCCTCCTTGGCGACGAAGCAGGCCAGCAGCCGCCCGCCCAGCACCGGCACGTCGAGCCAGGAGGAGTGGTTGCAGACGAAGATCACCGGCCGCCGCGCCGCCTCCGGCCGTCCGTCCGCGCGGCCGGTCGCGACCCGGCCCACCATCCGGACGCGCACGCCCAGCAGCGCCGCCACCACCGACCAGTAGGTGCGCGCGAACAGCTTCTTCGGCCGCCCGGGCAGCATCAGCATCACCGACTGCACCAGGCCGGCGATCGCGGTCCAGCCCATCACCAGCACGAAGCGGCGCCCGAGCCGGAGCAGCCGCAGCGCGGTCGCGAACCGGTCCGGCCGTGCCCGCCTGCCCGCCTCGACGGGCATCTCGAGCAGGTCGCCGCCCGCCGACGGCTCCGGCGACGGCCGCGTCGGGCGGGGGAACGGGGAGAGACCCGGCCGGGTCGGAGGTGGCGCGGCGTCGTTTTGGCTGAGGCTGCGAGGGACGGCCTGCATCGGCTCCGCATAGCGTGAAACGGCGCAGGACGACAATGTGGCGCGATGCTACAGCAGCGCCCAGCCTGCCGCCGCCAACGCTGCCGGGACCCTGCCGGCGATCGCGACCGGTTCCGAGAGACGAGGACGCCGTTCTGACCGCACGTGCCCATGGCGCTTCCCCGTCGCGACCGGTCGTCGCGGCCGGCTTGGCCTCCCGCTCGTCCTGCCGTCCTTCCAGGCGCCTCCTCTGGTGCCCGTCGCGTCGGGCGATCGCGCTGGCGGCGCTGCTGGGCGTCGCGGCGGCCGGGTCCGGCCCGGCGCCGGCGGCCGATCCGCAGCCGTACCGGACCACCCTGGTGCCGACCGGCAACGCCGCCCTCGACACCGCGCTCCGGGGTTCGTCGAGCCTGATCTCGCTGCAGAAGACCCAGGCGGTCGGTCCGTTCGCGCTGGCCGGCCGCATCCGCGACGACCGTGGCCGGCTCGAGATCGCGCTCGAGAGCTTCGGCTACTACGCGGGCGGGATCGACATCGCCGTGGCCGGCCACCCGGCGGCGGACCCGGCGCTGCCGGACCTGCTGGCGGCGCTGCCGGCCGGCCAGCCGGCGGCGGTCCGCATCGCCGTGGTGCCCGGGCCGCTGTTCCATCTCGGCAGCGTCGCCGTCGCGCTGCCGCCGGGCCAGAGCCTGTCGGCCGCCGAGCAGCGCGCGTTCGGCCTGCAGGCCGGCCAGCCCGCCGTCGCCTCCGACGTGCTCGCCGCCGGCGCCCGGCTGCTGACCGCGCTGCAGGAGGAGGGGCACGCGTTCGCCACCGTGCAGCCGCCGCTGGCCTATCTACGCCCGGCCAGCCGCACGCTCGACATCGTGGTCGCGGCCACGCTCGGACCGCGGGTCGACATCGGCCCGATCACGCTGGCCGGCCTGCGCCGCGCCAACCCCGGCTACGTCGCCCGGCTGCTCGACGTGCACCAGGGCGAGCTCTACCAGCCGAGCCGGATCGAGGCGGCGCGCCAGCAGCTCGCCGCGACCGGCGTGTTCGCCGACATCGGCGTCACCGCCGCGCCGAAGCTGGCGCCGGACGGCGCGCTGCCGATCACCTTCGACTTCACCGAGGCCAAGCTGCACACGGTGGCGCTGCAGGCCGGCTACTCGACCGACCTCGGCGGCAGCGCCGGCGTCACCTGGAGCCACCATGACCTGTTCGGCGACGGCGAGCGGCTCGACCTCGCGGCCCTGCTCACCGGCGTCGGCGGCACCTCGCAGAACGGGCTCGGCTACGACGTCTACGCCGACCTGCTGAAGCCCGACTTCCGCTCCCGCGACCAGACCCTCGACGTCCGCGTCGAGGGTCTGAAGCAGGACCTCGAGGCCTACGACCAGACCGCGCTGCTGGTGCGGACGGTGGTGAACCGCAAGCTGTCCCGGCTGTGGACGGTGTCGGGCGGCGTCGGCGTCGAGGAGGAGCGCATCCTGCAGCAGGGGGTGTCGCGCGAGTACACGCTGGCCTTCATCCCGCTCAGCGCCACCTACGACAGCACCGGGCTCGCCAACCCGCTCGACGACCCGACGCACGGGTTCCGGATGTCGCTCGACGCCACCCCCAGCTACAGCCTGGGCAGCGGCAACGGTGACGGCGGCGGCACCGACCAGGGCGGCGACAGCTTCTTCGCCATCCTGCAGACCACCGTCTCGACCTATCTCGACCTCGCCCGGATCGGGCTCGCGCGGCCCGGCCGCAGCGTGATCGCGGTGCGCGCCACCGTCGGCACCGTGCAGGGGGCCACCACCTTCCAGCTGCCGCCCGACCAGCGCCTCTACGCCGGCGGCAGCGGCACCGTGCGCGGCTACAAGTACCAGGGGGTGGGGCCGCTGTTCGCGGACGGCTACCCTGTCGGCGGCACCGCGCTCGATGCCGGCACCGTCGAGTTCCGCCAGCGCATCGGCAAGAGCTTCGGCGTCGCCGCCTTCGCCGACGCCGGCCAGGTCTCGTCCGGCAGCGGTCCGTTCCAGGGCGCGCTCAGAGTCGGCGCCGGCGTCGGCGCGCGCTACTACACCTCGATCGGCCCGATCCGGCTCGACGTCGCGGTGCCGCTGAACAAGCCGCCGGGCGGCGACAGCTTCGAGCTCTACGTCGGCCTGGGAGAAGCATTCTGAGAACCCGCGTGAGAATGCGCCGTGCCGGCGATCCGACGCACCCTCCGCGCTTGCCGAGGCTCACGGCCATCAAGGCCGCTCCGCTCCGGTTCTCGGAAGACACGCCGGGCGTGCCGCCGCGCGGCACTCTCATCCGGCACAATCCATTCTCGAGCGCGTTCTGATGTCTGCACACGCCGATTCATCCCATTCGCGCCCGCTGCGGATCGCGGCATGGGCCGCCGCCGTGCTGATCGGGCTGCCGGTGGCGCTGGCGGCGCTGCTGCTGGCGGTGATCCTGGTCGGCGCCAACACCGGCGCCGGCCGCCGCCTGATCGAGCGCCAGGCGACCTCGCTCACCGGCGGGCTGGTCGGCATCGAGGGGCTCGGCGGCCGCTTCCCCGACTCGCTCACCGTCGCCCGCATCACCGTCAGCGACGCGCGCGGCCCGTGGCTGGCGATCGACCGTCTGGTGCTGGACTGGTCGCCGCTGCGGCTGCTCGCCGGCACCGTGCATGTCGAGCTGGCCCGCGCCGACCGCATCGACGCGATGCGCCTGCCTGTGCCGGCCGCGACCGGCAAGCCGGCGCCGCCGCCGCGGCCGGGTGCGAGGAGCGGCCTGCATCTCGGCATCCTGGTCGACCGGCTGCAGGTGGACCGGCTGACGGTCGCCGCCGCCATCGTCGCCCCCGTTCCCGCCTCCACCGCCGGGGGCGCCGCCGCGACAGGCGGCCAGGCGATCGCCGCTGCGAACCCCGACCAGGCGATCGCCGTCGCGAATGCCAGTCAGGCGATCGCGGTCGCGAATGCCAGTCAGGCGATCGCCGTCGCGATCGACGGCCACGTCCGCATCGCCGACCTGGCGCCGCTGCTCGACGGCGCGGCACTCGGCCGGCTGCCAGACACCGACCTCGGCCTGCAGCTCGTCCGCCTCGACCACCCTGGCAACGTGGACCTCGCCGCGACCGTGGCGCCGTCCCGGCTGGCACTGCACCTCCGGCTCGACGACCCGGCCGGCGGCGCCGTCACCGCCCTGGCCCACGTGCCGCCGCTCGACCCGCTGCACCTGGCGCTGGACCTGGACGGCCCGCGCGACGCCGAGCGGCTGCTGCTGTCCGGCAGCGCCGGCGCGCCGGCGACCGGCGTGCTGACGCTGGGTGCACACGGCACCGTCGACCTGCTGCGGCCCCGCTTCGACCTGGCGCTGGCGGTGCACGCGCCGGCGATGCAGCCGATGCCGGGCATCGCCTGGACCGGCGTGGCCCTCGACGCCCACCTGGTCGGCACGCCGCAGGATCCGGCCGGGCAGGGCACGCTGGTGCTGGACGAGCTCGCCGCCGCCGGCGCCGGCATCGACCGGCTGACCGCCCGCCTCGACGGCACGCCGGGCCCGGTCCACCTGCACGCGGTGGCCGACGGGCTCCGCATCCCCGGCCCGCAGCCGGCGCTGCTCGCCGCAGCGCCGCTCACCCTGGACGCGACGCTCGACCCGCACGCGGCCGGACGGCCGCTCGACCTCGCCGTGTCGCATCCGCTGCTGGGGGTCGGCGGCCATGTGCTCACGGCGGCGCCGCAGCGCGGCCAGCTCACGCTGCACCTGCCCGACCTCGCGCCGTTCGCGGCCATCGGCGGCACCGCGCTGGCCGGTCACGCCGACCTCTCCGCCAGCTTCTCGCTCGACGGCCAGAAGGCCGACCTCAGCCTGTCCGGGCCGATCGCCATCACCGGCGGCCAGCCGCAGGCCGTGGGCCTGGTCGGGCCGGATGGCCACCTGGCACTCGCCGTCAGCCGGGACGGCGCCGCGCTGGCGCTGCGGCAGCTCCAGCTCGACGGCCAGGCGCTGCATCTCGCCGCCTCCGGCACCGATCGCTCCGACGTGTTGGACGCCCGGTTCTCGCTCGGCCTGCCGTCGCTGCAGCAGGCGCTGCCCAGCCTGCGCGGCGCCCTCGCCGTCGCCGGCACCGCCAGCGGTCCGCTGCACGACCTCGCCGCCCATCTCACCGCCAACGGCGA
Organism: uncultured Acetobacteraceae bacterium; assembly: GCA_964247725.1. Lineage (GTDB taxonomy): Bacteria > Pseudomonadota > Alphaproteobacteria > Acetobacterales > Acetobacteraceae > Lichenicola. Next base: position 7,973 of record CAXTVM010000027.1, on the reverse strand, counting down.
TCCCGGCACCGCCACCATGGCCACCGGCCCGCTGCACCTGGTGCTGGACGCGCAGCACCTGCCGTCGGCGCCGGCCGGCACCGTGTCGCTGGCCGGCAGCCTCGACCGCGCGCCGCTGGCGCTCCGGGCCGATGCTGCCCGGCTGGCCGACGGCGCGCTGCACCTGACGCTGGACGCGCTGTCCTGGAAGAGCGCCGGCGGCCGAGCCGACCTGACGCTGCCGGCCGGCGCCCGGGTGCCGCTGGGCACGCTCGACCTGCGCATGGCGCGGCTCGCCGACCTGCGGCCGGTGATCGGGCAGCCGATCTCCGGCAGCGTGCAGGCCAGCCTCCGCACCAGCCAGGCGCCGGGTGCGGCGCCCCGCATCGGCGTCGACGTGCGCGGCAACGGCGGCCTGCAGGCGGCCCACGTCGCCCGCCTGGCCCTGGCCGGCACCGTCGACGACCCGCTGGGCGCGCCCGCGGTGGCCCTGCGGCTCGACGTCGCCGGGCTGCAGGCCGGCGCCATCACCGGCTCTGCGCACGCCACCGCGCGCGGCCCGCAGACCGCGCTCGACGTCGCGGCGCAGGCCCGGCTGCAGAACGTCGCCGGCGGTCCGGCCAACTTGGACACGATGCTGCGGCTCGACCTGCCGCACCGGGAGGTCGCGGTCTCGCGGCTCGCGGCCGACGCCCGGGGCGAGGCGCTGCGGCTGCTGTCGCCGGCCCGGATCGCGTTCGGCGCCCGCATCGCGGTCGACCGGCTGCGCCTGTCGCTGGCGCCCCCCGGCGTGGCGCCCGCCAGCATCGACGTCGCGGGAGAGATCAAGCCGCGCCTCGACCTCACCGCGCGGATCGACGGCGTCACCCCGGCGCTGGCGAAGCCGTTCGTGCCCACGCTCGACGCCGCCGGCCTGATCGCCGCCGAGGCGCGGCTTACCGGCACGCTGGCGGCGCCGCGCGGCAGCGTGCGCTTCACCGGCAGCGGTCTGCGCCTGCGCACCGGCCCCGCCGCCTCGCTGCCGCCCGGCAGCCTGGTCGCGGAAATAACCCTTGCCGGCAGCGCCGCCCGGCTCGACGCGCGGCTCGAGGCCGGGCCGAAGGTGGCGCTGTCGGTGGACGGCACCGCGCCCACCTCGGCCACCGGGCCGCTGGCGCTGCGCACCGCCGGCCGCCTCGACCTGGCGCTGGCTAACGCAGTGCTGGGCGCGCAGGGCCGCGAGGCCGACGGCATCCTCACCCTCGACCTCGGCGTCTCCGGCACCGCGCGGGCGCCGCGCCTCGACGGCACCGCGCAGCTTGCCGGCGGCCAGGTGCTGGACTACGCGCAGGGCCTGCGCCTCACCGACATCTCCGCCCTGGTGCGCGCCAGCGGCCAGACGCTCAGCATCGACGGCTTCACGGCCCATGCCGGCGGCGGCACCATCGGCGCCAGCGGCACCGTCGGCGCGCTGGTGCCCGGCCTGCCGGTCGACCTGCGCATCACCGCCCACCAGGCCCGCCCGCTGTCCAGCGACCTGCTGACCGCGGTGCTGGACGCCGACATCCGGGCGCACGGCCTGGCCACCAGCCGGCTCGACGTCGGCGGCACGCTGACCATCGACGGCGCCTCCATCAACGTGCCGAACGGGCTGCCGCCGTCGGTGGCGCGGCTCGACGTGATCCGTCCCGGCCAGAGGCCGCCGTCGCCGGCCGCCGCCAAGGCGCCCGCGCTGCTGATCGGACTCGACCTCGGCGTCGAGGCGCCCGGCCAGATCTTCGTGCGCGGCCACGGGCTCGACGCCGAGCTCGGCGGCGCGCTGCACGTCGGCGGCACCTCCGCGGCGCCGGCGGTCAGCGGCGCCTTCGACATGCGCCGCGGCAGCTTCGACCTCGCCGGCATCTCGCTCACCTTCACCAAGGGCCGGGTCGGCTTCAACGGCGCCGGGGTCGGCCACCGCATCGACCCGGCGCTCGACTTCACCGCCCAGAGCGTGGTGGGCTCGACGGTGGCGATGCTGAACGTCGGCGGCTACGCGAGTGCTCCCAAGATCTCGCTGTCCTCGACGCCGCCGCTGCCGCAGGACCAGGTGCTGGCGCTGATCCTGTTCGGGCAGGACACCAAGTCGCTGAGCGCGCTGCAGATCGCGCAGGTGGCGGCGGCGCTGGCCTCGCTGACCGGCTCCGGCGGCGGCGGCTTCGACCCGCTCGGCACCGTGCGGAAGTCGCTGGGGCTGGACCGGCTGTCGATCGGCGGCGGCAACGACAATGCCGGCGCCAGCGTCGAGGCCGGCAAGTACGTCGCCCGCGGCGTCTATGTCGGCGCCAAGCAGGCCACCAGCGGCGGCGGCAGCCAGGCCGAGGTGCAGATCGACCTCACCCGCCGGCTCAAGCTGCTGACCACGGTGGGCACCGGCGGCGCCACCACCGGCGTCATCACCCCGGAGAACGATCCGGGCAGTTCGGTGGCGCTGAAATACCAGTTCCAGTACTGACGCGGGCACCTTACATCCACCTGCGATCAACGCCCGGACGCGAGCCCAAGCCATGACGCCCCCGAGATGAACGACAGCGACCCTGCCCGCGCCCCCGGTTCGTCGCAGGCCTCCGACCTTGCCGGAGACCGCGTCGCCACCGGGATCCCGGGCCTCGACGACATCCTGAACGGCGGCCTCACCCGCGACCGCGTCTACCTGGTCGAGGGCACGCCCGGCACCGGCAAGACCACGCTGTCGCTGCAGTTCCTGCTCGACGGCGCGGCACGCGGCGAAAGCGTGCTCTACATCACGCTGTCGGAGACGGCCGACGAGCTGCGCGCGGTGGCCCGCTCGCACGGCTGGTCTCTGGACGGCGTGGCGGTGTTCGAGCTTGTGGGCGAGGCCGGCTTCGACCCCGAGGCCGAGCAGTCGATCCTGCATCCCTCCGAGGTCGAGCTCGGCGAGACCACCCGCGGGGTGATGCGCGAGGTGGAGGCGCTGCGGCCGTCGCGGGTGGTGTTCGACAGCCTGTCGGAGATGCGGCTGCTGGCGCAGAACCCGTTGCGCTACCGGCGCCAGATCCTGGCCTTCAAGCAGTTCTTCTCGTCGCGGCAGTGCACCGTGCTGCTGCTCGACGACCGCACCTCCGAGCCGGGCGATCTGCAGCTGCACAGCATCGCGCACGGCGTCGTCTCGCTGGAGCAGTCGCCGCGCGACTTCGGGCCGGAGCGCCGGCGCCTGCGCGTCGTCAAGATGCGCGGGATCAGGTATCGCGGCGGCTATCACGACTTCAAGCTCGACACCGGCGGGTTGGTACTGTTCCCGCGCCTGGTCGCGGCCGAGCACCATGCCGGCTTCCCCGGCGACCCGGTCGGCACCGGCAGCGCCGAGCTCGACGCGCTGCTGGGCGGCGGCCTGGTCGCCGGCACCAACCTGCTGCTGACCGGGCCGTCCGGCGTCGGCAAGACCACCACCGCGGTGTCGTGCATGCTGGCCGCGTTGCATCGCGGCGAATGCTGCACCTACTACCTGTTCGACGAGGGCATGGGCACGCTGCTGGCGCGCAGCGCCGCACTCGGTCTCGACCTCGGGCCCCACATCGACAGCGGCCGCCTGATCGTGCGTCAGATCGATCCTGCGGAGCTGTCGCCCGGCGAGTTCTCCAGCCTGGTGCGGCACGCGGTCGAGCAGGCCGGTGCCACCTTCATCGTCGTCGACAGCCTGAACGCCTACCTGCAGGCGATGCCGGGCGAGGCGTTCCTGCTGCTGCAGATGCACGAGCTGCTGGGCTACCTGAACCAGCGCGGCGTCAAGACCCTGCTGGTGCTGGGCCAGCACGGGCTGGTCGGCGACCTCCGCAGCGAGATCGACCTCAGCTACCTCAGCGACGGCATCCTGGCGTTCCGCTTCTTCGAGGCGGGCGGCGCGATGCGCACCGCGGTGTCCGTGGTCAAGAGCCGCACCACCGCGCACGAGCGCGCCATCCGCGAGTTCCGGCTGAGCCGGAACGGCCTGCAGGTCGGCGAGGCGCTGCACGATTTCGAGGGCGTGCTGGGCGGCCTGCCGTCCTATCGCGGCCGGGGGCCGATGCTGCCGGTCCCCGGCCGCGACCCCGGCCCCGACGCAGCCTGATCCGGCATGGCCGAGCGCTTCCTGGTGCTGGCGCCGCGAGGCCGCGACGCCGTGATCGCCGCGCAGGTGCTGCGCCGCCGCGGCGTCGCCGTGCAGGGCTGCGCCGACCTCGCGGCGCTGCGCGCGGGCCTGGCCGGCGAGGTCGGCGGCGTGCTGGTGACGGAGGAGGCGCTGGACGGAGCGGGGCTGGAGCCGGTGCTGGACTGGATCGAGGCGCAGCTTCCCTGGTCCGACCTGCCGTTCGTGGTGCTGACCACCCGGCAGTCCGGCGAGGGCTCGCCCCGGCGGGCGCGGCTGCTGGAGCGCCTGGGCAACGTCATCCTGCTGGAGCGGCCGATCAACGCCGACACCCTGCTCAGCGCCGCCGCCTCGGCGCTGCGGGCGCGCCGGCGCCAGTACCAGGCCCGGCAGCTGAACGAGACGCTGGAGCAGCGCGTGGCGGACCGCACGCTGGAGCTGGAGCAGGCGCGCGAGACGCTGGTGTTCGCGCTCGACTCCGCCGGCATGGGCACCTGGGACTACGACCTGCGCACCGACCGCTCGCGGCGTTCGGCGCGCCACGACCGCATCTTCGGCTTCGACCAGCCGCAGCCGGACTGGGGCAGGGCATCGTTCATGGACCGGGTGATCCCGGAGGACCGCGCTGCGGTGGCGGCGCTTTTCGAGGCCGCGGTGGAGACCGGGGCACTCGACGGCGAATGCCGGATCCAGCAGGCTGGCGACGGCACCCGCTGGATCGCGCTGAAGGGCCGGGTGGAGTACGGCCCTGACGGGGGCGCGATCCGGATGGCCGGCATCGTCGTGGACATCACAGAGCGCCGTCTGACCGAGGACGCGCTGCGCCAGGCCCAGAAGATGGAGGCGATCGGCCAGCTCACCGGCGGCGTCGCGCACGACTTCAACAACCTGCTGACGGTGATCGTCGGCGGGCTCGACATGGTGCTGCGCCGGCCCGAGCGCACCGAACGGGTGGTGCGGCTGGCGGAGGCGGCGATGACCGCGGCACGGCGCGGCGAGCAGCTCACCCAGCAGCTGCTAGCGTTCTCGCGCCGGCAGATGATGCGCCCGCAGACGCTCGACCCGGCCCGGCTGCTGGACGGCTTCCGCTCGCTGGCGACCCGTGCGGTGGGCGAGACGGTGACGCTGCGCTTCGATCTGGGTCCCGCCTTGCACCCGATCCGCATCGACCCGGCGCAGTTCGAGTCCGCGGTGCTGAACCTGATCGTCAACGCCCGCGATGCCCTCCAGGACCGCGGCGCGGCCGGCGCCGCGGGTGGGCGCGATCCCTGCATCGCGGTCGGCTGCCGCAACGTCGTCCTCGACGACGATGCCGCCGCCGAGCGCGGGCTCGGGCCTGGCGCCTATGTCGAGGTGGCGGTGGCCGACAACGGGCCCGGCTTCGACGACCGCACCCTGACCCGCGCGTTCGAGCCGTTCTTCACCACCAAGGAGGTCGGCAAGGGCTCCGGGCTCGGCCTCAGCCAGGTCTACGGCTTCATGCGCAGCGCCGGCGGCGACGTCCGCATCGACACCGCGCCCGGGTCCGGCACCACCGTGCGGCTCTGCTTCCAGCGCTCGCTGGAGCCGATCGCCGCCGAGGCGCTGCCGGCCGTGGTGGCGCCGCTGCGCGAGGCCGTGGGCGACGAGACCGTGCTGCTGGTCGAGGACGACGAGCAGGTGCTGGGGATGGCGGTCGAGAGCCTGGAGGAGCTGCGCTACGCCGTGGTGGTGGCGCGCAACGCCGGCGAGGCGCTGGAGCAGCTGCGCAGCGGGCGGCGGATCGACCTGCTGTTCACCGACGTGGTGATGCCGGGCGGCATGAACGGCGCCGAGCTGGCCGGAGAGGCGAGGCGGCTGCGGCCGGGGCTGCGGGTGCTGCTGACCTCCGGCTATGTTGGCGAGGCCGGCATCGGCCAGGAGTTCGCCAGCGGGCTGCCGCTGCTGAGCAAGCCCTACCGCCGCGACGAGCTGGCCGAGACGCTGCGGGAGTCGCTCGCCCGTCCCTGATCCGCCGGCCCGGTCCGGGACGTTTATGCGACGTTCGCGAAACAGCCCTTCATAGGACGGTCCGATCGGCTCAATCTCGCCGTCACAAACGCACCTCGCCCACGGATGCCGCCGACCCCGGCGCGCAAGGATGGTCGTCGCATGACAGGCAGCCTGCCGTCCCCGGACGCGATGGCTTCACTGGAGCTGCTGCGCGCCACCCTGCCGTCGAGCCGTGCGGCGATCGTGCTGGCCGATCCGCACCGGTCGCACCATCCGCTGGTGTTCTGCAACCGGGCCTTCTGCGACCTGACCGGCTACGCCGGGGCCGAGGCGATCGGGCGCAGCCCCGGGTTCCTGCAGGGCCGGAAGAGCGACCCGGCGGCGCTGGCTACGCTGCGGGACGGCATCGCCCGGCTGGAGGAGGTGCAGGTCGAGCTCTGGAACTACCGCAAGGACGGCAGCGCGTTCCTGAACGTCATGATCGTGAGCCCGGTGTTCGACCGGGCCGGGCAGCCGCTGTTCCTGCTGGGCCACCAGCTCGACGCCACCGCGCGGCGGGAGGCCGAGGCGGTGCGGCGGCGGACGCAGCGGCTCGACACGGTGGGCGGGATGGCGGCCGGGATCGCGCACGAGGTCAACAACCTGATGACGGTGGCGCTGGGCGGCCTGGAGGCGGTGTCGTCGGAGCCGCTGACCGCGCGCCAGCGGGAGCGGCTGGAGCGGGCACTGTGGGCGATCGAGGCCGTCGGCCGCCAGACCCGGCAGATGCTGAGCCTGGCCCGGGACCGCGGCGGCGAGGCGACGCGGATCGACCTCGGCCAGGCGGTCGGCGCGATCGACCGCGTCCTGGCACAGCTCGCCGGTCCGGCCGTCGCCTTCGAGATGGCGCTGGCGCCGGACCCGCTGCCGGTGCGGGTCGATGTCGGCGAGCTGGAGCTGGCGCTGATCAACCTGGTGCGGAACGCTGCCGACGCCTGCGCGCCGGGAGCCCGGATCACGGTCTCGACCCGGGCCGGGGAGGGCGCCGCCGCCGAGCTGGCGGTAGGCGACACCGGCAGCGGCATGTCGCCGGCGCTGATGGACCGGGTGACGGAGCCGTTCTTCACCACCAAGCCCCGGGGCTTAGGCACCGGCCTCGGGCTGTCGATGGTCCGGCGCTTCATGGACGAGGCCGGCGGCGCGCTGGCGATCGCGAGCGAGCCCGGCTGCGGCACCACGATCCGCATGGTATTTCCGGCCGCATGACCGAGCCCGCCCTCGCCAACCTGCCCGCCGCCGCCTTCGCCAAGGCCGACCCGTCGCCGGACCCGCTGTTCTACGCGACGCCGCGCCTGGTCACCCACATCGACGCCGCCGCGGTCGCCGCCGTCACCGAGCTCTACCGCGAGTGGCTCCCCGCCGGCGGCACGGTCCTCGACCTGATGAGCAGCTGGGTCAGCCACCTGCCGCCGGAGGTCGCCTACGAGAGCGTCACCGGCCACGGCATGAACGCCGCCGAGCTCGCCGCCAATCCGCGGCTGGACCGGCGCCTGGTGCAGGACCTGAACGCCGACCCGGTCCTGCCGCTGCCGGACGCCGCGTTCGACGCCGCCTGCGTCTGCGTGTCGGTGCAGTACCTGCAGCGCCCGGTCGAGGTGTTCGTCGAGCTCGCCCGCGTGCTGCGCCCGGGCGCGCCGCTGGTGGTCACCTTCTCCAACCGATGCTTCCCGACCAAGGCGGTGGCGATCTGGCGTGCCCTCGACGGCCCAGGCCAGCAGCGCCTGATGGCGCTGCTGATGCGCCGCGCCGGGTTCGAGGCGACGGAGCTGCGGGCGCGGGTGCCGGCGCGGGGCGATCCGATCTGGGCGGTGATCGGGCGGACGGAACCGGTTTCGCGACTCCCCCGATAGGGACAAATATCCTGCCGCGCCTCGGGCGG
>CAXTVM010000026.1:0-42139 GCA_964247725.1 uncultured Acetobacteraceae bacterium | reverse complement strand
GTGGCGTTGTTCTGGGGCGCGCCGAAGGGCGCCGCCGAGACGGTCCCGGACGGGGCGCCAGCAGTCGAGGTCGCGGGATGCACCGCCGCCTTGCGGCTCTTTGCATGCGCCTTCGCGTGAGCCTTGGTATGAGCGGCCGTCCGGGTCGAGGTCTGGGCTTTGGCAGGTGCGGGCGTGCCGAGCACCAGGCATCCGGCCGCGGCGGCCGTCGACAACAGCAGTGAGGTTCGGAACCTCGGCGGACTGTTCATGATCGGGGAGCCTCCGGTCGTATCGGGCAACGTCCTGTTGCGCATCGCATCAACACGTTTCAGTGACCCGGCGTAACAAAAGATGCGCCTCCTGCGCCACGGGTATGGCGGGGCCGTCCAAAAGAAACGGATCTCGTTGCAGTTTTGATACAGACGGCGATCCGGAGCCGCCGCGATCGAGACGGCGTCCGCGTCTGCCGCCTTCGCGGATCCGGTGCCGACGCCTCCGGTTCCGAAGCCGACAGGCTGCCCGCCGGCGCGTGACCCGACGCGGCGCCGTGCTAGCCTCCGTCGCATGACCAGCTTCCGCCCGCCGTCCGCCTCTCTTCTGGCCGCGTCGTCCTCGCGCCGATGATCGCGCAGCTCACCGGGATGCTGGCGCAGCTCGAGGCGGATCGCTGCGTGGTCGATGTCGGCGGCGTCGGCTACCTGGTGCAGGCCTCCACCCGCACGCTGGCCGCACTGCCGCAGCCGCCGGAGCCGGCGCGGGTGCTGGTCGAGACCGTGGTGCGCGAGGACGCGATCCTGCTCTACGGCTTCGCCGACGTCGCCGAGCGCGACTGGTTCCGGCTGCTGACCACGGTGCAGGGGGTGGGGGCGAAGGTGGCGCTCGGCGTGCTCTCGGCGCTGTCGCCCCGCGACCTGGTGGCCGTGCTGGCCGCCGGCGACCGCGCCAGCCTGACCCGTGCCCCCGGCGTCGGCGCGCGGCTGGCCGAGCGGATCCTGAGCGAGCTCAAGGACAAGGCGGGCGGCATGCCGATCAACGCAGGCGCCGCCGCCCCGGGCATCGCCGCCGCCGGCGGCATCGAGGCCGACGCGCTGGCGGCGCTGGGCGGGCTCGGCTTCCGCCGCGTCGAGGCGCATCCGGTGGTGCTGCGCACGGTGGAGCGGCTGGGCGCCGGCGCCCGGCTCGACGCCGTCATCCGCGACAGCCTGAAGGAGCTGGCGCGGTGAGCGCCAAGGCCGTGGGAGACCGCCCCATCGACGGGCGCCGCACCGACGAGGATGCGGCCGAGGCCAGCCTGCGTCCGCAGGTGCTGGCCGAGTTCGTCGGCCAGCGCGCCAGCCGCGAGAACCTGGCGGTGTTCATCGAGGCCGCGCGCGGCCGCGCCGAGGCGCTCGACCACGTGCTGCTGCACGGGCCGCCGGGCCTGGGCAAGACCACGCTGGCGCAGATCGTCGCCCGCGAGCTCGGCGTCGGCTTCCGCGCCACGTCGGGCCCGGTGATCCAGCGCGCCGGCGACTTGGCGGCGATCCTGACCAACCTGCAGCCGCGCGACGTGCTGTTCATCGACGAGATCCACCGCCTGCAGCCGGCGATCGAGGAGATCCTGTATCCGGCGATGGAGGACTTCCAGCTCGACCTCATCATCGGCGAAGGGCCGGCCGCGCGCTCGGTGCGGATCGACCTGTCGCCGTTCACGCTGGTCGCCGCCACCACCCGCGCCGGGCTGCTGGCGACGCCGCTGCGCGACCGCTTCGGCATCCCGCTGCGGCTGGTGTTCTACACGCCGGGCGAGCTGCGGCTGATCGTCTCGCGCGGGGCGGCCAAGCTGCGCTTCGCGCTCACCGCGGACGGTGCCGAGGAGATTGCGCGGCGCTCGCGCGGCACGCCGCGGGTCGCCGGCCGGCTGCTGCGCCGGGTGCGCGACTTCGCCTCGGTCGAAGGCGACGGGACGCCGGTGGACCGCCGGCTGGCCGACGCGGCGCTGTCGCGGCTGGAGGTCGACGCGATGGGGCTCGACGCCATGGACCGCCGCTACCTGCGCCGGATCGCCGAGCACCATGCCGGCGGCCCGGTCGGCGTCGAGACGCTGGCGGCCGCCCTGGCGGAGGCGCGCGACACGCTCGAGGACGTGGTCGAGCCCTACCTGATCCAGGAGGGCCTGGTGCTGCGCACCAGCCGCGGCCGCGTGCTGGCCGACCGCGGCTGGGCCCATCTCGGGCTGCGGCCGCCGCCGTCCGAGGGCCGGGCCCAGCTCGACCTGCTGGCGGAGGACTAGGCGGCTGGCGGTCCACCGCACGAGCTTCCGGATCTACTACGAGGACACCGACGCCGGCGGCGTGATGTACCACGCGCGCTACCTGGCGTTCGCCGAGCGCGGCCGCACCGAGGCGCTGCGCGCGCACGGCATCGCCGCATCGGGGCTGCTGGAGCGGCACGGCATCGTCCTGGTGGTGCGCCGGCTGTCGGCCGAGTACCTGCGCCCGCTGCGCCTCGATCAAATGGTGGAGGTCGAGACCGGGCTGCTGGAGATGCGTCCCGCCAGCATCCGGCTGCGCCAGACCTTGCGCTGCGGCACGCAGGCGGCGGCGGTGCTCGAGCTCACCCTGGCCGCGATCCGCATCGCCGACATGCGGCCGGTGCGGCTGCCGGAGCCCTGGGCCGGCGTGATGGCCGGCCTCGCCGTCCCGGACGAGGACGGCCCCCTGGTTAAAAGCCGGCCATCTGCAAGCGGCTAGGGGACAAAGCTTCTGCTCGCGCTGAAAACCCTCTAGGACGACGCGGCAATGCGGGCGGCGGCCGCACGGGCCGCCGCACGGGATAGGGAGGCGTGTTTGGATCGGGCGGTTGATGCGGCGAATCTGGCTGCGGCGAACGGCGGGGACCTCTCGCTGTGGGGCCTGTTCGTGCAGGCCTCCTTCGTCGTCAAGCTGGTGATGCTGGGGCTGGTCGGCGCCAGCGTCTGGGTATGGGCGATCATCTTCGAGAAGACGATCTCGGTGCGCCGCGCCAACCGGCAGGCCGGCCTGTTCGAGGATCGGTTCTGGTCCGGCGGCAGCCTGGACGACCTCTACGAGACCGAGGGCGCCAAGCCGTCGCACCCGATGGCCGCCGTGTTCGGGGCGGCGATGGGCGAGTGGCGCCGCAGCGCCCGGGTCGCCGGCGCCGACCTCTCCCGCGGCAGCGTGCGCGAGCGCGTGGAGCGGGCGATGACGATCACCATCACCCGCGAGCTCGAGCGGCTCGAGCGCTGGATGATCTTCCTGGCCACGGTCGGCTCGACGGCACCGTTCATCGGCCTGTTCGGCACCGTCTGGGGCATCATGCACTCGTTCTCGGCGATCGCCGCCATGCACAACACCAACCTCAGCGTGGTGGCGCCGGGCATCGCCGAGGCGCTGTTCGCCACCGCGATCGGCCTGGTGGCGGCGATCCCGGCGGTCATCGCCTACAACAAGATCAACAACGACCTGTCGCGCTTCGCCGCCCGCATGGAGGCGTTCGGCACCGAGTTCGGCGCCATCCTGTCGCGCCAGTCCGAGGAGAAGGGCTGAGCCATGGCGATGAACCTGGGCGGCGGCGGGCGCGGGGGCCGCGGCCGCTACCGGCCGATGTCCGAGATCAACGTGACGCCGCTGGTCGACGTCATGCTGGTGCTGCTGATCATCTTCATGGTGACGGCGCCGCTGATGACCAGCGGCGTCAACGTCGACCTGCCCAAGACCAACGCCGCCCCGATCAACGCCGACACCAAGCCGATCACGGTGACCATCAAGGGCGACGGCTCGATCTACCTGGGAGACGAGGTCGTCGGCAACGACGACCTGGTGGCGCGCCTGCAGGCGGCGGCCCAGAACGATCCCGCCCACCGCATCTTCGTGCGCGGCGACCAGCACATCGACTACGGCCGGGTCATGCAGGTGATGGGCACGATCACCTCGGGCGGCTTCACCAAGGTGGCGCTGCTCGCCGAGCAGCCCTCGGCGGTCGCCCCGAAATAGCCGCCGTCCCGGACGATTCGTCGAGCCATGCGGAGCCGTCGCGACGATAACCAGGGCCTCCGGCGCGCCGCCTTCGCGTCCGGTGGCCTGCACCTGCTGCTGCTGGTGTCGTTCCTGCTGGTGATCCCGCCGCTGGCGAAGCCGCCGGAGCCGCCGGAGCCGGCCTCGGTCGAGATGGACTTCGCCGGGCCGCCGAGCCCGTCGCGCCGCGGCGACCAGCCGACCACGAAGCCGGTGCCGGCGCCCTCGGCGGTGGAGAAGCCGGCTCCGGTCTCGCCGACCCCGCCGGAGAAGGCGCCGGTCGAGGAGCCGCCGCCGCCACCGCCGCCGCCGACCCCGGTGCCGCCGCCGCCCGAGGCCGCACCGTCGCCGCTGCCGCCGCTGGAGATCCCGCCGAAGATCCAGGCGCCGTCGCCGGAGCCGCGCCCGGCGCCGCCGCCGCGGCCGGCCCCCCCGGCGCAGAGCCGCGCCCCGGCGCCGCCCGCGCCGCACACCGAGCCGGCGCCGCCCGCGAAGGTGGTGCCGTCGCACCGCACGCAGCCGAACAGGACCAGCAACGTCGCCCCCGACACCAGCTCGCTGCTGGCGACGCTGGAGAAGTTCCGCGCCGACCAGCCGCAGACCCATCCGCCGCGCGCGCACGCCAACCCCGACCAGGGCGGCTCGCCGTCGCGCGCCGGCGACGTCACCGGCCAGCTCAGCGCCGGCGCGCAGCGGGCGATCGGCGCCTCGGTGCGGCGCTGCTACGCCGAGGATACCGAAGCTAAGGACTACGCCAGCTTCACCGCCCACCTGCTGGTGACGGTCGATGCGGCCGGCGAGGCGCGGCTGGTCGAGTTCAAGCCCGACACCGCCGCGCGCATGGCGGCCGACCCCGGCTACCGGGCGCTGGCCGAGCGCGCCCGCGACGCCGTGCTGAACCCGACCTGCGCCCGGCTGCCGATCCCGGCCGGGCTGCTCGGCCGCACCCAGCAGCTCAGCTTCGTGTTCCGCCCATGACAAGCCAGCCTCCGGAGACCGCCATGTCGACCATCCATCCGACTTCCTCCGGCATCACCCGCCGCGGCCTGATCGGGACCGGCCTCGCCGGCGGCATCCTGGCCACGCCGTTGGCCGCCCGGGCGCAGCCGGCGGGGGCGGCGGCGCCCGGCGAGGCCGAGATCACGGTCGACCAGGCCCGCACCGCACCGATCCCGATCGCGATCCCCTCGTTCGGCCCCGGCATCGGCCAACAGATGACCGAAATCATCACCGCCGACCTCGCCGGCTGCGGCCTGTTCCGCCCGGTGCCCGACGCCGCCTCCGCCAACGGTCCCGGCGTGCCCAACTTCGACATGTACAAGAGCCTGGGCGCGCAGGCGCTGGCCCAGGGCACCACGCAAGGCTCCGGCGCCTCGGTGCGGGTCGAGTTCCGGCTCTGGAACGTGCTCACCGGCCAGCAGCTGCAGGGCACCGCCTACACCACCGGCGGCGCCAACTGGCGCCGCATCGCCCACATCATCGCCGACGTGATCTACGAGCGCATGCTGGGCGACAAGGGCTACTTCGACACCCGCATCGCCTACATCGCGCGGTCCGGCCCGCGCACGCGGCAGACGACGCGGCTCGCGATCATGGACCAGGACGGCGCCAACGGACGGGCGCTGACCAGCGGCGAATGGCTGGTGCTGACGCCGCGCTTCCATCCGACCCGCGACGAGATCGCCTTCATGAGCTACGCCAACGACCGGCCGCGGGTGTACCTGTTCGACCTCGGCAGCGGCCGCCAGCAGATGCTGGGCGAGTTCGCCGGCATCAGCTTCGCGCCGCGCTTCTCGCCCAACGGCGACGAGGTGGTGCTGTCCGCCACCCGCGGCGGCGGCTCGGACATCTTCACGGTCTCGCTCGGCGGCGGGGGCAAGCGCCAGCTCACCAACTCGGGCGCGATCGACACCAGTCCCTGCTACAGCCCGAACGGCTCGCAGATCGTGTTCAACTCCGACCGCGGCGGCAGCCCGCAGCTCTACGTCATGGGCGCCGGCGGCGGCGGGGCGCGGCGCATCAGCTACGGCAGCGGCCAGTACGGCTCGCCGGTCTGGAGCCCGCGCGGCGACCTGATCGCCTTCACCCGCATCGGCTCCGGCGGCTTCTCGATCGGCGTGATGGCGCCCGACGGCACCGGCGAGCGCATCCTGACCCGCGGCTTCACCGTGGAGAGCCCGACCTTCTGCCCGAACGGCCGCGTGCTGGCCTACTGCCGGCAGAGTGCCGCCGGCGAAAGGGGCGCCGGGTTCTCCAGCAGCCTCGGCCAGATCGACATCGCCGGCTTCAACGAGCGCGTCGTGCCGACGCCGGGCGGCGCTTCCGATCCGGCCTGGTCGCCGCTGCAGGGGTAGGAAGGGCAGGGCGCTGCCCCGGACCCGTTGGGGCCGTCACGCGAAGCGTGCTTGCGCACGACGGTCCCAGTGGGGTCCAGGGGCAAAGCCCCTGGCCGTGGCTGCTCCGGTCAACCGGCCGCCGGCATCCCTCGCGACGCCGATGCGCGCGAAACTTTCCCGCTGCGATGCATCGAAACCGGTCCCCGGACGTTGCCGGCTTGACCGCAAGCGAAACGACGCAGTAATCCGCGAGCGGCTGACTCCGATCGCGATCGTCCATATCCGTCCGGCGCGCCGACGTCCTGATCGGGTGCCGCGTCGCGTATCGGCGTGCCTGTCTCGTCTCACCCGAACCGTCCCCAGGAACCCATTCCATGAAACTGAAGCTTTTCGGCGCGCTGGCCCTCGTCGCGGCCCTGGCCGCCTGCTCGGACGACAACAAGGCGGCCAACAGCGGTTCCGGCGGCGGCCTCGGCGTGACGTCGGCGCCCACCGGCGGCCCGGAGGCCGGGAGCGAGGCGGACCTGGTCGCCAACGTCGGCGACCGGGTCTATTTCGAGACCGCGCAGAACAGCCTGTCGAGCGAGGCGCAGGCGACGCTGGACCGCGAGGCGGCTTGGCTGCAGCGCTACCCGCAGGTGACGGTGCAGCTGGCCGGCAACTGCGACGACCGCGGCACCGAGGAGTACAACATCGCGCTGGGCAACCGCCGCGCCAACGCCGCGCGCGACTACCTGGTCGCCAAGGGCGTGTCGGCCGAGCGCATCTCGACCATCAGCTACGGCAAGGACCGCCCGACCGCGACCGGCGACGACGAGCAGGCCTGGGCGCAGAACCGCAACTCGATCACCGCGGTCCGCTGAACCGCCGCGTGCCGGCGCGTTGATCGCGGGGCCGGTCTCGGCCCGACGCGCCCGCCCGGGGGCTGGCTCCGGCGTGTCGTGGGCCGGCCGGCATCGCTTGTTTTCCGGCCTCGGCCGATCTGCGCTAGTTTCCGGGGTCACGCCACGAGGACCCCGCTCATGCGACTGCCGCCGTCCGCCTGCCTGATCGGCCTCGCCGCCCTGGTCGCGACCGGCGGGCCGGCACGGGCGCAGCTCGAGAGCCGCGAGGCGATCTCGCTGCAGAACCAGATCCTGGAACTGCGCCACGAGCTCGAGCAGTCCGAGGCCGGCGGAGGCGGCGTTCCTGGGGCGCCGCCGATCTCGGGCCGGGGCGGGCCGTCCGGCGATCAGACCGGCGGCGCCGACCTGTCGGGGATCGCGCCGCAGCTGCTCGACCGCGTGCAGGCCCTGGAGGGCCAGGTTCGCGACCTCCGCGGCGAGCTCGACCAGCTCGGCAACCAGGTGCAGCAGCAGAACGCGGCGCTCTCCAAGCAGGTCGGCGACCTCGGCTTCGCGCTGCAGCAGGCGCATGGCGGCGCGCCCAGCGCCCCGGCTGCGGGCAGCACCCCGGGCCGTCCGGACCCGGATGCCGATCCGGGCGCCGCACCCGCGTTCCAGGCGCCGCCCGCCGCGCGTCCGCAGGCGCCGCCGCCGCCGGTCCATCACACGCCGGAATCCTCGCTCGCCGCCGGCAACGCTGCCCTCGCCCGGCGCGACTATGCCGGTGCCGAGGCCGACGCACGCGACGTGCTGGGCGGGCCGCGCAGCCCGCGGCAGATCGACGCCCAGTTCCTGCTCGGCCAGTCGCTGGCCGGACAGCGCCAGTATCAGCAGGCCGCGGTCGCGTATTACGACGCCTACAACCGGTCGCCGCGGTCTGGCCACGCGCCCGACGCCCTGCTGGGGGTGAGCGCCTCCCTGCTGGCGCTCGGCGACAAGCCGGCGGCCTGCCAGGCGCTGGCCAAGCTGCATGCCGAGTTCCCGTCGCCCGCGCCGCGGGCGCGGAACGCCTATGTCGCCCTGCACGGCCGGGCCGGCTGCCGCTGAACCCAGCCGCCGCGGACGATCCCGGCGGCGCGGTCGGAGCGCCGGAGTTCGACCGCCTGATGGCGCCGCTCGGGCCATGGCCGCCGGACGGGTCGGCATCGCCGATCGCCGTGGCGGTGTCGGGGGGTGCGGACAGCACCGCGCTGGCCCTGCTGGCCGCCCGCTGGGCGGCGCCGCGCCGCCTCGCTCTGCTCGCGCTGGTGGTCGATCACGGGCTGCGCGACGGCTCCGCCGCCGACGCCGTCGCGGCCTGCGCGGCCTTGGCGGCACTCGGCATCGCCATCCGCCCGCTTCGCCTCGGTGGCCTGGCGCCTGGCTCGTCGCTGGCGGCGCGCGCCCGCGTCGCCCGCCATGCGGCGCTGGCCGACGCCTGTGCCGATGCCGGCGCGGTCGACCTGCTGCTCGGCCACCAGGCTGGCGACCAGGCCGAGACCGTGCTGATGCGCGAGCAGGCCGGCAGCGGCGCCGACGGGCTCGCCGGCATGGCGGGCCTGGTCGAGACCGCCACGGTGCGGCTGCTGCGGCCGCTGCTCTGCGTGGCGTCGCGGCGGCTGCGGCTGACCCTGTCGGAAGCTGGGATCGGCTGGATCGAGGACCCCTCCAACCGCGACCTGCGGGCACAGCGGTCAAAGGTGCGCCGCGAGCTTGCCGCCTCCGGATCGGGATCGTCGGCTCTGCTGGCTACGTCGCGTCAGGAAGGTGCCGGCCGCATGGACCGGCAGGCGACGATGGCGGCGGCGCTGGCTGCGTCGGTCGAGCTGCGCCCGGAAGGGTTCGCGCTGCTGCCGCCCGAACTGCCGCCGGCCGCGGTCCTGGCGGCGCTGGTCAGGACGGTCGGCGCCGCGCCCTATCCGCCGTCCCCGGGCGCGATCGCGCGGCTGCTGCTGCGGCGGCACCCCTGCACGCTGGCTGGCGCCCGGCTGCTGCCGGCCGGCCGGCTCGGGCCCGGCTGGCTGCTGCTGCGCGAGGCGGCGGCGATCGGGGCCCCGGTCGCGGCGCGGCCGGGCGCGCTGTGGGACGACCGCTACCGGCTGTGGGCGGCGGCGGACCTGCCCGACCGGCTCCAGGTCTCGGCGCTGGGTGCCGAACGCCCGCCGGGCCCGGCGCGCCGGCTGCCGGCCGCCATCCTGGCGACGCTGCCGGCGATCCGGCGCCAGGGGCTGCTGCTGGCGGTGCCGCATCTCGGCTGGGCCGCCGATCCTGCGCTGGCCGGAATCGGGTTCCGCCTGCAGCCGCCGGCGCCGGCCAGTGCCGCGAGCCTGTTCATCACGGCTTAACTGCACGCAAGCAGCATCCGCTTCGGAGGCACTTCTTTGTCCCGGCGGTCGTCCCAATCTAGGCACTCGAGAGTAGCGTGGCTTCGACGGCCAGGGCGTCTATGCTCGCATCGGAACACGATGCGGCGAAGCGGATACGGCGAGACGTCGAGCATGGAACCTGAGGCAAGATGAGCAATTTCGGCCGGAACCTGGCCCTGTGGGTCATCATCGCGCTGCTGCTGGTGCTGTTGTTCAGCGTCTTCCAGCCGGGCGGCAGTCAGCATGCGGCGCAGCAGCTGGCCTATTCCGACTTTGTCGGCGACGTGAACAACGGCAAGGTGCGGTCCGTGGTGATCCAGGACCACAACGTGTCCGGCGTGCTGAGCGACGGCACCAGCTTCGAGACTTACACGCCGGAGGACCCGACCCTGGTCTCGCGCCTGACCGACAGGGGCGTCGAGGTGGTGGCCAAGGCCGAGGACAGCGACGCCAACCCGCTGCCGCGCCTGCTGCTGCAGTGGGCGCCGCTGCTGCTGATCGTCGGTGCCTGGTTCTTCGTGATGCGGCAGATGCAGTCCGGCGGCGGTCGCGCTATGGGCTTCGGCAAGTCGCGCGCCAAGCTGCTGACCGAGAAGCAGGGCCGCATCACCTTCGAGGACGTCGCCGGCATCGACGAGGCCAAGGCCGAGCTCGAGGAGATCGTGCAGTTCCTGAAGGATCCGCAGAAGTTCCAGCGGCTGGGCGGCAAGATCCCGAAGGGCGTGCTGCTGGTCGGCCCCCCCGGCACCGGCAAGACGCTGCTGGCGCGCGCCATCGCCGGCGAGGCCAACGTGCCGTTCTTCACCATCTCGGGCTCCGACTTCGTCGAGATGTTCGTGGGCGTCGGCGCGTCGCGCGTCCGCGACATGTTCGAGCAGGGCAAGAAGAGCGCGCCCTGCATCATCTTCATCGACGAGATCGACGCCGTCGGCCGCCATCGCGGCGCCGGGCTCGGCGGCGGCAACGACGAGCGCGAGCAGACCCTCAACCAGATGCTGGTCGAGATGGACGGCTTCGAGAGCAACGAGGGCGTGATCCTGATCGCCGCCACCAACCGGCCGGACGTGCTTGACCCGGCGCTGCTGCGCCCCGGCCGTTTCGACCGCCAGGTGGTGGTTCCGAACCCGGACGTGAACGGCCGCGAGAAGATCCTACGCGTCCACATGCGCAAGGTGCCGCTGGCTGCCGACGTCGAGCCGAAGGTGATTGCGCGCGGCACGCCGGGCTTTTCCGGCGCCGATCTGGCCAACCTAGTCAACGAGGCGGCGCTGCTGGCGGCGCGCATGGGCAAGCGCACCGTGGCGATGCTCGAGTTCGAGAACGCCAAGGACAAGGTGCTGATGGGCGCCGAGCGCCGCTCGCTGGTGATGAGCAACGACGAGAAGAGGATGACCGCCTACCACGAGGGCGGCCACGCGTTGTGCGCCATCAGCACGCCCGGCTGCGATCCGGTGCACAAGGCAACCATCATCCCGCGCGGCCGGGCGCTCGGCCTGGTGATGAGCCTGCCGGAAGGCGACCGCTACTCGAAGAGCAAGTCCAAGCTGCTGGCCGAGCTGACCATGGCGATGGGCGGGCGTGCGGCGGAGGAGATCATCTTCGGCGCCGAGAACGTTTCGAACGGCGCGTCCGGCGACATCAAGATGGCTACCGACCAGGCCCGCCGCATGGTGAGCGAGTGGGGCATGAGCGACAAGCTCGGCATGATCTCGTTCGGCGACAACGGCCAGGAGGTGTTCCTGGGCCATTCAGTCACGCAGAACAAGAACGTGTCCGAGCACACGATCCGCGAGATCGACGGCGAGATCAAGGCGATCATCGACCAGGCCTATCTCAACGCCAAGACGTTGCTGACGGACGGCATCGAGGACCTGCACCGGATCGCCAACGGCCTGCTGGAATACGAAACCCTGTCGGGCGACGAGATCCGCCAGGTCATGCGGGGCGAGCCGGTCGAGCGCCGGGTGGTCGACGAGCCGATGCAGGACAATCGCCGCGCCTCGGTGCCGTCGACCCGCAAGGCCGAGCCGGTCCCGTCGCCGGGCCTCGATCCGGCGCCGCAGCCGGGCTGATGCAGGATGGTCGAACGGCCAGGGCGATGTCCTGGCCGCTTGCCGTCGCGGCTCAGGCCGCGGACGGATAGTCGATGTAGCCCTTCGGACCCTGGCTATACCAGGTCGCGACATCGTCCTTGCTCAGCTTGATGCCGTCGCGCAACCGGTGCGGCAGGTCCGGGTTGGCGATGAAGGTCCGGCCGAACGCGATCGCATCGACCTCGCCGGTGGCCAGTGCGGCCTCCGCCCTGCCGCCGTCGTAGTCCGAGTTCAGCACCAGGGGATGGCGGAACACCTCGCGGATGGACGGGGCGATCGGCGGGACGGTCGAGACGCCGAACGTGCCGTCCGGGCCCGGCTCCCGCAGCTCGAGGAAGGCGATGCCGATCTCCGACAGCGTGGCGGCGGCGGCGGTGAACAACGCCACCGGATCGCTGTCGTCGACGCCCTGCACGCTGCCGTTCGGGGACATCCGCACCGCCGTCCGATCGGCGCCGATCACGCTCGCCACCGCCTCGGTCACCTCTCGCAGCAGCCGGATCCGGTTCGCGATGGTGCCGCCGTAGGCATCCTCGCGGTGGTTGCTGCTGTCGCGCAGGAACTGGTCGATCAGGTAGCCGTTGGCGGCATGGACCTGCACGCCGTCGAACCCCGCGGCATCCGCGTTCCGTGCGGCCTGGCGGTAATCGTCCAGCAGCCCGGAGATCTCGTCCATCCCGAGCGGGCGCGCCTCGGCGTAGGGCTGCTTGCCGTCATAGGTATGGGCGTCCCCGGGCGCAGTGGTGGCCGACGCGGACACCGGCCTGGCTCCACCGAGGAAGCTCGGATGTACGATGCGGCCCATGTGCCAGAGCTGGCAGACGATGCGGCCGCCGGCCCGGTGCACCGCCTCCGTCACCGGTCGCCAGGCCTGGGTCTGGACGTCGTTCCAGATCCCGGGCGCGAACGGCCAACCCAGCCCCTGCCGGCTGATGCCGGTGGCCTCGGAGATGATCAGCCCGGCGCCGGCGCGCTGGGCGTAGTACTCCGCCATCATCGGCGTCGGCACGTGCTCGCGGGTGGCGCGGCCGCGCGTCAGCGGCGCCATCAGGATGCGGTTCGGCGCGCTGATGGCGCCCAGCTGGATCGGGTCGAACAGGTTCGGCATGCAGGCCTCCTCGCGAACTCCGGCCTTAGGTGCGGTCGTGGCCGGACTTTTTCAAATCCCGAGCCGCCTTGACCGATCGGCTGATCGAGCCGCTGGCGCTGCTGCATGGCGCCGCGGCGCGCGCGGCCTGCGCAGATCGGCTGGCGCTGCCGCTGGCCGGCGGCCCGGCCGCCTTTGCGCTCTGCCGCCTGATCGGGGACGGCCGCTCGCGGGTCGTGCCGGCAACGGACATCCCGTCCGGCTGGCAGAAGGGTCTCGACCGCGTCACCGCGCCGCCCTCCGCCGCCGGCCTGCCGCGCGGGCATCTGGTTATGGGGATCCTGAACGCGACGCCCGACAGCTTTAGCGACGGCGGCCGTACCCTCGATCCGTCGCGGGCGATCGCCGCCGGCCTGCGGATGGCGGAGCAGGGCGCCGCCCTGATCGATGTCGGCGGCGAGAGCACGCGCCCGAACGCGATCCCGGTGCCGCCCGCCATCGAGCAGGCGCGCATCCTGCCGGTCATACGCGGGCTGGCCGGGCAGGGGATCACGGTCTCGGTCGATACCCGCCACGCCGCGACGATGCGGGCGGCGCTCGATGCCGGCGCGTTCGTCGTCAACGACGTCTCGGGGCTGGCGCATGATCCGGATGCGCCCGCCGCGGTCGCGGCCGCCGGCTGCCCCGTGGTGCTGATGCACATGCGCGGCACGCCCGAGACCATGGCGGCCTTGAGCGACTACGACGACGTGGCGGTCGACACCGTGCGCGAGCTGCGGGCGCGGATCGGGGTGGCGCGGCAGGCCGGCATCGGCCGTGACCGCATCGTCGTCGATCCGGGGATCGGGTTCGCCAAGGACGCCGCCCAGACCCTCGAGCTGCTGCGCCGGCTGCCGATCCTGGCCGGCCTCGGCTGCCGGTTGCTGCTCGGCGTGTCGCGCAAGGGATTCATCGGCCGGATCGGACGGGAGCCCGACCCTGCGTCGCGGCTGCCCGGCTCGCTGGTCGCGGCGCTGCCGGCGCTGGCGTTCGCCGACAGCATCCTGCGCGTGCACGACGTCGCCGAAACGGTGCAGGCGCTGCGTCTCTGGCAGGCGATCCAGGGCTGAGCTAGAGCAGGGACCGGACGCAATCGGGAAGAGTGTGGGCATGGCGACTGCCAGGAAGCTGTTCGGGACCGACGGGATCAGGGGCACCGCCAACACCGTGCCGATGACCGTCGAGATCGCGCAGCGGCTCGGCCAGGCGGCGGGGCTGCGGTTCCGGCGCGGCCTGCACCGTCCGCGCGTGGTGCTCGGCAAGGACACCAGGCTGTCCGGCTACATGATCGAGTGCGCGCTGGTCTCCGGCTTCCTGGCCGCCGGCATCGACGTGACGCTGGTGGGACCGCTGCCGACGCCGGCCATAGCGCTGCTGACCCGGAGCCTGCGGGCCGATCTCGGCGTCATGATCTCCGCCTCGCACAACCCGTTCGAGGACAACGGCATCAAGCTGTTCGGCCCGGACGGGTTCAAGCTGTCCGATGAGGTGGAGGCCGAGATCGAGGAGCTGATGGCGGCCGAGCTCGGCCACCGGCTGGCGGCACCCGACATGATCGGTCGCGCCTCCAGGCTGAACGACGCCGCCGGCCGCTATGTCGAGAGCTGCAAGGCGAGCTTCCCGCGCGGCCGCCGCCTCGACGGCCTGCGCATCGTGGTCGACTGCGCGCACGGCGCCGCCTACCGGGTGGCGCCGACCGCGCTGTGGGAGCTGGGTGCCGAGGTGGTGCGGATCGGCTGCCAGCCCGACGGGCTCAACATCAACCACCAGTGCGGCTCGACCAGCCCGCGGGCGCTCAGCGCCGCCGTGCTGGAGCACCGCGCCGATCTCGGCATCGCGTTCGACGGCGACGCGGACCGGCTGCTGATCTGCGACGAGCGCGGCCAGACGGTCGACGGCGACCAGATCCTGGCGCTGATCGCCCGCGGCTGGGCCGCCAGCGGCCGGCTCGCCGGCGGCGGCGTGGTCGCCACCGTGATGTCGAACATGGGGCTGGAGCGGCTGCTGGCCGAGGACGGCCTGCGCCTGGAGCGCACCGCGGTGGGCGACCGCTACGTGGTCGAGCGGATGCGCGAGCTCGGCATGAACGTGGGCGGCGAGCAGTCCGGCCACATGGTGCTGTCGGACTTCGCCACCACCGGCGACGGGCTGGTGGCGGCGCTGCAGGTGCTCTCGGTGCTGGTCGAGCAGCAGCGTCCGGCCAGCGCAGTGCTGCGCCTGTTCACGCCGTTCCCGCAGCTGCTCAGGAACGAGCGGTTCGCCGGCGCCTCGCCGCTGCTGAGCCCGGCGGTGGCCGAGGCCAAGCGCTGGGCCGAGGACGAGCTCGGGCCCACCGGACGGCTGCTGCTGCGCGAGAGCGGCACCGAGCCGCTGGTCCGGGTGATGGCGGAGGCGGAGGACGGCGCGCTGGTGGAGCGCGTGGTGGCGGGCGTCTGCGAGGCGATCCGGCGCGTGTCGATGGCAGCATGAGCTTGGGGGCGGCATGAGGTTTGAAGGCGGCACGAGCTTGAGGGCGCCATGAGTGCGGGCCGAGTCCTGATCGTCGCCGGCAGCGATTCCGGCGGCGGCGCCGGCATCCAGGCCGACATCAAGACCGTGACCGCGCTGGGCGGATACGCCATGACCGCGATTACGGCGCTCACCGCCCAGAACACGCTCGGCGTGCACGGCGTGCTGGGGGTGCCGCCCGAGTTCCTGCGCCTCCAGATCGACTGCGTGCTGGACGATCTCGGCGCCGACGCCGTCAAGACCGGGATGCTCGACACGCCGGCACTGATCGAGACGACCGCGGCGTGCCTGCGCCGGCGGGCCGGCATCCCGCTGGTGCTGGATCCGGTGATGGTCGCCAAGGGCGGGCAGCGCCTGCTGCGGGAGGATGCGGTCGCCGCCCTGAAGCGGCTGCTGCTGCCGCTGGCGACGCTGCTGACGCCCAACCTGCCGGAGGCAGAGGCGCTGGCCGGCCTGCGCATCGCCGACGCCGACGGCATGCGGCATGCGGCCGAGGCGCTGCTGACGCTGGGGGTGCCGGCGGTGCTGCTGAAGGGCGGCCACCTGCCGGGCGACACCGTGATCGACCTGCTGGTGACCGAGGAGGGCTGCGAGCGTTTCTGTAGCCCACGCATTCAGACCCGCCACACCCACGGCACCGGCTGCACGCTGGCCAGCGCGATCGCGACCGGCCTGGCACAGGGCATGGAGCTGCGGGCCTCGGTGGAGAGAGCCCGCGACTACGTGCTCCGGGCGATCGCGGCGGCACCGGGCCTAGGGCAGGGCGCCGGCCCGCTCGACCACGCGGTGCTGACGCGCGGGGTCGGGCCGGCGCCGGCCGGGTGATCGGTCCGGGACGGCGACACGTCCGTCCAGGCTCCCCTGCCGCCACTGCTCCGGCTGTCTGCCGCCGGACGCACGGAGAGCCGCAGCGGTGATGCGGAGGATCCTGCGTCGTGCGTCCCCGGCTCAAGCCGGGATCGGGACCGGTTGGCTGCCGCCGTCCAGCGCCAGGGACGGCTCGAGCTCCAGCGAGGCGATGTTCCTGGTGTCCATGTAACGCATCACCGCGTCGGCATTGCAGGGGCGGCTGTAGAGGAAGCCCTGGAACTGCGTGCAGCCGTTGGCGCGCAGGCGCATCGCCTGGTCCGCGGTCTCCACCCCTTCGGCGGTGATGGTGATGCCGAGCCCGTTGGCCATGCCGGCGATCGCCTGGACGATCATGTCGGCATCGAGGTCGGTGCCGAGATCGCGGACGAACGAGCGGTCGATCTTGACGGTGTCGATCGGGAAGCTGCGCAGGTAGCTGAGCGAGGAGAAGCCGGTGCCGAAATCGTCCAGCGCGATGCGGATGCCGCGCTGCCGCAGGTCCTTGAGCGTGCTGCGGATCGATTTGTTGTCGTCGAGGAACAGGGACTCGGTGATCTCGAGCTCCAGCCGGTCCGCCGGCAGGCCGCTTTCGGTCAGGGCCAGCTCGACGACCGCGCCGAGCATCGGGTCGCGCAGCTGCACCGGCGACAGGTTGACCGAGATGCCGATCTCGCCCGGCCAGCGCATCGCTTCCTGGCAAGCCCGCTTCAGCACCCAGGCGCCCAGCGCGCAGATCTGTCCGCTCTCCTCGGCGATCGGGATGAAGTCGATCGGCGGGATCAGGCCGCGCTCCGGGTGCAGCCAGCGCACCAGCGCCTCGGCGGCGACGACGCGGCCGCTGAGCGCGTTCAGGATCGGCTGGAACTGCAGCATCAGCTGGTCGGCGGCGATCGCGTGGCGGAGATCGGTCTGCAGCAGACGGCGCTCCTCCGCGTGATCCCGCAGCGAGGCGTCGAAGAAGCGCGCGGTGCCGCGGCCTTCCTGCTTGGCCTGATACAGCGCGAGGTCGGCGCTGCGGAGCAGCGCCTGCGGGTCCAGGCCACCGTCGGGCGCCATCATGATCCCGATGCTGACGCCGATGCGGACCGCGACGCCGTCCATGTCGTAGGGCTCGGAGATGGTCGCCAGCAGCCTGTCCGCCAGCACGCCGGCGCCGGCCTCGTCGCTGTCGACCAGCAGCAGCGCGAACTCGTCGCCGCCGAGCCGGCCGATCATGTCGCAGCCGCGGATGCAGCCCCGCAGTCTGGCGGCGACCTGGACCAGCAGCGCGTCGCCGGCCGGATGGCCGAGCGTGTCGTTGATCGCCTTGAAGCCGTCGAGGTCCAGGCACATCAGCGTCAGGGATGGGCCGCCCTGCCGCTGCTCGGTGCACGCCTGGTGCAGCCGGGCGTGGAAATGGGCGCGGTTGGGCAGCAGCGTCAGGCCGTCATGGCGGGCCAGCCACTCGACCTGCTGCCGTGACCGCTGGGCCTCGGTGATGTCGGAGCCGACCCCGCGATACCCGCCGAACGAGCCGTCGGCATTGAAGATCGGCTTGCCGGTGAGCTTCAGCCAGCGCTCCTTGTCGCCGCTGCCGATCGGGATGCGGGCGCCGCGGAACGGCGACCGTCGTTCGATGCAGTCGGCCAGGGTGACGAAGCCGTCGACGGTCCCGTGCGTGTGGCGCAGCCTGGCCTGGGCCCACCGTCGCAGCGACAGCTCGGTCAGCCGACGGCCGCGGCAGCCGACCGCCTCCTGCAGTCGCTCCGAGGGGGCCCGCAGCCGCAGGTCGGCGTCCGTCTCCCACAGCCAGTCCGACCCCTGCTCCTCGAAATCGTGCAGCAGGATGCCGATGATCTCGCCCTGCTCCTCGAGCTGCAGCTCGGCCGCGACCGAGCGCGCGAACACGGCGTGCTGCCAGAGGATCATCACGCCGGCGGTCAGGCCATCGAGCACGGCCAGCACCTGCAGGTCCTGGTGCGCCGGACCGCCGGCCGCCGACGACAGCGCGGCGCCGGCGGTGACGATCGCGGTGAACAGCAGCGCGCCGCCGCGCAGCGGCGCGATCAGGACGGCGCCGTAGACGAGGCACGGGATCACGAACGCCTGCGGCAGCCGGTCCGGGCCGCCGGCCGCGGCGCCCTGGATCAAGGCGGTCCAGAGGCAGCCCAGCACTCCGCAGGCGATCACGGCCTGGCCGTAGGAACACCCGGCCGGTCCGTTCGGCGACGTCTCCCGGCGGCGGATCGCCCGGCACTTCCAGGCGATCAGGCCGTATGCCGCCGCCAGTGCGACGAACGGCGCGTGCGCCAGCGGCCGATCCGGGTGGCGCAGCAGGTCGATCGCCAGCACCACCGCCATCGAGACCGCCGACATCGGGACGCCGCCGCGCGTCAGCAGCTCCAGCGCGCGGCGCTTGCGGGCGTCGCGATGCCGGGCCACGGCGGGGCTCCGAGGTCCGTTCAACGGTCCGACTGTCATCTCGCGGTCCTGGCGCAGCTCTCGCCACACTGGTCGCAGCTTTTCCCTACCGCCTGGTTAACCGCCGCATTGACAGGGGCGCGGCCGACGCCCTATTCGCGGCCTTTCCCGCGGCGCCCATGCGGCGCCTGGCCGCGCGTGCAAAGGTCGACCATGAAGATCAGAAACAGCCTGAAGTCGGCGAAGGTGCGGGACAAGGACTGCCGCGTCGTGCGCCGTCACGGCCGGGTCTACGTCATCAACAAGAAGAACCCGCGCATGAAGGCGCGCCAGGGCTGAGCCTGCGACCGGGGCTGAGCCTGGGGCGGGCGGCCGCCCTTCTCGTCCCGCTGGCGCTCGGCGCCGCCGGATCGCCCTCCGCCGCGCGCGCCGACGCCAGGATCGACGCCTTGGGCGCCCAGCTGCTGCGTGCTGCGACGGCCGACCAGGCGGCCGCGATCGCCGACCGGCTGGAGGCCCTGCGGCTGCAGGGGCTGTCGCCGACGGTCCGGCTGCTGCTCAACCGGGCGCAGCGCGAGCTCGCCGCGTCCAAGGATCGCGACGCGCTCGACGACGTGGACGACGCGATCGAGCTGCAGCCCGACCAGGCGGTGCTGTGGCGCCAGCGGGCGGTCGTGCACGCGGCCCGGGGCGACGCCGACGCGGCCATCGCCGACCTCGGCGGCGCGCTCGCCCGCGACCCAGGCGATCCCCTGTCCTGGTCGGCGCTGAGCGGCGTCGAGACCCAGCGCAGCCAGGCGCGGCAGGCGTATGAGGCGTGGGAACACGTGCTGCAGCTCGACCCGGCGATCGCCGGCGGCGCCGCGCGGCTGCGGCACCTGCATCGCCAGATGGTGGGGGACCCCACCTAGCGCCGGCCGGCTCCGTGCCGCTTCCCTCTTTTCATCTGGTTTGGCCGGGAGCCTGCGGCTAACACGGCAGCCATGAACGCGATCGTCGTCACGGCATTGAGACGGCCGCTCACCTTCGTGGTGATGGCGATCCTGATCCTGCTGTTCGGCGGCATGGCGGCGCGCGACACGCCGACCGACATCTTCCCCCCGATCCGCGTCCCGGTGGTGGCGGTGGTCTGGACCTACACCGGCCTCACGCCGCAGGACATGTCCGGCCGCGTGATCTACTTCTACGAGCGCTCGCTGACCACCACGGTCAACAACATCGAGCACATCGAGAGCCAGTCGCTGTACGGCCGCGGCATCGTCAAGATCTTCTTCCAGCCCGGCACCGACGTGTCGACGGCGCAGACCCAGATCACCTCGATCTCGCAGACCGTGCTGAAGCAGATGCCGGCGGGCATCACGCCGCCCCAGGTGCTGGCGTTCGACGCCTCGTCGGTGCCGGTGCTGGACCTGCAGGTGTCGTCGCCGACGATGACCGCGTCCGAGGTCTACGACATGGCGTCCAACCAGATCCGGCCGAAGCTGGTGTCGGTGCCGGGCGCGGCGATCCCGGCGCCCTACGGCGGCTCGTCGAGCGACGTCGAGGTCGACCTCGACCAGTCCAAGCTGCTGGCGCACGGGCTGACCGCGACCGACGTCGGGCGGGCGCTGGCGACGCAGAACGTGGTGCTGCCGGCGGGCGACCAGAAGATCGGCGCCATCGACTACCTGGTCGAGACCAACGCCACCCCGCTCGCGGTGGCGAGCTTCAACGACCTGCCGATCCGGCAGGTCGGCGACGCGGTGGTCTACCTGCGCGACGTCGCCTGGGTGCATCG
This sequence comes from uncultured Acetobacteraceae bacterium, assembly GCA_964247725.1. GTDB lineage: Bacteria > Pseudomonadota > Alphaproteobacteria > Acetobacterales > Acetobacteraceae > Lichenicola. The sequence continues at coordinate 21,823 of CAXTVM010000026.1, read as the reverse complement.
CGGCGGACCGCCGCAGCAGAACATGGTGCTGGTGCACGGCCAGCAATCGGTGCTGATCGAGGTGCTCAAGACCGGCGACGCCTCGACGCTGGCGGTGGTCGGCGGCATCAAGGCGGTGCTGCCCGGCCTGATGCGCACGCTGCCGGACGGGGTCACCATCACGCCGATCAACGACGCGTCGGGCTTCGTGCGCGACTCCATCGAGGACGTGCTGCAGGAGATGGTGACCGCCGCCGCCCTGACCGGGCTGGTGGTGCTGCTGTTCCTGGGCTCGTGGCGCTCGACCCTGATCGTCGCCACCTCGATCCCGCTGTCGATCCTGTCCTCGATCGTGGTGCTGTCCTGGCTCGGCCAGACCATCAACGTGATGACGCTGGGCGGCCTGGCGCTGGCGGTTGGCATCCTGGTCGACGACGCCACGGTGATGATCGAGAACATCGACAGCCACCTCGAGCACGAGGTGGAGCACGCGGACGGCGGCGCCGGGCGCAAGACGCTGGAGCAGGCGATCATCGACGCCGCCAACCAGATCGTGGTGCCGACCTTCGTCTCCACGCTGTGCATCTGCATCGTCTGGCTGCCGCTGTTCCGTCTCGGCGGCATCGCCGGCTACCTGTTCCTGCCGCTGGCCGAGGCGATCGTGTTCGCGATGATCGCCTCGTTCATCCTGTCGCGCACGCTGGTGCCGACGATGGCGAACTGGCTTCTGCCGGCCCAGGTCGCGGCGCACCGCCGTACCGATCCGGGTCGCCGGCCGGGGCCGGCCGCGCGGTTCCAGAGGGGGTTCGAGGCCCGCTTCGACGGCTTCCGTGCCGGCTATCTCCTCCTGCTCGGGGGGCTGGTGGCGCGGCGCCGCCGGTTCGCCGCCGGCTTCCTCGCCTGCGCGCTGCTGTCGCTGGCGCTGATCCCGTCCCTGGGCCAGGACTTCTTCCCCGGCATCCGCTCGGGCGAGATCGACATGCACATGCGGGCCCCGATCGGCTCGCGGCTCGAGGACACCGGCAAGGTCTCGGTGCTGGTCGACCAGCAGATCCGCCGGCTGCTGCCGGGCCGCGTCGCCAGCGAGGTGGCCAATTGCGGCCAGCCGGTCAGCGGCATCAACCAGGCCTACAGCTCGACCGGCACCACCGGCACCCAGGACTGCGACATCACGGTGCTGCTGAAGAACGATGCATCGCCGGTGGTCCGCTACCGGGAGATCCTGCGCGACGGGCTCGCCGAGCGCTTCCCCGGCACCGACTTCGCCTTCCTGCCGGGCGACATCACCGCCAAGATCCTCAATTTCGGGCTGCCGTCGCCGATCGACGTGCAGGTCAGCGGGCGCGACCTCGACACCAGCTACGCCTTCGCGACCCGGCTGGCGGCGCGGATGCGGCGGGTGCCGGGCATCGCCGACGTGCGCATCCAGCAGGCGATGGACGAGCCCACGCTCCGGATCGCGTCCCGGCGCGCCTTCGCGCTCGGCACCGGGCTCACCGAGAGCGACATCGCCAGCACGGCGCTGGCGACGCTGTCCGGCAGCGGCCAGGTGGCGCCGACCTACTGGCTCGACACCGGCACCGGGGTGTCGCACGAGGTCAACATCCAGACCCCGCAGGACCAGCTCACCGGCATCAACGACCTGGAGACGATCCCGGTCGACCAGGGCAACGGCAACCCGTCCGGCAGCCCGCTGCAGCTGGTGGGCGGCCTGTCGGGGATCACGCAGACCGGCACGCCGGGCCTGGTGTCGCACTACTCGATCGCGCCGGTGATCGACGTCTACGCCAACGCCGAGGGGCTCGACCTCGGCGCGGTCAGCGACGGGGTGGCGAGGGTGGTGGCCGACATGCGGCCGGGGCTGCCGCACGGCGCCAGCATCGGCATCCGCGGCCAGGCGACCACCATGCACGACGCCTACGCGCAGCTGCTGGCCGGGCTGGCACTGTCGATCCTGCTGATCTACCTGGTCATCGTCGTGAACTTCCAGTCCTGGGTCGATCCGTTCGTGATCATCTCAGGACTTCCGGCGGCGCTGGCCGGCATCGTCTGGAGCCTGTTCCTGACCCGGACCACGCTGTCGGTGCCGGCGCTGACCGGCGCCATCATGTGCATGGGCACCGCGACCGCCAACTCGATCCTGGTGGTGTCGTTCGCGCGCGAGCGGCTGGCGCTGCACGGCGAGCCGGTGCGCGCCGCGGTGGAGGCCGGCCACGGCCGCATCCGGCCGGTGCTGATGACGGCGCTGGCGATGATCATCGGCATGCTGCCGATGTCCTTCAGCAACACCCAGAACGCTCCGCTCGGCCGCGCGGTGGTGGGCGGCCTCACGATCGCCACCATCGCCACCCTGCTGTTCGTGCCGTGCGTGTTCGCGCTGGCGCACCGGGCGTGTCCAGGGCGGCCGGCGGCGGGTCGCGTCCGCGCCGATGTCCTGCAGCACGGAGAGCCCGCATGAACGCGCCCGGTCCGCGCGACTTCCCTCCGGGCCCGGCGGGGCCGCCGCGGCGGTGGTCGCGCGCGGCCCTCGCGGCGGCGATGCTGCTGCTGGCCGCGGTCGGGCTGGCGGCGTTCGGCATCCTGTCGCGCGAGACCGCCGTCGCCGGACTGCGGGCGCGCGCCGACGACGCGGAGATCGTCCGGGTGGCGGTGATCCGCCCGCAGCAGGGGCCGGCGCGGCGCTCGGTGACGCTGCCGGGCAACATCGACGCCTGGTACGAGGCGCCGATCTACGCCCAGGTCTCCGGCTACGTGAAGATGTGGTACAAGGACTACGGCGCCCTGGTGAGGGCCGGCGAGCTGCTGGCGACCATCGACAGTCCGACCATCGACGCGCAGTACGCGGCCACGCAGGCGGACCTGCGCGTGGCGCAGGCGCGCAGCCGGCTGGCCCGGGTCACCGCCAGCCGATGGCAGGCGCTGGCCGGCACCCAGGCGGTGTCGCAGCAGGAGGTCGACCAGCAGACCGCCAACGCCGCGGTGGCGCAGGCGCAGGTCGAGGCGGCGCAGCAGCAGGTGGCGCGCTACCGGGCGCTGTTCGCATACAAGCGGGTGGTGGCGCCGTTCGACGGCGTCGTCACCGCGCGGCGGACCGATGTCGGCGACGACGTGAACGCGGCCGGCGGCGACCTTGGTAGCCATGGCGGCGCGTCGGAGCTGTTCAGCGTCGCCGACATCCACGAGATGCGGCTGTTCGTGTCGGTGCCGCAGGACTTCATCGACATCCTGAAGCCGGGCCTGACCGCGACCTTCAGCCTGCCGCAGGCGCCGGAACGGCGCTACGCGGCGCAGTTCCTGACCTCGGCGAACGCGGTCAACCCGCAGACCCGGACCGTCGTCACCGAGCTCACGGTGCCCAACCCGGACCGCAAGCTGTGGCCGGGCACCTACGCCAACGTGCAGTTCTCGGTGCCGTCGAACCCGGACATCCTGATCCTGCCCGAACAGGCGATGCTGTTCCGGTCCCAGGGCATGCAGGTGGCGCTGCTCGATGCGCACGGCCGCGTGCACCTGCAGAACGTCAGGCTCGGCCTCAACCTCGGCAACACCGTCCAGGTGATCGCCGGCCTCGGCCGCGACGACCGGGTGATCAACAACCCCTCGCTCGGCCTGCTGGAGGGCGAGCCGGTGCGGGTGGTGACGCCGGTGCACGGCTATGCGCCGCCGACGGTGGCGAGCCCGGCCGATCCGTCGCTGCCGGCGCTGCCGAACGCGGGCGCCGATCCGGAGACAGACCCGCGTCGATGACGCGCGCGTGGATGCCGCGCCGGCGGCGCGCGGCGCGTGCCCTGGCCGGTGCCGGCAGGCTGCTGCCGATGCTGCTGCCAGCACTCGCCGGCGGCTGCGACCTCGCCCCCCGCATTCCGCCCGAGCGCTTCGTGCTGCCGCCCAGCTACCAGGGCTCCGCGCCGTTCGCTCTGGCCCGTCCGGCCGACGCGCTGCCGCGCGGGCCGTGGTGGGAGGCGTTCGGCGATCCTCTGCTCGACCGGCTGGAGGTGCAGGCTGTGGCCGGCAATCCGGACCTGGCGACGTTCGTCGAGGAGTACGTGCAGGCGCGCGACCTGGCCGCCGAGGCGCGCGCCGGGCTGTTCCCGCAGGTCGTCGGCAACGTGTCCAGCACCGACAACAGGCAATCGCTGCACCGGCTGTTCCGCACCGGCGACGGGGGGCCAAGCGAGGGCAGCTCCGACATCATCCAGGCTACCGCGTCCTGGGAACCGGACTTCTGGGACCGCATCCGCAACCAGACCCGGGCGCAGAAGCGGCTGGCGCAGGCGAGTGCGGCCAACCTCGCCGACGCCGAGCTCAGCCTGCAGGCCGAACTCGCCAGCGACTACGTCCTGCTGCGCGGGCTCGACAGCCAGGACGCGGTGTATCGGCAGTCGATCGGCTACTATGCCGAGGCGGTGCGGATCACCAGGCTGCGCGAGGCCGGCAAGATCGCGTCGGGGCTCGACGTCGCGCGCGCCGAGAACCAGCTCGCCAGCGCGCAGGCGCTGGAGAGCGGCACGCTCGGCCAGCGCGCGGTGCTGCAGCACGCGGTTGCGGTGCTGGTGGGGGCGAGCCCGAGCGCGTTGCGGATCGCGCCCGAGGCGGACACGCGGCTGCTGGTGCCGACGGTGCCGGTGGGGGTGCCGTCGGCGCTGCTGCAGCGCCGGCCGGACATCGCCGCCGCCGAGCGGCAGATGGCGGCGGCCAATGCCGACATCGGCGTGTCGCGGGCCGCGTTCTATCCCGACATCACCATCAGCCTGCTGGGCGGCTTCCAGGACACCGGCTTCGGCCTGGCCAGCCTGCCGAACAGCCTGTGGACGATCGGCGCCGGCGCGGCATTGCCGCTGTTCGAGGGCGGCCTGCGCCGCGCCGAGCTGCAGCGCAGCTGGTCGCAGTACGCGCAGAGCCGCGACGCCTACCGCAGCGTGGTGCTGTCGGCGTTCCAGCAGGTCGAGGACGGGCTGGCGCTCACGGCGCAGCTGCGGGACGAGGCGCGGCTGCAGGCGCAGGCGGTGTCGTCGGCGGAGCGGGCGCAGGCAATCACGCTGCAGCTCTATACCGGCGGCCTCACCAACTACCTCGACGTGACGGTGGCGCAGGTGGCGGCGCTCACCGCGCGGATCGCCGAGGTGCAGGTGGAGACGCAGCGGCTGCAGGCCTCGGTGACGCTGATCCGCGGGCTCGGCGGCGGCTGGGATACGGCACGGCTGCCGACCGAGGACGGGGTTCTGCCGTTCGACCCGCTGGCGCTCGCCGGGAGCGACCGGCGGCCGCGGCCGGACGGTACCTGACGCGGTGCCGCGCGGCGCCAGGTTAGGAGGTGAGGCGGTCCGGGGAGATCGGCGTCATCGCGCAGGCGCGGAGCGTGCCCGATGCGAAGCCGCCGGCGGGATGGAGCCCGAACCGGCCGGCGGCGTCGCCGTAGGCGCGGGCGGTGAGGCAGCTGCCGTCGCTGCAGAAGACCTCGATCACCGAGCCGTCGACCAGGATGTCGAACGACGGCGCCGGCTGCGACAGCGCCGACCCGAGACCGTTGCAGAGCAGCTCGCGTCCGACCCGCGCCGGATCGTAGTCGATGGAGACGAAGCCCGGTCCGAACGCCAGCGTGCCGGCGCCCGCCGGCCGGGCGCGGATGCGGGCGGTCGGCCCGTCGCCGGTGCCGGCGAGGCCGCGCGCGCCGTCGTGGAAGGCCGGACCCTCCAGCCGGTCCAGCTCGGCCGGCGCCTCGATGCGCAGCCGGCCGCCAGCGTCGACCGACAGCACCTTCGGCAGCGACATCGCGCCGCTCCAGCCGGCGGCCCGTTGCTGCGGGACCGGCCGCTGCTCCAGGATCCAGCCCCAGGCGATGCGGCGGCCGCGCGGGTCCAGCATCGACTTCGCGGCGTAGAGCCCGGTGGCGTCGAGCGTGCCGGCGCGGCCCGGGGTGAACACGTCGTCCGCGAAGGCGCCGGTGATCCAGTGCGAGCGGCCGGCGGCCGAGAACAGCAGCACGTGGCGGTCGCCGAGCGGGAAGAAGTCCGGGCATTCGCAGGTCTCGCCGCCGGGCTCGCCGTTCTCGAACACGTGCAGGACGCGCCGGAACCGCCAGCTGCGGAAGTCGTCGGAGCGATAGAGCAGGACCGCGCCGCCGACGCCCTCGATGCCCGAGCCGAGCACCAGGCCCCAGCCGTCGCCGTCGTGCCAGAGCTGCGGGTCGCGGAAGCCGACGATGCGGATGCCCGGCGGCATCGGCAGGGCGAGCGGCACCGGGTCCTGCGACCAGTGCCGCAGCGTGTCGTCGGAGGTGGCGACGCACTGCACGCCACCCGGGATCGCGGTGAACAATGCGGTCGGCACGCCGTCCCGCAGCACGGTGCAGCCGGTGAAGACGTGCTGCGAGAACGGCGTGTCCGGCCGCGGCGAGAGTGCGGGCGGCCAATGGATCCAGTGCAGCAGGTCGGGGCTGGTGGCATGGCCCCAATGCATGTCGCCCCAGACCGGCGCGGCCAGATTGTACTGGTAGAACAGGTGGTGCAGGCCGCCGGCGAAGATCGGCCCGCACGGGTCGTTCATCCAGTTGCCCGGCGGCAGCAGGTGGAACTGCGGCCGCAGCCGGTCATCGCGAAGGGACGGCATGCGCTCGCCGTCCGGGCCGGCGGCGCGGCCCGGGCCGCCGGTCCCGGCGAGGGGGATGGCGGTCAGCCCGGCGACCAGGTCGCGACGCCGCACGCCGGCTACACGACATCGATGGCGACCCGGTAGTCGGAGCGGCCGAAGAAGGGCAGGCCGATCCAGACATCGGGCCCGTCCGGCATCGCCTCGCTCGGATAGTAGAACTCGCGGACGCCGCCATGCTCGACCACCGGCGTCGGTGCCTGCTGCACGTAGCGGCCGCCGCGGGCGAGCACGATGCGGTCCTGGAGCGCCGCCGCCGGATCGCCCTCCCCGGACAGGATGCGGAGGCGGAAGATGCGAGGCCCGGGTCCGAGGCAGCAGGCCAGGTAGAGGAAGCCCTGCAGTGCGGTGGGGTCGGGTGCGTCGGCCGGGGCGCCCGCGTCGGCGAGAGAGGCGGACAGCGTGACCATCGTCTGCTCGGCATCGGCCACCTCGACGCGCAGGTGCAGGCGCTGGCCGGTCTGCTCGGTGAAGAGGTAGGCGAGGGTCTGGCCCGCCGGCGCCTCCGGTCCGAGCGCCAGCGGGATCACCTGGCGGTTGACGTCGAGCGTCTGGTCGAACGTGAACGCGCGCGCGGGCTCCTGCCCGGCGATGGGGCGCCAGGTCGAGATCAGCGACGAGAAGCGCTCGCGCGACCGCAGGAGCCGGGCCAGCTCCTCGAAGATCAGGCGGTGGAGCACGCGCTGCTGGCCGCGCTCCGCCTCGGGGGTCCCTGCCAGACGGGCGGCGAGGTCTCCCGCCAGGCCGGTGGCGGCGGCGGCGGTGATCAGGTTGGTGGGGCTGCGCTCGAACCATTTGAGCAGGCAGACGTGGTCGGGAAACCGGTCGCCGATGCCGAGCACGTCGTCGAGCCGGATGTTGTCGGACAGCGGCTGGTTCCAGAACCGGTCCCAGAACATGTGGCAGAGGTTGACGTAGCGGCCGGAACCGAACGTGCACATGAGCGTGGCGGGCAGGATCTCCTCCATCGGGAAGTCGCCCTCCGGCAGCATCGTCTCGCCGAGCGCCACGATCTGCGCGCGCCGCGCGTGCAGCAGGCCCCAATCGGATGCTGCGGCGAACAGGCCCTCGATCTGGCTGCTGGCCGCCTTGGTCAGGCCCCAGGTCGCCCTCATGCCGGGAAGCAGTGCCGGGCTCTTGGACAGCGCCGGCCACCACCACTCGTCGGGCAGGTTGTCCAGGTCGACGCTCACGACATGGACGCTGCGCTCGAGCGCAGCCCGTGCGGCGGGAAGATCGAAGCGGCGCGCGAACAGGCTGTTCGAGGCCAGCGAGCAGAAATGGTCGAATGCGCCGTATCGGCCGAGCGCCGCCTCGAACGCCTCCAGATGGCCGTTCAGGAGGGTGTGGCCGAACTTCCGGCGCGGAAGTGCCCCCGCGAACACCAGCACCCGGTCGCTGGCCTCGGCGATCGGGCAGGCGACGCTGCGGCCGGGGGGCAGGTTGACGACCAGGGCGGCGCCGGCATCGGTGTGGCGGAGGAAGTTCTCGACATAGATGGCGAGGAACTCGTCGGACTCGTTGTAGAGGGTCGAGAACACCACGCGCGGCTGCACGGTCTGGTTCATGTCGGGCATCACCTTCGGGTCCGGTCCGGTGCCGACCATCGCCTCGATTCGACGCCGTGACCAGCGGTTCGGGGACGGCCGGCACGGCTATCGCACGAGGGGGACGGCCAGGGGCTTTGCCCCTGGACCCCACGCCCCGATTCGTTAAACGCATACCTCCATGCACGGAGTATCTTCTTACGGATCGGGGTTTGGGGCCGTCGTGCGCAGCACGCTTCGCGTGACGGCTCCGACGGGTCAGGGCAGCGCCCTGGCCTTCTCCTTTCCCGTCTCCTCAAATGCGATAGCCCTGGACCTTGCTCGAAGGACCTTGCAAAGCGGCCGCCCCGGATCTATACGCCCGCCTCCCCCTTTACCGGAACGCGGGAGGCTGGTCTTGGGGCCAGCCGCAGGCACCGCGGTCCTGGCATCCAGGAGCCCAGGACATGGCCAAGAAGATCGTCGGCTACATCAAGCTGCAGATCCCGGCCGGCAAGGCGAACCCATCGCCGCCGGTGGGCCCCGCACTCGGCCAGCGCGGGCTCAACATCATGCAGTTCGTCAAGGAGTTCAACGCGGCAACGCAGGGGATCGAGCCCGGCACGCCGACCCCGGTGGTGATCACCGCGTTCGCCGACCGAACCTTCACCTTCATCACCAAGACGCCGCCGAACACGCACTTCCTGCTGCGCGCGGCGAAGGTGTCGAAGGGCTCGCCCACCGTCGGCAAGGGGGCGCCGGCCGGCCGGGTGACGACCGCGCAGCTGCGCGAGATCGCCGAGATCAAGATGAAGGACATGAACGCCAACGACATCGAGGGCGCGGTCCGCATGCTGGCGGGCTCGGCGCGCTCGATGGGTCTCACCGTGGTGGAGGGCTGAACCGATGGCCAAGAACAAGCGGCTGGCCGCGGCCGAGGCCAACGTGGTGGCGAACAAGGTCTACGGCCTGGCCGAGGCGATCGCGCTGGTGAAGGGCAACGCCACCGCCAAGTTCGACGAGACCGTCGAGCTGACGCTGGGCCTGGGCATCGATCCGCGCCACGCCGACCAGATGGTGCGCGGCCTGCTGAGCCTGCCCAACGGCACCGGCAAGACGCTCCGGGTGGGCGTGTTCGCGCGCGGGCCGAAGCAGCAGGAGGCGCTCGACGCCGGCGCCGACGTGGTGGGCGCCGACGACCTGGCCGAGAAGATCCAGGCCGGCGAGATCGCGTTCGACCGCTGCATCGCCACGCCGGACATGATGGCGCTGGTGGGCCGGCTGGGTAAGATCCTGGGGCCTCGCGGCCTGATGCCGAACCCCAAGCTCGGCACCGTCACTATGGACGTGAAGGGCGCCGTCGCAGCCGCGAAGTCCGGCCAGGTCGAGTTCCGCGCCGAGAAGGCGGGGCTGATCCATGCCGGCATCGGCAAGGCCTCGTTCGACGGGGACAAGCTGGCGCAGAACATCCGCGCCCTGGTGGATGCGATCCAGAAGGCCAAGCCGAGCGGCGCCAAGGGCACCTACCTGCAGAGGGCGGCGCTGTCCTCGACCATGGGGCCGGGCGTGAAGCTGGACGTCGCCACGCTGGCCGCCGGCTAGAGAGATGCGCCGGCGGCGACGCCGGCGAACAGGGGGCTGGGCCTGCCAGGGCCCGGTCTTCCGAACCTGTCCAAGACTGCACGTGGCCGCTTCTTCGGAGGCCGGCCCTAAGCGATCCCCCGGATCGGCGCGCAGGAGACGGGAGACGCCGAGGCGGCTGCCCCTGTGGGCGGCATTGCCGTGGTGGTTCCGACTTCATCCCAGGACAGGCGAGCTGGACCGGCCGCGCTCGCGCGGCCCGGTCCCGGGGCAACCCGGCTCTGCGAGCACGCTCGCGGGGCCATGACGGAGACGGAATTTTGGACCGTACGGAGAAGCACGCGTTCGTCGCCTCGCTTGCCGCCGTGTTCGCAGAGACGTCGATGGTCGTCGTCACCCGCAACGACGGGATGACGGTCGCCCAGGTGACCTCGCTGCGCAGCCGGATGCGGACCGCGGGTGCCACGTTCAAGGTGTCGAAGAACCGGCTGGCCACGCTCGCCCTGGACGGCACCCGGTTCGACGGCATCGCCCCGATGCTGAAGGGTCCGACAGCGCTCGCGTGGGCGCACGACCCTGTGGCGGTGGCCAAGGTGGCCGTCGAGTTCGCCAAGACCAACGACAAGCTCGTCATCCTCGGCGGCGCGCTCGGCACCCAGACGCTCGACGCGGACGGTGTCAAGGCGCTGGCCGAGCTGCCGTCGCTGGACGTGCTGCGGGCGCAGCTGGTCGGGCTCATCGCCACGCCGGCCACGCGGATCGCGGGCGTGCTGCAGGCGCCTGCGGCGCAGCTTGCACGGGTGTTCGGGGCCTATGCCGACAAGGATGGGAGCGGCGACGGCGGCGGCACCGCCGAGGGAGCGGAGGCTGCCTGACGGCGGCCGACGATCCGGACGGATAAGTGATCGCAGGTCCGGGAACCGGGCTTGCGTGGAACCACGCAGCGTTTATATCAGGAAGATCGAATCATGGCAGACCTGTCGAGGCTCGTAGACGAGCTGTCCACCCTGACCGTCCTCGAGGCGGCCGAGCTGTCGAAGCTCCTCGAGGAGAAGTGGGGCGTTTCCGCCGCCGCGCCGGCGGCGGTGGCTGCGGCTCCCGCCGGCGGCGCTCCCGCGGCACCGGTGGAGGAGCAGACCGAGTTCACCGTCATTCTCGCCAAGACCGGCGAGAAGAAGATCAACGTCATCAAGGAGGTGCGCACCATAACGGGTCTTGGGCTGAAGGAGGCCAAGGACCTGGTCGAGGGCGCGCCGAAGCCGGTCAAGGAAGGCGTCAACAAGGAAGACGCCGCCAAGTTCAAGAAGATGTTGGAAGAGCAGGGCGCCACTGTCGAGATCAAGTAGGCAATCTGGATGGCGGCCGGCGCGGCGGGACGTGGTCCCGACCCGCACCGGGTGAACGAGGCGGCCGAAGGGTGGGAACCAGAGATGGGGCCCGCCCTCTCGGCCGTGCCGGTGCCTGGGCCATGGATGCGGTCGGGCAGGCCCATGATCCGGTCGAGGGCTGATGCGGTGGCCGGGTGCTGCGGCGCACGGCGGAGAGACGGCCCGGGTACGGACGGGCACTGAACGGGATTTCTGGCCGGAGGTTCGGTCGGGCGGTGCGGGATGCCCACGGTGGCACGTCCCCAGCGCCCGGGACAGATCCGAGGGCCGGCAGGCGACGGGGCAGGACATACGATGAACGCCATGACCAAATCGTTCACGGGGCGCAAGCGCATCCGGATGAGCTTCGGCCGCATCCCCGAGGTGGCGCCGATGCCCAACCTGATCGACGTGCAGCGCGCCTCCTACGAGGCGTTCCTGCAGATGAACGTGCGGCCGGACAGCCGCACCCCGTCCGGGCTGCAGGAGGTGTTCCGGTCGGTGTTCCCGATCAACGACTTCGCCGGGCGCGGCCGGCTCGAGTTCGTGCACTACGAGCTCGAGGAGCCGAAGTACGACGTCGAGGAGTGCATCCAGCGCGGCATGACGTTCGCCGCCCCGCTGAAGGTGATCCTGCGCCTGATCGTCTGGGACGTCGACGAGGACACCGGCTCGCGCTCGATCCGCGACATCAAGGAGCAGCCCGTCTACATGGGCGACATGCCGCTGATGACGGACAACGGCACCTTCATCATCAACGGCACCGAGCGCGTCATCGTCAGCCAGATGCACCGCAGCCCGGGCGTGTTCTTCGACCACGACAAGGGCAAGACGCACTCGTCCGGGAAGTTCCTGTTCGCGGCCCGGGTGATCCCGTATCGCGGCTCCTGGCTCGACTTCGAGTTCGACAGCAAGGATGTGGTCTACGTCCGCATCGACCGGAAGCGGAAGCTGCCGGTGACGACGCTGCTGTACGCGCTGGAGGGCACGGCGTCGCAGCAGGCGCGCGCGGCCAAGGCGGCCGAGGGCGGCGACGTCGAGGCGATGGACGTCCGCGGCATGGATCAGGACGAGATCCTGGGCAGCTTCTACGGCCAGGTGGTGTTCATGCGCACGGCCAAGGGCTGGGCGCGGCCGTTCGATCCGGAGGCGTTCCGCGGCCTCAAGCTGCTGGAGCCGCTGGTCGACGCCGAGACCGGCGAGGTCGTCGCCAAGGCGGACGACAAGCTGACCGCCCGCAGTGCGCGCCGCATCGCCGAGAAGACCCGGGACGTGCTGGTCGGCCGCGCCGACCTGCTCGGGCGCTACATCGCGCACGACCTGGTCAACGAGGAGACCGGCGAGATCCACGGCGAGGCCGGCGAGGAGCTGACCGAGGCGCGGCTGGCGGCGATGGAGGGGATGGGCATCGACCGGCTGCCGACGCTTGCGGTCGACAACGGCAACGGCCCCTGGATCCGCAACACGCTGGCGATCGACAAGAACACGTCCCGCGAGGACGCGCTGGTCGACATCTACCGGGTGATGCGCCCGGGCGAGCCGCCGACCCCGGACACCGCCGAGGCGCTGTTCCGCGGGCTGTTCTTCGACGGCGACCGCTACGACCTGTCCGCGGTCGGACGGGTGAAGATGAACATGCGCCTCGGCGTCGACGCCGAGGACACGGTCCGCGTGCTGCGCAAGGAGGACATCCTGCGCACGGTGAAGATCCTGTGCGAGCTGAAGGACGGCCGCGGCACCATCGACGACATCGACAACCTCGGCAACCGCCGGGTGCGCTCGGTCGGCGAGCTGATGGAGAACCAGTACCGCGTCGGCCTGCTGCGCATGGAGCGGGCGATCCGCGAGCGCATGGGCTCGGTCGACATCGACACCGTGATGCCGCACGACCTGATCAACGCCAAGCCGGCGGCGGCGGCGGTGCGCGAGTTCTTCGGCTCGTCGCAGCTCAGCCAGTTTATGGACCAGACCAACCCGCTGTCCGAGGTGACGCACAAGCGGCGCCTGTCGGCGCTGGGCCCGGGCGGACTCACCCGCGAGCGCGCCGGCTTCGAGGTGCGCGACGTGCACCCGACGCATTACGGCCGCATCTGCCCGATCGAGACGCCGGAGGGGCCGAACATCGGCCTGATCAACTCGCTCGCCACCTACGCCAAGGTGAACAAGTACGGCTTCATCGAGACGCCCTACCGCCTGGTCAAGAACGGCGCGCTGCAGGACGGCTGGAAGTACCTCTCCGCCATGGAGGAGGAGAAGCTGGTCGTGGCGCAGGCCGACGCGGCGCAGGACACCGACGGCAACCTCACCGACGAGCTGGTCTCGGTGCGCCGCGGCGGCGACTTCCGGCTGGTGAAGCCGGAGGACGTGACCGCGTGCGACGTGTCGCCGAAGCAGCTGGTGTCGGTGGCCGCAGCACTGATCCCGTTCCTGGAGAACGACGACGCCAACCGCGCGCTGATGGGCTCGAACATGCAGCGCCAGGCGGTGCCGCTGATCCAGTCGGACGCGCCGCTGGTCGGCACCGGCATGGAGGCGGCGGTGGCGCGCGACAGCGGCGCCACCATCATCGCGCGGCGTCCCGGCGTCGTTGACCAGATCGACGGGGCGCGCATCGTCGTGCGCGCCACCGACGAGGCGGGCGCCACCCAGGGCGTCGACATCTACCGGCTGCGCAAGTACATGCGCTCGAACCAGTCGACCTGCATCAACCAGCGGCCGCTGGTGCGCGTCGGCGACCGCGTCGTGCTGGGCGACATCATCGCCGACGGCCCGTCCACCGAGCTCGGCGAGCTGGCGCTGGGCCGCAACGTGCTGGTCGCGTTCATGCCGTGGAACGGCTACAACTTCGAGGACAGCATCCTCATCTCCGAGCGCATCGCGCGCGACGACGTCTTCACCTCGATCCATATCGAGGAGTTCGAGGTCATGGCGCGCGACACCAAGCTCGGCCAGGAGGAGATCACCCGCGACATCCCCAACGTCGGCGAGGAGGCGCTGCGCAACCTCGACGAGGCGGGCATCGTCTATGTCGGCGCCGAGGTGAACCCGGGCGACATCCTGGTCGGCAAGGTGACGCCGAAGGGCGAGAGCCCGATGACGCCCGAAGAGAAGCTGCTGCGCGCCATCTTCGGCGAGAAGGCGTCGGACGTGCGCGACACCTCGCTGAAGCTGCCGCCCGGTACCACCGGTACCATCGTCGACGTGCGCGTGTTCTCGCGCCGCGGCGTAGACAAGGACGAGCGCGCGATGGCGATCGAGCGCTCGGAGATCGAGCGCCTGGCCAAGGATCGCGACGACGAGCGCGCGATCCAGGAGCGGTCGTTCTACAACCGGCTGCGCGAGCGGCTGATTGGAAGCAAGGCCGGCGCCGGGTTCAAGGGCATCAAGTCCGGCACCGAGATTACCGAGGAGGTGCTGGCTGAGCACCCGCGCGGCGCCTGGCGCAACGTGGTGGTGTCGTCCGACCAGGCGGTGGCCGAGATCGAGACGCTGAAGCGCGAGTTCGACGCGGCGGTCGGCCGTATCCAGGCGCGCTTCGACAGCAAGGTCGAGAAGCTGCAGCGCGGCGACGAGCTGCCGCCCGGCGTGATGAAGATGGTCAAGGTGTTCGTGGCGGTGAAGCGCAAGCTGCAGCCGGGCGACAAGATGGCCGGCCGGCACGGCAACAAGGGCGTGGTGAGCCGGGTGACGCCGGTCGAGGACATGCCGTTCCTGGAGGACGGCACGCCGGTCGACCTGGTGCTGAACCCGCTCGGCGTGCCCTCTCGGATGAATGTGGGGCAGATCCTGGAGACCCATCTGGGTTGGGCCTGCGCCAACATCGGACGGGGGATCGGGGAGCTGGTCGACGAGTATCAGCGCACCGGCAACCAGAAGCAGGCGCTGCTCGACGAGCTGAAGGCCGTGTATGGCGAGCGGGTCTATGCCGACGACATCGCGACGCTGCCGAACGAGCAGCTGATCGAGCTCGCCGGCAACCTGCGCAAGGGCGTGCCGATCGCGACCCCGGTATTCGACGGCGCCCGCATCTCCGACATCGAGGCGATGCTGAGCCGAGCCGGGCTCGACACGTCGGGCCAGTCGCAGCTCACCGACGGGCGCACCGGCGAGCCGTTCGAGCGCAAGGTGACGGTCGGCTACGTCTACATGCTCAAGCTGCACCACCTGGTCGACGACAAGATCCACGCGCGGTCGATCGGGCCATACTCGCTGGTCACGCAGCAGCCGCTGGGCGGCAAGGCGCAGTTCGGCGGGCAGAGGTTCGGCGAGATGGAGGTGTGGGCGCTGGAAGCGTACGGCGCCGCCTACACGCTGCAGGAGATGCTGACGGTGAAGTCGGATGACGTGTCGGGCCGCACCAAGGTCTACGAGGCGATCGTGCGCGAGCAGGACGATTTCGAGGCCGGCATCCCGGAGAGCTTCAACGTGCTGGTCAAGGAGCTCAAATCCCTTGGTCTGAACGTGGATCTTGAGCAGGGCGGTCTATGAGATAGGGGAAGGCCAGGGCGTCACGCGCCAGCGTGCTTCGCACGACGCCCCTGGACCCCGCCAAAGGCTAGCCTTTGGAACCTTTACTTAGCTTTCGCGGGTCTGGGGCGGTGCGCCCCAGCGTGGTCCAGGGGCAGAGCCCCTGGCCTTCCTTGCTTGAAGGAGGTTTCGGCGCATGAACGAACTGATGAAGATCCTGGGCCAGACCGGCCAGGCGCAGACCTTCGACCAGATCAAGATCCAGCTGGCCTCGTCCGAGCAGATCCGCTCCTGGTCCTACGGCGAGATCAAGAAGCCCGAGACCATCAACTACCGTACCTTCAAGCCGGAACGGGACGGGCTGTTCTGCGCGCGCATCTTTGGTCCGATCAAGGACTACGAGTGCCTGTGCGGCAAGTACAAGCGGATGAAGTTCCGCGGCATCATCTGCGAGAAGTGCGGCGTCGAGGTGACGCTGGCCAAGGTGCGCCGCGAGCGCATGGGCCATATCGAGCTAGCCTCGCCGGTGGCGCACATCTGGTTCCTGAAGTCGTTGCCGAGCCGCATCGGGTTGATGGTCGACCTCACGCTGAAGGAGCTGGAGAAGATCCTCTACTTCGAGAGCTACGTGGTGCTGGAGCCGGGTCTGACCGACCTCAAGCTGCACCAGCTGCTGAACGAGGACCAGCTGCTCGCCAAGCAGGACGAGTTCGGCGAGGACGGGTTCCGCGCCGGCATCGGCGCCGAGGCGATCAAGAGCGTGCTGGTCAGCGTCAACTGCGACGCCGAGAAGGTGAAGCTACGCGCTGACCTCAAGGACACCACGTCCGAGGCCAAGCGCAAGAAGCTGGTCAAGCGGCTGAAGCTGGTCGAGGCGTTCGCCGAGAGCGGCTCCAAGCCCGACTGGATGATCCTGGACGTGGTGCCGGTGATCCCGCCCGAACTGCGCCCGCTGGTGCCGCTCGACGGCGGCCGCTTCGCGACCTCGGACCTGAACGACCTCTACCGCCGCGTCATCAACCGCAACAACCGGTTGAAGCGCCTGATCGAGCTGCGCGCCCCCGACATCATCGTGCGCAACGAGAAGCGCATGCTGCAGGAGAGCGTCGACGCGCTGTTCGACAACGGCCGTCGCGGTCGCGCCATCACCGGTGCCAACAAGCGTCCGCTGAAGTCGCTGTCCGACATGCTGAAGGGCAAGCAGGGCCGGTTCCGGCAGAACCTGCTCGGCAAGCGCGTCGACTACTCCGGCCGCTCGGTGATCGTGGTGGGGCCTGAGCTGAAGCTGCACCAGTGCGGGCTGCCCAAGAAGATGGCGCTCGAGCTGTTCAAGCCGTTCATCTACTCCAAGCTCGAGAAGTACGGCCATGCCACCACCATCAAGGCCGCCAAGCGGATGGTGGAGAAGGAGCGGCCCGAGGTCTGGGACATCCTGGAGGAGGTGATCCGCGAGCATCCGGTGATGCTGAACCGGGCGCCGACGCTGCACCGGCTCGGCATCCAGGCATTCGAGCCGGTGCTGATCGAGGGCAAGGCGATCCAGCTGCACCCGCTGGTCTGCACCGCCTTCAACGCCGATTTCGACGGCGACCAGATGGCCGTGCACGTGCCGCTGAGCCTGGAGGCGCAGCTCGAGGCCCGCGTGCTGATGATGTCGACCAACAACATCCTGAGCCCGGCCAACGGCAAGCCGATCATCGTGCCGAGCCAGGACATCGTGCTCGGCCTGTACTACCTGTCGCTGGAGACGGCCGAGTTCCGCGCGACGCTCGACCAGAACGAGTACGACGACCAGGGCCGCGTGGTGAAGACCGGCGCCCCGGCGTTCGGCTCGATCGGCGAGATCGAGTTCGCGCTGAACGAGAAGGCGGTGCGCCTGCACGACAAGATCCGCGCCCGCTATGAGACGATCGACGCCGACGGCAAGCCCGTGCGCAGCACCGTCGTCACCACGCCCGGCCGCATGCTGATCGCGCAGATCCTGCCCAAGCACCCTGCGGTGCCGTTCTCGCTGCTCAACAAGCAGCTGACCAAGAAGAACGTGTCGGACGTGATCGACGCGGTCTATCGCCACTGCGGCCAGAAGGAATGCGTGATCTTCGCCGACCGGCTGATGGGGCTGGGCTTCGGCCAGGCGGCCAAGGCCGGCATCTCGTTCGGCAAGAACGACATGATCATCCCGGACGCTAAGAAGGAGCTGGTCGAGCGGACCACTGCCGAGGTCAAGGAGTTCGAGCAGCAGTACCAGGACGGGCTGATCACCGCCGGCGAGCGCTACAACAAGGTGGTCGACGCCTGGTCGCGCTGCACCGACGAGGTGCAGGCGGCGATGATGAAGGAGATCTCGCGCCAGGAGATCGGCAAGCCGACCAACTCGGTGTGGATGATGAGCCACTCGGGTGCCCGCGGCTCGCCGGCGCAGATGAAGCAGCTGGCCGGCATGCGCGGCCTGATGGCCAAGCCCTCGGGCGAGATCATCGAGCAGCCGATCATCGCCAACTTCAAGGAAGGCCTGTCGGTGCTCGACTACTTCACCTCCACCCACGGCGCCCGCAAGGGCCTCGCGGACACGGCGCTGAAGACCGCGAACTCCGGCTACCTGACCCGCCGCCTGGTCGACGTGGCGCAGGACTGCATCATCGTCGAGGAGGATTGCGGCGCCGAGCGCGGGCTGACCGTGCGGGCCGTGATGGATGGCGGCGAGGTGGTGTCCTCGCTGTCGGAGCGCATCCTCGGCCGCACCACGGCCAACGACGTGCTGAGCCCGGCCGACGGCAGCGTGGTGCTGCCGCGCAACACCCTGATCGGCGAGGCGGAGGCCGAGCGGGTCGAGAACGCCGCGGTCGAGAGCATGCTGATCCGCTCGGTGCTGACCTGCGACAGCCGGGTCGGCGTGTGCGGGCTGTGTTACGGGCGCGACCTCGCGCGCGGCACGCCGGTCAACATCGGCGAGGCGGTCGGCGTGATCGCGGCGCAGTCGATCGGCGAGCCGGGCACGCAGCTCACCATGCGCACCTTTCACATCGGTGGTGCGGCGCAGCGCGGCGCCGAGCAGTCGATGGTGGAAGCCTCGCATGACGGCGTGGTCAGCGTGAAGAACCGCATTGTGGTGCAGAACAGCCAGGGCGTGCCGGTGGTGATGTCGCGCAACTGCGAGATCGTGCTGGCGGACGAGAAGGGGACCGAGCGCGCCCGCTTCCGCGTGCCGTACGGCGCCCGGCTGCTGGTCGACGAGGGGGCCGCGGTCGCGCGCCAGCAGAAGCTGGCGGAGTGGGACCCGTACACCTTGCCAATCATCACCGAGCGCGCCGGCACGGTCGAGTACCTCGACCTGATCGACAGCATCACGCTGGTCGAGCGGATGGACGAGGTCACCGGCCTCACCTCGAAGGTGGTGGTCGACTACAAGCAGGCCTCCAAGGGCATCGACCTCAGGCCGCGGCTGCAGCTGAAGGACGAGAAGGGAGAGGTGCTGAAGCTCGGCAACGGCGGCGAGGCGCGCTACTTCCTGTCGCCTGACAGCATCCTGTCGGTCGAGAACGGGGCGGTGGTGCATGCTGGCGACGTGCTGGCGCGCATCCCGCGCGAGGGCTCGAAGACGCGCGACATCACCGGCGGCCTGCCGCGGGTGGCGGAGCTGTTCGAGGCGCGGCGTCCGAAGGACCACGCGATCATCGCCGAGACCGACGGGCGGGTGGAGTTCGGCAAGGACTACAAGGCCAAGCGCCGCGTCATCGTGAAGAACGACGAGACGGCCGAGGAGACCGACTACCTGATCCCGAAGGGCAAGCACGTCTCGGTGCAGGAGGGCGACTTCGTGCGCCGCGGCGATCCGCTGGTGGACGGCCCCCGCGTGCCGCACGACATCCTGAAGGTGCTGGGCGTTGAGGCGCTGTCGGACTACCTGGTGAACGAGATCCAGGACGTCTACCGGCTGCAGGGCGTGAAGATCAACGACAAGCACATCGAGGTGATCGTCCGTCAGATGCTGCAGAAGGTGGAGGTGCTGGAGCCCGGCGACACGACCTACCTGGTCGGCGAGACGGTCGACCGCATCGAGTTCGAGGGCGAGAACGAGAAGCGGCTGGCCGCGGGCGAACGGGTGGCGTCGGCGATGCCGGTGCTGCAGGGCATCACCAAGGCCTCGCTGCAGACGCACTCGTTCATCTCGGCGGCGTCGTTCCAGGAGACCACACGCGTGCTGACCGAGGCGGCCACGGCCGGCAAGGTGGACACGCTGAACGGTCTGAAGGAGAACGTGATCGTCGGCCGGCTGATCCCGGCCGGCACCGGCAGCGTGATGAACAAGCTGCGGGCGGTCGCCGCCGGGCGGGATCAGCAGCGGGTGCTGGGTCGGGACATGCCGGTGAACACGATCAAGGCGGCGGAGTAGTGTTGGAAGGACGGCCAGGGGCTTTGCCCCTGGACCCCACTTGGGCCGCGGGCCCAGGCCCCGATTCGTCAAAGGTCCACCTTCCATAAACGGATGATCTTCTTGACGATCGGGGTTCGGGGCCCGCGGCCCCGTGGGTCCAGGGCAGCGCCCTGGCCTTCCTTCTTCGCCTCAGCGGCGGACAGGTTGATCTGCAGGGCGATCGGCATCCGGACCCGGTCGAGCGGAAGCTCGTCCGTCTACAGCGGACCACCGGCCCCTGTCCCCCATTCGAATATCCTGTCGCGGATGTCCCCAAAGATGCCGCATCCGCTTGACTTGGGGGCCTCCGGCTCGTAGTGAACGGCGCTCGGCAAGCCCCGTCTCCAGACGGCCGGATGCCACCTGATGCAGCACTCGCGTGCGGCGCCGTCCCCGTTACCACAGGGGGCCAAGGCCGCGCGCAGTCAGATCGCCGCCTCGACGGGTCGTGCCCGTTTCGGCGGGCCTTCGCTGTTCTGGGGTGGCTGCGGTTCAGGCGCGCCGGGACAGGACGTCTAGGGATCGGGAAGGGCGCATGCCGACCATCAACCAGCTGATCGCCAAGGGCCGCGAGCCGGCGCCGAAGCGCAACAAGGTGCCGGCGCTGCAGGGCTGCCCGCAGAAGCGCGGCGTCTGCACGCGCGTCTATACGACGACGCCGAAGAAGCCGAACTCGGCGCTGCGCAAGGTCGCCAAGGTGCGGCTGACCAACGGCTTCGAGGTGGTGAGCTACATCCCGGGCGAGGGCCACAACCTGCAGGAGCACAGCGTGGTGCTGATCCGCGGCGGCCGCGTGAAGGACCTGCCGGGCGTGCGATACCACATCCTGCGCGGCGTGCTGGACACGCAAGGGATCGCCAAGCGCCGCAAGCGCCGGTCGCTGTACGGCGCCAAGCGGCCGAAGTGAGGAGAGATCACCGATGAGCCGCCGCCGCCGCGCCGTGAAGCGCGATATCCTGCCCGATCCGAAGTTCGGGGACGTCGTCATCACGCGGTTCATGAACGCGCTGATGTACGACGGCAAGAAGTCGACCGCCGAGGGCATCGTCTACGGCGCGCTCGAGAGCATGCGCCGCCGCGGCGGCTCCAGCGCCGACCCGGTGCGGATGTTCCACGAGGCGCTGGACAACGTGAAGCCGGCGGTCGAGGTGCGCTCGCGCAGGGTCGGCGGCGCCACCTACCAGGTGCCGGTCGAGGTGCGCACCGAGCGCCGCCAGGCGCTGGCGATCCGCTGGCTGATCGACAGCTCGCGCAAGCGCGGCGAGCACACCATGCAGGACCGGCTCTCGAACGAGCTGCTGGACGCCGTGAACAATCGCGGCTCCGCCGTGAAGAAGCGCGAGGACACGCACCGGATGGCCGAGGCCAACAAGGCCTTCAGCCATTACCGCTGGTAGCGGCACGTCACCGAGTTAGACCCCTTCCAACCCGACCGACCGACGCTTAGGGACACCGAGCGGGCGGGCCCCAGGAGAGAGACGATGGCAAAGGCTAAATTCGAGCGGAACAAGCCGCACTGCAACATCGGCACGATCGGCCACGTCGATCACGGCAAGACGTCGCTGACCGCCGCGATCACCAAGACGCTGGCGAAGTCCGGGGGTGCCACCTATACCGCCTACGACCAGATCGACAAGGCGCCCGAGGAGCGCGCCCGCGGCATCACGATCTCGACCGCGCACGTCGAGTACGAGACTGCCAAGCGCCACTACGCGCACGTCGACTGCCCCGGCCACGCCGACTACGTGAAGAACATGATCACCGGTGCGGCGCAGATGGACGGCGCGATCCTGGTGGTGTCCGCCGCCGACGGCCCGATGCCGCAGACCCGCGAGCACATC
>CAXTVM010000025.1:33835-44517 GCA_964247725.1 uncultured Acetobacteraceae bacterium | reverse complement strand
CTGTCCCGGCGCGGCGCGGCGCTGTTCCGGCTGGCCCGGGGTCGCGGGCTGTTCGCGACGCCCGCGCGCCAGGCTGCGCACCCGCCGGCGGACCCGGAGGCCGGCATCGCGACCGGCCGGGTCCGGTCCTGAGGATGCCTGGCAGGGCTATCGCATGTCAGGAGAAGGCCAGGGCTCTGCCCTGGACCCGTTGGGGCCGTCACGCGAAGCGTGCTGCGCACGACGGCCCCAGTGGGGTCCAGGGGCAAAGCCCTGGCCTTCCTCCTGCTGCGATACCGTGGGATGCCTGGCTCCTCAGTTCGTCAGAACGGCGACGAGATAGTAGCCGGCGACCTCGACCATGCGCAGGGGCCGCCGTAGGTGGCGGTGACGGTGGCCGGCGTGATGCCGAACTTGCTGTCCGGGGTGATGATCGCGAACTGGGGACGGCGTCCGCCGCGGAACCGCGCCGTGTCGGTCAGCCAGGCGAACAGGGTGAGGCGCCCGTCCGCCTGGATGACCGGGTCGGCGACCACCGTCCGGCCGGTGAGGGCGGTCACCAGCTGCGTGTCCCAGTAGTCGCCGACGCCGTAGGCCAGTCCATGGGCGCGCAGCCGGTCGGCCAGCACGCGCTGCGGCATCGTCCGGATGGCCGGATGCCGCCCTGCCGCGCGGGCCGCCACCGCGGCGCCGCCGATCGCGTAGAGGGAGGCCAGCGCCAGTCCGATCAAAGCCGCCAGGCGGAGAGCCGCGGGACCGCGTCCGGCCAGCCGGGCGCCGAACTCGATCGCGGCGGCCAGGCAGAGGAAGACGAACATCGGCACCACGTAGCGGACCGCGGCGCCGGGAAAGGCCGCGCCCGCCTCGATCGAGACGCTGACCGTCGCGCTCATCGCCGCGAGCCCGGCCAGGCACAGCGCCGCCAGCACGAGCAGCTGGGCGACGCCGCCCCGCGGCGCCGCCGGCATGCGCCAGAGCACGGCCAGGCACAGGCCGGCCACGCCGGCGGCGACGACCAGGCGGCTCATGGCGATCGGCCCGTGCGGCGGCAGCAAGGCGATCAGGCCGGCCCGTGCGGTGAACAGCACCTGGGCGCCGGCCAGCAGCGCATACGCATCCTGGCCGGATGCCGCCGCACTCGGCACGAAGTCCATGGTGATGCTGGGCTGGATCGCGAAAGCGTCGAGGCGGGGCACGCCGTGCAGGGCCAGCATGCCGGCGCCGAGGCCGAACGCCGCGCAGCCGACCAGCAGCCCGTCGTCGAGGCGGACGCGGCGGCCGAGCCAGGCCCGCGCGGCCACCAGCAGGACCAGCGGCGCCAGCAGCAGGTCGTCCGCCAGCGGATCGCTGAAGGTCGCGGCGAAGACGAGCGCGGTGAACGGGATCAGGCGCGCGGCGGAACCGGCGGCAGCACAGGGCGGGTGCGGCGAGCAGGACCGCGTAGAGGCAGAGGGCCGGCGTCGCGACGTGGAAGTCGCTCCAGAAGAAGTCGTAGTGCAGCCCGTAGGGCACGCCGAGCAACATCGATACGGCGTAGCCGCCGGCCAGCCGAGCCCGCTGGGTTTCGGCCACGTGCGCGACCAGCAGCAGGCAGGCGAGCAGGAGCAGGACGAAGACGGCGAACGGCACCAGGTAGATCAGCCGGGGTCCCGGGCCCAGGACGAAGCTCGCGGCCATGAAGCCCGGCAGGTCGGTCAGCAGGAAGTTGTCGGTCGCCAGCATCCAGCCGTGCAGCGGCAGGTTTCCGGCTCGGATCGCCAGCATCTCGTTGTAGCTCTGCACCGAGTCCGAGTTCGGGTAGAGGCTCCGGGCGAGGATGAAGTCCGCCCACAGGCAGACGAGGGCGCAGCCGAGGAACCCGGTACGGGAGCCGAGCGTCGCGACCGTGATCCCGATCGCCCGGATGGATGACGCGCGCAGCCGTGCCGGCCGGATGCGTGTCATGACCATGGCCTGCTCATGGGTCGGATCCGTCGCACCCGCCGCGCCGGCCCGGTCGAACGGGGCATCGGATCTGAAGTGAAGCCTCGTGCATCATGTGGCCTGATGTAGGCGGCCCGTCATGATCGCACGACAAGGGCAGAAACAAGCGAGCCCGATCGCGATGGCGGCTTGTCGTGGTTATGGTGACTGGGCGATCGGCCGCGGACCGGCAGCCGGACGATGCCATCGCAAGGCCGCCAACGCGGAGCGATGCATGCGTTGCGAGCGATCCGACGTCCGCGCCGCTTGGCTCGTGGACCGGGTAACGGTCGATGGTGCCTTGCGGCCGATGCACCGGAAGCTCGGTCCGGACGGATGCGCGCCACCTGATCCATCCCCCGCACCCGCCTTGAGGCTCGCGATCCCGTCGTCCCCTATCGGCCGGCCGCACGTGCAACGGCGACGGCGTCCGGTTATCATGGCACGGAACCGTAACGGATCGGATGCATGCGGGTGCCGTCTGTCTTGGCTTCGGTCGCGATCCCGCTGCTGGCGGCGCTGTCGGGTTGCGGCGGCGATGCCCCGGGCTCCTGCAAGGTCGCGACCGCGGTCGACCTGCCGTTGCTCAACCGTCCTGGAATTCCGACCGTGGTCGGCCGCTTCCGCGATCAACCGGTAGCACTCCTGCTCGATACCGGCGCCGAGCAGTCTATGGTCACGCCGAGCGCCGTCGAACGGTTCGGCCTTCCGTCGGATCCCGACCACACCCAGATCATGACCGGGATCGGCGGCACGGCAATGACGAGGTTTGCCAGCATCCACGAGCTTGGGCTCGGCCACGGCCATGCCCGCGATTTCGACCTGCCGATCGGCCCCGACCTCGGAGGCCATGTCCAGAACCTGCCGACATTGGGCCTGTTCGGCGCCGACTTCATGTCCGACTACGACGTCGATTTCGACCTGCCGCACCATCATTTCGGCATGTACGACCTCGCCGGTTGCGGCGATGCCATCCAGCCGGTAGCGGCACCCTACTTCGCCTTGCCCTTCCAGTTGAGCGACGCCCACATCGAGATCGAAATCCGGCTCAACGGCGTGCCCGTGGATGCCATGCTCGATTCCGGGACCGCCACGACCTTCGTCACCGCGGCCGACGCGCGGCGCGCCGGCATCACGCCGGACATGCTGGCGGCCGATCGCGTCGTCCACCCAAGGGGTGCGGACGGGTTTCCGGTGGAGGGCCGCCTGCACCGGTTCACCAGCGTCGAGCTCGGCGCCGAGCGCCTGCGGAATTTTTCGCTCCAGATCGCGTCGTCCGCCGTCGGCATCACGCTGCTGGGCGACGACTTCTTCCGGCTGAACCGGATCTGGATCTCCTATCCGCGCCGGATGCTGTTCATCCAGCCGGCGTTCGACAACCCGGTCGTCCACATGGTGGCCGCGGCCACTCCGTGATGGCCTGGATGCGACATCCGCTCACTTCAAGACGGAATCGCAACGGAGTGCGGTTCCCGTGCGTGCTCCGGGCTCCGGCTGCGTTCCTGCTGCTGCTGGCGGCGCTGTCCGGCTGCGGCGCCGACGCGCCCGGCTCCTGTACCGCCCGGGCCACGGTCGACGTGCCGCTGCTCGACCACGCCCGGATGCCGATCGTGGTCGGCCGCCTCGACGGCCAGCCGGTGGGGCTGCTGCTCGACACCGGCGCCTGGGCCTCGGTCGTCCTGGCGAGCGCCGTCGACCGGTTCGGCCTCCATTCCGACCGCGGTCGCGTCACCGGCCTGACCGGGATCGGCGGCACCGTCGAGACGCATTTCGCCAGGATCCGCAACCTCGAGCTCGGCTACGGCCATGCCCACAACCTGGACCTGGAGATCTCGACCGACCTGTCGGCCAAGATCCGGGACCTGCCGATGCTGGGCATGTTCGGGGCCGACTTCATGTCCAACTACGACGTCGACATCGACCTGCCGCACCATCATTTCGGCATGTACAAGCTGGTCGGCTGCGGCGAGGCGATCCAGCCGGTGGAGACGCCCTACTTCACCGTGCCGTTCCGGCTGGAGGGCGACGAGATCGCGATCGACATGAAGCTGAACGGCGTGCCGGTGGACGCCTACCTCGACTCCGGCGCCTCGATCACCTTCATCACCCGGGCGGACGCGCGCGCCGCCGGCGTCACGCCGGAGATGCTGGCGGCCGATCCGGTGGTGCGCCTGCAGGGCGTCGATGCCGCCACGGTGGGGGGCCGCCGGCACCGGTTCGCCAGCCTGGAACTCGGCAACGAACGCCTGAGCAACTTCCCGCTCGCGATCGCGCCGTCCGCGGTCGGCATCTCGCTGCTGGGCGACGACTTCCTCCGCTACAACCGGGTCTGGATCTCCTACCCGCGCCGGATGCTGTTCATCCAGCCGGCGGCCGGCGACCCCATCGTGCACGTGGCGGCAGGCAACCCCCGCTAGACCTTCTCGACCTGGTTGTACTCGAGGTCGACCGGCGTCGAGCGGCCGAAGATGGAGACGCTGACCTTGAGCCGGCCCTTCTCCTCGTCGACGTCCTCGACGGTGCCGTTGAAGCTGGTGAACG
Source organism: uncultured Acetobacteraceae bacterium (assembly GCA_964247725.1). Classification (GTDB taxonomy): domain Bacteria; phylum Pseudomonadota; class Alphaproteobacteria; order Acetobacterales; family Acetobacteraceae; genus Lichenicola. The sequence continues at coordinate 40,035 of CAXTVM010000025.1, read as the reverse complement.
GGCCGTCGGCGACGCGGACCTGCTCGCCGATCTCGAACAGCACCGCCGGGCGCGGCCGCTCGACCCCTTCCTGGGTCTGCTTCATGATCCGCTCGGCCTCGGCGTTGGAGATCGGCGACGGCTTGGTCTTGCTGCCGAGGAAGCCGGTCACCTTGGGCGTGTCCTTGACCAGGTGCCAAGCGTCGTCGGTCAGCTCCATCTTCACCAGCACGTAGCCGGGGAAGAACTTGCGCTCCGAGCTCACCTTCTGGCCGCGGCGCACCTCGGTGACGTCCTCGGCCGGCACCAGGATCTCGTCGATGTGGTCGGCCAGGCCCTTCTGCTGGGCCTGCTCCTTGATCTGTTGCGCGATCTTCTTCTCGAAGCCCGAATAGACGTGGACCACGTACCAGCGCTTCGTCATGACCTCTTCCTCAGACTCACAGGTGCCGGGCTCGCGAGTGCAGGGGCGGCCATCAGCCGAGCCCGAACAGCGCGCGCACCCCGAGCCCGATGACCTGGTCGACGACGAAGAAGAAGATCGCCGTCAGCGAAGCCATCGCCGCCACCAGGCCGGTGGTGATCAGGGTGGTCCGACGCGACGGCCAGGTGACCTTGGTCACCTCGGCACGCACCTCGCGCACGAATTTCGCAGGACTGACCGCCACGCCGCACCTTGCTCGCTGCCGATGAAACCCCGGGCCGGGGCGGCTGGCAGGGGCGGAGGGTCTCGAACCCGCAACCTCCGGTTTTGGAGACCGGCGCTCTAGCCAATTGAGCTACACCCCTGCAGCGCCGCCACCGCGACCGCCCCGGCATGCACCGGAGCGGCCGTCCGGCGAACCGGCGCAGGGGGCGTAAAGAGGGCGTGCGGCCAGAGAAGTCAAGACCCGCCGCCGGCGCCGACGCCGGGTCGGGGCTTGCCCGACGCCACCGCTTGGCGCTAACAGAATGGATGGGATGCGGGCGTAGCATAGTGGTAATGCAGTAGCCTTCCAAGCTACCGAGGAGGGTTCGATTCCCTCCGCCCGCTCCATCGCCCGACCGCGGGCGCTGGAGCGTGATCCGATCGCCCGGGGCTCGCGGATCCTATTCTAGCGCATCGTTCTTGCCGGCATCTTACCCGACCAAGCGAGGCGTTCGGTCGGATGACGCTCTAAATCGACGGCAGCCCCAGCGCATCGAGCGCCGCCCGCAGCCGGTCGCGGCCGGACATGGCCTCCGGCCCCTGTATCCGCGACGCCGACTGCCGTGTCCACGGCACCTGCCGCATGCCCTGGCCCTGCTGGAACGCCATCGACACGGCGTCGTACCGCGCCAGCGCCGCCGCCTGGCCGTCGGCATCGTAGCGCTCACGATGCAGCACCGCCGCCTGCGGCAGCCGCGGCTTCACCGCGGCCGGCCGGGTCGGGTCCGGCCAGCCCACGCACAGCCCGAACACCGCGAAGGCATGCGGCGGCAGCCCGAGCTCGGCGGCGACCGCCTCCGGCTGGTTGCGGAGGCCGCCGATATAGACCGTGCCGAGCCCCATCGCCTCCAGCGCCACGACCGCGTTCTGCGCCGCCAGCGCCGCGTCGACAACGCCGAGCAGGGTGCCCTCCAGAAAGGTGGTGGCGGCGGTGGCGCGTCCCTCGCGGGTGCCGATCGCGCTCACCCGTGCCAGGTCGGCGATCCACGCCAGGAACAGAGGTGCCGTCCTGACGTGCTCCTGGTCCCCGGCCAGCATCGAGAGCCGCCGCCGGCGCTCGGCATCCTCGACCGCGACCACGCTCCACGACTGCAGGTTGGACGAACTGGCCGCGGACTGCGCCGCCGCCATCATCGTCGCCAGCGTCCCGTCAGGCAGCGGACCCGGCCGGTACGACCTGACCGACCGGTGCGACAGCAGGGATTCGAGGATCGGGCCCAGCTCGCCGGGACAGCCAGCCGACGTCTCCTGGCCACCGCCGTAGCGAGCCCGCAACAGGGCCTCCGAGGCGCTGACGGTCTCGCTCATCCGAGCCTCGTTCCCGTCAGGCCGAGGTGTCGCCCGAGCGGGGACCAGGGCGCCCTCCTGGCACCCCGTACTCCCTCATCCGGCGGTCGCCTGGCGTCCGGGGCGCCTGGGATCTCAGTAGTAGCGCCAATAGCCATGGTGGTAGCGATCATAGGCCCAGGCGCGGTTGTGATAATGGTGGCGGTGCCAATAGTAGGCGTGCGGCCCGATCGGTCCAGGCGCCACCACCACGGCCGGCGGGCCGTAGGGCTGCGCGGATGCGACGGAGGTGGCTCCGCCCAGCATCACGAGGGCCATCAGTGTCGTCCTGGCGAACTTCATCGCGAAACTCCTTCTTGTGCGATGTCCAGGAAACGCGCCATTCATGGCATTATAATGGTCCGCGTGTGACGAACTGCATGCGGCCGAGCATCGATGCGGGGTGGGCAACGTCGCGCACGGACTGGTGGAAGGGGTTGGATTCGAACCAACGTAGGCGTACGCCAGCGGATTTACAGTCCGCCCCCTTTAGCCACTCGGGCACCCTTCCGGCCGGCAGCGACGTATGACCGAACCGCACGGCTGTCAATGCGCGCCCAAGGCATGGCGGCGGCTATCGCATGAGGAGGAAGGCCAGCGGCTTTGCCCCTGGACCCCACTGGGGCCACGGGCCCCACGCCCCGATTCGTTAAGGTCATACCTCCACACACGGGATACCTTCTTATGGATCGGGGTTTGGGGCCCGCGGCCCCAACGGGTCCAGGGCAGCGCCCTGGGCTTCTCCTCACATGCGATAGCCTTGAAGGCACGACCGTGGGACCGACGCCGCGGTGACGCCGGGCCGGCGGCGGCGTAGGATCGGCCCCATGCCCCGTCCCCCCGACCGCCCAGGCCGCCCTCCGCCATCCGCCACCCACCGCCCTGCCGGGAGCCGTCCGTCCGGGCACTCAGCACCCCGCGCCGCGGCGCAGCAGGGTGGCCCCGCGGGTGCGGCGAACTGGCTCTACGGCACCCATCCGGTGCTGGCCGCGCTGCGCAACCCGCACCGCCGTCTGCGCCGCCTGCTGCTCACCGAGGAGGCCGAGGCCGGGCTCGCCGGCCGGCTGCCGGCCACCATGCCGCTGGGAGCCGAGCGCAGCGACCGCGCGCGCCTCGACGCGCTGCTCGGCCGCGACGCCGTGCATCAGGGCATCGCCCTGCTGGCCGACCCGCTCGCCATCCCGCCGCTGGACCAGGTGCTGCAGCGGCCGGGCCCGCTGCTGGTGCTGGACCAGGTGACCGATCCGCGCAACGTCGGCGCCATCCTGCGCTCCGCCGCCGCCTTCGGCGTGGCCGCGGTGATCGTCCAGGACCGCAACGCCCCGGAGGAGACCGGAACCCTGGCCAAGGCCGCCTCCGGCGCGCTCGAGACCGTACCGCTGATGCGCGCGGTCAACCTCGCCCGCACGCTGGTGGCGCTGAAGGCGGCCGGGCTCTGGGTGGTCGGGCTCGATGCCGGCGGCGGCACGCTGGATGGTGCGGCGTTCCGGCAGCGCCGGGTGGCTCTGGTGCTGGGCGCCGAAGGCGAGGGGCTGCGGCGCCTGACCCGCGAGACCTGCGACGAGATCGCCGGCCTGGCGATGCCGGGCGGCACCGAAAGCCTCAACGTGTCGAACGCCGCCGCGGTCGCCCTCTACGAGCTGGTCCGCGGCGGCGGTGGCACGGCGGCGGGCGCGCGCCCGGTCCGGCAGGCGTCCGAGCAGTAGCGCACCTGCTCCCAATCCCGCGCCCACTTGCGGCGCCAGCTGAACGGCCGGCCGCAGCGGGCGCAGGTCTTGCTGGGCAGGTCCGACTTCGCGACGCCGCGCGGCATCGGCGGCTCACGCCCCGATCGCGGCGGCCAGCCGCCGGCCGGACAGGAACGCGGACTCGACCCGCGGCCCCAGCAGCCAGTCGCCGCAGGCGCCGACCCGGCGTGCCCGGTCCCACAGCATGCCGTCGCCCCCACTGCCCTCACGACTCCCGCCCGACCGCGCGTAGCGCCAGCGGTGCACCGCAGCCGACAGCGTCCGCGCCGGCGGGCCGCCCGCCTGCGCCGCCAGCATCGCCGTCATCGCCGCCAGCACCCGGTCTGGCGCGTCCTCCAGGTGCTCGCGCGACCAGTCCGACGTCGCATGCACCACCCAGGCCTCCGGTCCGCCGCGTCCGGGCCTGGCCGGGTTGCGCGCCGCCCAGTCGATCGCGCCGCGGTGCCGGAGCACGTCGTCGCCGAGCGGCAGCCGGTCCGCGAACGCCGCCATCAGGGTCCAGCACGGTTCGGACGGGGTCTCGGCCGCCCGCCGCGCCAGGTCGGGCGCCACCGGCGCCAGCAGCGCCGCCGCCTGCTCAGCCGGGACGGCGACCACCACGCCGTCAAAACTCCCCTCGTCGAGCCCGTCGCCGGTCAGCCGCCAGCCGGCGCCCTCCATCGCGACGGCGTCGACCCGCGTCAACCAGCGGACGCCGAGCCCGGCCGCCAGCTTCCGCAGCGGCGCGTTCATCGTAGGCACGCCCACCCAGGCCTCCGCGCCCGCCTCCGGCCAGCGCGCCGCCAGCCCGTACGACGCCCATTCCTCGACCTGCGCGCGGAAGGACGGGTCGCGCGCGGTCATGTATTGCGCGCCATGGTCGAAGCGGACCTCGCCGGCCGCGGTCGGCACCCGGCGCGAGGCCATCCGTCCGCCGGCGCCGCGCCCCTTGTCGAACGCTGCCACCTCGTGGCCGTCCTGGCGCAGGGCGGCGGCGCAGGTCAGCCCCGCCAGTCCGGCGCCGATCACCGCGAACTTCATGCCGTCTCCCGTGTCAGGTCTCTTGTCTCTCTTGTCAGGCGCGCGCGCGACGCGATCTCAGCACCATGGTCGAACTCGTGGTCTGGTATGACGGTTCCTGCCCCCTGTGCCGGCGCGAGATCGCGCTGATGCGCCGCCTCGACCGCAGGCGCCGGATCGACTTCGTCGATGCGGGCGATCCCGGCGCCGGTTGCCCGGCCGACCGCGCGGCGCTGCTGGCCCGCTTCCATGCCCGCGAGGACGGCGTCGTGCTGTCCGGCGCCGCCGCCTTCGCGGCGATGTGGCGGGCGATCCCGGTCCTGCGGCCGCTCGGGCTGCTGGCGCGGCGCCCGGCGGTGCTGGCGCTGCTGGAGCGGGCATATGGGCGGTTCCTGCACCTCCGCCCGCGCCTGCAGCGGGCGCTGGGCGGACCGGCGCCGGCGGCGCGCCCGCTCAGATGATGTAGTCGAGCGGCGGCAGCGTCTGGTCCATGGTCAGCGCCGGCATCCGCGAATGCCGGGTGCCGACCAGGCGCGCCGGGTTGCCGACCACCGTGGTGTAGGGCAGCACCGCCTCCAGCACGATGCTGCCGGCGCCGACCTTGGCGCCCTCGCCGATCTCGATGTTGCCGAGCACGGTGCAGCCGGCCCCCAGCAGCACGCCGCGACGGATCTTCGGGTGGCGGTCGCCGACGTTCTTGCCGGTGCCGCCGAGCGTCACTCCCTGCAGCATCGACACGTCGTCCTCCAGCACCACGGTCTCGCCGATGACGATGCCGGTGCCGTGGTCGATCAGCACACGCCGCCCGATCTGGGCCGCCGGATGGATGTCCAGGCCGAAGATCTCCGAGCAGCGGCTCTGCAGGTGCTGGGCCAGGTGGCGCCGCCCGTCCCGCCACAGGTGGTGCGCGACCCGGTAGATCTGCAGCGCCTGGAAGCCTTTGAAGTACAGGAACGGCGTGACTAGGTCGGGACAGGCCGGATCGCGCTCGCGGATCGCCACCAGGTCGGACGCGGCGGCGGCGACGATGTCCGGCTCGTCGGCGTGCACCAGCGCCGCCATCTCGGCCAGCGCCTCGGCCGGCACCGTCAGGTCCGCGAGCTTGCGTCCGATCAGCCCGGCCAGGGCCGCCGTGAAGTTCGGATGGGCGTGGATCGAGCTGCGCAGCAGCCGTCCCATGATCGGGTCGCCGCAGCAGGCGGCCTCCGCCACCAGCTGCCGCCACAGCGCGCCGAGGTCGACCGCGCCCAGGGTCGGCGCCCCCAGCTTGAGCGCCGGAGCGCCCTGCAGCGGGAAGGCGAGGTCGGTCGTGCTGTCCATCGTCGCCATCCGGCTTCCGGTCCTGATCGGGAAAGATAGGGTGCTGGCGGCGGTTCCGCGAGTCCGGAACGAGCCGACGGGTGCCGACCGGCGCCTGGAGCATGATCCGATCGCTTGAGGCTCACGGATCATGCTCTAGC
>CAXTVM010000025.1:0-33735 GCA_964247725.1 uncultured Acetobacteraceae bacterium | reverse complement strand
GACCGGCGCCTGGAGCATGATCCGATCGCTTGAGGCTCACGGATCATGCTCTAGCGCACCAGCGCCGGCAGCAGCGCCTCCAGGCGCAGGCGGCCCTCCGGGGTGGCGGCGAGGCGGCCGTCGCGCCAGCTCAGGTAGTCGGCCTCGATCGCCGCCTGCAGGATCTCGGGCTCCAGCGCGTCCTCCAGCGCCGTGCCGGTGCGGGCGGCGAAGCGGACGGCCTCGATCCCCTCCGACAGCCGCAGCCCCATCAGCAGCATCTCGCGCGCCGGCTCCGGCGCCACCAGGCGCACGTCGTCCACCAGCCCGTGCCCCTGCCGCTCCACCCGGTCCGCCCACGGCTCCGGCGCGCGGTGCCGCCGGGTCGCGAAGATCGCCGGCGGGCCGTCGGCGGATGGCGACGACCGCCGGCCGTGCGCGCCGGGGCCGATCCCGGCGTAGTCGCCGTAGCGCCAGTAGGCGAGGTTGTGGCGGCTCTCCGAGCCCGGCCGGGCGTAGTTGGACACCTCGTAGGCCAGCAGGCCGTGGCCCGCCGCGATCCTGCCGGTCTCCTCGTAGAGCGCCGCCCCCAGCTCCGGCTCCGGCATCGCCAGCAGACCCTGCCGGTGCAGCGCCTCGAACCGCGTGCCCGGCTCGATCGTGAGCTGGTAGAGCGACAGGTGGTCGGGGCCGAGCGCCAGGGCGCGGTCGAGCTCGGCGCGCCACTCCGCCAGCCCCTGTCCCGGGCGGGCATAGATCAGGTCGAACGAGATCCGCGGGAAGATCGCGCGCGCCGCCTCCAGGGCGGTCATCGCCTGCGCCGCCGAGTGCCCCCGGCCGAGGCCGCGCAGCGCCGCGTCGTCCAGGCTCTGCACGCCGAGCGACACCCGGTTGACGCCGGCGTCGCGGAACCCGCGCAGGCGGCCGGTCTCGACGCTGGTGGGATTGGCCTCGAGCGTGACCTCGAGGTCGTCGGCGGGGTGGAACAGGCGGCGTGCGTCGGTGATCAGGCCGGCTACCGTGTCCGGCTCCATCAGGCTCGGCGTGCCGCCGCCGAAGAAGATCGAGGTGAGCGTGCAGGAGCCCAGGCGGGCGGCCTCGGTCGCCAGCTCGCGGCGGAGCGCGGCGGCGAAGCGGGCCTGCGGCAGGGTCTCGCGGACGTGGCTGTTGAAGTCGCAGTAGGGGCACTTGGCCAGGCAGAACGGCCAGTGGACGTACAGGGCAAGGCCAGGGCCCCGCCCTGGACCCGCCGACCCGTCAGATGGCAACGCGGACGCCGAGCTCGACGACGCGGTCCGAGGGGATGCGGAAGAATTCGAACGCGGGCACGGCGTTGCGCGCCATCAGCAGGAACAACGAGATCCGCCAGATCGACATCTTCGGCACGACGCCCCGCACCAGCACCTCGCGGTTGACGAAGTAGGACGCCTGCATCGGGTCGAACGCGACCCCGTGCGCGTGCAGCTCCTCCAGCGCCCGCGGCAGGTTCGGGCTCTCCATGAAGCCGTAGCGCAGCGTCACCCGGTGGATGGCGGGGGCCAGCTGCTCGACCAGCATGCGGCCGCCCGGATCGGCCTCCGGCTGGTCCAGGTTCTGCAGCGTGACGAACAGCACCCGCTCGTGCAGGACCTTGTTGTGCTTGAGGTTGTGCAGCAGGCAGGCCGGCACGACCTCGGCGTTCGAGGTCAGGAAGATGGCGGTGCCCGGCACCCGCAGCGTGCGTGACTGCGGCAGCCGGGCCAGGAACGACGCCAGCGGCAGGCTGTCCTGCCGCCAGCGCGACAGGATCAGGTTGCGGCCGGTCTTCCAGGTGGTCATCAGCGTGGTGAGGATGATGCCGAGCAGCACCGGCACCCAGCCGCCCTGCGGGATCTTGAGCGCGTTGGCGGCGAAGAACACGAAGTCGATCGCGAAGAAGCCGCCGAACACCGTGACCGAGGCCAGCCGCGACCAGCCGTAGATGCGCCGGAACACCACCATCGCCAGCACGCTGGTGCAGGCGAAGGTGCTGGTGACGGCGATGCCGTAGGCGGTCGCCAGGTTGTCGGAGGTGCGGAACGCCAGCACCAGCAGCAGCACGCCGACCATCAGGGCGCGGTTGATCTGCGGCACGTAGATCTGGCCCTCCTCGTCGGCGTTGGTGTGCAGCACGCGCATGCGCGGCAGGTAGCCGAGCTGGATCGTCTGCCGCGCCATCGAGTAGGCGCCGGTGATCACCGCCTGGCTGGCGATCACGCTGGCGGCGGTCGCCAGCACCACCATCGGCAGCCGCAGCGCGTGCGGTACCAGCAGGTAGAACGGGTTCTGCATGGCCTCCGGATGGCGGATGATCAGGGCGCCCTGGCCCATGTAGTTGAGCACCAGGCACGGCAGCACGCAGAACAGCCAGGCGAGCCGGATCGGCTTCGGCCCGAAATGTCCCATGTCGGCATACAGCGCCTCGGCGCCGGTGACGGCCAGCACCACGGCGCCCAGCGCGATGAACGCCAGCCAGCCGTGATGCCAGATGAAGGTCGCCGCGTGCGTCGGCAGCAGCGCCGTCAGCACGAACGGGTTGCGCACCACCTCGATCGCCCCGAAGGCGCCGATCGCCCCGAACCAGACCAGCATCACCGGCCCGAAGATGCGGCCGACATTGCCGGTGCCGCGCCATTGCATGCTGAACAGCGCCACGATCACCACGACGGCGATCGGCAGCACGATCCCGGACGTGCCGGGAATGCTGACCTCGAGCCCCTCCACCGCGGACAGCACCGAGATCGCCGGCGTGATGGTGCCGTCGCCGAAGAACAGGCAGGCGCCGACGATGCCGACGAAGGCCAGCGCCGTGCGCAGCCGTCCGGTGGCGACGCGCTGCGCCAGCGCGCTCAGCGACAGGATGCCGCCCTCGCCGTTGTTGTCGGCGCGCATGATCAGCATCACGTACTTCACCGTGACGACCAGGATCAGCGACCAGAAGATCAGGCTCTCGATGCCGAGCACCTCCCCGGCCCTGATGCCGGTGCCGATGATCTGGATGGTGGACTTCAGCGCGTAGAGCGGGCTGGTGCCGATGTCGCCGTAGACGACGCCGAGCACCGCCAGCAGCGAGCCGGCGGACACGCTGCGGTGGCGCAGCGTCGCGCCGTAGCCGCTGCCGGGGGCCGGCTCGGACAGCCCGCCGGGGCCCGCTGCGTGCGATCCGGGCAGGCCTGCGCCAGATAGGCCGGCGACCTCACTCATCCCCGAACGCTCCGCAGGCGGCGCCGTCGGCCGGCGCCGGCACGCAGCCCCATACGACCTAGCTCGCCGGCGACGCAAGCGGGACGCAGGCCGGGCCCGGGAGCGGCCGGCTGCCGAAGATGGCGCTGCCGACCCGCACCGAGGTGGCGCCCGCCGCGATCGCCTGCTCGAAGTCGCCCGACATGCCCATCGACAGCTCGGCCAGCCCGTGCGCCGCCGCCAGCCCGGCCAGCCGCAGGAAGAACGGCCCGGGGTCGCGGCCGGCGGGCGGGATCGCCATCAGCCCGGTCACGGCGGTCCCGAACCGCCGGCGGCAGGCGCCGATGAAGGCATCCGCCGCCGCCGGCGCCACCCCGGCCTTCTGCGGCTCGTCGCCGACATTGACCTGGATCAGCAGCGCCGGCATGCGGCCGGCCTTCTGCGCCGCCGCATCCAGCGCGTCGGCCAGCCGCTCCCGGTCCAGCGTCTCGATCACGTCGGCAAGACCGACCGCGTCGGCCGCCTTGTTGGTCTGCAGCGGGCCGATCAGGTGCAGCCGCAGTGCGGGGTGGAGCAACCGCAGCGCCGGGAACTTGCCCGTCGCCTCCTGCACCCTGTTCTCGCCGAACCGTTCCTGTCCGGCGGCCAGCGCGGCCGCCACGGCGGAGGCCGGGTTGGTCTTGGACACCGCCACCAGGCCGATCGCCGCGGGATCGCGTCCGGCCTGCCGGGCCGCGTGCGCGACGCGGGCGCGGATGGCGGCGATCGCGGCCGCGATGCCGGATGCTGCGGCGGGCGCTGCGGCGGGGGAACTCATCGCCGGCACGCTCCCGCGTCCCGTCGTGGGGGTCAAGCGCCGGCGGCGTGCTCGGCGCGATGGCGGGGGGCAGGGTCCTGCGGTGCCGCCTCGACCTCGATCAGCAGCTCCCGGGTCCGGATGCGCTCGTTCCGCTCGATCAGAAGGCGCTGCAGCTCGGGTCCGGGCCCGATCTCCATCTCGCCCGCGTCCCCCTGCCGGCCGGGAGCGGACCAGCCGTCGCCGCTGCCGGTGGCCCGGGCCAGTGCCGCCAGTTCCGGGATCAGCGCCAGGCGCGCCTGCGGCGTCGCGGCGTCGAACCAGAGCAGGCCGATGCGGTCCCAGCCGTCGAACGCCGCCTCCAGCGCCTCCAGCCAGCCGGCGCCGCCGCGACCGCCATCGCGGCAGGCCTCCAGCAGCGGCAGCGGGTCGGCCAGCAGCGCGTCCATCTCCGGCAGCAGCCGTTCAGCCTCGTCGATGCAGCGATCCGCGGCGGCCATCACCCGGGCGAGCAGCAGGGCGTCGAGGCCGTGCCGGCTGAACTGCTCCTCCGCCATCGACAGCCGCAGCCGCTGCACCAGGCCCAGCATCCGCCTCCACCGGCCACCGCCGGCGGCGGTGCGCGCCGACACCGGGCCGCTGCCGCCGACCGCGACCGAGGCGTAACGCACCGACAGCGCCTGCAGCGCGTCCGCGAGCTGCGGGCCGCGCCAGCCGAGCCGGCCGGCCAGCAGGTTGAAGCCGTCGCGGGCAAGGCAGCTCGCCGCCGCCCCGGCGCCGTGGAAGCCGCCGCGCCGCGCCAGCGCCATCAGGCACTGCGCGCGGAGGCGGAGCGATGCGGACTCCAGCGCCGCCTCCGCCTGCAGCGCCGCGTCTGCGGCCGCGAGCCCGGCATAGCCGTCGCGCGCCACCGCCCAGCCCGCGTGGCGGACGTCCGCCGGGCCGATGCTGCCGTGGCCGGACAGCCGCCCCACCAGCAGGGTATCGTGCAGGCAGGGTGCGGCGAACCCGGTCACGACGCTCCAGGCGGCGACGTAGACGCCGCGCCCGCCGGACGGGTTGGGCAGGACGAACTCCAGGCCGCGGCGGGTCCCGCGCACCCGGACGCCGCACAGCATCGGCGCCAGGAACGGCAGGTGCACGCCGTCGTCGGCGCCGCCATCGGGGCGCCGCATCGGCATCGTGGCGGTGCTCCAGGAGGTGGCGCCGGATGAGGAGCCGGACGGGGTGCCGGACGGCGGCGGCGACATCGGCACGGTCCTGCTCACGGCGAACCGATCGCGAGGGCGGACCGCCTGCACTGCACCCATCGACGACGCGCCTCCTGGCTCGACCGGGGCATCATGCCACGGGGATCGGTGCGGCCAGGATATCGCGGATGTGTGAACATTCCCCGAACGCCGCCGGCGGTCGCGGCGTCTCAGCGCCGGTCCATGATCTCGACGGCGCGCTCGCTGCCGACGAGCAGCTCGGTCAGCCGCAGGCAATCCGCGGTCAGCAGGCCGGCGGCCATGCCGGCGTCCAGGTAACGCATCGCCGCCTCCTCCAGCATCCGGGCGTAGTCGTCGTTCTCGCCGAGGCGGCCGGCCGCGAGCGCGAACCGGCGCAGCTGCCGGGCATTGGTTTCCATCTTGCTCACCGCATCCGCGCCGAGAGGCGCCGTCGCCGGCGCCGGCGCCGGCAGCCTGATCCCAAGCGTGGTCTCGAACACCAGCCGGTTGGCCGCGGACACTGCCTGACGCAGGCGGCCCAGCCGGCGCTGCTCGGGCGCCGGCCGCAGCTCGAGCCGGCGGAAGCGCTCGATCCGGCCGATCAGCGCCACCCGCGCCGGCAGCCCGCCGGCGTCGAGCAGGTCGCTCGGCGCCGACGCCGCGATGGCGTCCTCCATGCGGCCGAGCGTGTCGGAGGTCGCCTGGTCGATGCCGGCCAGCAGCGTCGCGGCGGACCGGTGGCGGCGCGCGATCGCGATCGCCGACCGCACCACCTGATCGGGTGCCGTGCCATCGAGCAGCAGGGCCAGCATGATGCCCCAGCCGAGCGGCCCTGCCTCGGCAGCGTCCGACAGCAGTGCGGCCAGCGCCTGCTCGCGGCGCGGCTCGGTGAGAAGCGGCAGGCCGTGCACGACGACGGCATGGCGCAGCACCAGCTGCAGCGCCGCGGCGAGCTGGACCACCACCGGGGCGGTCAGCCCGTGCGTCTTCTGCCAATCGGGCGTCGTCCAGTCGTGCGGCAGCTCCAGTGCCGCCAGATGATCCGCGGCCGCCGCCCAGAGCGGCGCCCCGGCCCGGGTCAGCGCCGCGTCGTCGGCATCGTCCATGTCGGGCGGCAGCGCGCCCGGGATCATCGGCAGCAGCAGGCCGGCGAGCGGCTGCATGATCGAGCGCGGGATCGTGAGGTCGCCGGGCTGCCACCCGGCCGCCCCCACCACCACCGGATCGAGCGGCGTGAACAGCAGGCGCGTCCGCGTCATCCGCCGCGCCGGGCGCAACGCCGCCAGCCGGCTGCGCACCGGCGCCACCAGCTGATCGGTCTCGCCCCGGTCGGGCAGCATGTCGATCATCTGCACGACCTTGAGGATCTTGGCGTCGCTCGCGTGCAGGAGCTCCGCGGACAGGGCCCTGACCGCCGGGCCCGACCGCGCCAGCGCCGATAGGTTGGCGTCAGCCATTGCCGCCCTCCAGCCCGAGCTCCAGCGCCCGGATCCGCTCGTTGCGCTCGACCATCGCCGCGGTCGGGATCTCGCGGGGCGTGGCGGCGTCGCCCGACGCGGGCGGGCGATGGCCGTCCGCCGGCGGGTCGGAGGGGGGTCGATCGCCTGGCGGCCGGCCGGGCACCGCGGCGCCAGGGGCCGGCCGGCCGGCCGGTTCCGGTGCCGGGACCAGGTCGTTCTCGGCCGCGAGCCGCGCCAGCAGCGCGATCTCCGGCAGCACCTCGATCCGCGCCGACGGGGTCGCCGCATCCTGCCAGAGCAGGCAGATGCGGTCCCACCCATCCAGCAGCTCCTCCAGCGCCGCCACCGGGGCCAGCGCCATCACCGGATCGAGCCGCCACCGCTCCAGCAGCGCCGGCGGCTCCTCCAGCGCCGCCGCCGCGACCGCGAGCAGACGTTCGGCCTGCTGCAGGCGGTGCCCGACGACCCCGATGGTCCGGGTCAGCATCGTCGCCGCCCGATCCGGGGTGCCCGCCTGCTGCCGTTGCCCGGCGACCAGCGCCGCGTGCAGGCTGCCGAGCAGGGGCAGCAGCCGCCGCATCCGGCCGTTCGCGACGATCGGGACGAACGCGATGGAGACCTGCCGCAGCGCTTCCGCCAGAAGCGCCCCGTCCCACTCCAGCCGCCGCGACAGCGCGGTGAACCCATCGGTGATCCGGTCGGGCCCGGCAGAGCCCAGGCTGGCCAGCGCCATCGCGTGCTCGCCGGCCGGGATCGTTGAACTCCGGATCAGCGCCATCAGCAGCATCGCCCACAGCCGCAGCGCCTCGGCGTCGATGGCGGCCTGCGCCCGCGTCGCCGCGAGCGTCGCCGCGCGGCCGGCATAGCCCTCCGCCGCGACCATCCGCGCCAGGCCGCGCACGGCGACGGGCGTCAGCGACGGCAGCGAGCCCAGCCGTCGCGACAGCACCGTGTCGTGCACCGTCGGCCCGGCCAGGTCCGCGACCATGCTCCAGATCGCGACATAGGCGCCGCGGCCGCCCGACGGGTTGGGCAGGATGAAGTCGATGGTGCCGCCGCGCAGGCGGCTGCGGGTGCCGGCGAGCAGCGGCGCCGTGAACGGCAGGTGCACTCCCGCCGCCAGGGCGGCCGCGCGCGCGCCGTTCGGCCGTCCCAGCGTCGTCTCGTGGCCCACGCGGCGCCTCCCTGCCAAGACCGGCTGCCGGAATGCCGCCGGGATCGCGCCCTGGTCCGCCGTCCGGCCCGATGCCATCTCTGATGCCGGCATTCTCTCCCAGGACGCATGAACAAGCCCTTAAGCCCCCGCGCCGATCCCGATCCGACCCGCGCGATCGCCTTCGCGGTGCTGGTCGCGGTGACCGAGCGCCGCCGTCCGTTCGAGGAGGCGCTCGATGCCGCCGATCCGGCCGGGAGCCCGGCATCGCCGCGGGACCGGGCGGCGGCGCACCGCCTGGCCGCCGCCGTGCTGCGCCGCATGGGCACGCTCGACGCGGTGCTGGAGCCGTTCCTGGCCCGGGCGCCGCCGCCGCGGGTGCGCCTGGCACTGATGATGGGCGCGGCCCAGCTGCTGTTCCTCGACACGCCGCCGCATGCGGCGGTCGGCACCGTGGTGTCGCTGGTGCGCGCGCAGGGGCTGGCGCCGTTCGCCGGGCTGGTGAACGCCGTGCTGCGCCGGGTGGCGGCCGCCGGCGCCGGCGCGCCGGACGGGCTCGACGCCGCCAGGCTGGACGTCCCCGCCTGGCTCTGGTCGTCCTGGGGCGGCAGTGCCCGCGCGATCGCCGAGGGGCTGGGCCGCGAGGCGCCGCTCGATCTCACGCTGGCGCCGGGCACGGCGGTCCCGGACGGCGGTCTGCTGCTGCCGACCGGCTCGGTCCGGCTGCCGGCCGGAACCCGCGTGGCCGAGCTGCCCGGCTACGCGGAGGGCGGCTTCTGGGTGCAGGACGCCGCCGCGGCGCTGCCGGCGCGACTGCTGGCAGCACGTCCGGGCGAGCGCGTCGCCGACCTCTGCGCGGCGCCGGGCGGCAAGACCGCGCAGCTCGCGTCGGCCGGGGCCGCCGTGCTGGCCGTCGAACGCGACGCCGCGCGGATGCGCCGGCTGCGGCAGAACCTGGACCGGCTGCGCCTGCCCGCCGAGCTGATCGAGGCCGACGCCACCGCCTGGACCCCGCCGTCGCCGCTGGACGCGATCCTGCTCGACGCGCCGTGCAGCGCCACCGGCACCGCGCGCCGCCATCCCGACGTGCTGCGGCTGAAGCGGGCCTCCGACGTGCCGGCGCTGGCGGAGGGGCAGGACCGGCTGCTGGCGGCGGCGGCGCGGATGCTGCGTCCGGGCGGACGGCTGGTCTATGCGGTCTGCTCGCTGCAGCCCGACGAGGGCGAGCGACGCGCCGCCGGCGCCGTCCGCTTCGGGCTGCGCCCGCTGCCGTTCACCGCCGGCGAGCTCGCCGCCCTGCCGGAGGCGCTGACCCCGGAAGGCTGGCTGCGCACCCATCCCGGGCTGTGGCCGGAGCTGGGCGGCCTCGACGGCCACTTCGCCGCGCGCTTCGAGCGCGCCTGACGGCTTCCGGCCCACCTTTGGCCATGCGCTTGCCTCCGCCGCGGTGGTTGCTGCTACAACCCGGTGCATGCCCGAGACCGATCCATCGCGCCGCCCGATCGTGGCGCCCAGCCTGCTTGCGGCCGATTTCGGCCGCCTCGCCGCCGAGGTCGAAGCGGTCGAGGCGGCCGGCGCCGACTGGCTGCACCTCGACGTGATGGACGGGCATTTCGTGCCCAACCTGTCGTTCGGTCCGTCCCTGATCAAGGCGCTGCGGCCGCGCACGCGCCTGCCGTTCGACGTGCACCTGATGATCGCGCCGGTCGATCCGTTCCTGTCCGCCTTCGCCGAAGCCGGCGCCGACCACATCCACCTCCATGTCGAGGCCGGCCCCAACACCCACCGGTCGCTGCAGGTGGTGAAGTCGCTCGGCGTGCGGGCCGGCATCGCGCTCAACCCAGCGACGCCGGCGGAGGCGGTGGCGCCGGTGCTCGACCTCGCCGACATGATCCTGGTGATGACCGTCAATCCCGGCTTCGGCGGCCAGGACTTCCTGCCGAGCCAGCTTGACAAGATCGCGCGGCTGCGGCGCCTGGCGGATGCCACCGGGCGGCACCTGCCGATCATCGTCGACGGCGGCATCGACGCCCGCGCCGCCGCCCTGTGCATCGGCGCCGGCGCCGACACGCTGGTCGCCGGCACGGCGGTGTTCGGCCAGCCCGATTACGGCGCCGCGATCGAGGGCCTGCGCGCGGCGGCGCCGCTTCGTTGACGGGCGCGTGGGGCCGATGAGCGTGCGGGACTGGACCCGCGACGCCCGGATGTCGCTGGCGCGGCTGCCGGGGCTCGCCGGCGCCCGGGTGCCGGACGCGCCGTCGGTCGGGGTCCGCGACCTCTGGCCGGGCGACACCGGGCGCGGCGCCCGGCTGATGAAGGGCGAGCTGCTGTTCGGCGGCGCCGTCGCCCCGCTGCTGCCGGGACGCGCCCCGGGGCCGTGGATCGATCCCGCGGTGCCGCCGCTGCTGCGCGCGCAGGCACACGGCTTCGGCTGGCTGCGCGACCTGCGCGCCCTCGGCACCGATGCGGCCCGGCTGCGGGCCCGCGCCCTGGTGTCGGACTGGCTGGCGCGGCCCCCGGCCGATCCGCTGGCGCGCGCGCCGCACGTGGCGGCGGGCCGGGTCGCCGCCTGGCTCGCCCATTACGACTTCTTCGCCGCCTCCGCCGACGACGGCCACCGCCAGCGCCTGATGTCGCGCCTGCTGACCGAGGGGCGGCTGCTGGCGGCGGCGATCCCGACCCCCGTCCACGACCACCGGGCGCTGACCAGCCTCAAGGGCCTGCTCGCCTGCGCGGTGGCGATGCCGGAGCAGGCAGGCTTCCTCAGCCGCGTCATGCGCCATCTCGGCGCCGAGATCGGCCGCCAGGTGCTGGCCGACGGCAGCCACGCCGAGCGGGCGCCGGCGGCCCAGCTCGCGGCGCTGCGGGAGCTGGCCGAGATGCGCTCGCTCATGCAGCTGGGCCAGATCGCGCAGCCGCTGGCGCTGGCCGCCGCCCTCGACCGCATGAGCCCGGTGCTGCGGGCGCTGCGCCACGGCGACGGCGGGCTCGCCTTGTTCAACGGCAGCCAGGAGGGCGCCGCCGCGCATGTCGACCTCGTGCTGGGCCAGTCGACGCGCGGCCGCAGCGTCGCGGCCGAGATGCCCGAGGGCGGCTTCGTGCGCGTGCAGTCCGGTCGCCTCCTGCTGCTGGTCGATGCCGGGCCGCCGCCGCCGCCGGGCTTCGACGGCGACGCGCATGCCGGCACGCTGTCGTTCGAGCTGTCGGTCGGGCGCGAGCGGCTGATCACGAACTGCGGCGCCGGCATCCTGCCGGACTGGCGCGACGCGCTGCGGGCCACCGCCGCGCACTCGACCCTGGTGGTGTCCGACACCAGCTCGTCCGAGCTGCGCGGCGGCGGCATCGCCCGGCGGCCGGCGCACGTCACCGTCGACCACCGGCAGGCGGCCGGCGCGCACTGGCTCGACCTCAGCCACGACGGCTATGCGCCGGGCTTCGGTGCGGTGCACCATCGGCGCATCTACATCGCCGACGGCGGCGAGGACGTGCGCGGCGAGGACACGCTGTCGAGCGCCCGGCCGTGCGCGTTCGCGCTCCGCTTCCACCTGCATCCCGGCCTGAAGGTCGTGCGCGAGGCGGCGCCCGCACCCGCCGCGACGGCGGCGGACGAGGAGGGCGGCTCGGTGCTGCTGACGCTGCCGTCGGGCGCGGTCTGGCGGCTGCGCGCCGACAGCGGCCGGCTTGGCGTCGAGGAGAGCATCTATCTCGGCGGCGATGTGCCGCGCCGCAGCGCCCAGCTGGTGGTCGCGGTGGCCGAGCGCCCGGCCGGCGAGCGTTCCGTCGGAGACCAGCCGGGGGCCGAGACCGGGGCCCCGAAGCCGGAGGCGCGGATCGTGCGCTGGGCGCTGAGCCGGGTGGACGGCTGAGCCGCGCCGGCGCCGGATGAAGATCCTCGAGGTCACCAACGTCGACTTCTCGCTCAAGCATTTCCTGCTGCCGCTGATGCGGGGCCTACGCGGCCGCGGCCACGAGGTGGTGGGGGCCTGCGCCGACGGGCCGCTGCTGGGCGGGGTGCGCGCCGAAGGGTTTCGAGTGGTGAGCGTGCCGATGGCGCGCAGCCTGTCGCCGTGGGCGCAGGGCCGCGCCTTCCTGGCGCTGCTGCGGCTGATCCGGGCCGAGCGGCCCGACCTGGTGCACGCGCACATGCCGATCAGCGGCGTGCTGGCCCGCCTCGCCGCCCGGCTCTGCGGCGTGCGGGTGGTTGCCTACACCTGCCACGGGTTCCTGTTCAACCAGCCGGGCTCGCGCGTGCGCCGGGGCACGGCGCTGTTGCTGGAGTGGGCCGCAGGCCGGGTCACCGACCGCTACTTCACCGTCTCGCAGGAGGAGGCCGCCGACGCGCGCCGCCTGCGCATCCACCGCGGCGCGGTCGGCGTCGGCAACGGCCGCCGGCCGAACCTGTTCCGGCCGGACCCGACGGCGCGGCGGCGGGTCCGGGCCGCGCTGGGCGTGCCGGAGGCGTGCGTGGTGGTGATCACCGTGTCGCGCCTGGTGCGCCACAAGGGCCATCCGGAGCTGCTCGCCGCGATGGCGGACGTGCCTGCGGCCGAGCTCTGGGTGGTCGGCGACCGGCTGCCGTCCGACCACGGCGAGACGCTGGAGGCTGCGTTCGCCGAGGCGGCGCGGCCGGACCGGCTGGGCGCCCGACTGCGCCGGCTGGGCACCCGCACCGACGTCGCGGCGCTGCTGGCGGCCTCCGACATCTTCGCCCTGCCGAGCCATTTCGAGGGGCTGCCGATGTCGGTGATCGAGGCGATGCTGTGCGCGCTGCCGGTGGTCGCGACCGACATCCGCGGTCCGCGCGAGCAGGTGGTGCCGGGCGAGACCGGGCTGCTGGTGCCGCCGCACGACGCGCCGGCGCTGGCCCGGGCGCTCGGGCGCCTGGCGGCGGACGCGGCGCTGCGGCGGCGGCTGGGCGAGGCCGGGCGGATGCGGGCGCTGTCGCTCTATGACGAGCGCATGGTGGTCGAACGGACCCTCGACCTGCTGGGCGCCTGAGCGGGCATCCCGCATCCGCCGCGGCTCGACGCGATCGCACGCGCCCGAAGATGCGAGCGTCCGGCTGGCAACGATGCCGACGACGACAAGCATCCCGGTCGCCAACCAGACCGACCAGACGCAGTTCCTCTACATCGGGACGACGATCGCGGCCGGCAGCGGCAGCACCTTCCAGCTCGTCAACAACGTGCACGACGCACCCATCACCTACGCTCCGGTGAAGGGACAATACTTCTACGCCCTTCTCGCCGGCACCAGCTACACGCTGCATGTCGAGGCGCTCTCCCTTGGAACGGCGGCCAACATCGCAGCGGATGGGATCAGCGGCTTTGCCTCCGCATCGCCGCTGTCGGTCGTATCTTCAAGCGCGATGACGGGCGGCGACGTGTGGTCAAGCGCCGCGGACGACGGCCTGGTCCAGACCAACCTCAACAGCGACGGCACCTACTCCACGTCGCCGGGCTTCCTGACGTACAGCTTCGCCGAGTACACCACGCTGTTCACCGACCAGGGCTTCTCCCCGGCGGGGGCGGACGTCAACGTCCCGGTCGCATACGCCTGGACCAGCAACGACGTCCAATCCTGGGAAGCCTACGTCAGCAACGCCCGCACGCCCGGCATCATGAACGTCGCGCCGGTCTTCTCGGACTCCGGCTACAGCGCCGACCTCGACATCCCGTTCGCGACGTCGCCCTGGTATGCCACGCTGCGGCAGGCGGCGCTCTACAGCGGCGGCCTCAGCTTCGACGTGCCGCCGAACTACGCGTTCATACGTGCCCCCAACTTCTTGGCCAACGTGGTCCAGCAGATCCGGTGGGCCACCGCCAACGGCCTGCGCAGCTCGGTCATCATCTCGCCGGGCGCCGTCAACGATCCGGCCAACAACCAGGATGCGGATCTCCTGGCCAACACGCAGAAGCTCGTCGCCTACCTAGAGGCGAACAACGCGCTGCCGAGCCAGTTCATCGTCGAGAACTACGACCTGGACGGGACCGGCAACCAGCTCGACACGCCCACGGACAACAGCCTCGTTTCGGTAGCGAACTACCTGAGCGGCCTGCACCTCACGCCAAGCAACAGCGAGAGCGGCCTGGAGGTCGGCGGCACCAACAAGGCCGCCGACATGATCATCACGGGCCAGCCTCCTTCCGAGCAGGTCTCGTCCGCGGTGAAGCCGTTCGCGGGCGTCAGCCTGTTCGGCACGACGGGCGGCCAGAGCATATCGGTGACGATCTCGCTCTCCGCCACCGGCCTCCGCACGCTGTCGTCGGGTGCCGGCGTCGCCGACGGGAAACGGGAGATCGCCCTGACGGGGACGGCCGCGCAGATCACGGCCACCCTGCGCTCGCTCACGTTCCAGCCGGATGCCGGCATCTCCGGCGCGGTCACGATCGACGTCGCCGCGACCGATGCGAACGGCTCGATCGCCACCAGCACGGTGCTCGACGTCGCGACCCCGACCCCTGTCCCGCCGGTCGTCGAGCTGGGTCTCCAGACGCTGCTGATCAACGTCTCGGAGGACAAGTGGACCGAGGACGTGCAGTTCACGGTGAGCGTGGATGGGGTGCAGGCAGGTGGCGTCCATACCGCCACGGCACTTCGCATCCTGGGCCAGTCGCGGGACGTCGCCGTCACGGGCAGCTTCGGCAGCGGCGCGCACGTGGTCTCGGTGGACTTCCTCAACGACATGTACGGCGGCGTCCTCAAGGACAACAACCTCTACGTCAACGCCATCACCCTCGACGGCGTGACCACCACCGAGAACACCGAGCAGCTCTGGGCGGGCAAGGTCTGGTACAACCTGGCCCCGGTTGCCCAGCAGGTCACCATGACGGGTTCCGCCAGCTTCGGCACATCGTCCTCGGCGCCGACGCTGCGCGGCACCGGAGTGGCCGGCGACGCGGTGACGGTGACGGCGGTCCAGGGCGGATCGGACACCGTGCTGGGCACGGCCGCCGTAACCGCCGACGGCAGCTGGAGCCTGGCGCCCGCGGCGCTGGCCGACGGCACCTATCAGATCACCGCGATCCAGACCGACGGCCTCGGCACGGCGTCCGCTGCCTGGGCGGCGCAGACGCTGGTGGTGGACACGCACGTGCCGACGGCACCGACCGTCGGCCTTGCGATCGACACCCTGACGCTGGACGTATCGGCGGACTGGTGGCAACAGCCGGCGCAGTTCACCGTAAGCGTGGACGGCCGCCAGGTCGGCACGACGAACTGGGTCACCGCGCTGAAGGATGCCGGCCAGAGCCAGACGGTGACGCTGACCGGCTCCTTCGGAAGCGGCCCCCACGTCGTGACCGCCGACTTCCTCGACGACATCTGGGCCGGCACCGCCGCGACGGACACCAACCTGTACGTCAACGCCATCACCCTGAACGGCGTGGCCACCACGGAGAACAACGAGCAGCTCTGGGCCGGCGGCATCGATTATGCGGTGCCGGCCGCCTCTGCCAACGGCGCCGCCTCGATCACGGGCACCGTCGTGACCGATCAGTCCCACCCGGTTGGGCAGGGCCTCGCCGCGCCGAATGCGCAGGTCATCGTCAGCTACACGGCCGACGGATACACCCAGGTCGCGGGATCGACCACCGCCGATGCGAACGGGCACTGGAGCTTTTCGCTGGATCAGGCAATTCCCGACGGAAAGTATCAGATCAGCGCCGCGCAGGTGAACGCGGCGGGGGAGCAGTCCGCCCCTTCCGCCACCGAGACCGTGATCGTCGACGCAGGCTCACCCTCGGCCGCCGCCGCGGTCGCCACGGGCACCGCGCCGATCCCCTCGGTGTCCGGAACCGGGATCATGACGTTCGTGACAAACGACATGATCATCGGCGTCGCGAACAACGCCGTCGTCACCGATGCCGGCAGCAACAACCTGTTCGTGCTCGGCACGTCGGGCGCCGCGTCGATCAGCGGCAACGTCCTGGGCAACGGCGACGTGTTCGACCTACGGTCCGCCCTGTCGGCGGCGCATTGGGACGGTTCGATGAGTGATATCGGCTCCTACCCGGGCAGCAGCGTCGTCAACTCCGGCCAGGACCTGCAGATCTCGGTCCATGCGTCCACCGGCGCCTCGATCCTGCAGCTGACCCTGCCCGGGCAGGAGGCCACCACGCTGGCAACCTTCATGCAGCATTCGCTGCTCCACTAGGCACGATCACCGGCGCGTCGTCGAACGACGACGCGAACCGGCGTCCAGGGGGGACGTCCTGCCTGATCGGCCGGATGCGGCGCTCAGCACCATTCTCCGCCGCGCATGAGCGGCTGGGGGGCGCCGTCCTGAGCGATGCCGTCGACGTCGATGGTGCCGGAGCCGATCATCCAGTCGATGTGGATCAGGCTCGTGTTGGCGCCGCGCGCGGCCAGCGCATCGGCGTCCTGGCCGGCGCCGCCCTGGAGGCACTTGGCGTAGGACTGGCCCAGCGCGATGTGGCTGGCCGCGTTCTCGTCGAACAGCGTGTTCTGGAACAGGACGCCGCTCTGCGAGATCGGCGAGGAATGCGGCACCAGCGCCACCTCGCCGAGCCGGCCGGCGCCCTCGTCGGTGCCGAGCACGCGCTCCAGCACGCCCTCGCCGCGCGAGGCGTGCGCGTCGACGATGCGGCCGCCCTCGAACCGCACCGCGATGTCCTCGATCAGCGTGCCCTGGTACGAGAGCGGCTTGGTGCTGCGCACCGTGCCCTCGACGCGCAGGCGGTGCGGGGTGGTGAACACCTCCTCGGTCGGGATGTTGGGGTTGCAGACGATGCCGTTCACCGCCCGCTCGGCGCCGCCGGCCCACAGGTGGCCGTCCGCCAGCCCGACCGTGAGGTCGGTGCCGGGGCCGGTGAAGCGCAGCGCCCCGTAGCGTCGCTCGTTGAGGGTGCGGCCGCGCGCGGCCAGCACCGCGTTGTGCCGCGCCCAGTCGCCCACCGGATCGTCGCCCTCGATGCGGGACGCGGCGAAGATCGCCTTCCACAGCCGCGACACCGCGCGCTCGGGCGGATCGTCCGGGAACACGGTCCGTGCCCAGGCGGGGGTGGCGCAGGCCAGGATGGTCCAGTTGATGGCGAAGTTGGTGATCAGCTCGAGCGACGGCCGGTTGACGCGCGCGTTGGCGCGGTTGGCCCGGGCCACCCGCTCGGGGTCCTGGCCGCCCAGCAGCGACGGGTCCTCGCCGGCGACCGCGAGCCGCGCCGCATTGCCGCGGAAGGCGTTGGCGATGCCTTCGGCCAGCCAGCCGGAGGCCACGTCGAAGGCGTCGTCGGGCGCGTGCCGGAACCGTGCGAGCCGCGCCTCGTCGTCGGCGTAGAAGGTGGTGACCAGCGAGGCGCCGGCCCGGTAGGCGTGCTCGGTCAGCCGCCGCACCAGCGGCACCGCGTCGAGCGGCGCCGTGATGACCAGCTCCTGGCCGTGCGCCAGGTTCAGGCCGACCCGGATCGCGATCTCGGCCAGCCGGTCCAGCTTCGCCGCATCCGCGCCGGCATCGGGATGCGCGGCCGGCTGCGGCTGCAAGGCGACGAAGGGGATGTCCATGCGGGGTCTCCAGGCCGGTCGTTCCCAGTCTGGGCGCGAGCCGGAGCCACCGCAACGGCGCGGACGCGGCGGGAGCGAACGGTTCGACCAGCCGCGGCTCGCCGCGCAGCGGATGGATGGAGGCTACGGACAGGTCCTGCCGGGCGTGCAGCGTCCGCCCCCGACCGCACCGGTCGAGTGGGGCGGGAGCGGAACGACCATCTCGGCGGGCGTCGGGACGTGGGGATACCAGCACAGGCCGTAGGCGGCGTCGCCCGACGTGAACCCGGCCGGGCCGAGGTTGGGCCAGCCGCCGTACTGGTAGACGACGCGCCGCCAGGGGTAGCCGCAGTTCGCCGAGGCGGCGGTGACCAGGAACACGCCGGCGCCCTGCTCGGTGAGGCCGGTGTCGTCGAACTGGCCTTCGTCGATGCTGCTGGGCTGCCGGGACTGGTAGTAGAGGATCGGGGCGACCCAGACGAGGACGTGCTGGTCCGACAGGACGGCGCCGGGCTGCGGGCTGGTTCCGGTCAGGCTCGGACGTTGCGCTCCGGGAACGGTGCCGCAGGCCCAGGCGCCCGGAACCTCCGACCTGACGCCGTTCGGGCTCTCGCGCGACCAGGCCCGGAAGCAGTGCCGCCCGGGTGCCAGCCCGGCGATGTCGTAGGTCACGGTCTGGCCGAGGATCGGGTTGGCGCCGAACTCCGGACGGCTGGGGTCGGTCTGGCCCTCGACGTCGAAATAGGTCCGCTCGGTGAAGCCGCCGTCCTGGCCGACGCTTCGGGTGTTGATCCACGTCATCCGCAGCCGGTCCGGGCCGGCGAGGGTCATGGCGGCATGGGATGGCGTGCCCGGCCGCTCGCGCGCCGCGGCGGGCGATGCGGCGAGAACCAGGACGATGAGACCGATCCGGCACGGTCCGGCGGATGTCGGCATGGGAGCTGTCCGGGACGGCGTTGCAGCCAATGGCACGGCGAGCCTAGGCCGTGGAGCATGGCAGCTTGATTTCACGACCGCAATGGTCATGAGGCGATTGGGTCGTTGACGGTATCGAAGGCCCCGCCGAGCGGCGTCGCCACACGTTTCGGCGCCGGACGTTGGCGCGGTCGGGCCTGGACGCTCAGCCGCCGGCCCGGCCGGACGGCAGTTCATGTCCGTGAACCACGGCCGGCCTCGATCCAGCTGGAGTGCCTACGAACGAGAGCTGACCTCCGCCCCCCGCTATGACCGTCACGTCACGCCCGTCCGTCCTGAAGTGAGCTTGCCAACTTTCGTATCCGCCCGACGAGACAAGGATCTGCAGCCTGACGTCGCCCTCAAGGGCTAGCGTGAGATCGGAACTGATCGGGTCCATGACGACGTCTGTGACTGCCCGGTTATCAAGGAACTGGTTCGTCTCCTGCATGACGTCGACCGGTGCCGGCAGACCGAACTGGTGGCCGTCGTCCTTCACGGCATGGATGATCCGTCCTTGCCCGATGAGCCGCCACCAGGATGCGGCCGTGATGACGCACCCATCGATCGCATTATCGCCCAAGGCGAATACCCAGTCATTGTCGCGGCGCTCTACGACACAGGCGCGACCCAAGATCGAGCCCGGAAACGCCGAGATGGAAGGAGTGTTCACCGGTCGAGTCATCGCAATAGATGCCTGCAACACAACTGAGACTGGTGAAATGAGATTGAGCGAGCTTGGTCCTGATCAGCAGCGCGGCTCGGCCAGTGAGGCGCTGCCCGTTCTGGGGCGCGTTCTTCGGACTGACCCCGGAGCGCGACGGATATCGCTCGCGACAACCCATGTCGGCCGGCCGGAGATCCGGTCCGCGTGGCGGCCGGCCGCCACTTCGGGCTAGAGAGGGACGGACACCCCCGCCGCGAGCCCCCATGACCGAACCCACCGCCGACCCGGCCGCCGCGTCCTGCGAGATCGACCCGCCGCCGCGTCT
The DNA here is from genome assembly GCA_964247725.1 of uncultured Acetobacteraceae bacterium. Classification (GTDB taxonomy): domain Bacteria; phylum Pseudomonadota; class Alphaproteobacteria; order Acetobacterales; family Acetobacteraceae; genus Lichenicola. Next base: position 14,491 of record CAXTVM010000025.1, on the reverse strand, counting down.
GCTGATGGGGCCGGGCCCGGTCAACGCCTATCCCCGCGTGCTCCGGGCGATGTCGGCGCAGCTGATGGGCCAGTTCGATCCCGAGATGACCGCCTGCATGAACGAGACCATGGCGCTGTATCGCCTGGTGTTCCAGACCCGCAACCGCTGGACCTTCCTGGTGGACGGCACCGCGCGCGCCGGCATCGAGGCGGCGCTGGTGTCGCTGCTGGAGCCGGGCGACCCTGTGGTGGTGCTCAGCGCCGGCCGCTTCGGGCTGCTGCTGCAGGAGATCGCCGGGCGCTGCGGCGCCGAGGTCGCCGTGGTCGAGGGCGAGTGGGGCGGCGTGATCGCGCCCGCTGCGGTCGAGGCGGCGGTGGCCCGGGTGCGGCCGCGCGTGGTGGCCGCCGTCTTTGGCGACACCTCCACCACGATGGCGCAGCCGATGGGCGAGATCGGCCGCATCTGCGCGCGCCACGGCGCGCTGCTCTACGTCGACGCCACCGCGACGCTGGGCGGCATGGACGTGCCGGTCGACGGGTGGGGGGCCGACATCGTCACCGCCGGCCTGCAGAAATGCCTGGGCGGCCCGTCCGGGTCGGCGCCGATCACGATCTCCGAGCGCGCGGCCGCCCGCATCGGCGACCGCCGGCACGTCGAGCGCGGGATCGCCTCGGGGGCCGACCGGCCGGGCGGCGGACGGCGGATCGCGTCCAACTACTTCGATCTCGCGATGATCATGGACTACTGGTCGGAGCGCCGGCTCAACCACCATACCGAGGCCACGACCATGCTCTACGGCGCCCGCGAGTGCGCCCGGCTGCTCGTGGAGGAGGGCCTCCCGTCGCGGATCGCGCGGCACCGCGTCGCCGGCGCCGCGATGGCGACCGGGCTGCGCGCGATGGGCCTCGCGCTGTTCGGCGACCAGGCGCACCGGATGGCCAACATCGTCGGCATCGAGATCCCGGCCGGCATCGACGGCGAGCGCGTGCGCACGCGCCTGCGCACCGAGTTCGAGATCGAGATCGGCAGCTCGTTCGGTCCGCTGGCCGGGCGGATCTGGCGCATCGGCACCATGGGCTACAACTGCCGCCGCGACGCCGTGCTGGTCACGCTGGGCGCGCTGGAGGCGGTGCTGCGCGCCGAGGGCGTGCGGGTGCCGTCGGGCGAAGCGGTCGACGCGGCGATGGGGTGCTTTGGGTAGGAAGGAAGGCCAGGGCTCTGCCCTGGACCCGCCAAGGGCCGCGGCCCTTGGAACCCGATTTTCGAGGAGTCGAGTCCAGAGGCGCGCCTCTGGCGGGGTCCAGGGGCAGAGCCCCTGGCCTCAAGGCTGCGCCGGCATGAGGTAGCGCCCGAACCAGGCGAGCGTGCGGCGGCGGGCGTCGGCGGAGTCCTTGGGGTCGCGCAGCCCGTGGCCCTGGCCGGCATAGACCACGAACTCGGTCGGCACGCCGAGCGTGTGCAGCGCGTGGTAGAACTCCTGCGTCTGCGGCATCGGGCACTCGACGTCGGCGTCGCCGACATACTCGAAGGTCGGCGTGTGCACCTGCCGGATGTAGTCGATCGGCGAGGACCGGGCATAGACCTGCGGGTCGTCGTAGACCGAGGCGCCGAAGAACGGCAGCAGCCACTCGTCGATGCCGTTCTCGCCGTAGTACGACAGCCAGTCCGAAATGCCGGCACCTGCGACCGCGGCCCGGAAGCGGTTGGTCTGGGTGACCGTCCACATCGTCATGTAGCCGCCGTAGCTGTAGCCGGTGATGCCGAGGCGGTGGTCGTCGACCGGTGCGATGCGTTCCGCCGCGTCGATGCCGGCCAGGATGTCGCGCAGGTCGCCGTGGCCGAAGTCGCGCACGTTGGCCTGCACGAACGCCTCCGACTGGCCGAAGCTGCCGCGCGGGTTGGGCAGGAACACGCGGTAGCCGGCCCCGAGCAGAAACAGCGGCGAGCCGTTCGCGCCGAGATAGGCCGGACGGTTCGCCGCCGATGGGCCGCCATGCACCGAGACGATCATCGGCCCGCGCGGCCCGCCCAAATCGGTGGGCGCGGTCCGGGGCGAGAGCAGCCAGCCCTGCACGTCGAAGCCGTCGTCATGCCAGGTCAGGCTCTGCGCCACGGCCGCGACCGCAGGCTGGCCGGCATTGGCGTGGGTGAGGTCGTGCCACTGCCCGACCGCGCCGGCCTCGAGCTCGGGCGGCCGCGTGAAGTCCTGGTGGATCGCGGCGACGGTGCCGCCGCCGCAGGCGACGGACAGGCCGCCGCGGTGCGACGACAGCGTCTCCTGGCCGCGCCAGAGCGGATGCTGCGGGTCGGCGCCGCCGCCCAGCGCCAGCAGCTCGGCGTCGGCGCCGGCGAGCGCCGTCGCGGTGAGGCCGGGTGTGCGGCCGGCGGGCCCGCAGGACCAGGACAGGGCGGTGATGCTGGCGCGCAGGTTGGGGGTCAGGCTCTGCAGCGTCGCCTTGGCCGGATCGGGCTGGTCGAGCGCCAGGCGCCAGGCGTCGCCGCCGGTGGAGCCGAAATCGCTCATGATGCCGCCGATGAAGGCCAGCGTGCGGCCGTCCGGGGAGACCGTCGGCGCCGCCAGCTGCTGCCGCTGCGGCGGCGTGTAGAGCAGCCGCGCGGCGCCGGCCTCGAAGCCGTACATCCGGGCGATCCACCAGTTGTCGTCGCCGTTGCCGTGCGCCGCGGTGCCGACGAAGCGCAGGTGGCCGGGCTGCGCCGGATCGGGGCGCCAGTCGTACTCGTACACGTAGAGGTCGGCCGGCGACTGGTAGCGCAGCGTGCCGCCGGCGACGGTGGCGATGCGCTGCTCGTCCTCGCTGACGCCGATCTCGCCGGCGAGCCGGGCCGCGGCCTGGGTGGCGCCGGGCTCCTTGTGGGCGCCGGCGGTGGCGAGCAGGGCCAGGGTGCCGTCGGGGCCGTAGCGCAGGCCGCCGAGGGTGCCATCGAAGGCGAGCAGGCGGGTGAGGCCGGTGCCGTCGGCATTGGCCTGGAACACGTACCGCTGCGTCTGCTTCGGCTGCCGCAGCGCGAAGGCGAGGTGCCGGCCGTCGGGCGACCAGGCCAGCGACGAGGGCACGCACTCCGGGCCGCGGCAGGGCAGGGCGACCGTCGCCGGCAGCACCCGGCCGGCGGTGGGGCGGATGACGATCGCGTAAGCGGGATCGACGCCCTCGTCGGCGGGCTGGTCCGCCTCCAGCGCCGCCACGCGCGCGCCGTCCGGCGACACCGCGACGTCGGTGAACAGGTGCAGCGGGGCGGCGGCGGCCAGCAGGAGGAGGCCGAGGAAGGCCAGGGGCTCTGCCCCTGGACTCCGCCAGAGGCTCGCCTTTGGAAACCTTGACTTGAGGAATCGGGTTCCAAGGGCCGTCGTGCGAAGCACGCTGGCGCGTGACGTCCCTTGGCGGGTCCAGGGCAGAGCCCTGGCCTTCCTGTCAAATGGCATGGTCATTCACCTTCGTACGGGCGATCGCTGCCCAGGCAGGGTCCAGGTCGAGGCTCGCGTCGGCCTGCCGGTAGCCGAACAGCGCCATCCAGTCGCCGAGCGAGGTCTCGATGCCGTGGATCTGGGCGGGATAGAGCAGCCGGCGCCAGCGGCCCGATACGCCGTCGCGGCCGGCATGGTGGCGATGCCAGTGCGAGGCGCGGTCGTAGAGGTCGCCGTCCTGGTCGAGGATCGTGGTCGGCCGCTCCGCCAGGCGCGCGATCAGCGCCTCGATCGCCGGGCGGCGGGTCTCGCGGAAGATCCGGTCGCGGTGGTCGGGGTCGATGCGGCCGCCGAGATGGCCGGCGATGCCGTCGACGGTGCGCGGATCGTCGATGAAGCCCCGCTCGTACTGCAGCGTCACCGCCTGCGGCAGCCGGCCCAGCAGCAGGCAGGCCTCGGCGGCCAGGCGCACGTTGAGCAGGGCGCGGGCGAACGAGAACCCCTGGTGGCGCATCAGCGAGACCACCGCGTCGCGCGGGTCGCGCACGGTGACCAGGATGGCGTCCGCGGTGGGCGCGATCCGCTCGACGCCGCCCCGCGCCTGGTGCGCCTTCACCACGTGCCGGATGCCGGGGGCGGCGAGGCCGAGCGCGTCGACCGGCTGGAACACGAAGCGGCCCTGGACCGGCGCGGGCGGGTCGAGCTCGGCGGCCACCGCCAGCGCCACGTTGTAGAGCCAGGTCGAGCCGCTGGCGAACATCCCCTGGCACCACAGCACGCTCAAAGCAGCTCGACGCCCTCGTCGCGCGCCGCAGCCCTCAGGGCGACGTCGGCGGTCGCGAGCGGCAGGTGCCTGCGCAACGCCACCTCCAGGTAGCTGGCATCGTAGGCGGTGAGCCGGTGCAGCACGGCGAGACGCGCGGTGCCGGTCCAGGACCGCAGCGTGGTCTCGTCGTCGATCGCGATCGGCAGATCCTGCAGGAAGCCGGCCAGGCGATCGCGATCCGCGGCGGTGATGCGGCCGCGGCGCTCGGCGCTGAGCAGCCCGTTCAGGGCCTCGATCGGCCAAAGCTGCGGCGCCACGGCGCCCTGATCGGCAACGCGGTCGAGCAGGCGCAGCACCGGCGGCGTCCGCTCGCCCTCGAAGCACCAGGCGAGCGAGATCGAGGCGTCGAGAACGAAGCTCAAGGATGCGGCCTCGGGACCTGGCGGCTCAGCGGCGACCCTCGCGCACCAGGTCGGCGATGACGAGGCCACCCAGGGTCAGGCCCCGACTGGCCAGGCCCAGCCCCTCGACCGCACGCCGGGCCTTGGCACGATCATGGACGCCATCCGCCGGCACCAGCCGCGCGATCGCCTTACCGCGGCGGGTAATCAGGATCTCGGCGCCGCCCTCGACCTCGTCGAGCAGCGCGGTCAGCTGTGTCTTGGCCTCGAAGACGCCCACGGTCTGCATGATCGTATCCTCGTCTGCCTAGTTATCTACCTGGTTGGTTGGCCGGATGCAAGGAATCGGCTCACAGGAACGACACCGGGTCGACGTCGACGTCCACCTGCACCGAGCGCGGCAGCGGCGGCATCCGGCCGAGCCAGGCGCGCAGGATCGGCTGCACCGCGATCTCGCGCCGGGTCCGCAGCAGCAGGCGCCGGCGGTGCCGGCCGCGCAGGATGGCGAGCGGCGCCGGCGCCGGCCCCAGCACCTGCAGCCCGTCGCCGCCGGGTGCCGTGCGGCCGAGTGCCGCCGCGGCGGCGTCGGCGGCGTCGGGCGTGTCGGCGCTCACGATCAGCGCGGCCAGGCGCCCGAACGGCGGCCACCAGCCGGGGCGGCGCTGCTCCGCCTCCCGGCGCATGAAGTCGGCGAAGTCGCCGGCGACCAGCGCCTGCATCACCGGGTGGGTCGGGTTGTAGGTCTGCAGCAGCACCCGGCCGGGCGCCTCCGCCCGCCCCGCCCGCCCGGCCACCTGGTGCAGCAGCTGCACGGTGCGCTCGGCCGCGCGCAGGTCGCCGCCGCCGAGCCCGAGATCGGCGTCGACCACGCCGACCAGCGTCAGGCCCGGGAAGTGCCAGCCCTTGGCGACGATCTGGGTGCCGACCACGAGGTCGACCTCGCGCTCGGCGATCCGGCGCACCGCCTCCGCGGCGGCGTTCGGGCCGGGCAGGGTGTCGCTGGCCATGACCAGGAGGCGGGCCCCGGGGAAGGTCTCCAGCGCCTCCTCGGTGATGCGCTCGACCCCGGGGCCGACCGGGGTCAGGCTGTCGGCGGCGTTGCAGGCCGGGCAGTGCACCGGCACCGCCTCCGTGTGCCCGCAATGGTGGCACGCGAGCTGGCGGCGGGCGCGGTGCTCGACCAGCCAGGCGGTGCAGTTCGGGCACTGGATGCGGTGGCCGCAGGCGCGGCACAGCGTCAGCGGCGCGTAGCCGCGGCGGTTCAGGAACAGCATCGCCTGCTCGCCGCGGCGCAGCGTGTCGGCCGCGGCCTCGATCAGCCGCGGGCTGAGGAAGCGGCCGCGCTCGGGCGGGGCGTCGCGCAGGTCGAGGGTGGAGACCGCGGGCAGGGCGGCGCCGCCGTGGCGGACCAGCAGGCTGAACCGGCGGTAGCGGCCGGCCTCGACGTTGGCCAGCGTCTCCAGGCTCGGCGTCGCCGACACCAGCAGCACCGGCGCCTGCGCCAGCCGCGCCCGCACCACCGCCATGTCGCGGGCGTGGTAGGTGACGCCGTCCTCCTGCTTGAACGCGGTCTCGTGCTCCTCGTCGACCACCACCAGGCCGAGGTCCGGGAACGGCAGGAACAGCGCCGAGCGGGCCCCCACCACCACCCGGGCCTCGCCGCCGGCGACCGCGCGCCAGGTGATGCGGCGGCGCTTCGAGCCGAGGTCGGAGTGCCAGACCGCGGGCTCCACGCCGAAGCGGCGGGCGAAGCGCTGCAGCCACTGCGCCGACAGCGCGATCTCGGGCAGCAGCACCAGCGCCTGCCGGCCCTCGGCGAGGCAGGCGGCGATGGCCTCGAGGTAGGTCTCGGTCTTGCCCGACCCGGTGACGCCGTCGAGCAGCGCCGCCTGGAACCGCCGCGCCTGCACCAGGCCGCGCAGCAGGACGGCCGTCGCCTCCTGGTCGGCCGACAGGTCCGGCACGACGTGGTCCGGATCGGGCTCGGCGAAGGCGGGCGGCGCCTCGATCGTCCGCTCGCGCAGCAGCCCGGCCTCGGCCATGCCGCGCACGACCCCGGCGCCGACGCCGGCCAGCCGCGCCAGCTCGGCGGTGCCGCGCGGGGCGTCGTCCCCGGGTCCGGCATCGAGCACCCGCAGCACCCGCGCCCGCTGCGGCGTGAGGCGGGCGGCGGCCGAGTTGCTGCCGGAGCGCACCCAGCCGGTGGTGGGCGGCTGGCCCTGCAGCGCGTTGGTGCGCAGCGCCATCGCCAGCACCAGGCCGGGGGGGGTCAGCGTGTAGCCGGCGACCCAGTCGACGAAGCGGCGCAGGCTGGCCGGCATCCGCGGCACCTCGAGCAGCGCGCCGACCGGCCGCAGCCGGCCGTCCGCGACCGGCGGCGGGCTCGGCCCGGCGAGGTCGGCGGGCAGGCCGTCGGCCAGCTCGTCGGGCGGGTCCCAGACCACGCCGATCTCGGCGCGGCGGTTCAGCGGCACCAGCACGACGTCGCCGGGCTCGAGCGCCGCGCCGTCCGGCCGCGCGTAGTCGAACGCGCCCGCGAACGGATACGGCAGCAGCACCCGTACCCGCTCCTGGGCCCCCTCCCGCGTCCCGGCCTTCGGCGCCCGGCTTGCCGGGATCTCCCATGCGGCTAAGGTCGGGGCACGGGAGCCTTCGGGCGTGATGCGCTTGCGTGGCAGGACGGGATCCAGTGCGGCCGGAACCGGCGGTCGTTCGGGGGACCCGGTCCAGTGTGGGAGCGATCGCCGCGATGAACAATGAGCGCCGGGCGCCGGACCTCGGCCCAGACCTTGGAGAGGAGCATCGGGTCGCCCGCTTCCTCGCCGACAACCCGGACTGGCTCGCCACGCGGACGGAGCTGTACCGGCGGATGGCGCCGCCGCGGCGGGTGCACGGCGAGGCGCTGGCCGACCACATGGCGGCGATGATCGAGGCGGCGCGCCACCGCGCCGCGGTCATGACCGCGCAGGCCGAGACCGTGCTGCAGGCCGGCCGCGCCGCGATCGGGCTCGCCGAGCGGGTGCGGGAGGCGGTGCTGGCGCTGATCCGCGCCGGCGACGTCGCCGAGTGCGTGGAGGTCGACCTGCCGCGGCTGCTGGGGATCGATACCGCCCTGCTGTGCGTCGAGCCGGGAACGGGGGCAGGGGCGGGGGCGCCGCCCCTCGGCGGCCATCCGGTGCCGCCGGCGACGGTGCGGCGCCTGCTGGGCACGCGCGACGTCCGGCTGCGCGAGGCGCCCGAGGATGCGGCGCTGCTGCACGGCGCCGCGGCCGGGCTCGCCGTCCACGACGCGCTGGTGCGTGTGCCGGCGGCCGGGTTGCCGCCGATGCTGCTGGCGCTGGCCAGCCGCGACGCGCTGATCCTGGACGCGGGATCGCCGGCCGCCGCGGGTGGCGGCGGCTGCGGCGCGCTGGCGTTCCTGGGCCAGGCGCTGGCGGCCCGGCTCGAGGTGCTGCCGCCATGACGGTGCCGGAGAGCGACGTGGGATCGGCGGCCGGCGGCCCGTCCGGCACCGTGCTGCTGGAGCAGTTCCTGGACTGGATGCGGGACGAGAAGCGCGCCAGCCCGCTGACGGTCACCGCCTATCGCGGCGACCTCGGCCGGTTCCTGGGCTTCCTCGGTCTCCATCTGGGCGCCGAGCCGGACCTCGCGGCGCTGGCGGCGCTGCGGCTGGCCGACCTGCGCGCCTGGCTCGCCGAGGAGGCGCGGCGGGCCGCCGCCCGCCCGGACCATTCGCGCGAGCGCGCCGCGCGCACCCGGGTGCGCCGCATGTCGGCCCTGCGCAGCTTCTATCGCCACCTGGCGCGCCGGCACGACGTCGACAACCCGGCACCCGGGCTGATGACCGCGCCGCGCCTCCGCCCGACCCTGCCGCGCCCGCTGCCGGTGGCCGCGGCCCTCGCGGTGCCGGCCGGCATCGCCGCCGGCGCGCGCACGCCGATGACCGAGCGCCGCGACGGCGCCCTGTTCACGCTGCTCTACGGCGGGGGCCTGCGCATCTCCGAGGCGCTGGCGCTCGACCTCCGCGACCTGCCGCGCGGCCCCGACGCCGACGCGGTGCTGCGCGTGCGCGGCAAGGGCGCCAAGGAGCGCCTGGTGCCGCTGCTGCCGGCCGTGCTGTCGGCGCTCCGCGACTGGGCGGCCCATCACCCCGACCCCGCCCCGGACTCGCCGCTGTTCCCCGGCGTCCGCGGCGGCCGTCTCGATCCGGCGGTGGCGCAGAAGGCGATGCGCGACTACCGCCGCCTGGCCGGCCTGCCCGAGCACGCGACGCCGCATTCGCTGCGGCACTCCTTCGCCACCCACCTGCTCGAAGGCGGCGCCGACCTGCGCTCGATCCAGGAGCTGCTGGGCCACGCCAGCCTGTCGACCACCCAGCGCTACACCCTGGCCGACGAGGCCCACCTGCTCGACGTCTGGCGCCGGACGCATCCCCGCTCCGGCATGACGGAAGGCCAAGGCTCCGCCCTGGACCCGCTCAAGGCGGAGCCTTGAGAATCCATTTCTTCAAGTAATCAGTTCTTCGCAGAGCAGGGCTTGACTTCTCCAGTCTTGTGTACATAATGCATACATACCGAGCGCATCAGGCGCAGGTAGATCGTGATGGACTGCTTCAGATGAGCGACATCACCGCAGACGACAGCCTCGCTCGCGTCAACCTCGATCGGCTCATCGCCGAGACGCACAAGCTGGTCGCCGAATCCGCCACGCTCCGCGCTGAGGAAAGGAAGGTCGACCGGGAGCGGCTTCTGTCCCCGGTCCAGATCGTCATCGCTGCCCTGACGGGTGTTGCGGCCGCAGCCGCCGCCTTTGGCGGACTCGCCGGGTTCAAAGCGCTGGGTCATGCGGTAGGGCTCGCGTGAGCCCGGACCACTTCCGGGAGTGCCTGGCCCTTCTGCACTGGTCGCAGCGGGGCTTGGCCGACATCCTCGACACGCACCCGACGACCGTGCGCCGGATGGCGACCGGGGGACGCCACCATCCCCGATAACGTGGCGGCATGGCTGGAGGAGCTGGCCGCAGCGCACAGCGCTCGGCCGGTGCCCGCCGGGTGGCAGAGGCGCGCGGCTTGAGGGTGGAGTTGGTATGCGCACGGTCGACATCCACGAAGCCAGGACCCACCTGTCCCGCCTGATCGAGCAGGCAGCGGCCGGCGAGCCCTTCGTGATCGCCAAGGCGGGCCGTCCGCTCGTCAAAATGGTGCCGATCGACACGCCGGACCGTGGCGCCGAACGCCGTCTCGGCTTCCTGGCCGGGCAGGCGGAGGTGCCGGACGATTTCGATCGGATCGAAGCCGCCACGATCGAGACCATGTTCGGGCACGACGGTTGAGGCGGCACAGTATCGGGCACAGTAGATAGCTATCTGTGTTCATGTTGAGTTCTGGTCGATGGCATAGAAACGCTTTGCGGGCTGACGCCGAGCCGGTAGTCTCACTACATGAACGCCTGCGCAAATTCCAATAGTCTCTACTGCACTTTGCTTTCCTGGCAGCCGCTCATCGGATCGGTCACCGCACTCGTTGCCCTCATCTCGGCTGCACTGTTCAACTTTTGGCTCAACCGCAAGAGGGACGATGCGCTAAGGCGGGAGGAGACGATCTCGATCGCCTCCGCCTTCTACGGCGAGATGACCGCCATTCGGCAAGAGGCTGCCAGGGTGGCCAGCATCATAGCCCGCTTTGACCAACAGAATCGGGACAGCAAGACTGTTGGCTCTGGGTTTGCCGATCCCTTCCTTCAGATCACCCAGCTTCCGCCATCCAGCTATTTCGACCACCTGAAACCGAAAGTGGGCGTTCTGCCACCAGCGATCGCCCTGGGTGTGATCCGCTTCTACCAACGGATCGAACGGGCGCGAACCTGGATCCCGGCCCTTGCATATGACCCCAAGCGCGATACGGCGTGGTCGTCATCCGGCGCACTCCGTCCCCTCTGCCAGGTAATCGAAGAGTCCGGAGCCACCCTTCTCCTGCTGGAGAAGCTCATTGGGCTGGAGAACTTCCTTGATCCTTTGGAACGAGTTTACGACCTGGGGGAGGCATCACTTATCGTCGAAACGGAAGATAGGGCAATCGATGCCGCACGCGGCGATGGGGTCCGTCAGAGCTGCCAAGGCCGCGGCAGCAAACCCGCGCTAGGTATACGTTCCCGATAATGCGCCCCGTTCTCCCCTTGGCAGGCTCTGAGCATCCCGCTAGGTTTCCCTTCTGTTCTCAGGGAACCCGGCGTTGGCGCAGACCAGTGACATCGAGTGGACCGACGCGACCTGGAATCCCGTCACGGGCTGTACCAAGATCAGCGCAGGCTGCGACAACTGCTATGCCGAGCGTTTCGCAGAGCGGTTTAGGAATGTTCCGGGGCACCCGTTCGAATCCGGTTTCGACCTGACCCTGCGCCCTGATCGGCTTAAGGCCCCGCTGGGCTGGCGGAAGCCCAGGATGATCTTCGTCAACTCCATGAGCGACCTCTTTCACAAGGAGGTGCCCGTCACCTTCGTGGAGCGCGTTTTCGACACCATGGAGCGTGCTAACTGGCACACATTTCAAATGCTTACGAAGCGCAGTTCGCCGATGCGGGACTTCGTCAACCGACGCTACGTCGACCGGCCGGTTCCCGCCCACATCTGGCTGGGCGTCTCCGTCGAGCATCGGCAAGCCGTGTCCAGGGTCAGGCACCTCCAGGCGACCAACGCCAGCGTTCGTTTTCTTTCCGTTGAGCCTCTGATTGACGACGTGGGGGAGTTCTCTTTGGCGGGGCTTCACTGGGTGATCGCCGGGGGGGAGTCGGGGCCGGGGGCGCGGCCGATGCGGCCCGAGTGGGCTGCTCGGGTCCGGGACATGTGCATCGTCCAGGGTATCCCGTTCTTCTTCAAGCAATGGGGTGCCTACGGCGCCGACGGCAGGCGCGGTTCGAAAATTGGGAACGGGCGGACACTCGACGGCCGCACCTGGGATCAACTGCCGCATCACAAGAGCAATAAGGCGGTTCACTCGACGAGGGCGGATGAACAGCGGCCAGTATGACTGGTCGGCCACAGACGGCCCGGCGCGGCTGCTGGAGCACAGCAAGGCGAAGCACGCCGTATACCGTGCATACCTGACTCGCTACGTCCGCGAACTCACGCAGCGCATCCTCATAAGCAAGCTCACGCTGAACGTCGTTGACGGTTTCGCCGGCGGCGGCATATACCGCCCGGAGCACGGTTCCGAGGTCGTCTACGGATCTCCCATAATTTTCCTGGAGGTGATGAGGGACATGCAGGCCGAGTTGCAAGCCCGGCGGACCAAGCCGTTCGACCTGAACTTCCGGCTCCACCTAGTCGACAATTCCGCCGAGGCCCACGCTTCCTTGTCTGCCGTCCTCACTGAGCGGGGATTCTGGCACCTCGTCGGCGAGAGGGTGTTTCTGCACCGCATGACTTTCGAGGAGGCCCTGCCATCGCTGCTCGCGGACGTCCAGGGGCGCGGCTACACGATCTTTGTGCTCGATCAATTTGGCTATACGGATGTGCCATTCGGGTTGCTGTCCCGGATCTTCGGCACCCTGAACAAGCCAGAGGTGATCCTCACCTTCTACTACGACCAACTCGTGACCTGGGTGCAGCAGTTCGACCGCCTGAACAAGGCGATGGTGAGGCTGGGCGTCGGCGCCATCCGCCGGGACGAATACGAGCATGCCATGCGGACGGGTGGCCGGGAGTTCTTTATCCAGAGGACGTTGCACAAGGCGTTTCTCTCATTCGCTAGCTACTTCACCCCATTCTTTGTGATGAGCCGCGGTAGCAACATGGCCTATTGGCTGGTGCATCTGTCCTCCCATGCCCGCGCGAAGCATGTGATGCAGCGGCTGCATTGGGAGATGACGAACACTTTCTGCCACTTCGGCGGCGTGGGCTACAACATGCTCGGCTACGACCCGAACAATGCGCCGGGCGGCGCGCAAGGCTACATCTTCGACGACGACGCCTTAAGCCGCACCCTTTGGCAGATGCAGGACGATCTGCCGCCCATCGTCCATCGCTACAAGGAGGGGGTCGAACTCTGGCAACTGTTCGCCGACACGGCCAACGACGCCCCAGGGGACGCCGAAGTGCTAAAGCAGGCGGTGATCGGCCTGGCGGAGCTTGGGGGCCTTGAAATCACGACGCAGAGCGGCGGCGAGAAACGGTCTTTGGCTACTCTGAAGCTGACGGACCGCATCCGGGTGCCAAAGCAGACGACGCTGCTGTTGCCCGGAAGGCCAAAGCCCCTGTTCGCTCGCCAGCCGAACAATCTAGTGGGGCCGCCCAAGACCAAGAAAGGCAACCCGGCGTAGCGCCGGCGCATTCCTAGTCAGCCGCCTCGTTAGATCAGCTTTTCCTAGCTACCAGGAGCGTTCCCGAGTGGCACGTTTGAAGCCCACTCCCGTGTCCACCAAAGCACTTGTAGGGTCGGCGCTGGAAAGTGCCTGCTCGACGGCGATGATCTACAGGCGTGGGTATTGCCGCTCGCCTAGTCTAGGAGCACTGACCCCCACCGAAACTCTCGCAACTTTAATAGAGACTAGCGCTCTCGGCGTTACGGTTTCGTTTCGACCGGCGGGTGGTTGGTAATACCACCGATTAACCCGATTACTCCCACGTCGCTGGGCGCCATGGACCGGCGGCTTTACGAGGATCGGCATCAGATCAAAGACTTCTTCAACAAGCTGAAGCGTTTCTGCCGCATCGCCCTTGCACCGCAAGAAGATGCTGTCCGCCTTCATGAGCTTTTTCCACCTTGTTTGAGCCACGACTCTATAATGCCATAAACAATTATAGACAATATGAAATAATATCAGTTCAATAGTGAAAGTGACAACGTAGGACTGTTGTAATATTTCTTGCGCGAGGACGCGGATTGGGCTTTCGCACCGATCCGATTCGGAGCCGAGTAGCTGCATGGTGAGGCGCGTGCGCAGGATGATCCAGGACGCTCGGCAGCTATTGCTCCTGCTGCCGACGCACGTTCGGGGGTCGAGAAGGCCGACCGAGTGATGGCCCGCGCCACGGGCGGGCTGTTCCGAGCAGTCAGGCTGTCCTGGCGCTGATAGGGCGGTTTCATCGACGGCGTGCCGGGGAGGCTTCCGAGCCAGCTATAGAGCGGGCATGATTCGACAGCATCAGGAAGATAAAGACTACATTCTTCGAAGTAAAAGATTCAAAACGTCCCGGGCCGGCTTGGCGGCAGCCCTGCAACATCTGGCGGCGCCATATATAACCGTCTTGGCTTCCTCTGCCTTGATTTTCTTCGTCGCTAACCCAAGCTTCGAAAAGATCACGGCGTATGCTGACCCAGCTACTAGGAACGGATTAGCCATAACACACCTTTCTGTTTAAGACATCTCCGTCTTGGCTATAGTCGAGTCCTGCAAGGTCGACCAGCGCTACGTTGATCCCGAGGTTGGCGACGCCTTAGAGCACCGCATGTTCAAGCATGAGGTCCTGGACCAACTTATAACGTTGCTGATCACTCACAAAATCACGTCCACGAACAACCGGCTGTCGGCGCCGCTACCCTCTGCATCCCGGTCCGGCTGGGCAGATAATCCTCAACTAGTTCCGATTGTTCGTCCGTCAGGGTGCACCTGCTCATGCCCAGCCCCCCGCCAGCCCTGAAGTAGAACTAGCCCTCATACTATATCTACTGAAAGCAGACGGAAGCTTACGCAAGCGTCCGCAACCCCCGTGCGCAGCCAACTTTAGCGCACCATTTGTTGCTACTGTTTGGACGGCGAAGCGGATTGAATTTTGACCCTAGTGCCTGCTGGTGCGGAGAAGCAGGTTTCCCATGGCACCATCAATGATCACGTCCGATACTTTTAGGCGCTTCCGTAGTCTCGCATTAGAGCATTTTCCGATCAAGTAGAGACATATCCGGCTGCGGCGAGGAAGTTTCTG
>CAXTVM010000024.1:0-44899 GCA_964247725.1 uncultured Acetobacteraceae bacterium | reverse complement strand
TGGCGTCCCGTACGGGATTCGAACCCGTGTTACCGCCGTGAAAGGGCGGTGTCCTAGGCCCCTAGACGAACAGGACGCGGCCGGCCGCGCGCAGTCGCGGCGGTGCGACTGCGTAGCCCGAGCGCCCCCGGGGGGTCAAGCGAGGTGGGCGTCACGGCTCCGCCAGGGCGGCGTCCTGGATCACCAGACCGGCGGTGACCGCGTTGTTCCAGCTCTCGGCGCGCAGCCAGCCGGCTAGGTGCAGCGGCCGGCCGTCGCGGCGCTCCAGCGCCTGGCCGAGTGCCCCGGCGCCGGCGCGGAACAGCAGCGCCTTCAGCCGGGGGCCGCCGCCCTCGCCCTCCAGCATCAGCCGCAGCGTGTCGGCCTTGGCGCCGACCCGGTCGGCGCGCAGCACCCGCACCCGCGGCAGCACGAACAGCGGCTCGGAGTTGCCCGGCCCGAACGGCGCCAGCCGGTCGATCTCGGTGGCCAGCGCCGTCGTCGCGGCGCCGACCGCCAGCACGCCGTCCACCACCAGCGCCTGCGCCGGCGGCAGGTGGCGGGCGGCGGCCAGGCGCTGGTCGAGGTGGTCGTGGAACGCCGGCAGCCGGTCCGCCTCCAGCGAGAAGCCGCCGGCCATGGCATGGCCGCCGCCGGTGAGCAGCAGCCCCGACTGGCGGGCGGCGATGATGGCGGCGCCGATGTCCAGCCCTTCGACCGAGCGCGCCGAGCCCTTCACGGTGCCGTCGGCGAGCGTGGCCGCGACCAGCGCCGGGCGGTTGAACCGCTCCTTCACCCGGCCGGCGACGATGCCGACCACGCCCGCGTGCCAGTCGCCGCCGGACAGCAGCAGCACCGCGCGGCCGGCCGCGAATTGCGCCTCGGCCTGCCGCATCGCGCCCTCCAGGATCGCGTCCTCGACGGTGCGGCGCTCGCGGTTCACGGCGTCGAGCTGGGTCGCCAGCACCCGCGCCTCGGCCGCGTCGTCGCACAGCAGCAGGCGCAGGCCGAGGCCGGCGTCGCCGATCCGGCCGCCGGCGTTGATCCGCGGGCCCAGCGCGAAGCCGCAGGTGAAGGCGCCGGGCGGGTCGCGCACGGCGGCGACCTCCAGCAGGGCGTCGATCCCGGGCCGGGCGCGGCGCCGCATCACCTTCAGCCCCTGCACCACCAGCGCGCGGTTGAGCCCGGTGAGCGGCATCACGTCGCAGATCGTGGCCAGCGCCACCAGGTCGAGCCGGGCCATCAGGTCGGGCTCGGCGCACGCCGCGAACCAGCCGTCGCGGCGGAGCGCCCGCACCAGAGCGACGCCGGCGAGGAAGACCAGCGCCGCAGCACAGACGGTGCGTAGGCCGGAGCCGCAATCCAGCCGGTTCGGGTTGACGGTGGCCAGGATCGGCGGGCTCGGCCCGTCGCACTGGTGGTGGTCGAGCACGACGATCTCGGCGCGGCCGGCCAGATGCGCCAGCGGTCCTGCTGCGGCGGTGCCGCAATCGACGCAGACGATCAGCGTGGCGCCGCGGGCGGCGAGCCCGTCCAGCGCCGCCGCGTTGGGGCCGTAGCCTTCCAGCAGCCGGTCCGGGATGTGGGTGTGCACGGCGCAGCCGAGCTCGCGCAGCAGGCCGGCGACGATCGCGGCGGCGCAGGCGCCGTCGACGTCGTAGTCGCCGAACACGCCGACGGTCTCGGACCGTCGCACCGCACCGGCCAGCCGCGCCGCCGCCACGTCCATGTCGGCGAGGCAGGACGGGTCGGGCAGCAGGGCGCGAAGCGTCGGCTCCAGGTAGTGCGCGGCGCTCTCGATCCCGAGCCCACGCGCAGCCAGCAGGCGCCCGACCATCTCCGGCAGCTGCAGGCGCTGCGCCAGCGCCAGGCCGAGCCGGTCGCTGCCCTCGTCCGCGGCGGCGGCGGGCCAGGTCCAGCGCCGGCCCGACAGGCTGCACGCGACGCCCAGCACCAACCCGTCGCCCGGCCCGTCCCCCCCCGACCCTGGCGCCGCCAGCCCGCCGGGGCAGCTTCCGTCCGGCGCCACGCTCAGCCGGACCGTCGCCCGGCTTGCGTCAGGACTGGCTCCAGGTCTTGGTCCTGAAGTTGTGGTGCCCCTCGATGAAGCGGACGGTGCCGGACTTGCTGCGCATGACGATCGAGTGCGTGACCGCGTTGGTCGGCGTGCGCTGGATGCCGCGCAGCAGCGCCCCGCTGGTGACGCCGGTGGCCGAGAACAGCACGTCGCCGCGGGCCATGTCCTCCAGCGACAGCCGG
Source organism: uncultured Acetobacteraceae bacterium (assembly GCA_964247725.1). GTDB lineage: Bacteria > Pseudomonadota > Alphaproteobacteria > Acetobacterales > Acetobacteraceae > Lichenicola. The sequence goes on along the minus strand of CAXTVM010000024.1, from coordinate 42,661 downwards.
CGGCGCGGATCGCCCGGGTCCATCTCCCGCGCGCGCTGCACCTGCGCCTCGTCGTCGAACAGCAGCCGCGCCTGCATCTGGCCGCCGGTGCAGCGCAGCGCCGCCGCCGCCAGCACGCCCTCGGGGGCGCCGCCGGAGCCGGCGAAGATGTCGACCCCGGTGCCCGGCATGCAGGCGGCGATCACGCCGGCGACGTCGCCGTCGGTGATCAGCATCACCCGCACGCCGGCCTCGAGGGTCTTGGCGATCAGCTCGGCGTGACGGTCGCGATCCAGCGTGCACAGCGTGAGGTCGCCGATCTCGCAGCCCTTGGCGGCGGCCAGGGCGCGCAGGTTGGCGGCGATCGAGGCGTCGATGTCGACCACCCCGTCGGGCAGGCCGGGTCCGACCGCGATCTTGTCCATGTACACGTCGGGCGCGTGCAGGAAGTTGCCTTGCTCGGCCAGCGCCACCACGGTCAGCGCGTTGGGCGCGTTCTTGGCGGTGAGCGAGGTGCCCTCGAGCGGGTCGACGGCGATGTCCATCGCCGGGCCGCCGGCGCCGACCTTCTCGCCGATGTAGAGCATCGGCGCCTCGTCCATCTCGCCCTCGCCGATGACGACGGTGCCGGAGATCGCCACCGTGTCGAACGCCAGCCGCATCGCCTCGACCGCGGCGCCGTCGGCCTCATTCTTCTGGCCGCGGCCGGTCCAGCGCGACGCCGCCAGCGCCGCCGCCTCGGTGACCCGCACCAGCTCGAGGGCGAGGTTGCGGTCGGTCTGGTAGCGGACGTTGGGGCTCTCGGACATGCGGACACCTTAGTTTCGATAGGGGGGAAGCGGGGTGGCGAAGGCGGCGGCGTCAGCCGGTCTCGATCCGGATCATCACCGGCGGGGCCATGACCACGTCGAGGGCGGCGATGCCGGCGACCGCCTCCCGCATCGCGGTCTCCGCGGTCTCGTGGGTGACGAGCACGATCGGCACCGCCTCGTCGGGCGAGGCGCTGCGCGCCTGGCCGTGCTGCAGCATGCTCTTCAGCGACACGCCGCAATCGCGCAGCACCGCGGTGATGCCGGCGATGACGCCCGGCCGGTCGCGCACGGCCAGGCGGAGGTAGTAGTCGCCGCGGACGGCGGCCATCGGCACCGGGGTGAGACGGGCCAGCGCGCCGGAGCTCGCCCCCCACACCGGCACCAGGCTGCCGCGGGCGATGTCGATCAGGTCGGCGGCGACGGCGGTGGCGGTGGGACCGGCGCCGGCGCCGCGGCCCTCCAGCATGATCCGGCCGACGAACTCGCCCTCGGCGACCACGGCGTTGAACACGCCCTCGACCTGGGCGATCGGCGCGCTGTCGGGCACCAGGCAGGGATGCACCCGCGCCTCGACGCCATCCCCGGCGCGGCGGGCGATGCCGAGCAGCTTGATCCGGTAGCCGAGTTCGGTGGCGAAGCCGATGTCGGCGGCGCCGATGCCGCGGATGCCCTCGACGTGCACGCTGTCGAAGTCGACCGGCCGCCCGAACGCGAGGGCGGCCAGGATCGCCAGCTTGTGCGCGGCGTCGATGCCGTCGATGTCGGTGGAGGGGTCGGCCTCGGCATAGCCCAGCGTCTGCGCCTCCGCGAGCACGGCGCCGAACTCGCGGCCGGTCTCGCGCATCGTGCTCAGGATGTAGTTGCAGGTGCCGTTCAGGATGCCGCCGACGCGCAACAGCCGGTCGGCGGCCAGACCCTCGCGCAGCGCCTTGATCACCGGGATGCCGCCGGCGACCGCCGCCTCGAAGGCCAGCGCCACCCCGGCGCGCTCGGCGTTCGCGGCGAGGCGCGCGCCGTGCACCGCGATCAGCGCCTTGTTGGCGGTCACCACCGCCCGGTTGCGCGACAGCGCCGCCTCGACCAGCGCCCGCGCCGGGCCCTCGGCGCCGCCGATCAGCTCGACCACGACGTCGATGCCGGAATCCGCGGCCAGCGCCAGCGGGTCGTCGTGCCAGCGCACGCCGTCCAGCTCGATGCCGCGGTCGCGGCCGCGGTCCCGGGCGCACACGGCCACCACCGTGACCGGACGGCCGGCGCGGGCGGCGATCAGCTCAGCGTTGGCGCGCAGCAGCCGGACGGTGCCCGCACCCACGACGCCGAGCCCGGCGACGCCGACGCGCAGCGCCGACGGCGGCATCAGGCCCGTTCCAGCTGCAGCGCCGCCGCCTCGTCGCGCGGCTCGGCCGCGCCCTCGTGCCCGGCCAGGAAGCTCCTGATGTTGCGGGTGGCCTGGCGCAGCCGCTGGGTGTTCTCGACCAGGCCGATGCGCACGTGGCCGTCGCCGTGCTCGCCGAAGCCGAGCCCTGGCGCCACCGCGACCCCGGCTTCGCTCAGCAGCAGCTTGGCGAAGCCGACGCTGCCGAGGTGCGCGAACCGCTCCGGCACCGGCGCCCAGGCGAACATCGAGCCCTCCGGCGGCTGCACCTCCCAGCCGGCGGCGGCGAGCCCGCGGATCAGCACGTCGCGGCGCTCGCGGTAGAGCGCCCGCACCTCGGCGACGCAGTCCTGCGGCCCGTTCAGCGCAGCCACCGCGGCGACCTGGATCGGCGTGAAGGCGCCGTAGTCGAGGTAGGACTTGATGCGGGTGAGCGCGTTGATCAGGCGCGGGTTGCCGGCGGCGAAGCCGATGCGCCAGCCCGCCATCGAGTAGGTCTTGGACATCGAGGTGAACTCGACCGCCACCTCCTTCGCACCCGGCACCTGCAGGATCGAGGGCGGCGGCACGTCGCCGAAATAGAGCTCGGCATACGCGAGGTCGGACAGGATCCAGATCTCCTCGCGCCGCGCGAACGCCACCAGCTCGCGGTAGAAGTCGAGCGAGGCCACGTAGGCGGTCGGGTTGGAGGGAAAGTTCACGATCAGCGCGGTGGGCTTTGGCACCGAATGCCGCACCGCCCGCTCCAGCGCGCGCAGCATGTCGTCGTCCGGCCGGGCCGGGATCGAGCGCACCGAGGCGCCGGCGATGATGAAGCCGAACTGGTGGATCGGGTAGGACGGGTTCGGCACCAGGATGGTATCGCCGGGGCTGCTGATCGCCGCCGACAGGTTGGCCAGCCCCTCCTTGGAGCCCAGCGTCGCCACCACCTCGGTCTCCGGGTCGAGCCCGACGTCGAAGCGGCGCGCGTAGTAGCCTGCGAGCGCCCGGCGTAGCCCGGGGATGCCGCGGCTCACCGAATAGCGATGCGAGCGCGGATCGGCCACCGTCTCGACCAGCTTCTGCACGATGTGCGGCGGCGTCGGGGTGTCCGGGTTGCCCATGCCGAGATCGATGATGTCGGCGCCCGCCTGCCGCGCGGCCGCCTTCGCCTTGTTCACCTCGGCGAACACGTAGGGAGGCAGGCGGCGGATGCGGTGGAACTCTTCGGTCATCGGAGGCTCTTCGGGTGCGGAACTTGCGGGTCGCCCCTACTCTACCAGACCGGCGCTGGCGCCGCGACCGAATGCGGCGGCGCTGATCCGGATGGCGCTCGCCGGCACCCCTTCCCGCTCCAGCGCCTCGGCTACGGTGCGGGCCCGGAACGCCGCCAGCGTGAGCGCCGCCGACTGGTCGTGCGGCGCGTCGGACGCGGCGTCGCCGTAGCCGTGCACGAACACGGGGCCGGCGCCGCGACGGACGGCGATGGCGTGCAGGGTGCCGGCCTGGCTTGCCGCCAGCACGTCGGAGCCGGCCAGGAACTGCAGCGCGTCGCCGTGCACCGCGGCCAGGGCGTAGGCCGGGCGGGCGGGAGCGGCATAGCTCGGCGGCGGCGGCGCGGCGATGCCCGGCAGGCTCGGCGGCGGCGGCGGCGCCGCCGGGATCGCGGGCAGCACCACCGGCGCGCCGGGATCGAACTGGCCCGATGCCGGCGGCAGCACCGCCGGCATCGCCAGCTCGGCCTCCTCGCCCGGTGCCGCGGCGGGCGCCGCCGCCTGCCGCGACGCTCCACCGGCGGGCGCGGCCGCGGTCGTCACGGTCGGCGGCGGCGGCGCATCGGCCGCATCCAGCACCGCCGAGGATTGCGCGGCATTGGCCGCCGGCGCGGCCGGCCTGGCCGATGCCTTCGTCGGCGGCGGCACCAGCACCGGCAGCGGATCGTGCGCGTTCAGCCGGACGGACAGGTTGCGCTGCTCGACGAGGCTCGCGGTGGTGGCCTGGCGCAGCTCGACGGAGGCGACCTGGGGTGCCGCCGCCGGGGTGGTGCCGATCTTGGGATACGGGTCGTCGACGCCGGGCGGCGGCGGGCGCTGCCGGGCGATCGCCCCGCCCTCAAGCCCGTGCCACCAGGCGACCGGGGTGTCGACCACGTCGCGATGACCGCAGCCGGCGAGCAGCGCCGCCGCCGCGATCCGCCTGGCTATGCGTCCATCCCATGTCATTCCGAAGTGTTAGCCGGCCGGAGGCGGAAAGAGAAGGCCAGGGCTCTGCCCTGGACCCGCCAAGGGCCGGCGGCCTTGGAACCCGATTCTAATAGAATCGGGTCCAGGGGCAGAGCCCCTGGCCTTCTTCCTAGCCCCCCATCGCCGGCTGCAGCAGACGCCCGAACAGCTGCACGCGGCGGAGGTGCAGGAAGCCGGGCTCGCCCAGCCGGCGGATGCGGACGTGGCGGGCGAGGAACGGGTCGTCGAACGACAGGCTCCAGGGCCGCTCCGCATCGCTCGAGACCGGCTCGTCGTCGTGCTTGACGTAGCGGGTCAGCCAGGCGGCGCCGTCGCGCGAGCTGTCGATCGCGAACTGCCGGAAGCGATCGGCGAACTCGACCCGGTTGACGATGCAGACCTGCTCGACCAGGCACTCCTCGAGCAGGTCGACCATCCACCAGGCATCCGCCTCCTCGTCGGTGTGGAACGCGCATTCGGCGTGGATGATCACGCCATTGGCGCCGGCGGCCTCCAGCCGGCTGTCGGTGGTGCGCGACCACGGGCCGGTCGAGCTCACGGCCGCGGGCTTGCAGTGGGCGAGGTCGGCGGTCCGGCGCACCTCCAGGCCCTGCCGCCGCATCTCGTCCACCACCGCGGCGTGGCCGACATGGTCGGCGTCACGGGCGAAGGTGTCCAGCAGCAGGTCGGCGATCTCGGACAGCGGTTCCGCCGACAGGGCCGCGTGCAGGGTGCTGGTCGGCCGGTGGTAGTCGCCCGGCGGGTGCTCGGCGAGCACGGCGCGGGCGAAGCCACGCGTGCCCAGGACCGGATGCACGATGCTGCCCGAGCGGTTCGCGCGAGGGTCGCGCAGCGAGTAGTGCGGCCGGTCGCTCAGGTTGGCGACGTCGGCGAAGTCGCCGAGCTCGGCGAACCGCATGCCGGCGGCCTGCAACGTGGTCGGCGCGAACGACTCGACGATCGGCCAGAGGTCGGTATCGCCATCCTCCAGGCGCCGCGCCAGCGCCTGCCGGCCGGCCAGCAGCGCGTCCAGGGCGCGCGCCGAGAACACGCAGAAGAACAGGCCGGCGCTCCAGGGGTCGGGTTGGGCGAGGGCCAAGCCGTACCATGCCCAAGCGGGGTCCGCCGGCGCCAGCCGGTGCACGACGGCATCGACCTCGCCCTCGGCGACGTGGCGCATCATCGGCAGCAGCGACAGGTTCACCGCCACGTCGGACTCCGAGATCACGTAATGGTCGAAGCCCGGCAGCGAGATGCGCAGGAAGATGTAGGCGTAGTCGCCGTTGAACCACAGCGACCGGCCGGCCGGCCGGTCCGGCAGGCCGAGGACTGAGAAGTCGTCGTCGTGCGAGACCTTCTCGTAGCCGCCCGCCTCGACCGGACCGCGCGCCTCGTTCATCAGCACGACGTGGCGGCCGCCCGGGCAGGCGTCGAAGAAGCGGCGCGCCAGCACCGCGATGTCGTCGTTCCACTGCCAGGCGCGGAAGGCGGCGACGTAGCGGGGTTCGGTCATGTCGGCTGCCTCGGATCGGCCGGCGGGAAGCGGCCGGCCGACCGTCCCACGATGCCAGCATCCGTGGAAGCCATGGATGCCGGCCTCCGGCCGCGGATCTTAGGCCGCGACGGCCGTGGTCGGAAGCGGCGCCTCGGCGGCGCAGAGCCCGGCCAGCTCCCGGCACACCGTCTCCACGGTGCCGGTGGTCATCTCGTCCCACAGCGGCAGGGCGATGATCCGGGCCGAGACGCGTTCCGTCACAGGGAGCTCGCCGGCGATGCCGCGGGCCTGGAAGAACGGCTGCTGGGCGAGGTGCGGGCTGAAATAGGCCGCCGCCCCGACCCCGCGCGCCGCCAGCGCCGCGATGACCTGGTCGCGCCGTTCGTCGAGGTGCGGCGGCAGGATCAGCGGCATGAACTGGTGCGCGCAGCGCTGCCCGCGCATGCGCTGGAACACAGCGTCCGGCAGCAGCCGGCGGTAGGTCGCCGCGAGCGCGTCGCGGTGCCGCACCACCGCCTCGAAATCGCCGAGACGGGCAAGTCCCAGCAGGGCGCCGACCTCGGTGAGCTTGGAGTTCAGGCCCGGCATGGTCGCGGAACGAGGCGCGCCGAAGCCGAAATTGCCCATGGTGCGGAGCGTGGCGGCGAGCTCCCGATCAGCGCAGTGGATCACGCCGCCCTCGCCGGTGGCGAACGTCTTGGTGGCGTGCATCGAGAACACGATCGGGAACCGGCAGAGGCTGCCGAACGCGGCGCCGGTCTCGTCCAGGCTGCCCAGCGACGCCGCCGCGTCCACCACCACCGGGATGCCGGTGCGCCGGCCCAGGCGCTCGTAGCGGGCGAGGTCGATGCAGTTGCCGAAGGTCGCATAGGGGACGATCACGGCGATCTCGCCGCCGTGGCGGGCGATCAACGCCTCCTCCGACGCTGCCGAGGCGGTCCAGTCGTGCTCGTCGATGTCGCAGAACAGCGGCGTCAGACCGGCCCAGTCCGCGGCGTGGGCGGCGGCGGCGAAGGTGAAGGACGGCATCAGCGCGTAGCGGCGTCCGGATCCGCCGCGGATGCCGGCACGGTCCGGGCTCGCGCGCTCGATCACGGCGCGGATCGCCAGCATCAGGCCGATGGTGGCGTTGCACACGGTGACGCACGAGCCGCCGGGAAACATCGCCCGCTCGAGCGATGCCTCGAAGCGACGGTTGACCGGGCCGTAGTTGGTAAAGACCCCGGAACGCTCGATGTCCAGCAGCTCGGCCTGCAGCGTCCGCAGACTTGGCGGCGCCGGACGGAGGAACGGGATCACGGGAAGGAACCCGGTCCCGTCGTGAGCCGCAGCCTGCCGTCGCCGTTCACAACTGTCACCCAACATAACCACTGACTACACTTATTACATGCATTTCTCTGCTATGTTCAAGCTGAAGTTGCGTCTAACGGTCCATGATCGCCGTTTTCCTGCCTCCGTGGCGTCGCCGAGGGTTCTATCGGATCTTTCATCGCTAAAACGTGACAATCCCGCGTCGCCCCTGCTTCCTAGCCATACACGCCCGGACCTTCCACCCGTTCGGGCGCATCCCACATCGTGGCCGGAACGGCCTGTGGCCGCGCGGCCGGCCGCTTGGCTTCGCGTCGGCGAGGTTGCAGGATGACGGACTGACCCCGGGGTTCCGACCCAGGTTTCGGACAAGGGAGGGATTGATGACGGGCATGCTACCGCACGACCGTATCCGGATGGACGAAGACGACGAGCCGGATCCCGACTCGCCCGAAGTGCCGGAGCCGAACGGCCCGGAGAAGAGCGAGCCGGGCGACAACAGGACCCTGTCGTCCCCGGTCAACGAGCTCGAGAAGCGGCTGTTCGACCAGCGCAAGGTGCTGATCTTCGGCGCCATCAACGACAAGGTAGCCCGCGACATCACTGGGCGGCTGCTGGCACTGGCCGGCGCCTCGGACAAGCCGATCGACATCTACGTCAACTCGCCCGGCGGCCACGTCGAGAGCGGCGACACCATCCACGACATGATCCGCTTCGTCGACGCGGTGGCGCCGGTGCGGATGATCGGCACCGGCTGGGTCGCCAGCGCCGGCGCCCTGATCTTCGCCGCCGGTGCGAAGGACCGGCGCTTCTGCCTGCCCAAGACCCGCTTCCTGCTGCACCAGCCGATGGGCGGCGTGCGCGGGCCGGCCACCGACATCGACATCGAGGCGCGCGAGATCATCAAGATGCGCGAGCGCCTCAACCACCTGTTCGCGGAGGAGACCGGCCAGACCTACGAGAAGGTCTCCAAGGACACCGACCGCAACTACTGGATGAGTGCGGAGGAGGCGATCGCCTACGGCCTGGTGACCAAGGTCATCAGCTCCGTCACCGAGCTCTAGCGGACGCGAGCGGCGGCCGAGCGCACCCGCGCATCGGCGTGCTTGCCACAGCGTCCCCCACCCGGCCTGGACCGGTGCAACCGGGTCCGGACGACGGCCCATGGCGGACGCGGGGACGCCGGGCCGTAACGGGCCTGGTGGTCGCAGCGCCCGGCCTGGTCCCCGTGTTGCTGGTGCTCGGCGCGTATCTGCGCTCCGGGCTCCGGTCCTATCCGTCGTTCGACGGCGCGATGAACCTGAACGTCGCCCGCAGCCTCGCCGAAGGGCATGGCTACGGCTTCCATTACGACAGCGTCTTCGCGTTCCCGGCTCAGACCGACGGGCCGTTCGTGTTGCCGGCGGCGCTGCTGTTTCGGCTGTTCGGGATCGGGCTCGTCACCGCGCAGCTGGTCAGCCTGGCCTACCTGGCGGCGTTCGCGCTGCTGGTTATGGCGGTGCTGCGCCGGCTGGGCGCGGCGCCGTGGCTGGTCGGGGTCGGCTCGCTCGCTTGCCTGCTGACCCCCGGGGTCGGCGATTTCGGCCTTGGCGGCTACGGCGAGATCCCGATGCTGGCCTGGCTGCTGGCGGGCTTCCTGGCTGCCGGCCGCGGCCGGCACGGCCTGGCCGGGCTGCTGTTCGGGACCGCGGTGCTGACCAAGACGGTGGCGGCGCTGTGCGTCGTGCCGACGCTGCTGGTCTGCGCGGCCTTCATCGTCGGCACCGCCCCCCGGCGGCACCGTTCCCGCGCGCTGGCAGCACTGGCGGCCGGCCTGCTGGCGCCGCTGCTGGGCTGGGAGCTGTTCCGGCTGGCCTGCCTCGGCAGCCAGGCGGCCTGGACGCGCTGGTGGGCGCTGCAGCTGGGCCAGATCGGCCGGCAGTCCGGCGCCGCCGAGTTGGCCGGACCGGCGGCGGCGCTGGCCAGGCTGCGGCTGCATCTGGCGCTGCTGTCCGGCGAGGTCGGGGTGCCGATCGCGCCGCTGGCCGGCTGGCTGGTGGCGCCGTGGCTGCTGGCGCTGCGCCGGCTGGTCGGCCGCCGCCGCGTCACCGGCGAGCCGGCGCTGCTGCTCGCGCTGCTGCTGCTGTGCCCGCTGCTCTACGCCGCCTGGTGGCTGCTGGTGACGCCGACCGACATGGCCTGGCTGCGCCGGATCCTGCCCGGCCTGCTGCTGCAGACCTGCCTCGTCGCCGCACTGGCCGCGCTGCCGCCCATCGGGACGATGGGGCCGTCGCCGACGGTCCGGCCGAGACAGGCACCGGGAGCCCGTCTGGGAATGCGCCGTGCCGGCGATCCGATGCGCCTTCCGCGCTTGACCTGGGCTCACGGTCAGGAGGCCGCCTCGGCACACCCCGTTCTCGAACGGGCTCCGACGCTGTCCGTGCTGTTGCTGGTCCTGCTGGCGCTGCCGGGAGAGGCGCTGATGCTGCGCTTCGGCGTGGCCGTGTCGCCGCGGTGGCCATCGACCGAAGCGCGCCGCGAGACCGATCTGATCGTGCGTGCGCTGCGTGCGCTGCCGCCCGATGCCGTGGTGTTCGGCGTCGGCTGGTGGCAGGCGCCGCTGTTCGCGCTGCTGTCCGACCGCAGCTTCATGAACCTGGACCTGTGGGATCCGGCACGGATCGGCGCGCTGCCGCACGCCTACCTCGCGGTCGACCAGGCGGCGTCCGACCTGGGCGGCATCGACCTGCTGCAGGTGGCCCGGGAGGCGACGCTGGCGCCGCTGGTACGCGGCCGCGACATGGCGCTGTATCGCATCGTCGCGATCGATCCGGACCGGGCGCTGCGCGACCCGGCGCCGCTCACCGCCGGCTTCGACGGCCGGGCGGTGGCACAGACCAGCGGCTGGTACCTGCCGGACGGCGGGTGGGCCTGGGTGTCGCCGCGAAGCCGCATCACGCTCGGCCGCGGCGGACAGACCCGGCTGGTGATCGAGGCGGCGTTCTGGGACGAGCTGTTCCGGCATGGGCCGCAGCACCTGCGCATCGAGGCGGCGGGCTGCCTCGACCAGGACGTGACGGTGCCGTCCTCGGGATCGCGTCGCATCGTCCTGCCGCTGCTGTGCCCGCCTTCGCCGGTGCTGCTGCCGATGACCGTGACGCTGTCGTTCGACGGCATCATGCCGCGCCCGCACCAGCTCGATGCCGACACCCGCAGCCTCGCCTTCCAGGTCCACCGCTTGATGCTGGCGCCTTGAGCCGGCCGCGCGGGCACGCCGTCGCAGCGATTGGGGCAGCGATCAACGCCGCGGCGGCGGCGGTCTGGATCCCGGCGCTGCTCGGCGGCGCGATGGTGCTGCTGTCGGTGCGGCTCGGTCCCGACGCCAGCTGGGACCTGCGCAACTACCACCTGTACGACGCCTTCGCCGCTCTCCGGAAGCCGCCGTTCCGCGACCTGGTGCCAGCACAGCTGCAGAGCTTCAACCCGCCGACGGCGGACCTGCCGTCGCTGTGGCTGCGGTTCCGGCTCAACCGGTGGCCGAACCTGCTGGACGCGCTGCTGGCGCTGCCGAGCGCGGTCGCGGTGGCGCTGGCCTGGGCGATCGGCCGGCGGCTGGTGCCGGCGGAGTGCGGCCGCGATCGGCTGGCGCTGGCGCTGGCGGTGATGCTGGGCGCCACCGGTGCTGCCGGGCTGCCGACCACCGGCACCAGCATGAGCGAGATGCCGACCGGCTGCCTGGCGCTCGGCGGGCTGCTGCTGCTGCTGGACGGGCTCGACGGACGGAGCCGGCGGCTGCCGGTCGCGGGCGGGCTGTTCGGGGTCGCCGTGGCGCTCAAGCTGACGCTGGTGACGCTCGGCCTGGCAGCGCTGGCGGCGCTGGCGATGTGCGGCGACGGGGGTCCCGGCCGTCGCATCCGGCGGACGGCCGCCTGCGCCGCCGGGATGGCGGCCGGCCTAGTCGCGGTCGCCGGGCCCTGGTGGTGGCACCTGGCGGCCCTGACCGGCAACCCGCTGTTTCCCTTCCTAAACGGGGTGTTCCGCTCGCCGCTGCTGCCGCCGGTCTCGATCACCGATGCCCGGTTCCGGCCGGGCTCGCTGGGCCGGGCGATCGCCTACCCCTTCATCTGGGGCTTCACGCGGCGCCCGGTCGTGGCCGAGCTCACGCTGCGCGACCCGCGGCTGGCGCTGGCGCTGCTGGCCGGGCTGGGCTGCGCGGTGCCGCCCTGGCGGGGTGCGGGCCCGGCGGGATGCGGCCGGCGAGCGGCCGGCCTGCTGGTGTTCTGCGGCACCGGCTTCGTGCTGTGGGAGGCGCAGTTCTCGATCCTGCGCTACCTGGCTCCGATCGAGTTGCTGGCCGGGCTGCCGATCCTGCTGGCGCTGCGCCGGCTGGCGGCCCCGGCCGCGGTCGCCCCGCTGATGGCGGCGATCCTGGTCGGCTGCACGGTGTGGACGATCTATCCCGATTGGGGCCGCGCCAGCCCGGCCGACACCGCCGCCTCGGTGGTGCTGCCGCCGCTGCCGCCGGACGCCATGGTGCTGCTGCTGTCGGGCGACCCGATGGCCTACGTGGCGGCGTTCGCGGCGCCGACGGTCCGGTTCGTCGGCGTCGACAACAACCTCGTCCATCCGGGCGACCGCTTCCTGCTGGCGCAGCGGATCGAGCGCGCGGTGCGCGAGCATCCGGGGCCACTGTTCGGCCTCGAGGTGCCGGGCGGGCCGACGCCGACGGCGCTGGCCTATTACGGGCTGCGGCGGATGCCGTCCTGCACCCCGGTGCGCACCAACCTGGAGCGAGACGGGCTGCGGCTCTGTCGGCTGGGGCGGCTGGAGCGGCTGGGATCGCTGGCCCGCACGGCGCCGAGCCGTCGATGACGGGCCTCCATTCCTCGGACGGCGGCCCGACGGGGTCGGTCCTGGTCAGGCGCCCCCATCCTCCCGAAGGTAGCGCAGCATCTGCCGGACCGCGTCCGGGCTTACGGTATAGTTTCGGCGCCACGCCGGCAGCTCCGGGGCGGCCGTCTTGCCGAAGCACACGGCATAGCGGTGGCCGCGGATCGCGGCCAGGTCCCAGTAGAACGTCTCCACCCAGCCTTCCGGGGCGAGGTAGCCGCTCGGCGTCCCCGGCCGGCTGAAGATCATGTTGGTCATCGCGGCCCCCATGCAGCCGATGACGATCTCCGCCCTGCGGAAGATGTTGGCCTGCATCAGGAACGGCATCGCGCCGGTGTCGATGGCGACGAACCCCTCCTCGGCCAGCAGGGCGCCGATCTTGGCCTGGTTGGACAGGTCGCGGTTGCCGGTGAAGCCGCGCTTGACGAAGATCCGCCTCGGCAGGGCGGCCGCCTCCCGGTCGGACAGCGCGTCCGTGAACGCGGTGTCGCCGACCCAGGCCATGGCCTCGGGGGATTTCAGCACCGGATGCCGTGCGACCGGGGTCACGAAGTGGACCTCCTCGAAGAACGCCTTCTCGGTCGGGTGCAGGAACAGGGCTTCCGGCTGGCCGAGGCCGCGAGCGGTGCCGAAGGCGGCGAGACACTCGCGGTGGACTTGGTTGTGCCGCTCGCCCACGTCGAGCATGACGACACAGACCTGTTCCGCGCCGGTCGACCGTTTCACCTCGGTGATGGCCTGCAGCCGGGCCAGGTCGTCGACCAGCCAATGCCCGTAATTGGCGCTGCCGAGCGAGTCGATCCACAGATAGGCCTTCCGCGGGTCGCGGGCGAAGCGGCGGTCGACGGCCCGCAGCTCCGGGTCCGGGAGCAGCGGGGTCAGGCTGCGGTCGCCGGGGCGATAGGTCTCGTAGACGACGCGCGTCTCCCGCTCCAGCAGCAGATAGAGGACCGAGCGGCTGATGCAGGCGTTGGAGGCCTTCGCCAGCACCGAGCCGGCGCCGCGGCTCGCCGACGCCACCGTCGTGCGGGCGATGTCCAGGACGTGGTCCAGCAGGTCCTGCCTGTCGCCGAACAGCCTCGGCAACGGGCGCTCGTAGCAATACGGCGGATAGATCTCGGCCACGATATCCGGTGCGAGGCCGGCGGCCCGGCCGTTGACGAACTCGTTCAGCAGGGCGGGATCGTCGACCCAGGCGCCGTTGCGGTAGATGTTGCCGGTCGCGCACGAGACGTAGCCCCTCTCCCGATGACGGTCGGGGAACGGCGACAGCAGCTTGTTCATGATGGCATCCCAGGCATCGCGGGCAGCGTCTTCGCGTTCAGGATCATGGATGCCGGGCCATCGGATGGGTCTCGATCATCGCGAGGCGTACCGCAAATGCCGCAGGTCGGCTAGGTGGAGGCTCATGCCCGCACCGGGCGGCGCGTCGGCCAGGATGCAGTATTGCCACAGGCTTGGCAGCGTGATCCCCAGCTCAGCGGCGAGGCAGACCAGCATCGGCGGCGGCGCGTGCGGCCACGACACCAACGGGCAGAGCGTCGCGCAGGTGCTCGCCGACGACGAGTCCTCTGGGCTTTCCAGATGACCGCTTGAACCTCCAGTCCATTGCCGAAGGCCACTGGATGTCCTGCCGATGCAGCTCGGTCGAGCCGATATCAGCAGGCGAGGCCAGTATCACGAGCTGATGGCACGCTCTCGAGAGTTGTCAGCTTTGTTATGCATGTAGATCCAGACTACCCAATGCCATTCCAATAGATCCACATCCCACCGGGTTGATCTTCATGATCCGTATGGGACTGGTAGCAGTCTGTCAGCGTGCAGCTCGTCGCCGCTGACCGACATCCGGCAAGAGCGTCAAGTAGCTCCATTGAGCCAAAGGACCTCTGACGACGTCTAAACCGTGTTTCAGGAGTACATCGCTGAAATCTTCTTCGTCCACCAAATGCCCGACACCATGAAAGAGCTTGGCCTTCGACATGTCGATTGGCACCTCGGACCGTTCGGCCAACTCCTCCCTGTCGGCATGTCGTCAAGCATAAGCTCAAATTTGGAGAACGTGCGGTGCGGGCACGTCAAGGACCGCTCATGACGTCAATCCTGCCGCAGGTATCGCAGCATCTCCAGGACCGATGCGGGGTTCACCCGGTAGTTCCTCTGCCACGGCGAAAGGTTCTGAGCGCCGGTGTCGCCGAAGCACACGGCATAGCGATGCCCCCGTATCGCAGCCAGGTCCCAGTAGAAGGTCTCCACCCAGCCCTCGGGGGCCAGGTAGCCGCTCAGCGTTCCCGGCCTGCTGAAGATCAGGTTCGTCATCGCGGCTCCCATGCAACCGACGACCACCTCGGCGTTGCGGAACATGCTGGCCTGCAACAGGAAGGACATCTGGCTCGTGTCGATGGTGACGAAGCCGTGCTGGTCGAGAAGGGCGCCGATCTCGGCTTGGTTGATCAGGTCGCGGTTGCCGGTCATCCCTCGCTGAACGAAGATTCTGGGCGGCCACATCGCCCTGTCCTCCGCGGACGGCGGGTAGCCGAACACGCCGTCGGCAACCCAGTGGATGGCGTCAGGAGACTTCAGGACCGGATGCTGCGTGATCGGCGTCACGAAACAAAGATCCTCGAAGAATGCCTTCTCGTCCGACCTGATGAACAAGGCCTCGAACTCTCCAAGGCCGCGCGCCTTGCACAGGGCGGCCAGCGACTCCAGGTGGACTTGGTTGTGCCGCTCGCCCACGTCGGACATCACGATGCAGATCCGTTGCGGGTTGATCGACCGCCTGATCTCCTCGATGGCCCGGACCCGGGCCAGATCGTCGACCAGCCAGTGCCCGTAGTTCCTGCTTCCAACCGAGCCGATCCACAGGTAGATCTTCTGCGCGTCCGCGCCATGATGGCTATCCACGCCGCGAAGTTCCGCATCGGCGAGCAATGGGATCAGGCTGCGGTCGATGAGGCGGTGGGTTTCGTAGACGACACGGGTTTCCCGCTCGGTCAGCATGTACAGGACCGACCGGTTGATACATACGTTCGGTGCCCTGGCCAGCACCGAGCCGGCGCCGCATGTCGCGGACCCGATCGTGTTCCGCGCCACGCTCATGACGTGGTCGAGCAGATCCTGCCTTCCGCCGGACAGCCTCGGGAGGGGGCGCTCGTAGTGAAACGGCGGATAGATCTCCGCGACGATCTCCGGCCCCAGGGTGGAGGCCCTGCCGTTGAAGAACTCGTTCAGCAGCACCGGGTCGTCGATCCAGGACCCGTTTCGGTAGATGTTGCCCGTCGCACACGCGACGTAGGTCATCGCACGCTGACCTTCGGCAAGCGGTGACAGCAGAGTCGTCATGGCGCGCGGCGGTCCGTCATGCGCGGTGTCGTCGCCTTCAAGATCATGGTCAACGGATCCGCCGCAGGGATTGGAGGAGACCACGCCAGTCGATCATGTCTGCCGCCCCCAGGGAAGGAGGCCTGCCTCAGGAGGGTGTCGGAAGGAAGAGGTCAGCGGCGCACGGCCACGGCGACGCGGTACTGCCACCAGCACAGCAGCGGGGTCACCCCCAGCTCCATGGCCAAGCCAGCCAGCATCGGCGGCGGCGGCACGCCACGCAACACGAGGCCCACTAGGCGCGACAGGCCGCCGACCACCACCAGGGCGGCGAGCAGGCGGAAGCGCGCCGACTGGTGCTCGATGCGCGGGATCGTGCTCCAGAAGGCGAGCCCAGTCGCCAGCAGCAGGCCGGACAGGTAGCGGACGTGGCTGTCGAGCGCGATCGGCCCGTCCGTCGGCGCCGCCATCCGCGACCCCATCACCGCCCCGGCCAGGCCCGCCAGCACCGGCACCAGCCCCAGCACGGCGACGAAGAACTGAAGCAGCCGACGGCTCACGCGGTCGCACCCAGCCCGAGCATGAGGGCGATGTTCTGTACCGCGGCCCCGGAGGCGCCCTTGCCGAGGTTGTCGAGCCGGGCGGTGAGCAGCGCGTGGCGGTAGCGCTCGCTGGCGTGCACCCGCAGCTCCATGACGTCGCTGCCGGCCAGCGCCTCGCCGGCGAGCGCCGCGGCCGGCGCCGTGTCCGGGTCCACCCGCACCTGCGCGCTGCCGCGATACCAGTCGGCCAGCGCATCCCGCAGGTGGTTGCCGGTGACGCGGCCGGGCAGCCGGTCGAGGTGCAGCGGGATCGAGACCAGCATGCCCTGACGGAAGTGCCCAACGGAGGGGACGAAGACCGGCCGCAGCGCCAGCCCGGCCTGCACCTGGATCTCCGGAACGTGCTTGTGCTCGAGGCCGAGCCCGTAGAGCTCGAACGCCGGGCCGTCGTCCCGCTCGTGCGCCTCGATCATCGCGCGGCCGCCGCCGGAATAGCCGCTGACGGCGTTGATGCTGACCGGATGGTCGCCGGGCAGCAGCCCCGCCTCGATCAGCGGCCGCAGCAGCGCGATGGCGCCGGTCGGGTAGCAGCCCGGGTTGGAGACCCGGGCCGCCGCGGCGATGGCGTCGGGCTGGGCGCGGGTCATCTCCGGGAACCCGTACACCCAGTCGCGGTCGGTGCGGAACGCGGTGCTGGCGTCCAGCATCCGCGGCGGCCGGGACAGGCCGGTGGCGAGCTCGGCCGCCTCCCGCGAGGCGCTGTCGGGCAGGCAGAGCACGACCAGGTCGACCTCCTCCATCAGCGCCCGCCTAGCGCCCGCGTCCCGCCGCCGCTCGGCGTCGATCCCGCGCACCGCCACGTCCAGGCCCTGCAGCCGGTGCCGGATGCCGAGCCCGGTGGTGCCCGCCTCGCCGTCGATGAACACGGTCGCCGTCGCCATGCCCGCCCCTCCTGCGCTCGCTTGATGCCGGAGGATGCCCGGAAACCCCGGACGGCGGAACCCGAGCCGGCGCCGGAGCGACGGGTCGGAGCCGCTCGAAGACGGGGCCAAAGATCCCGGCGACGCCGCCGAACCCGTACCGTCCACGCGTCTTCACCACGCGGCGGCGGTGTCCGGCGCCGTGGGAGGATACGATGACGATATCGATGACGAGGCTTGGGCTGGCCGCTGCCGTGACCATGGCGCTGGCCGCGACCGTTTCCGTCGGTCCGGCCGGGGCCCAGGCGGGCGGTGGGACCGGCGGCAGCGCCGCGGGCGGGACCGGAGCCGGCGGCGGCACCGGAACCGGCGGCAGCGCGGCCGATGCGGCGGCTGGGGTAGGCGCCGGGGCCGGGGCCGGCAATGCCGGCGCGATGAGCGGCGGCGGCGGCATGGGAGCCGGAGCCGGCGGCCTCGGCAGCACCGGGCCGAACGTCGGCGGCGGCAGGCCGGGGATGACGGCACCGGCGGCACCCGGAACCGGCGTCACGCAGCCGCCCGCCTCCGTACCGAACGTTCTGGGCAACCAGACGCCGCCGCACTGACTGCGGCGGATGCCGAGCCGCCGGCGGCCGCCCTCGCGGCGCCGCCGGCTCAGCCGTCCGGGTTCAGCGCTTGCTGAACTGGAACGACCGGCGCGCCTTGGCCTTGCCGTATTTCTTGCGCTCGACCACGCGGCTGTCGCGGGTGAGGAAGCCGGCGACCTTCAGGATGCCGCGCAGGCCGGGCTCGTAGTAGGTCAGCGCCCGGCTGATGCCGTGCCGCAGCGCGCCGGCCTGGCCGGACAGGCCGCCGCCGGTAACGGTGCAGTAGACGTCGAACTGGTTGTAGCGGTCGGCGACCAGGAACGGCTGGGTGATCAGCATGCGCAGCACCGGGCGCGCGAAATAGGTGCCGACCTTGCGGCCGTTGACGCTGATCTCGCCGCGGCCGGGGGAGATCCAGACCCGCGCCACCGCGTTCTTGCGCCGGCCGGTGGCGTAGGAGCGTCCCTGCGCGTCGCGCTTGGCCTCGCGGACCGGGGCCTCGTCCGGGGTCACGGCGACGCCGGCGGAGACCGCCATCTCCTTCAGGTCGGCGAGCGATCCGGTGCGGGCGCCGCGGGCATCGCCGCGGGGCTCACCACGGGTCGGGGATGTGGTCTCGGACATAGTCAGGCCCCCACGCGCTTGGCGGTCACGGAGTTCTTCGGGTTCATCGCCGCGACGTCGAGCGGACGCGGCTGCTGCCCGTCATGCGGATGCGCGGCGCCGGCATAGACGTGCAGGTGCTTCATCTGCGCGCGCTGCAGCGGCCCGCGCGTGATCATGCGCTCGACCGCCTTCTCGATCACGTGGCCGGGGTTCTTGCTCGCCAGGCGCTGCGCGATCGTGCGCTGCTTGATGCCGCCGGCATAGCCGGTGTGGTAGTGGAACAGCTTCTGGCCGGCCTTGTTGCCGGTCAGCCGCACCTTCTCGGCGTTGATGACGACGATGTTGTCGCCGCAATCGACGTGCGGGGTGAATTGCGGCTTGTGCTTGCCTCGCAGCCTCTGGGCGATGATGGCGGCCAGGCGCCCGAGCACCAGCCCGTCGGCGTCGATCAGGACCCAGCCCTTGGTCACCTCGGCGGGCTTCAGCGAGAGGGTGGTCTTCATCGACATTGCGGTTCCATCACCGGGAGGCGCCAGCGGGAGGCGCCAGTGCGCGGACGCCGGCGTTATCGGCAGCTGTCCGGTCGCCGTCAAGCGCTTCCTTGAGATCCTGTTCGGATCAACGGTTTTGCCTGCGGTATCATGTTACCAAAGCATGGTGCCGCCTCCGCCGGCGCGGCATGATGCGCGCATGCCATCGCCAGCGCCTTTCCCGGACCTGTCCCACGACCCGTCCCCGGTCCACGTGATCGGCGCCTCCGGACGCTCCGGGCAGGCGCTGGTGCGGGCGCTGCTCGGGTGCCGGGCGGCGGTGGTGCCGGTGGTGCGCGACGCCGGGCGCTGGGCCGCCACCGGGATCGGGCTCGGCTGCCGGGTGGCCGACCTGCGGGATCCGGCGGCGCTGGCCGCGGCGCTGGACGGCGCCGGCCGGGTGGCCAGCACCGCGCACGCCCGCCACGCCGCCGCCGTGCTGGCGGCGGCACCGGCGGCGGCTCGCCTGGTCCTGCTCGGCAGCACCCGCAAGTTCACGCGCTGGCCGGACGCGCACGGCGACGGCGTGCTGGAGGGCGAGCGGGCGCTGCTGCGGTCCGGCCGGCCCGGCGCCATGCTGCATCCGACCATGATCTACGGCGCCGCCGGCGAGGACAACGTGCGGCGCCTGGCCGCCCTGCTGCGACATCTGCCGGCGGTGCCGCTGCCGGGCGGCGGCCGCGCGCTGGTGCAGCCGATCCACCAGTCGGACGTGACCGCGGCGCTGCTGGCCGCGCTGTCCCGCGACTGGACGGCGCCGTGCGCGCTGGTGATCGCCGGCCCGGAGGCGGTCGCCTACCGAGACTTCGTCGCCGCCGTCGGCGCCGCGGCCGGAATACGGCCACGGCCGGTGCTGCCGGTGCCGGCCGCGGCCCTGATGCTGGCCGCCCTGCTGGCAGGGCCGATCCCGCGCCTGCCGACGGTCGGAGCGGCCGAGGTCAGGCGCCTGCTGGAGGACAAGGCGTTCGACGTGACGCCGATGCGGAGCGAACTCGGCATCGTGCCGATCGGGCTGCAAGAGGGCCTGGCCCTCACCTTCGGCGATGGGGACCGACCGCGGTGATGCGCCCCGCGCGTCAGCTCGGATCCTCTCGCCCGGCCAGCTCCGCGGCGCGGAGCCGGTCGGCCGGTGTGTTCAGGTTAAAGAACGGGTCGATCGGCTTGGTCGCGAACGCCACCTCGCACATCGCCGGCTGCGTCCGCGCGAACTCCCGCGCGCCGTAGGCGGCCCGCGGCGCATCCGCGGCCAGGCCGTCCAGATAAGCGCCGAGCGGCAGCCGCCAATCGACGGGCCAGCTGGCGACCAGATGGTGGCGCCGGCCGCCGGACACCGCCACCGCAGGCGCCGGGGTCAGCCGCGATGCCAGGTTGGCCGGGATGAACGGCGTGTCGCCCGGCACCGTCAGCAGCGCGTCGGCCCCCTGCTCGGCTGCCCAGCCGAGGCCACGCAGCAGCCCGGCCAGCGGGCCGATCCCCGGCCGGTCGTCGGCCAGCACGTCGAGGCCGAAGCCGGCGTAGCGTGACGGATCGCCGTTGGCGCTGAGCGCGATCGCGCCAAGCTGGGGCCGCAGACGGCGCAGGATCAGGGAGAGCATCGGTGTGCCGTCCAGAGGGATCAGCGTCTTGTCGATGCCGCCGAGGCGCCGCGCCTCGCCCCCGGCCAGGATGACCGCCACGATCCGGCTCATTCGCCCCGACTCACGCGTCGGCTGCAGGGGGGCGATGAGCGCTGGGGCGAACGACGGGGCTCGAACCCGCGACATCCAAGACCACAACCTGGCGCTCTACCAACTGAGCTACGTCCGCCACCGCGGTGCCGGATTTAGGAGCCGTGGCCGCGGCCGTCAATCGGCCGGCCGCAGATACCGGCGCGGGTATGGCGCCCGCGCGAGATTGCCGGAACAGACGGCGCGTGCGACGCTTCGACCACGGTGCGGCGGCCGGGTCGGGCCGACCTCGATCCGGAAGCCCAGAACAACGGGGTCCGGCGATGAAGAAGATCGAGGCCGTCATCAAGCCGTTCAAGCTCGACGAGGTGAAGCAGGCCTTGCACGAGATCGGGCTGCAGGGCATCACCGTGATCGAGGCGAAAGGCTTCGGCCGCCAGAAGGGCCACACCGAGCTGTATCGCGGCGCCGAATACGTGGTCGACTTCCTGCCCAAGGTAAAGATCGAGATCGTCTGCGACGACGGCATCGTCGAGCGGGCGATCGAGGCGATCGTCGACGCCGCGCGCACCGGCCGGATCGGCGACGGCAAGATCTTCGTCTCCAGCCTCGACGAGGTGATCCGGATCCGCACCGGCGAGCGCGGCCGGGACGCGATCTGAGGCGCGGAACCGCCCGCTCCACCCAATCCCGGGCCGGCCGTGATGGTGCGGCCGCCCTACAGCAGGTTGATCCCGGATGCCGAAGAAGTCCTCGAACGTGCCCGCCCCGCCCGCCCGCTCGGGTCCCAGCGCCGGCGCCCGGGCGATGGAGCTGATGCAGGAGCATTCGGTCGAATACGTCGACCTCCGCTTCACCGACCCGCGCGGCAAGTGGCATCACACCACACAGCACGTCTCGACCATCGAGGAGGACGTGTTCCGCGACGGCTTCATGTTCGACGGCTCCTCGATCGCCGGCTGGAAGGCGATCAACGAGAGCGACATGATCCTGATGCCCGACGCCGAGAGCGCGGTGATGGACCCGTTCGCGGCCAAGCCGCAGATGATCCTGTTCTGCGACATCGTCGAGCCCTCGACCGGCCAGCCTTACGGCCGCGACCCGCGCGGCACCGCCCGCCGCGCCGAGGCCTACCTGGCCTCGACCGGCATCGGCGACACCGCGTTCTTCGGCCCCGAGGCCGAGTTCTTCGTGTTCGACAGCGTGCGGTTCGGCACCGGCCCCAACCACGGCAGCTTCCACCTCGACAGCATCGAGGGGCCGGGCGCCTCGCTGCGCGACTACCCGGAAGGCAACATGGGCCATCGCCCGACCGTGAAGGGCGGCTACTTCCCGGTGCCGCCGATCGACAGCGAGAGCGACCTGCGCGCCGAGATGCTGTCCACCATGGGCGAGATGGGACTGCCGATCGAGAAGCATCACCACGAGGTGGCGCAGAGCCAGCACGAGCTCGGCACCAAGTTCACCAACCTGCTGCGGGCGGCGGACTTCCTGCAGATCTACAAGTACTGCGTGCACAACGTTGCGCACTCGTACGGCAAGACCGCGACCTTCATGCCCAAGCCCGTGCATGGCGACAACGGCTCGGGCATGCACGTGCACCAGTCGATCTGGAAGGACGGCCACCCGATCATGGCCGGCAACGGCTACGCCGACCTGTCGGAGACGGCGCTGCACTACATCGGCGGCATCATCCGGCACGCGAAGGCGCTGAACGCGTTCACCAACCCCTCCACCAACAGCTACAAGCGCCTGGTCCCGGGGTTCGAGGCGCCGGTGCTGCTGGCCTACTCGGCGCGCAACCGCTCCGCCTCCTGCCGCATCCCCTACGCCACCAGCCCGA
Source organism: uncultured Acetobacteraceae bacterium (assembly GCA_964247725.1). Taxonomy (GTDB): domain Bacteria; phylum Pseudomonadota; class Alphaproteobacteria; order Acetobacterales; family Acetobacteraceae; genus Lichenicola. The sequence continues at coordinate 20,606 of CAXTVM010000024.1, read as the reverse complement.
AGGCCAAGCGCGTCGAGGTCCGGTTCCCCGACGCCACCGCCAACCCCTACCTCGCCTTCGCGGCGATGCTGATGGCCGGCCTCGACGGCATCGCCAACAAGATCCACCCCGGCGAGCCGATGGACCGCGACCTCTACGAGCTGCCGAAGGCGGAGCTGCGCGAGATCCCCACCGTGTGCGGGTCGCTGCGCGAGGCGCTGCAGGCGGTCGAGGCCGACCACGCGTTCCTGCTCGCCGGCGACGTGTTCAGCCGCGACCAGATCGAGAGCTACTGCGAGATCAAGTGGCAGGAGGTGCACCGGTTCGAGCAGACCCCGCATCCGGTCGAGTTCGAGATGTATTACTCGGTTTGAAGGCAAGGAAGGCCAGGGCTCTGCCCTGGACCAGCCAAAGGCCGGCGGCCCTTGGAACCCGTTTCTTAAGTTAAGGTTTCCAAAGGCGAGCCTTTGGCGGGGTCCTGGGGCGGGGCCCCTGGCCTGAAACCTGCATCGGGTCGTTTGCAACACGGGGACAAGAGATGACCTCATGACCAAGTACAAGCTCGAATATCTTTGGCTCGACGGCTACACGCCGGTGCCCAACCTGCGCGGCAAGACGCAGATCAAGGAGTTCGACGGCTTCCCGGCACTGGAGCAGCTGCCGCTCTGGAACTTCGACGGCAGCTCCACCCGCCAGGCCGAGGGTCGCAGCTCGGACTGCGTGCTGAAGCCGGTTTCGGTGTTCCCCGACAGCACCCGCCGCAACGGCGTGCTGGTACTGTGCGAGGTGATGATGCCGGACGGCGAGACGCCGCACCCGTCGAACGGCCGCGCCACCATCCTGGACGATCCCGGCGCCTGGTTCGGCTTCGAGCAGGAGTATTTCCTCTACAAGGACGGCCGCCCGCTGGGCTTCCCGGAGCGCGGCTATCCGGCGCCGCAGGGTCCGTACTACACCGGCGTCGGCTACTCGAACGTCGGCGATGTCGCCCGCCGCATCGTGGACGAGCACCTCGACCTCTGCCTCGACGCCGGCATCAACCACGAGGGCATCAACGCCGAGGTCGCCAAGGGGCAGTGGGAATTCCAGATCTTCGGCAAGGGCTCGCGCCGCGCCGCCGACGAGATGTGGGTGGCGCGCTACCTGCTGCAGCGCCTGACCGAGCGCTACGGCATCGACGTCGAGTATCACTGCAAGCCGCTCGGCGACACCGACTGGAACGGGTCCGGCATGCACGCCAACTTCTCGACCGCCTACATGCGCGACGTCGGCGGCGAAGACTATTTCCGGCGCCTGATGCGGGCGTTCGAGGAGGCGCGAGAGGACCACATCGCGGTCTACGGCCCCGACAACCACATGCGGCTCACGGGCCTGCACGAGACGCAGTCGATCCACCAGTTCAGCCACGGCATCGCCGACCGCGGCGCCTCGATCCGGGTACCGCACAGCTTCGTCCGCAACGGCTACCGCGGCTACCTGGAGGACCGCCGCCCGAACTCGCAGGGCGACCCGTATCAGATCGCCTCGATCATCCTGAAGACGATCGCGACCGTGCCCACGAACTAGCGGCCTTCAGCGCAGCCAGGGCCGCCGGCACCCGTCGGCGGCTCACCGCTCCCCCGACAGCTCCCGCCGGCTGCGGTCGAGTTCCTCGCTGTAGCGGCGCAGCGCGAACTGCTCGGTGAGCTCGCCGATCACGTGGCGGCGGCCCGAATCGTCGACCACCACCAGCGCGTCCGCCTCCGCGCGCTCGAACAGCGACACCGCTTCCCGCACCGTCATCTTCGGCTGCAGCATCACGTCCGGGTAGTGCAGCAGGTCGGCGAGCTCGCTCGCGTGCCCGTCCTCGGCGTTGTGCAGCTCGGGCACCAGCACCAGCCCGGCATAGCCGCCCTCCTCGTCGACGACGATGACGCGCTGCGCCGAGCCCAGCGGGAACGCCCGCCGCACCGAGCCCAGCGACGTCCCGGTCCGGATCGTGCGCACCTCGCGCCGCATCATCCGGCCCACCGTCAGGTTGCGCATCCAGCCGACGTCGACCGCGCTGCGGATGCTCTCCCCGCGCAGGTGGAAGCGCCAGGTGGCGAACGAGTAGCCGAAGGTGCGGCGCACGGTGAGCGAGGAGACCACCGAGGCGGCCAGCACCGCGCTGGTCAGCGGCAGGCTGCCGGTGGATTCGAGCGCCAGGAACACCATCGTCAGCGGCCCGCCGACGATCGCCACCGCCACGGCGCTCATGCCGATCAGCGCGCACACCACCGGCGCCAGCCCGTTCGCGGTGACCAGCGAGAGCAGGTCGCCGAACAGGGTGCCGGTCAGCACGCCGAGGAACAGCGAGGCGAAGAACAGCCCGCCGCGGAAGCCGCAGCCGATCGAGATCGCGGACGCCAGCGCCTTCAGCACCAGCATGGTGGCCACCTCGGCCAGCCCGAACTGGCCGTCGAGCCCAAGCCGCATCGCGGTGTGGCCGGACGACATCACCGACGGCGTCACCAGCGCCATCATGCCCACCATCAGGCCGCCCAGCCCCGGCCGCAGCCACACCGGCAGCCCGGACCGGCGGAACAGGCTCTCCGACAGCGTCACCGCCCGCATGATGGCGATGCCGACCAGCGCCGAGACCACCCCCAGCGCCAGGATCGGCACGTAGTCGAGCCCGCTGATGCCGGACGGGATCTCGATCGCCAGCGACGGCGCGGCACTTCCCAACACGTGGGTCACCAGGATGGCGCAGATCGAGGCCAGCGTGACCGGGGCCAGGTTCACCAGCGAGTAGGTGCCGATCACCAGCTCAAAGGCATAGAAGGCGCCGGCGATCGGCGCGTCGAACGCGGCTCCGATGGCGCCGGCGGCGCCGCAGCCGACCAGCATGCGCAGGTCCTGGCGCCGCACCCGGAAGGCGCGGCCGAGCTTGGAGGCCACCGCCGAGCCGATCTGGGTGTAGCCCGCCTCCAGCCCGATTGAGGCGCCGACCCCGTTCGACAGCACGGTCTGGATCAGCACCACCAGGCTGTCGTTGACCGACATACGGCCGCCATAGAGCGCGTTGGCCTCGATCGGGTCGACCGGCCGCCCGGGCGCCACGCGCGCGGCCAGCAGCCCGAACACGCCCAACACCAGCCCGCCCACGGCCGGCACCAGCACCGCCCGCCACGGATCGAGGTGCAGCACGCCGGAAAGCCGGCCATCGTTGTCGAGGTCGAACAGCACCCGGTGCATCGTCATGGTGGTGACGTTGATGCCGACCACCATCAGCCCGCCGAGCAGGCCGATGATTGAGGCCAGCACCGCGAGCCAGACCTCGTCCGCCCGGACCAGCGCCCGCAGTGTCTGCGGCGCCTGCAGCACCCAGCCGCGCACCCGCCGTCCGCCGGACCGGATCCCGTCCCGCAGCGCCGCCGGCCGGCCCGTTGCCGGAAGGTCGGGCGCGTCGGCGCCCCGACCGCCTGCGCGCAACGGTTGGTCCAGCACCGCGGGTGCGGGCAAACCGGTGTCGTCGTTCGGAACGGCGGGGAGCAGAGCGGACACGGCCACGGCCTCGCGGCGCCACGCGACGCCGGCACCCGTTCTGGCGCTTGGCGCCCCGAGATGCAACCGATCCGAGCGGTGGCGACCCGCCGGGGCCCGGTCCGCCCGCTACAGCTGCATCGGCGGCGGCGGCGGGCTCGGCGGCACCGGGATCGGCAGCGGCGGCTCGCCCACCGGCGGCGGCGCATCCGGATCGGCCGGCGGCACCGGCACCGGCTCCGGGCCCGGTTCCGAGGCGTTTCGACCCAGGCGGCTTCGGCGGACGGCTGGGTATGGAATCATTGCGGCTGGCTCCCGGGACCAATGCGGCGACGATCCCGGAACCTGCGCCGGCGCCTCCGGTTGCCTGCCGCCGCCGCCCGGGATGCCGCTCCCCTTCCCGCGATCCCGCGCAGCTCATAGATTGGCGTCTCGCAACGATTGGAGCCCCGCCCCGTGCTGCTGAGCGCCCCGTGCTGCTGAACGTCGTGTCGCGCGGGCCCGAGACGCCGGGGGCCACCTCCACCACCCGGCCGCCGATCGTGCTGCTGCACGGGCTGTTCGGGCGCGCCCGCAACCTCGGCTACTTCCAGCGCCGCCTGGCCGCGGATCGCCGCGTGCTGGCGGTCGACCTGCGCAACCACGGCGACAGCCCGCACGGCCAGATGGACTACACCAGCATGGCGTTCGACCTTACCGAAACGCTGGCCGCGCACGACGCGCTGCCGGCGACCCTGGTCGGGCACTCGATGGGCGGCAAGGCGGCGATGACGCTGGCGCTGACCCGGCCCGAGGCGGTCGCCAGCCTGCTGGTCGCCGACATCCCGCCGGCCATCACCGGGCACGGCACCTCTGATCTCGGCGAGCGGATGATGCGGATCGAGTTTCCGCCCTACCTCAACCGCGCCGGCGCCGAGGCGCTGCTGCAGGACGCGATCCCGGACGGCGACGTGCGAAACCTGATGCTGCAGAACCTCCAGCTCGGCGAGCGCCCCGGCTGGTCGATCGGCCTGGACGAGATCGTCGGCTCCATGACCAACATCGAGGGCTGGCCGTACATCCCCGAAGGCCACGCCTATGACGGCCCGACCCTGTTCCTGGCCGGCGAGGCCTCGCCCTACATCCGTCCGGAGGACCACGCGGTGATGCGCCGGCTGTTCCCGCGCTACCGCTTCGAGGTGATCGAGAAGGCCGGTCACTGGCTCCACGTCGAGAACCCGGGCCGCTTCCTGGAGCTGCTGCAAGACTTCACCGCCTGAGAGACCAATCGGAAATGCGCCGTGCCGGCGATCCGACCCGCTCCTCTGCGCTTGGCCGCGGGCTCACGGCCCTCAAGGCCGCTCCGGTCCGGTCCCGGGTGGCCACGCCGGGCGTGCCGCTCGCGTGGCATCCTCACTCGGCACGCCCCATCCTCGAACAGCCTCAGAGCCTGTTTGACAATGCGCCGTGCCGGCGATTCGCCGTGCCGTCCTGCGCTTGGCCGTGGGCTCACGGCCAGGAGGCCGCTCCGCTCCGGTTCTCGAACGACACGCCAGGCGTGCCCCATTCTCGAACAGGCTGTCAAAGCAGCGGCCGGACGTGAACCGCAGGGAACGACGCGCGCATGCCAGGACGCCGTCGTCGGCCGGGACTGCCGCGGTCCAGGCGCTGTTCGATCAGGCCGACGCGCAGCACCGTGCCGGCCGGCCTGACCTCGCCGCGCCGATCTATCGCGCGGTCCTGGCCGCCGAGCCGCGCCATGCGGAGGCGCTGCACCGGCTGGGGGCGATCGCCGCCGCCAGCGGCCGCCAGGCGGAGGCGGCCGTCGCCTTCGAGGCCGCCATCGCCGCGGGTCCGGCACGGGCGCCGTACCATGTCGCCCTCGGCCACGCATTCGACGCGCTCGGCCGGCCGGACGACGCCGCGCGGGCCCATCGCGACGCGATCCGGCTGCAGCCGGGCCATGCGCCGGCCCACGCGGCGCTCGGCACCGTGCTGCACGGGCTGGGGCAGCTCGAGGCGGCGGCGGCGTCCTACGCGGCGGCGATCCGGCACCGGCCGGACCTGGTCGACGCCCGCTGCAACCTCGGCAGCGTGCTGCGGCGGCTGGGCCGCGGCGGCGAGGCGATCGCGGCCCTCCGCGCCGCGGTGCGCCTCGACCCGCAGGCCGCCGCGGCGCACACCAACCTCGGCAACGCGCTCGCCGAGGCCGGCCGGCTCGAGGAGGCGGTCGCCGCCTACGGCACGGCGCTGCGGCTGCGTCCGGACGAAGACCAGGCCCGGATCAACCTCGGCAACGCGCTGAACGAGCTCGGCCGCCCGGACGAGGCGCTCGACTGCTACGACGCGGTCCTGCGGCCGCGGCCGGACCATGCCGGCGCGCGCTACAACCGCGGCGCCGTGCTGAAGGAGCTGGGCCGCATGGACGAGGCGGTCGCCGCCTTCGAGGCCGCGGTCCGCCTGCGGCCGGACCACGCTGCCGCCCACTCCAACCTGCTCGTGAGCGCGCACTACGTCGACGCAGCCGCACCCGCCGCCATCCTGGACCGGGCGCGGCGCTTCGCGCGGACCCTGGAGGCCGATCGGCCGACGCCGATCTTCCCGAACGATCCCGATCCGGCACGCCGGCTGCGCATCGGCTACGTGTCCGGCGACCTCGGCCAGCATCCGGTCGGCACCTTCCTGGCTCCGGTGCTGGCCTGCCACGACCGCGCCGCGTTCGAGATCGTCTGCTACAGCGACCGCGACCGCGCCGATCCCGTCGCCGACCGCCTGCGCGCCGGCAGCGACCGATGGCGACGGCTGGCCGGGCTCGGCGACGACGAGGCCGCCGCCCTGGTGCGCGCCGACGGCATCGACATCCTGGTCGACCTCGCCGGCCACACCGCGCCCAACCGGCTGCCGATGTTCGCGCGCGGGGCGGCGCCGGTGCAGGTCACCTGGCTCGGCTACTGGGGCACCACCGGGCTGGCACGGATGGACGCGATCCTGTCCGATGCGACCACGATCCCGCCCGGCGAGGAAGGCCACTACAGCGAGCGGGTGCTGCGGCTGCCGGGCGGCCGCTTCTGCTACGGGCCGCCGGACGATGCCCCCGACCCCGCGCCGCCGCCCTGCCTGCGCCGCGGCGGCGTCACCTTCGGCAGCTTCAACAACCTGTCGAAGCTGGGGCCGGCGGTGGTCGAGCTCTGGGCTGCGGTGCTGCACGCGGTGCCGGGGTCGCGCCTGCTGCTGAAGTGGCGCTCGCTCGGCGGCGATGCCGTGCGCAGTCGGATCACCACCGCCTTCGCGGCGGCCGGCATCGATCCGGAGCGGCTGGAGCTTCGCCCCGCCTCGCCGCACGCGGCGATGCTGGCCGAGTACGGCGACGTCGACGTCGCCATCGACCCGTTCCCGTTCTGCGGCGGGCTGACCAGCTGCGAGGCGCTGTGGATGGGCGTGCCGGTGGTGACGCTGCCGGGCCCGATGCCGCAGTCGCGGCAGACCGCCGGCTTCCTGCGGGCACTTGGGCAGCCCGGCTGGGAGGCCGGCTCGCGCGCCGGCTACGTCGCGATCGCCGCCGCGCTGGCCGCCGACCCGGCTCGGCTGGAGGCGCTGCGCCGCACACAGCGGGCGCGCCTGGCTGCGTCGTCGGTGTGTGACGGGCCGGGCTTTACCCGCGGGTTGGAGGCCGCCTACCGGGGGGTCTGGGCGGGATGGTGCGTAAAGGCCAAGGGCGCTGCCCTTGGACCCCGCTAGGGCCGACGGCCCTAGGACCCATTTTTCAAGTGATGGTTTCCAAAGGCGAGCCTTTGGCGGGGTCCAGGGGCAGAGCCCCTGGCCTTCCCTTCGCCGCATCCGCCGCCCGCCAGAGATACCATGCTCCGATCGACCGGTACGGGCTCCAGCCTTCGGTCAGCGCCGCCAGCGCTCGCGGCTTCGGCTGCTCCGGCAGCCGCTTGATCAGCCGGTAGCCCTCCCGGACCCCGAAATCGTCGACCGGCATCACGTCCTTCCGCCCGAGGCTGAAGATTAGCAGCATCTCCACGGTCCAGCGCCCGATGCCGCGCAGGCTCACCAGGCGCTCGATCAGCGCCGCGTCCGACAGCCGCATCGCCTGCGCCCGGGTCGGCACCACGCCGTCGAGCGCGCCGCGGCACACCGCCCGCAGCGCCGCCGCCTTGGCGCCCGAGAAGCCGCAGCCGCGCAGCACCTCGTCGGTATGCGCGAGCAGCAACGAGGGCGCCGGGAACGCGCCGTCGGGCGAGAGCGCGATCATCCGGGCCAGGATCGCCGCCGCCGCCCGGCCGTGCAGCTGCTGGTGGGCGACGGCGCGGACCAGGCTCTCGAACGGCTCGCGGTCGGCCTCGATGCGCAGCATGCACGGCCCGACCTCGCGGATCAGGCGGGCCAGCTCCGGATCGGCGCGCGCCAGGTGGCGCCGGGCCCCGGTCCAGGCCGGCCGCCGTGCCGTGACGGGGAGAGATGACACGTCATTCATCCGGCAAGAGGGGTGGTGGCGGAGCCTGGGCTCGAATGGCAGAATGACGGGACTGGCTGCCACCCACCAGGGCCGCCTCATCGTACCGTGGCACCTGGCACGATCAGGCGGAGACACCCGATCCCCTCATGGCCGATCGCCTGACCCTGGAGCCGAGGCCGGCCGCCGTGCGCGACGGACCTGGCCCGTCACGGCCGCCCCGCGCGGCGACGGCGGCGATGGTGGCCGGCGCCGCGTTGGCCCGACGCTCCGCGCAGGCGCCGCTGCCGATCGAGCCGCGCGGTGTGGCCCCGCAAGTGGCGGCCCCGCCGCCCGGCCACCAGCCGAGCCCGATCCAGCGCGCCCGGGTGGCGATGGCCGGCCTGCCGCTGGCCCGGCGCGTCCGCTTCCACGGCGGCCGCCTCGACCGGCTGCTGGGCGGCTCGACGGCGCTGCATGCCATCCTGCTGGTGCTGCTCGCTGTCCTGTACAGGATCGAGGGCCGCCCGCGTCCGCCGGCGGACCAGCCGCCGGTCGAGATGGTGTTCGGGCGCAGCGGCATGGTCGGCAACCCGGTCTCGGCGGACAATGGCAGCGGCCACCCGCCGCCGCGCACCGCCCCGACCCCGCCGGTGCCGCCGACGCCCGAGCCGCAGCCGCAGCCGACTCCCGAGCCGCCGGAGGTCTCCACCGAGCCGCCGCCGCCGCTCCCGGTGCCGGAGCTGGAGCCGCTGCCGACCCCGGACGTGCTGCCGGAGCCGCAACCCGAGCCGCGGCCGCAGCCGCGCCCGCCGACGCGCATCCCGCTGCGGACCGCGCGGCCGACGCACACGCAGCGCAGCTCGCCGTTCGCCAACCCGCAGGACTTTTCGTTCTCGCAAGGAGAGCCGGGCCCGGCGCGGTCGCGCGGCGGCCGGGTGAGCGGCAGCCACGCCCCGGTCGACCTGTCGCTGGGCCCGCTGGTCAAGAACGGCCGCCTGAACACGCCGTTCGCCACCATCGGCATCCGCGGCGTCAGCGATGATTACGGCAGCGAGATCGACGCCTGGATCAAGCGGCACCTCTACTACCCGCCCGAAGCCGCCCAGCGCGGCGAGGACGGCCCGTCGCACGTGCACGTCGAGATCGACCGCAGCGGCCGCGTGAAGAGCGTGGCGCTGGTGAGTTCGTCCGGCTCCTATGCGCTCGACGACGCCACCGAGGGCATGTTCCGCGCCGCCCGCCTGCCGCCGGTGCCGCCCGACATGGAAGGGGACCATTTCGACATCGACCTCACCGTGAACTACATCCTGATCCACCATTAACCGGGCACGGGACACGGCTATCGCACAAGGAGGAAGGCCAGGGCTTTGCCCCTGGACCCCACTGGGCCGTGGGGCCCAGGCCCCGATTCGTTAAGGTCGTACTTCCAAGTACGGATGATCTTCTTACGAATCGGGGTTTGGGGCCTGCGGCCCCAACGGGTCCAGGGCAGCGCCCTGGCCTTCTTTCCCTTCTCCTCACGTGCGCTAGCCCTGCCGGCTGGAGCTCCGGCTTCGATCCACCGGGGCGGGCAGCAGCTCCCGGGTGCGGCCCAGCAGCCGATAGGCCAGCAGCCCGAGCCACTCGTGCCACGCGCCGTCGAGCCGGGCCACCCGCTCGGGCAGGCTCGGCGCCAGCTCGACCCGCAGCGCCGGCGCGGTCTTGTAGCCGACCGGATCGGCCAGCACGGTCCAGCCGGCGGCCCGGAACGCGCCCACGGCACGTGGCATGTGCGCGGCCGACGTGACCAGCACCCACACCTGCCCGGCCTGCGGATGCAGCAGCGCCGCCAGCGCCCGCGCGTTCTCCCAGGTCGTCCGGCTGTCCCGCTCGTAGGTGATCGGCCGCCCAGCGAGCCCCAGCCGGTCGAACAGCATCCGCGCCACGTCCGCCTCCGCGAGCCCGCCCCGGAACACCCGCCCCGAGCCGCCGGTGAAGGCCAGCCGAGCCTCCGGATGCGCCAGCGCCAGCACCACGAACGCCGTCATCCGCTCCGCCGCGTCGTTCAGCGCCGGCATCCCCCGCGCCTCGGTCATCTCCGGATCGACCGCGCCGCCCAGGCAGACGATCCCTTCCATATGCCCCGGCACATCGAGCAGCGGCGGGAACCGGTCCTCCAGCGGCGCCAACGCCCAACTGTCCAGCGGTAGTATTGCGAGTGCTGCCAGGATCATGATTGGGGACGCGACCAGTATCATTCCGATCTGCCACATGCGTATCCCCAGCAAGACAAGACCGAGCAACGCAGATAACAACATGAGCGTGCTTGGCTGACCGAGCGTCTCCATGGATTTCGTGGCGACGAACGGCATCACCGGGACCGTGTCCTCCGGCGATGCCGGAAAATAAGTTCACGGCTACCGCTCATTCCAAGAAGTTATCCATCATCGGGACCTCGAAAATCTTGATCAACTCGTAATCGCTCCATCGGTCCGTTTTGGCGGCCAGCGCACCATCTCTCCATACTTTTTGCTCTGCGTAGGACGCTGGCCGGACCTGTATACATCTGTCCTCGGCATCTATCTCTAGCAAAACCTCTTCGCACGATTCGGGGCCGACGGCGGCTTCGGCATCCTGATGGTCGTGGGCTTTGATCACCGAGATGGCTCTCTCGTCAGGCTCGCCAGCCTTCCGCACGGCGGTGATGGCGAAGAGAGATGCGGTTGCGCTCACGCCATCCACCTCTTTCACCACTTTGCTGGAATGGTCGAAGTCGTGTGCTGAGCAGCCAAGGGCTTTATATATATTCTTGATAATGGCTTCCTTCGGCATCACTCCGCCTTTTTCGAACCGTTGGATCTGGCGCAGGCTTGTCCCTGCTCTAGAGGCAAGCTCCTCCTGCTTGAATCCAGCCTCTTTACGCCGCCGCCGTAACCATCGCCCAAATTCGTTCCGTACATCCGTCACGTTGGTCGCTCCTATCGTCACCCTCACCGTTGCTACCACCAATCGGATCGTCAGAAGCCGCCAGAAACCCGTCAGAATTCAGCAACGGTTCAAGGTCAGGTTTTCCTAAACAACCGAAGCAACCGCCCATCGATCACCACCAGCCCCGCCGCGATCAGCGCCACCCCCGGCAGCGCCCGCAGCGGCAGCCGCTCGCCCAGCACCAGGCCGCCCAGCAGCAGCGCGCTCACCGGCACCAGCAGCGTCACCAGCGAGGCCCGGGTGGCGCCCGACGAGGCCAGCAGGCGGAAATACAGCAGGTAGGCCACCGACGTGGACAGCAGCCCGATGCCCAGCAGGGCGGCGACGCCGGCCACCGGCAGCGGCGGCAGCGTCCAGAAGCGATCGACCGCCGCCGCCAGCGGCACCATCACCAGCGCGCCGGCCGTGATCTGGCCGGCGGCGAACTGCAGCGGCGAGAGCCCGCGGACGCGCCGCGACAGCGTGCCGCCGAACGCGTACGACAGCGAGGCGCCGAGACAGGCCAGCTTGGAGAGCAGGTTGCTGCCGCCGAACCCCTGCAGCAGCGACGGCGCCAGCAGCACCGCGACGCCCGACAGCCCGCACGCCGCGCCTACGATCATCCGAGCGGACAGCCGCTCGTCGCGGGTCAGCACATGGGCGACGAGTGCGGTCAGGATCGGCGTCGGCGCGTTCAGGATCGACGCCAGGCCGCCGGTCAGCCGGTGCTCGCTCCAGGCGAACAGCGTGAACGGCAGCGCGCAGTTCAGCGTGCCCAGCAGCAGGAACGCGCCGGCCAGGCGCCAGGACACGCCGGCTATGGCGCCGCGCCGCGCCGCCAGCAGCACCAGGTCGAGCGCCAGTGCGGCGATCGCCAGCCGCCCCGCCACCACCGACAGCGGCGGCAGCACCGGCGCCAGCACCCGGTAGAACAGGAACGCGCCGCCGTACAGGAACGACAGCGTCACCAGCAGCAGCCAATCCGCCGCCGGCACCGGCCCGCCGCGGATCACCGCGTCACCGCCGGCGGCGCTCAGCGCACCGCCTCCGGCAGCCGCGGCAGCGAACGGGCGCGCACCTGCAGCACCTCCTCCTCGTAGTCGAGCTCGCGCACCAGCAGCCGCTCGGTGTGGTCGTTGATCGCGGCCCCCCGCGTCATCTCCGCCAGCGCGGCGCGCTCGACCCGCAGCACGTGCAGCCGGAACGCCACCTCCAGCCGGTCGCGGCGCAGCGTCGGCAGCCGCTCGTCCTCGGCCAGGGCCGCGCCGTCGCCCTGCAGCGTGGCGGCGAGCCGCCGCTCGCGCTGCTGGTACCGGACCAGCAGGTCCCGCAGCACCGCATCCCGCTCGGCCCGCCGCTGCGGCCCCTCGCCGTCCGGCAGCGACAGCTCGCGCTCGGCCGCCTCCACCGCCACCCGCGCGATCTCCAGCCGGGCGCGGTCGGCCTCGAGCTGCATCGGGTCGACGTCGGGCATCTCCAGGCCGCGCAGCAGCGAGGGCAGCGTCAGCGCGGCCAGCAGCAGCGAGGCGACGATGACGCCGGCAGCCAGGGTCACCAGCAGGTCCCGCTCCGGAAAGTCCGCCTGCAGCGACAGGACCGCGGCCAGCGTGATGGCGCCGCGCACGCCGGCCACCGCCATCGCCCCCACCAGCCTGGGCGAAGGCCCGACCCGCCGGGTGACGCCGCGCAGGCGCCGGTAGCCTCGCTGCAGTGCCAGCGTGAGCGTGACGAACGCCAGGCGCAGCAGCACCAGCACCAGCGTGATCAGCCCGATCGCCAGCAGCGGCTTCCAAGCCGCGATGTCGGACTGCGCCGCGAGGAGGCGGCCGCCCTGGATCAGCCGCGGCAGCTGCAGGCCCAGCAGCAGGAAGATCAGCCCGTTGAAGGCGAAGGTGAGCACGCGCCAGACCGCGCTGACGAGCAGCCGGGTCTGGCCGTCGTCGAAGCCGATCGCGCGCAGCCGCCGCAGCACGAGCCCGGCCGCGACCGCGGCCAGGATGCCGGAGGCACCCAGCCGCTCGGCGCCGAGATAGGCCGCGAACGGCAGCACCGCCGACAGCGTGGCGACGGTCGCCGCACCGTCGCCGCCGCGCCGCCCCAGCACGTGGCCGATGCCGACGAAGCCCGCCGCCAGGCCGCCGCCGACCGCGAGCCCGGTCAGGCAGATCAGCGCGAAGCTGCCCAGCGCCGCGGGCACGGAGAACGCGCCGGTCATCGCCGCCGCCACCGCGAACTTGAAGCACACCAGCCCGGTGGCGTCATTCAGCAGCGCCTCGCCTGCCAGCACGTGCAGGAAGCGCTGCGGCACCGCCCGGCCGCGGGTCATGCCGCCGACCGCGACCGCGTCGGTCGGCGACAGCACCGCCGCCAGCGCGAACGCGGCCGCCAGCGGGACCTGCGGGATCAGCCAGTGAATGAACCAGCCGCCGCCCAGCGTCGTGATCAGCACCAGCCCCAGCGCCAGCGTCAGGATCACCCGGCGCAGCGCCATGAACTCGCGGATCGGCATCAGGTAGGCGTCGGAGAACAGCAGCGGCGGGATGAACAGCAGCATGAACACGTCCGGCTCGAAGCTGATGCGCACGCCGAGCAGGGCGACGCCGACGCCGAGCCCGATCTGCAGCAGCGCCAGCGGCAGCCGCAGCCCGCGCGACAGCACCGGGCTCAGCGCCACGACGAACAGCAGCAGCAGGACGATGATGGCGACGTGCACGGCGGGCTCCTACGGTGCGGCAGGAAGGCCAGGGCGCTGCCCTGGACCCGTTGGGGCCGCGGGCCCCAAACCCCGATCCGTAAGAAGATCATTCGTGAGTGAAAGTACGATCTTAACGAATCGGGGCCTGGGGCCCGCGGTCCCAGTGGGGTCCAGGGGCAAAGCCCCTGGCCTTCCTTCTCACGAAACAACTTCCAAGCTACGGACAGCCATGACAACCCTGATCCCGGTCACCGCCGCCGCGACGGCCTTCGTCGGCAGCCACCTGGTGCTGTCGCAATGGCTGCGCCGGCCGATCGCAGGCGTGCTGGGCGAGCGCGGCTTCATGCTGGCCTACAGCGCGGTGGCGGTGGCGACGATCGCCTGGCTGTCGGTGGCCTACCAGGCAGCACCCGGCGGCCCGTCGCTCTGGCGGGTGGGTCCCGGGCTGTGGGCGGCGGTCACAGTCGTCATGCTGCTGGCCGCGGTGCTGCTGGTGGGCTCGCTGGTGCGCAACCCGGCGATGCCGAACGCGACCGCCGCACCCGTCGCCGCGACCGGCGTGTTCGCGATCACCCGGCACCCGATGATGTGGTCGTTCGCCCTGTGGAGCCTGTGCCACGCCGCGATCTATCCGATCGCCGCCAACCTGGTGCTGACCGCCGCCATCGCCGTGCTGGCGCTGGGCGGCGCGGCGCTGCAGGACCGCAAGAAGGCGGCGGCGCTGCCGGGCCTGTGGCCGGGCTGGCAGGCGAAGACCAGCTTCTGGCCATTCGCCGCGATCGCCGCCGGCCGCGCCCGGCTGGCCGGGTTCGGCGGCCACGCGCTCGGCGGCGGGCTGGTGGTGTGGCTGGCGGCAACCTGGGCGCACGGCCCGATCGCGGGGTGGCGCGTGGGCATCTGGCACTGGATCGGGTAGCGATGCGCGCGGGGACGGCGTTGGCGCTGGTTGTGGCGCTGGCCCTGCCGACGGCCGCCACCCGATGCGCCGACGACCCGCCGATGCCGCCGCCGGTCTTGGGCTTCCACCAGCCGCGGGCACCCTGTGGCGCCGCCGACGGCAAGCGGATCATCACGCAGGTCGGCCACCTGCGGACGCCGTCGCACGAAAACGACCTGGAGGTCGTCGCAAGCGCGGCATCGGACGACGACAAGTTCGCCACCACCGAGCGCGGCTGACCCTGTTCGACGCCAACTGCCGCGTCGCGTGGCAGCAGGCGTTTCCCAACAACGGCGAGGTCACCTTCGAGGTGCTGCACTGGCCATATGGGGCGACCCTGCTGCATGTCGTCGCCGTGTCCGCGGTCGGCGTGCCGGCCGACGAAACCGTCTTCACGCACATCCTGCTGCTGCTGACCGGCTACGGCCTGCTGATGCCGGCGCAGCCGGCCGTGCTGGCAAGCGACCGCGCCTGGCACGTCTACATTGGTCGGCTGAACAGGGCCGGCGATTACGGCATCGTCAAGATCAACACGCCCTGGATGGGCGGCGGACCGCACGACCAGAGCAGCTCGGTCTTCACCTGGCGCTGGACGTCCTACAAGTTGTTGGATGGCTCAAACGATCTCGAACTGACCGGTCCCACGGTGCGAAAGGCGCCGCTCGATCGCAGCACCGACGCCTAGCCTGACACCTCCTGGGACGTCGACTTTCGGCTCTGGCACTACCTTTTCAAAAACCCGTTCTGATTAGAAATCGACAGTCGCCTATGTCCTAAGACATATTTCATGCCAGTCAGCTGGATCAGCCGTCCGCCATCTGCGTGGCCAGCTTGTCTCCCCAGGAATCGTTGAACGGCGGCTCGCCAAACTGCGCCGTATAATGACTGATCTCTTTCTCTTCATGCTCCCGGACGTCATAATCATCCGGCACGGCAACAGTTACAAGATAGGCTTCAATCTCGATCAAGATGCCTGCAATAGAATGGGAAGCAGAGAACTACGTATTATCTTCATACCGATTTCATGAGCCGCAGGATTATCATATACTCGGCCACTATCACTCTTGAACCTACAGGCGCCGTACATGCCGGTTCTGAGACCACCGAAGCGGCTAATGATCGCGTCGGACATGCCGATATACAGCAGACCCTCATGATCAATGCAAAGAAGCCGTGAAACAGACTTATAGCCATCAAGCGACGGGTTCTTCAACTTAACCAAGTAAATACCGGAGTTTCGCCCATAGGTCTCGTTGAGAGTTTTCCATGATGGCCCATCAGAGGCAGCCAACTCAAGTTTTTTCATGAATAAATCTCATGACACAGATAGAGACCTTATCCGTACATCTTCATGATGAGGAAGAGCAAGTCGGGATAGCAGATATCACCGGCATCGCCTGCGACAGCCGGCCGTCAAGCCGCAGCGGCGAGACCGCACGGGCAAGTCCGGTCGCATCGTCCGTCTCCACCAGCAGCCCACACAACGTCGCCTCCCCATCCGCGGGCGCCAGCCGCTCCCCCGGCATCTTGCGCACGAACTTGGCGGTCGCCCCCTCCTTGCCCATGCCGATCACGCTGTCGTAGTCGCCGCACATGCCGGCGTCGGACTGGTAGGCGGTGCCGCCGGGCAGAATGCGGTGGTCCGCGGTCGGCGTGTGGGTGTGGGTGCCGACCACCAGCGAGACGCGGCCGTCCAGGTGGTGGCCGAACGCCATCTTCTCGCTGGTGGCCTCGGCGTGGAAGTCGACCACGATCGCCGACACCGTGGCGCCGAGGCGGTGGCGGGACAGCAGCTCCGTCATCGCACGGAACGGGTCGTCGAGCGGGTCCATGAACAGGCGGCCCATGACGTTGACCACCAGCGCCCGCCGCCCGTCCGGCAGCGTCACCAGCACGCTGCCCGCACCCGGCGTGCCGGGCGGGAAGTTGAGCGGGCGGACGATGCGGGGTGCGGTGCCGATATGGCCGATCAGCTCCTTGCGGTCCCAGGCGTGGTTGCCGAGCGTCAGCACGTCACAGCCGGCGGCGAACAGGCCGTCGGCCATCGCCGGCGCCAGGCCGAAGCCGTGGCTGGCGTTTTCGGCGTTCACCACCGCCAGCTCGACGCCGAGCGTACGGCGCAGCTCGGGCAGGCGCTGCTCGACCGCATCGCGGCCGCTACGGCCGACGATGTCGCCCAGGAACAAGATCCGCAACGCCGTGTCCTTCCCGACCGACGAGGCCGTGCTCGGTGAGCACGGCGTCCAGCGGCACGTCATAGGGCCCCATCGGCACCGCGGCCACCTCCTGCGCCGCGAAGCCGAAGCCGATCGCCAGCGCCTCCGGCCGCGCGGCCAGCGTACGGTCGTAGTAGCCGCCGCCCCGGCCGAGCCGGCCCATCTGGCGGTCCCAGGCCAGCAGCGGCACGAACATGAACTCCGGATCGGCCGGCGGCCCGTCCGGATTGCGGGTGTCGTGGCGGCCGGCGACCAGCACCGCGTCCGGATGCCAGCGCCGGAACAGCAACGGCTGTCCGGGGAGCGTGGTCTCGGGCATCGAGATGGGATGGCCGCGCGCATGCAGCGCGTCCCAAGCCGGCATCAGGTCGGGCTCGCCCGGCAGCGGCACTACGCCGGCGACGCCTGCCCATGCCGGCAGGTCGAGCGCCAGGAGCCGGCCGATCAGCGCGACCCGCGCCGCCTCGGCATGCGTGCGGGTGCCACGCAGCAAAGTGCGCAACGTGCGCTTGGCCGCGTCGGGATCCGGGATCATGGGGAGGAGTGCGGAGCCACCATGGCCGTTGGACTGTCAGCCTCCCAGAACCCGCTAGTGCAGGTGGCAACCAGGTAACGCGACCAGGATCGCGACAGTGCCAGTCACCGAGAGAGTGCTTATCGGCTCAGGGGATGAATTGCCTGACGAACCGGGTAGCCCCGCCCCATCAACCTAGTCACGCTCCATCGCCGCTGCAATGGCCTCGGCGCGTTCGGCGAGACTATCGACGTGCCGCTCGCGCTTCAGGTTGAGGCTGCGCGCCTGCTCGCCCTCGGCCAGCGCGTCGTGGGTGCCGGACGGCAGCTTCTCGGCCGCCAGGTCGTGCAGTTCGTCGGCCATCAGCAGGGCGGCCAGCACCAGCAGCCGCGCCTCGCCGCTCTGGCCGCCGATCGCCTTGATGCGGTCGATGCGGCGCTCGATCTGCCGCGCCATCGACTGCAGGTGCGGCTCCTGCCCGTCCTCGCAGCCGACCGCATAGGCGTAGCCGTTGATCCGGATCATAATCTGCGCCACCGCGTCCCCCCTGAGCATGTTCGAGAATGGGGTGTGCCGGCGATCCGACGCGCCCGTCTGCGCTTGCCGTCTGCTCACAGCCAGACGGCCGCTCCGCTCCGGTTCTCGAACGACACGCCGGGCGTGCCGCTGCGCGGCACTCTCACTTGGCACACCCCATTCTCGAACATGCTCTCAATCGGGATTGGTGTCGGCATCCGGCGCTGTTGTCGCCAGCACATCGCCCAGCGCGGTGCGAACGGTGGCGATCAGCGTGTCGAGGCGGGCGGCCAGCGCATCCCTGGTCGGCGCCTGCGGGTCGTGCAGGCGCGTCTCGAGCTCGTATTGCGCGGTCTGCGCGGTCAGCTCGGCGATGCGGAGCTGGTCCTGCTGCCGTCCGGCGGCGGACGCGATCCGCGACAGGGCGGCCTCCAGCCGGGCGATCGCGGCGCTGTCGGCGGCGGGCCCCGCCCCCGGGTCGACCCCGGGCGCCGGCTCGTCCTGCCACTGGTCCTGCTGCGCCACCGGCATCCGTCCCGCCCACGAGTGGCCTTGACTGTTCGCCCGCGGTGACTTGAACGTCAAGCATGCCCCTCGAAGCCATAGGGCCGAGCGACCCCGACGGCGGCGCCGTTCTGGTGCACGGGCTGGCGCACGTCCGGTTGGCGGTGGCCGCCGCCCGCCGGGTCCGGCGTCGGGCGCTGCCGCTGCTGTCCTCGGCCGATGCCGCCTGCTTCCTGGGGCCGGCCTGGTGGCGGGCGCTGATGGAGCTGGCCGCCGCCGAGGCGCCCGACCTGGCACTGCACGACCTGCTCGATTGCGGCGACGCCGCCGGGCGGGCGCTGGAGGCGCTGCGGCTCGGCAGCCGCGGGCTGATCCTGGCCGCCGGCTGCCCGCAGCGCGCCGCGGTGGCCGAGCGGGCGGCGATGCTGGGCGCCCGGCTGCTGGAGCGGCGACCTGCCGCGCTGGACCTGGGCGAGCCCGGCACCGAACGCCGCCTGGAGGCGTGGCTGGCCGGCGGGCCTGCCTCGCCCGGATCGGGTGACAAGGCCGGGCCGGTCGGGTAAGTCGGGGGTCTCGTCGCACCCTTGCAGGACCGGAACAGCCATGCCGACAACGCCGCACGTCGCCAAGATCCTCGCCAACTACGAGAGCGACAACCCCGGCTCGAAGGTGAACCTCGCCCGCATCCTGAACCAGGGCAAGCTGGCCGGCACCGGCAAGGTCGTCATCCTGCCGGTCGACCAGGGCTTCGAGCACGGCCCGGCGCGGTCGTTCGCCGCCAACCCGGCCGGCTACGACCCGCACTACCACCATTCGCTGGCGATCGAGGCCGGGCTCTCGGCCTATGCGGCGCCGCTGGGGGCGCTGGAAGCCTCGTCCGGCACCTTCGCCGGGCAAATCCCGACCATCCTCAAGTGCAACAGCTCGAACAGCCTCGCCACCACCAAGGACCAGGCGGTCACCGGCACCGTCGCCGACGCGCTCCGCCTCGGCTGCTCGGCGATCGGCTTCACCATCTATCCCGGCAGCGAATACGCCTTCGCCCAGATGGAGGAGCTGCGCGACCTGTCGGAGAAGGCCAAGGCCGCCGGCCTCGCGGTGGTGACCTGGAGCTATCCGCGCGGACCCGAGCTCGACAAGGCGGCCGAGACCGCGGTCGACATCTGCGCCTACGCCGCGCACATCGCGGCGCTGATGGGCGCCCACATCATCAAGGTGAAGCCGCCCACCGACGTGCTGTCGCTGCCGGCGGCCAAGAAGGTCTACCTGGAGCAGAAGATCGACATCTCGACCATGGCCAGACGGGTCGAGCACGTGGTGCAGTGCTGCTTCAACGGCCGCCGCATGGTGGTGTTCTCCGGCGGAGAGAACGCCAGCACCGAGACGCTGCTGGAGACCGTGCAGGGCCTCGCCGACGGCGGCGCCAACGGCTCCATCATGGGGCGCAACACGTTCCAGCGCGCCAAGCCGGATGCGCTGGCGCTGCTCGGGTCCATCGTCGAGATCTTCCGGAAGGCGGCGGCCTGAAGGCCAGGGCTCTGCCCTGGACCCGCCAAGGACCGTCACGCAAAGCATGCTCAAGCACGACGGCCCTTGGAACCCGAATCCTTAAGTTAAGGTTTCCAAAGGCCAGCCTTTGGCGGGGTCCAGGGGCAGAGCCCCTGGCCTTCCTTGCCTGACCGCTGCCGCCTCTACCTGGTGACGCCGCCGTCCCTGGACCCGGCGGCCTTTGCGCCCCTGCTGGCCGCGGCGCTGGACGCCGGCGACGTCGGCGCGGTCCAGCTGCGGCTGAAGGGCGCGGACGACGACATGGTCCGCCGTGCGATCGACGCGCTGCGGCCGGTGGCGCAGTCGCGCGACGTCGCCTTCCTCCTGAACGACCGGCCGGACCTCGCCGTGCAGGCCGGCTGCGACGGCGCGCACGTGGGCGCCGACGACATGGACCCGGCGCGGGCGCGGGCGGTGCTGGGCGATCGGCAGCTCGGCGTCTCCTGCACCGACAGCCGCGACGCGGCGATGGTGGCGGGCGAGTGCGGCGCCGACTACGTCGCGTTCGGCGCGTTCTTCGCCTCGCCGACCAAGGCGACCGAGATCCGGGCCGACCTTGCGCTGCTGCGCTGGTGGTCGGAGATGATGGAGCTGCCGGTGGTGGCGATCGGCGGCATCACGGTCGCGAACTGCGGACCGCTGGTGGCAGCGGGTGCGGATTTCCTGGCCGTGGCGAGTGCGGTCTGGGACCACGCCGACGGGCCTGGCGCCGGGGTGCGGGCGATGAACCGGGCGATCGCAGGCTAGGCGGCGTCGACTCTGGGGATTCCCTTCTGATCTGGAGGGTGGCTCAACGCGGCCTTCTGGAGGTGGCGGATGGGCGT
>CAXTVM010000023.1:0-45921 GCA_964247725.1 uncultured Acetobacteraceae bacterium | reverse complement strand
GAAACCATGCACGAGGCCGTGCTCGACGCCTGGGGACAGGCAATCCACTTCTGAGGTCTGGCCGGGATCGCCCTTCCGAGCGACGTCCATTCGCCGGCGTGGCCGTGCCGGCAGCCAGCCGGTTGTCGGATCGCAGCGGCATCGTGTCGTCGCTCTTTCGCTGACAGCTTTCTCCCCCCCCCCCGCGTGACCGATCGCTCGCCGCATCGTGGCTCGACGCCGAATTAACCGTTTCCGCAACGATCGCCGCCGCCGCATGCTGCTGGATGATCGCGTGGCGCCCGCGCGTTAAGGAACAGATCGGAATGCGGCCGATCCCTCGAAGCGGCTCGATCATCGCCGCCAGGCTGCCTCTCGCCGTCATCGGTACGATGGCCTGTCGTCCGAGCTTCGCCTGGCAGCTGTTGGCCCATCGTGCCGCGACCCTGCACGACCTGCCGGTCGACAGCTTCAAGTTCGAGATGAACCGGCTGGTGCCGCAGCCGGATCCGCGTCTGCCGGTCATGCGGGATGATTGGCCCTTGAGCTGGCGGTATCGTGGATCACTCTCGCAGCCGCGGGATGTGGGAGCGGAAGAGCGGCATATCCTGACGCCAACGCAGCTGACCCAGGTCGGCACGATGAGGACCCAGCTCTCGCCACAGGCCGCCTATGACGTCGGCGTTGGGCTTGCCGCTCCCATCCGTCTCTACGTCGCGGGTGCCGTCGCCTTCAATCATGGTGACGATGCGGCTGCCGCCTCCTTCTTCCATCAGGCGCTGTCCGCTTCGGACGGCCGCGCGACATATCCGCAGGAAGTCTGGGCCGCCTACATGCTGGGCCGGACCCTCGCACGGTCGGGCGACGGGGCTAGCGCGGCCACGGCATTCGTGCGGACCCGGAGCTTGGTGGCGGCCGGTGCGCCGGACCCGTTGGGTCTGTCGTACGCCAGCTTAGGGGAGCAGGCGCTCCTGTCGCTGAAGGCCAGCCGCCTCCCGATCCGCATGCCCTCCGCCGACACCGGCGAGCCGGTCGAGCGATCGCCGGACGTGTCGGGGCATGGTTCGGTCTCGGTCCAGCCGGATGACGCGGCGCTGGCCGCCCTGCACCAGGCGGTGATCCTCTATGGCCAGCAGGCTGCGTATAACGACTATGGCGGCATCGACTCCCTCCAGATCGTTGCGGAATCACTACTCTACGGCTCGCCCGTGTTGGACGCTTGGTGGCCTACCGTCGCCCGCGACCGGCTGCTGCGTCATCTGCTCGTGATCTATGCCCTCTCGGATGCCGACAGCAAGCCCGGCGTCAGGTCTTACGGGACCTGTTTCCTTGCGAACCTGGATCCGGTGCCGGTCGCCGCGGACGTGCTTGATCGGCTAGCCCCGCTCTTCAATGGTGCGATCCGCCCAGGCGACGATGATGGCGATACCGGCCGACTGGCGGCACTTGCCTACCTACGCGGCAGATACGACCTCGCGCGTCGGATCGCGGCTGGCGCCCCCGGCCCCCTTGCGGCCTGGATACGGGCCAAGCTGAGCTTGCAGCGTCCGGATCTCGCCGCCAGCGCGCGGGCCTACGACGACGCGTTGCAGGCCTTAGCCGACGATCCGAACGCGATGGACGCCGACACCGCCAGCGCGCTGCGTGCCGAACCAGCTGTCGTCGCCGTCGCTCGCGGCGATTTCCCGGGCGCACTGGCGATCCTTTATCCGGAAGCGTCCACCTATTGGCGCGACGTCGCCTATGTGGCGGAGCGGCTGCTGACGACGGATGAGCTGAAGCGGTTCGTCGACGCGCACGTGCTGGCTGTGCCGCTGCGCGCCGGGGACGATCCGGAGCGAACCCCGATCGAAATTTGGTACAGGAGCTTCGACCCCGCACGTGCCTTGCGTGACCTGCTCGCACGCCGGTTGGTCCGTAACGGCCGTTATGCCGAGGCGGCGGCGACCTTCACGGCTGTCAACCTGCGTGATCTGGCCACGTCCTACGGATCTCCGCTGCAACGCAGCCACGGGGCGTTCTGGCGCGTCGACCGCGCCAACGCCGCGTGGAAGGCCGCCGTCACCGCGCGGCTCTACGGGATGCAGCTCACCGGCACCGAGCTCCCGCCGGACGCGCATGTCCTGGCCGGTCTGGTCGACTACGACCAGCATCCCGAAGGGGCCTATATCACCCCCCTCGAGACGCGTCGCTTTGCTGCGAGCGCGCGGTCGCCAGACCTGCGCTTCCATTACCGCTACGTTGCCGTCGACCACGCCATCCTGGCTGCGTCCCTTCTGCCGCAGCGCTCACAGGCTTATGAGGCGGTCCTGTGCGGCGCCAGCCATTGGATGTTCCAGAGTAACGAGGACGGACGGGCGAACGCGCTCTACCGGCAGTACGTCGCGCACGGCGCGATGGGCCCCTTCGCCGCCGGCTTTGGCGGCTATGCTTGCCCATCCCCCGACTTTGCCGCCGCCGCACGGCTGCGCTGGACGCTGCCGTTGCGGCACGCGCTGGGGCCGGTCCGCCGTCACCAGCGGCCGGTCGCCTTCGTCGCCACCGTCGGCGCCGGCCTCGCACTGGCACTCGTGGCGGCGGTCGGGCGGGCGCGTCGCAGGCAGGCTGGCGCTTGACGCTCCCTCCGTGCGGCGCCACCTGTCGGGCACCACTCCGGATCAGATCCCGCCCATGCCCAGCCGCCTGCTGATCGATCACCGCGCCGGCGGCGTGCAGGCCGGGCCGGGGGCCGTGCCGCGCCATCCCGAGAAGGCGCACCGGCCCGACAACCCGATCCAGCGCAAGCCGGACTGGATACGGGTGCGGGCGCCGACCCATCCCGTCTATCACGAGACGCGCAGGCTGATGCGCGAGCAACGGCTGGTGACGGTGTGCGAGGAGGCCGCCTGCCCGAACATCGGCGAGTGCTGGTCGCAGCGCCACGCCACCATGATGATCATGGGCGAGATCTGCACCCGCGCCTGCGCCTTCTGCAACGTGCGCACCGGTCAGCCCGAGGCGCTCGACGACGGCGAGCCGCAGCGCCTGGCCGACGCGGTCGCCACCCTGGGCTTGCGCCACGTCGTCATCACCTCGGTCGACCGCGACGACCTGCCCGACGGCGGCGCCCGGCACTTCGCCCGCGTGATCGCAGCGCTGCGCGCGACCGCCCCCGACACCACGGTCGAGATCCTGACGCCGGACTTCCTGCGCAAGCGCGGCGCGCTGGAGATCGTGGTGGCGGCGCGGCCGGACGTGTTCAACCACAATCTCGAAACCGTGCCGCGGCTCTACCCAACCATCCGGCCCGGCGCGCGCTACTACCAGTCGATGCGCCTGCTCGACACCGTCAAGCAGCTCGATCCGACCATCTTCACCAAGTCCGGCATGATGGTCGGGCTCGGCGAGCAGCGCCTCGAGGTGCTGCAGGTGATGGACGACCTGCGCGTCGCCGACGTCGACTTCCTGACGCTCGGGCAATACCTGCAGCCGAGCGTCAAGCACGCCGCGGTGGAGAGCTTCGTGACCCCCGATGAATTCGCCGACTACGCCGCCATGGCCCGCGCCAAGGGCTTTCTGCAGGTCAGCGCCACCCCGCTGACCCGCTCGTCCTACCATGCGGACTCCGACTTCGCCTCGCTGCGCGCCGCGCGCGCTCTCCAGCTGCGGCCGGCCTGATGCCGACCCATGCCGAGCGCCGGGTGATCGCCTACAGCGCCGAACAGCTCTTCGACCTGGTCGCCGATGTCGAGAGCTATCCGAAATTCCTGCCCTGGTGTGCAGGCTCGCGCCTCATCAGCCGCACCGACGACCAGCTGCTGTCCGACCTCACGATCGGCTTCGGGCCGTTCCGGGAGACCTTCACCAGCCGGGTCGAGCTCGACCGGCCGCGCACGGTGAAGGTGCATTACGAGCGGGGTCCGTTCCGCTACCTCAACAACGTCTGGACCTTCACTCCCGATCCGCGCGGCTGCCTGGTCAATTTCCGCGTCGAGTTCGAGTTCAAGTCGCGCATGCTGCGGGCGGCGATCGGCGTCGTGTTCAACGAGGCGGTGAAGCTGATGGTCGGCGCCTTCCTGAAGCGCGCGCGCGACATCTACGGGCCGCCCGTCAAGGCCGCCGCCCCGGTTCCGCCCGCAGCCGTCCCGCCCGCGGCCGCCCCGGCGACGGCGGCAAGGGCCGATCGGACGCTCGCCGACCCGATGCGGTCCTGACCGTCCGCTTGGCGAGTTTCCCGACCTGTGGCGGAACTGCCACGGGTGCCTCTCGTTGCTGTGCCGTGTTCGAGCCGTGGGTCACCGCGCGTTCAAACCTGTCTCCCAATGAACCTGTCCGCGCGGCAGAGAGGAAATCCCCCCATGAAGTCAATTCTGAGTGCATCCGTCTGTGCGGCGGTCCTGACGTTCGCGGTTCCGGCGCTGGCCCAGACCGATCCCGGCACCAGCACCGGCACGACCACCGGCTCCGGCTCGGGTTCGAGCTCCGGCACCAGTACCGGCACCGGCAAGACCACCACGCACCACCATGCCGCCCACCACCACGGCATGTCGAAGAGCAAGAAGGGCAGCAAGGGCAAGAGCAGCGGCGACGCCGAGGTCTCGGACCTGAACGCGAAGAGCCTCGCCGCCGCCCGCGCCGGCCAGACGCCGGACGTCGGCTCGAGCTCAAGCTCGGTCCCGGCCTCCGCACCTGCCGCCGCGCCGAGCATGACCCCGTCGACCGGCACTCCGGCGACCACCACGCCGTCGAACGCGCCTGGCGGCGGCCAGTAGGCACCGCCACGGCCGGTAGGCGCCGATCGCGTTTACCTGCTGGTAACGGTTGTCCGATGTAATGAGCGGGCTCCGGGGACTGTCCTCGGGGCCCGTTCTGTTTCGTCCGCCTGAGGCCCCCGGGCAGCAGGGGACGGGTGCATCGGGAGAATGCGGTTGATGCGTGTGATCCTGAACGTCAGCGTGGTCCTGTTGTGCGGCGCCCTGGCCGGACTGTCGTCGCTTGCGCAGAGCGCGCCCACCCAGGCTGCCGTCCTGCCGACGGCGATGCCCACGTCTTCCGGCCTCGTGGCGCTGGCGTCACAGACTGCGCCATCGCCCGTGTCCGCGCGCCATGGCGGCAGCATCGGGACGCACTTCGCCGCCGCCAACACCAGCCATGACGGACGCCTGACCCAGGCTCAGGCCGAGCAGGCTGGCTGGCCGCGGGTGGCCAAGCATTTCGACGAGATCGACACCGATCACCAGGGCTGGATCACGCTCGACCAGATCCACGCCTTCAACCGGTCGCATCGCGCGCACCGCAAGGCCAGCCCGACCTGACGGAACCCGGTCGGCCGCGTCAGATCGCCGTTTCGAGCAGCGACAGCGCCTGGCCCACGGCCGCCGCGCGGATGGCGGTGCGATCGCCCGGGAACAGCATCCGGCTGGTGCCGGTCGGGCGCCGCCGCGACGCGAGGCCGAACCAGACCAGGCCGACCGGCTTGCCGGCCACGGCCGCGCCGGGCCCGGCGATGCCGGTGACCGACACCGCGAGGTCGGCGCCGCTGCGGAGCAGCGCTCCCTCGGCCATCGCCGCCGCCACCTCGGCGCTGACCGCGCCCACGCTGTCGAACAGCGTCGCGTCCACGCCCAGCAGCGCCTGCTTCATGCCGTTCGAATAGGTGACGTAGCCGCCCAGCACCGCCTCCGAACTGCCCGGATGGTGCGTGAGTGCCGCCGCGACCAGCCCGCCGGTGCAGCTCTCCGCCGTGACCACGCGCAAGCCGGCGCCGCGCAGCGATCCCAGCAGCCGCCCGGCCTGATCCAGGATGCCCGGCTCGATCATGTGATCCACTCAAGCCCCAGCCGCCCCAGCAGCAGCAGCGCCGCGCCCACGAGGCCGGCCAGGACGTCGTCGCCCATCACGCCGAGCGCGCCGTGGCGGCGGTCGATCGCCCCGATCGGGCCCGGCTTGACGATGTCGAGCAGCCGGAACAGCAGGAAGGCGGCCAGCAGCCCGGCCCATAGCCCGGGGCCGCGCGGCGCCGGCAGGCCCGGCAGCCCGACCAGTCCCAGCAGCGTGATCCACATGCCCACGACCTCGTCGATCACGATCCAGCCGTGGTCGGCGCCGCCGGAGGCGCGCCGGATTGCGATGACACCACCCAGTGACACCACCACGACCGCCGCCAGCAGCAGCGGCGGCGAGCGCAGCAGCAGCCAGCCGAACGGCAGCGCCGCCAGGCTGCCGACGGTACCGGGTGCCCGGCCGGCAAGGCCGCTGCCGCCGAAGCTCGCCACCGCGACCGCCCAGCGCGGCGCCCGCCCGATCACGATCGTCTTGCCCCGGCGGCCCCGGCGGCAGAGTAGACGGACTGGTTCTCCAGCACGCGCTGCACGTAGTTGCGGGTCTCCCGGAACGGGATGCTCTCGATCCAGTCGACCATGCGGTCCTGCGCGTCAGCGGATGCGGTGGACGCGGCGGCCCGGGCCGGGTCGCCGTAATCGGCCAGCCAGCGGTCGACGCGGTGCGGCCCGGCATTGTAGGCCGCGATCGCATACGGCTCCGTGCCGCCATAGCGCGACAGCAGGCCGGACAGGTAGGCGCTGCCGAGCGCCATGTTGGTGTCCGGATCGAACAGGGCGGCCGGCCCCGGCTCCGGCCGGCGCAGCGCGCGCGCGGTGTCGCGGGCGGTGCCCAGGGTCAGCTGCATCAGGCCGCGGGCGCCGGCGGGGCTCACGATCTGCGCGTCGAAGCTGCTCTCCTGGCGCATGATCGCCAGCGCCAGGCCGGACGGCAGCCGGTTGTCCCCGGGGGCGCCGTCGGGCGGCATGACCGGGACCGGCCAGCCGGCCCGCGCCAGCGCCAGCCCGCGCCGGCCGGCGGCGCGCGCGATCGCCACCGCCACGTCCGGCAGGCCGAGGCGGTCGGCGAAGTCCGCCGCCAGCGCGTGGTCGGCATCGCCGTCCGCCATCGCGTCGAGCCGGAGCAGGAAGGCGCGCGCGTGGCGGGAATCGTTCCACGACACCAGCAGCTCTGCGGCGCGGGCCAGCTCCAGCCCAGCGAACCGGATCGCCTGCGCGCCGCTCCAGCGCGGCGCGCGCAGCCGCCCCAGGCCGGCCGCCTCGAGGTCCGGACCCAGCGGCGGGTCGCGCAGCGTCGCCGGCGCCGGACCCTGCAGCCGCGCCTCGGCCAGCTGGCCGTAGAAGGTGGTGGGAAATCCGGCCGCCTCGCGCAGCGCCGCGTCCGCCCCGGGAGCGTCCCCCCGCGCCGCCTTCGCCTGCGCCACCCAGTAGGCGCCGCGGCTGTGCGTCAGCACCGCATCCGCCCGCAGCAGCTCCGAGAACTTGGCCTCCGCCGCCGCGGGATCGTGCAGCCGGCGCAGGCTGATCCAGCCGGCGAGGAAGGCGGCGTCGAGGCGCGTGGCCGGGTCGGCCTGCGCCGCGTCGTCGGCCAGCGCCAGCGCATCGGCGTCATGGCCGTCGCGCAGCCGGTCGCGGGCCAGCGCGTCGCGCTCGGTCCAGAATGCGATCAGCCGCGTCGCCGAGGCCGCCGCCTCGGCGGCGAAGCCGCGCGTGCGCCACAGCGCCATCGCGTCGTCGTCGCGGTCGGCCCGCCGCAGCCAGCGCGCCAGGTCGAGCAGCATCTGCGGGTCGGCGGCGGCGGTGCCGGCGAGGCGGGCGGCGAGCGCGTCCGCGTCCGGAGCATCCTGCCGCAGCGCCAGCCTTGCCGCGGCGAGCGGCTGGTCCGCCGGCGACAGCAGCGGCAGGGTGCGCTGCGCCGCGGCGATGGCGCCGGCGGACTCCAGGCGGTCGAAGCGCTGCCAGTCATCCTCCCGGGTCAGCCAGCGCCCCCAGTCGCGCTGCAGCGTCGCTTCCGCGTCCGGCTGGTCGTTGCCCCGGATCCAGGCCGTCCGCGCCTCCTCGACCAGCGTCGCGCCTACGGACGCGCTCACGGACGTGCCCACGGACGCACCTGGCGTTCCGAGCTCGCCGCAGTGATCCAGCGCCGCCGCGGTGGCGAGGGTCACGCTCCGACACAGCGGCGCCAGCACCGCCGGATCGGCCTCGGTGGCGATCGCGCGCTCCAGGCGCTGGGTCAGCAGCGGCCGGTTCGGCCAGGTCGGGTTCTGCGCCAGGAAGCCGGCGATCTCCGGCGCCGAGCCGCCGCCGGGCTCGAGCAGGCGGAGATAGACCGCAAGCCGCGCCGCGACCGATCCCGCCGGCTCGGCCGAGGCCGCCGCGAGGCCGGTCCGGGCCGCCGCGGCGGCCCCAACGGCCCCCGGTGGCGTTGCCGGCGGCGTCGTGGACGCCGGCCGCGCGGCGCAGCCGCCGAGGCCCGTCGCCGCCAGCAGCAGCGGCGCCAGCCGGGAGGCGGCGCGGCGGGTCGCGCGGGGGGAGGGCGGCGAGGACGGCATGACGTGCGGGCAGCATCCGGCGATGGCGGCGTTCGGGCAAGGCCGCCGGCTGTTCCAGCGCGCCGCGGAGTGGGATAAAGAGAGCCCGGTCGAACCGAGCAGGCCGCCGAGGGCGACTGCCGGAGGTGCGTGGGACCGTCCCGGGGGCGGCCGTTATCGGTGGAGAGGCCCATGTTCAGGGGATCGATCGTCGCCCTTGTCACCCCGATGCGGCCGGACGGCACGCTGGACGAGGCTGCCTTCGAGCGCCACGTCAACTGGCAGATCGAGAGCGGCAGCCGTGCCGTGGTGCCGGTCGGCACGACCGGGGAGAGCCCGACGCTGACCCATGCCGAGCATCGCCGGCTGATCGACATCGCGGTCCGCGTCGCCCGCGGACGCGCCGGCGTGCTGGCCGGAACCGGGTCGAACAGCACCGCCGAGGCGATCGCCACCACACGGCATGCGCGCGAGGCCGGCGCCGACGCCGCCCTTGTGGTGACGCCATACTACAACAAGCCGACGCAGGAGGGGCTGTTCCGGCACTACCAGGCGATCGCCGACGCCGTCGACCTGCCGCTGTTCGTCTACAACATCCCCGGCCGCAGCGCGGTCGACATGAGCGTGACCACGATGGCGCGGCTGGCGACGCATCCCAACATCGTCGGCGTGAAGGACGCCACCGCCAACCTGCTGCGGCCGCTGCAGGTCCGGCGCGCCGCCGGCCCGGAGTTCTGCCAGCTGTCGGGCGAGGACGGCACCGCGCTCGCCTACAACGCCGCCGGCGGCTCGGGCTGCATCAGCGTCACCGCCAACGTGGCGCCGGCTTTGTGCGCGCGGATGCAGGAGGCCTGGGCGGCCGGCGACGTCGCCGGCGCGATGGCGATCCAGCAGCGCCTGCTGCCGCTGCACGACGCGCTGTTTGCCGAGAGCAGCCCGGCGCCGGTGAAATATGCCGCCAGCCTGCTCGGACGCTGCGGCGAGACCTGCCGGCTGCCGCTGGCGCCGCTGGAGGAGACGACGCGGACACTGGTCCGGGCGGCGATGGAGGAGGTCGGCCTGCTCGGCTGACGCGCGATGGCGAAGGATGGGGCGAAGGACGGCAAGAAGAGCGGCATGATTTCGCACGGCATCGCCGCGCAGAACCGCAAGGGCCGGTTCGACTACACCATCAAGGAGACGGTCGAGGCCGGCATCGTGCTGAAGGGCCCGGAGGTGAAGAGCCTGCGCCTCGGTCGTGCCACGATCACCGAGGCCTACGCCGCCGAGCGCGACGGCGCGCTCTGGATGTTCAACTGCTACATCCCGGAATATCAGGGCGGCGTGCTGTCGCGCTTCGAGCCGCGAGCGCCGCGCAAGCTGCTGCTGCACAACAAGCAGATCGACAAGATGCTGGGCGAGGTCAAGCGCAGCGGCTACACGCTGGTGCCGCTCGACATCCACTTCAACGAGCGCGGCGTCGCCAAGGTGACGCTGGGCGTGGGCGAGGGCCGCAAGAACGCCGACAAGCGGCACGCGATCGCAGCGCGCGACTGGCAGCGCGACAAGGCCCGGCTGCTGCGCGACCGCGGCTGACCCGCTCAACATCCCGCCAGCGTGAAACTTGGGGCCCGCCTCGGGCTTGCTTGCGACGAGATCGCCGTCGCGCGATCGATCCACCACGCGAGGTCATCACATGCCGCAGTTCGACGCGACCATCAAGCACATCAAGGATGGCATCAAGGGCTTCACCATCAGCGCCGCCGTGAAGAACATCGAGGGCTGGGAAGCCACCCTGGAGAAGCTCGACGCGCCGGGCGTCAAGGGCATCGTGCGCGACCTCGAGAGCCTGAAGAAGCACCTGCACGCCGATCCGGTCGACGGCGCCGCGATCCAGAAGCTGGTCGCCAAACTCGGCCACGAGACCGTGACGCTCGCCGCCAAGTCCGACAGCAAGAACGCCGAGAAGGCAAAGGCGCTGGGTGAGGCCCTCACCGCCGCCAGCGAGGAGCACGCGACCAAGGCCGCGTAGGTCTGACGAACGGCGGGCTGGCGATCACGTCGGCCCGCCACGCCGCCGGACTTCAACCGGTTGCCGGTTCGGTGTCGCAGCCAATGAGCGCTAGGCCTTTCACCACCAACGCGAACTCCCTGCCGGCGGCGATCCGGTCATCGCCCAAATGCTCCGTGAACGGTCGTCGCACGCGCCCCCAGCGCCTCCGGGTGGCGGGGCGGCCGAACGGGACGGTCTCGCGCAATGAGGCCTGGCCGGGATAGCTCTCCGTCGACAGGATCAGGCGGGTGTCGGCGGGATCGTCCAGGTGCGCGTCGACGGCGGTGTGGCCGATAGCGTCGCGTAGCCGCTTCCGTCCGCCGTCCTGCTCCTGCCACATGCACAGCAGCGTCCGGCAGGCCTCCTCCGCCGGATCGCCGGGGACGCGGAGCCGCAGCACGAGCGGCGCCGGTGTCGTTGGCCATCGCCACCACCTTGTCGGTGGTGCCGAAATCGATGCCGAGCCTCATGCGGGGCCGGCGATCCGGTCACGCAGCGCGCCCACCACGGCCTCGAACATCGCCGTCGTGAGGAGGCCGGTGTTCGTGTTGTAGCGGGACACGTGGTAGCTGTCGGCCAGCAGCGTCCCGTCCTCGAGCGCCATGATCTGGCCGTGCCGGAACGGACGCCGCGCCGCCGGGATGCCGCGCGTGCGCAGCACCGCGTTGTGCGCCACCACGCCCAGCGCCAGCACCGCGCGGAGCCCGATCATCGCCTCGATCTCGGCAGCCAGGTAGCCGTTGCAGGTGCGGATCTCGGCCGGGGTCGGCAGGTTGGCCGGTGGCACGCAGCGGACCGCGTTCACGATCCGGGCGTCCGGCAGTACCAGCCCGTCCGCCGGCGAGGCGGCGTAGGTGCCGGCGGCGAAGCCGAAGCGGGTCAGGGTCTCGTAGAGCAGCACGCCGGCGAAGTCGCCGGTGAACGGCCGACCGGTGCGGTTGGCGCCGCGCACCCCCGGCGCCAGGCCCACCACCAGCAGGCGGGCGTCGCGGGCTCCCCAGCTCGGCACCGGGGCGTTCCACCAGTCCGGTTGCGCTGCCCGGTTGGCCGCCCGGTAGGCGACCAGCCGCGGGCAGAGCGGGCAGTCGCGGGGCGGCTCGGCCGGGTCCGCCGGCGGCTTCGGGTTCGTGCTGGGCGTCATCCTCGTCCCCGGCTGATGCGGCCGGGCGATCGGCCGCAGCGCCAGATAGCCGATCCGCGGTCGGCGCGCAGCGTCCCGGCGCTGCCTCGGAGGGCGCGGCGTCAGAGGGCGATGTCGGACTCCGCTGCGTGCTCGCTGCCGACCCGGCCGAGCGTGCGCGACGGCCTCGGCTCCACCTGCCGGCGGGTGAACTCGGGCGCGATCTCGGCCAGCTCCAGGAACTGGTCGGCCTGCCGGCGCAGGTCGTCGCCCACCATTGGCGGGCTGGTGCGGATCGAGGACACCACCGACACCCGGACGCCCTGGCGCTGCACCGCCTCGACCAGCCGCCGGAAGTCGCCGTCGCCGCTGAACAGCACCGCGTGGTCCATCCGGGGGGCCAGCTCCAGCATGTCGATCGCGAGCTCGATGTCCATGTTGCCCTTGATGCGTCGGCGGCCGTTCTGGTCGGCGTGTTCGCGCGCCGCCTTGGTCACCAGGGTGTAGCCGTTATAGGCCAGCCAGTCGGTCAGCGGCTTCAGCGGCGAGTATTCCTCGGTGTCGATGACCGCGGAGTAGTAGTACGCCCGGACGACGTTCGCGCGGGCTCGGAAGTAGCCGAGCAGGTTGCGGTAATCGACGTCGAAGCCCAGGTTCCGCGACGCCGAGTAGAGGTTGGCCCCGTCGATGAAGAGACAGACGCGCTCGTCCTGCCTGAAGATCATGGTCTGGCTTCCTTGGCCGTGTTTCTTCCACAAGCGCCGCTCTCCGGCGGCGTCTCAGTCCCGGGTCCGTTACACACGATGATCCTGATCGCGATCGGTGGCAATCTCATGGCGGCCGACGGCCGCACCCCGTATCAGATCTGCAACGATGCGGTCGACGCGCTGGCGCGCCTGCCGGGGCTGGTGCTCGTGTCCCGCTCGCGCTGGTATCGCTCGGCGCCGGTGCCGCCGTCGGCGCAGCCGGACTACGTGAACGGGGTGGTGCGTCTGGCCGCGGCGCCGGGAGAGCCCGAGCCGGACCCGGCTCTGCTGCTATCGATGTCGCAACGGATCGAGGCGTCATGCGGCCGCGTGCGGAGCGTTCCGAACGCGGCCCGCACGCTGGATCTCGACATCATCGCCATGGGTGAGGGCGGCCTGTTGCGGCGCGACCATCCCGATCCGATCCTGCCGCATCCGCGCATGCACGGCCGGCCGTTCGTGCTGCTGCCGCTGCGCGAGGTGGCCGCCGATTGGGTGCATCCGGTGCTCGACCTGTCGGTGGACCGGCTGGTCGCGCTGTCGGCATCGGATGCCGCGGCCTCCGGCGGGATCACGGCGATCGCAACCGATGCCGGACCCGGTTCGGCAGCAGGGCAAGGCCAGGGCTCTGCCCTGGACCCGTTGGGGCCGTCACGCGAAGCGTGCTGGCGCACGACGGCCCCAAACCCCGATTCGTAAGGAGATGGTCCCAGCTCGAAGGTAGATCCTTAACGAATCGGGACCTGGGGCCGGCGGCCCCAGTGGGGTCCAGGGGCAAAGCCCCTTGGCCCTCTTCCTAATGCGATGGCCGTGTTGCTTCCCGGGCATCCCTTGCCGGAACAGCTACCGCACGCTATACGCCACTGTTCCCCAGCATGTCATGGAGGCCTGCCGCATGGCGCGCGTCACCGTCGAAGATTGCGTCGAGAAGGTCCCGAACCGCTTCGAGCTGGTGTTGCTCGCCGCCCAGCGCGCGCGCAACCTCAGCCGCGGCGAGGAGCTGACCGTCGAGCGCGACAACGACAAGAACCCGGTGGTCGCACTTCGCGAGATCGCCGACGAGACGCTTGACCTCGGCCGCCTGCACGCGGACCTGATCAAGTCCCTGGCCCGTGCCCCGGAGCCGGAGCCGGCGGACGAGGAGGTGCTCGACCTCATCCCGACCGACCAGAACATCTTCGGCCTGCAGGACGTGTCGGCGGAGGAGGAGGCCGGCGCCATGGGCACCGAGCTGTCGCCCGAGGAGCTCGAGGCCGCGATCGAGGCCGAGCTCGGCGGCCGGCGCCGCTAGGGGTCCGCATGTGGCCAGGGGCTGAGGGCAGGCTCGGAGCTCCAGGCCATCCGCCGGCGGCGCCGCGGGCGCCGGACGGTCCGGTGCTGGTCGCGGGTCCGGCCGGCCCCGCGGCGGACCACGGCATCAGCGCCGCCGGGCTGATCCGCCGCATCCTTTCCTATGATCCGTCCGCCGACGTCGGCCTGGTCGAGCGCGCGTTCGCCATGGCGCTCCAGGCGCACGGCGGGCAGACGCGCGACAACGGCGAGCCCTACATCACCCATCCGCTGGCCGTGGCCGGCATCCTGGCCGGCTTCCGCATGGACGTCGCTAGTATCTGCACCGGGCTGCTGCACGACACGGTCGAGGATACCGGCCTGAAGCTGCCGCAGCTCCACGCGCAGTTCGGCCCGACGGTGGCAGCCCTGGTCGACGGCGTCACCAAGCTCACCCGGCTCGAGCTGCAGTCGGACCGCACCAAGCAGGCGGAGAACTTCCGCAAGCTGGTGCTGGCGATGAGCCGCGACATCCGCGTGCTGATCGTCAAGCTAGCCGACCGGCTGCACAACATGCGCACGCTGCACTACGTCGAGAAGCCCGAGCGCCGGCAGCGCATCGCCGCCGAGACCATGGACATCTACGCGCCGCTGGCTGGCCGCATCGGCATGGACAAGGTCAAGACCGAGCTGCAAAACCTGTCGTTCGGAGTGCTGGAGCCGGAGCACGACGCCACTATCCAGGCCCGCCTGAACTACCTGCGCGGCCAGGGTGCGGACGTGATCGAGGAGGTGCGGCGCGAGCTGGCCCGGCTCTGCCTCGATGCTGGCGTGCCGAACGTCGAGGTCACCGGGCGCGAGAAGTCGGCGTTCTCGATCTGGGAGAAGATGCAGCGGCGCAACGTGGCCTTCGAGCAGCTGTCCGACATCATGGCGTTCCGCGTCCTCGTGCCGACCCGCGAGGACTGCTACGTGGCGCTGGGCTCGGTGCACGCCGCCTATCCGATGATCTCGGGCCGGTTCAAGGACTACATCTCGACGCCCAAGGCCAACGGCTACCAGAGCCTTCACACCGGCGTCACGCTGAAGAGCCCGCGCAACCAGAAGATCGAGGTGCAGATCCGCACTCCCGACATGCACGACATCGCCGAGAACGGCGTCGCCGCGCACTGGTCCTACAAGGGCCTGGGCGAGAGCGGGGAGGGCAGCGGCGCTCCGGCGCTGCGGCCGCGCTGGGTGCAGGACCTGCTGGAGATCCTGGAGAACTCGGCCGCGCCGGACGAATTCCTCGAGAACACCAAGCTCGAGCTCTACCAGGACCAGGTGTTCTGCTTCAGCCCCAAGGGCCAGCTGATCCCGCTGCCGCGCGGCGCCACCCCGGTCGACTTCGCCTATGCCGTGCACAGCCAGATCGGCGACGGCTGCGTCGGCGCCAAGGTGAACGGCCGGCTGATGCCGCTGCGACACGAGCTGCAGAACGGCGACCAGGTCGAGATCATGACGTCCCGCGGCGGCACCCCGTCGCCGGCCTGGGAGCGCTTCGTCGTCACCGGCAAGGCGCGCGCCCGCATCCGCCGCCACGTCGCCGCCCAGCAGCGCGAGATCCACCTCGACGCCGGCCGCGCGGCACTGGCCAAGGCGTTCCGGCAGGACGGCGTCGACGGCTCCGAGAAGGTGCTGGAGGCGGCCCTCAAGGCGGTGAAGTGCGCCAGCCTCACCGACCTCTACGTCGCGGTCGGCAACGGCAACCTGGGGCCCAAGGAGGTGGTGCAGGCCGCCTATCCGGAGCTGCGGCAGTCGCCGCGCGGGCCGCGCATGATCCCGAGCCTGGCGCCGCGGACCGCCGGCCGGCCGGGCGGCGACGGCACCTCCGGCCTGTCGCTGGTCGGGCTCGGCTCCGGCGTCGCCAAGCACTTCGCCGGCTGCTGCCATCCGCTGCCGGGCGACCGCATCGTCGGCATCGTCGCCAACGGCCGCGGCATCACCGTGCACACCGCGAGCTGCCAGACCCTGGAGAGCTTCGCCGCCACCCCGGAGCGGTTCCTCGACATCGACTGGGACTACGATCAGGTCGGCCGCGGCTCCGGCCCTGGCGCCGAGACCCATGTCGGCCGCATCAGCGCCATTGCCGCGAACGAGCCGTCGGTGCTGGCGACGCTGACCAACGCGGTGTCGCGCCACGAGGGCAGCGTGGTGAACCTCAAGATCGTCAACCGGCAGCTCGACTTCATGGAGATCCTGGTCGACGTCGAGGTGCGCGACCTGCGCCACCTGTCCTCGGTGATCGCCGGGCTGCGGTCGGCGGGGGGGATCACGCAGGTGGAGCGGGCGCGGGCGTGAGGAAGGCCAGGGGCTCTGACCCCGGGCCCCGCCAAAGGCGGAGCCTTTGAAAACCATTTCTCAAGAAATCGGGTCCCAGGGCCGTAGTGCGAAGCACGCTGCGCGTGACGGCCCTGACGGGGTCCAAGGGCAGAGTCCCTGGCCTTCTTACGGAGACGCCGCGTGTCCATCACCATCGGCCTGGGCTCCGACCTGTGCGACATCCGCCGCATCGAGCAGGTGATCGCGCGGCACGGCGAGCGCTTCCTTGCCCGCTGCTTCACCGCGGCTGAGCGCACGCGCGCCGCGCGCCGCACCGAGGCGTTGCGCGCCGCCACCTACGCCAAGCGCTGGGCCGCCAAGGAGGCCTGCGCCAAGGCGCTCGGCACCGGCTTCGCGCAGGGCGTGTTCCACAGCGACATGGGCGTGGTGAACCTGCCCGGCGGCCAGCCGACCCTGGTGCTGACCGGCGGCGCGCTGGTCCGCCTGCGCCGCCTGATGCCGCCGGGCCACCATCCGACCCTGCTGCTGACCATGACCGACGAGCCGCCATACGCCTTCGCCCAGGTGCTGATCCAGGCGGCTCCCGAGGGGCACAGCTTAGGTTGACCGGCCTGTTTCCGGCCCCTCGTGCCCGCAGGACTTCGCGACCAGCCTGCGCTCCTTGCGGACCTCGGCTTCGAGGCGTTCCTGCCGGGGGACGGGCTGGCCTCGATGCAGCTCGGACCCTTCGCCGTCCTGCTGCAGTCGTTCGAACGCGAGGGCTTCGCCAAGAACTTCATGATGCACCTGCTCGTGCAGGATGTGGCCGCCTGGAAGGCGCGCCTTGCCGCCCTCGATCTCGCCTACGTCTGGGATCCGTCGGGCGTGCTCTGGTATGTCGAAGGAACGCTGATCCCCGTCGATGTGCGTCCGGCTGCAAGGGCAAGCGGCTGGCCCGCCGCTGCCGCCAACTCGAAGCCGGTGCTTGACAGGCCAGGGACGCGTCGGCTTCATCCGCCACCTTCCGGCCCGCTCGCGCCGGGGATCACCTCGGCCGCTCCGGCGCCTCCTCGGATCGGCGCCCTTCGGACGCACCGCACCGCCATGCCCCTTCCCAAGAACGCTTCCCGCCGTGCCGAGATCGGTGCCGGCAGCCGCGGCGGCCTCGGCGAGACCGTGCGGACGATCGTCTACGCGCTGGTGATCGCGGTCCTGGTGCGCACGGTGGCGTTCGAGCCGTTCAACATCCCGTCCGGCTCGATGATCCCGACGCTGCTGGTCGGCGACTACCTGTTCGTCTCCAAGTGGTCGTACGGCTATTCGCGCTTCTCGCTGCCCTGGTCGCCCGACCTGTTCTCCGGCCGCATCCTGTATTCGGCCCCGCACCGCGGCGACGTCGCGGTGTTCCGCTACACCCGCGACACCTCGATCGACTTCATCAAGCGCATCGTCGGCTTGCCCGGCGACCACGTGCAGGTGCGCGACGGCCGGCTCTACCTGAACGGCACCGAGGTGCCGCGCGCCGACGCCGGCGACTACGTGGCGGTCGACGAGGCGCACCGCCGGCTGGACGGCCGGCTCTACGCCGAGACGCTGCCCGGCAGCGGCGGCCACGGGCCGGTGGTGCACCCGATCCTGCGCCTGACCGACGAGGGCATGCAGAACAACACGTCCGACTACCTGGTGCCGCCGGGCTACTTCTTCGCCATGGGCGACAACCGCGACGACAGCGCCGACAGCCGGTTCATGGACGATCTCGGCTTCGTGCCGATCGAAAACCTGGTCGGCCGGGCGCAGGTCATCTTCTTCTCGTTCGATGCCCGCCATCCGATCTGGCAGGTCTGGCAGTGGCCGCTCGAGGTGCGCTGGGATCGGCTGCTGCATTGGGTGCGGTGACCGCGCCGGCGGCCCCTGCCGACGGCCTGGGGCCGATCGAGCGGGTGGTCGGCTGGCGGTTCGCGAGGCCGGCCCTGCTGCGCGAGGCGCTGACGCACCGCTCGGCGGCGCACGAGGCGCAGCAGGCGGAAGCCCAGCAGCCGGGGGTGCAGCGCGCACGCCGCGGCGGTCGGGCGACGGATCGCGGCGCCGGCTCCAACGAGCGGCTGGAGTTCATCGGCGACCGCGTGCTCGGCCTGCTGATGGCCGAGTGGCTGATCGAGCGCTATCCGGTGGAGCAGGAGGGCCATCTCGGGCCGCGGCTGGCGCAGCTGGTGTCGCGGCCGGTGCTGGCGCGGATCGCGGTCGAGCTCGGCTTCCGCGAGGCGCTGGCGGTGGCGCCGCACGAGGCCCGTGCCGGCATCCGCGACGCCGCCAACGTGCTGGCGGACACCGTCGAGGCGGTGCTGGGCGCGGTGTATCTGGACGGCGGGCTGGAGCCGGCGCGGGGCTTCGTGCGCCGGGCCTGGCAGGGCGTCATGGAGGGCCAGGGGCTGCCGCCCAAGGACGCCAAGACCGCGCTGCAGGAATGGCTGCTGGCGCGCGGGATGGCGCTGCCAGCCTATGTGGTCGAGGCGGCGGACGGACCGTCGCACGCGCCGTCCTTCACGATCCGGGTCGAGGCCGCCGGCCGCTCCGCCACCGGCACCGCCGGCGCCAAGCGCGCGGCCGAGAGCCTGGCCGCCGCCGCGCTGCTGCGGAGCCTGGGATGACTGCGCCGATTCCAGACGACGGGGCGTCCGCCGACGGAGCGTCGGTCGGGCACTGCGGCTTCGTCGCCATCGTCGGCGCGCCCAACGCCGGCAAGTCGACGCTGATGAACCGGCTCACTGGCGCCAAGCTGTCGATCGTGAGCCCGAAGGCGCAGACCACGCGGTTCCGGGTGCTGGGCATCCTGATGCGCCGCATCGCCGGCACCCATGCGCAGATCCTGCTGGTCGACACGCCCGGCATCTTCAAGCCGCGCCGCAAGCTTGAT
The DNA here is from genome assembly GCA_964247725.1 of uncultured Acetobacteraceae bacterium. Lineage (GTDB taxonomy): Bacteria > Pseudomonadota > Alphaproteobacteria > Acetobacterales > Acetobacteraceae > Lichenicola. The sequence goes on along the minus strand of CAXTVM010000023.1, from coordinate 27,210 downwards.
CGGGCCATGGTCCGCGCCGCCTGGACCGGTGCCGAGGACGCCGACATCACGCTGCTTCTGGTCGACAGCCAGAAGGGCCTGACCGAGGGCGTGCGGGCGATCGCCGAGCGGCTCGCCACCACGAGGCGGCGCACCTGGCTGGTGCTGAACAAGACCGACGCGGTGGAGCGTGGCCAGCTGCTGCCGCTGACCAGGTCGCTGGCCGAGCTGGTGCCGTTCGAGCACGTCTACATGGTGAGTGCCCGCAAGGGCGAGGGGCTCGCCGACCTGCTCGACGGGCTCGCCCTGGCGCTGCCCGAGGGCCCGTTGCTGTATCCGGAGGACGACCTCACCGACCTGCCGGACCGGCTGCTGGCGGCCGAGCTGGTGCGCGAGCAGATCTTCCTGCAGACCCAGGAGGAGATCCCGTACAGCTGCACCGTCGAGACCGAGAGCTTCCAGGAGCGGCCGGACGGCTCGCTGCGCATCGAGGCCACGATCTACGTCTCCCGCGCCGGCCACAAGGCGATCCTGATCGGCGAGAAGGGCAGCCGCATTCGCGCGATCGGCGAAAAGGCGCGGCACGGGCTGGCCTCGCTGCTGGAGCGGCCGTGCCACCTGTTCCTGAACGTGAAGGAGCGCGCCGGCTGGGACGAGGAGGGCGCCAGGCTGCGGGCGATCGGGCTCGACAACCTGGACTAGCCGGCGGCCGGGCATTACAGAGGGACCCGCCGTCAGCTGCGCGCCCCGAGGATCGATGACCGGACCCACCGCAGACCCCGCCTCGACCTACCGTCGGGTGATGCTGAAGGTGTCCGGCGAGGCGCTGATGGGCAATGCAAGCTTCGGCCTCGATCCCGAGACCGTCAACACCATCGCGGCCGACGTCGCCGACGTGCACCGGATGGGCGTCGAGGTCGGGCTGGTGATCGGCGGCGGCAACATCTTCCGCGGTATCGCCGCCGCGGCGCGTGGCATGGATCGGGCGCAGGGCGACTATGCGGGCATGCTGGCCACCGTGATCAACGCGCTGATGATGCAGAACGCGCTGGAGAACTGCGGCGTCGACACCCGCGTGATGACCGCGATCCAGATGCCCGGCATCGCCGAGCCCTACATCCGCCGCCGTGCGGTGCGGCACATGGAGAAGCGCCGCGTGGTGATCTTCGCCGCCGGCACCGGCAATCCGTTCTTCACCACCGACACCGCCGCCGCCCTGCGCGCTGCCGAGATGGAGTGCAACGGCCTGTTCAAGGGCACCCAGGTCGACGGCGTGTATTCCGCCGACCCGCACAAGGACCCGACCGCGACCCGTTTCGACGAGCTCACCTACATGGACGTGCTGTCGCAGGACCTGAACGTGATGGACGCCTCCGCGATCAGCCTGGCGCGCGAGAACAACCTGCCGATCATCGTGTTCAACATCCACAAGCCGGGGTCGTTCGCGGCGGCGATGCGGGGCGAGGGGCGGTTCACGCGGATCGTGGATCCGTCTTGAAGGCGCGGGAGCGGTGCCGGCACGCGGGCCCGAGGGAGTTGTCGCCGTGGCTGACCTGAATGCCTTGAAGGAAGACCTCGCCCGCCGCATGGACGGCGCGCTGGAGACGCTGCGCCGCGACTTCGGCGGCCTGCGCAGCGGCCGCGCCAGCCCGGCGCTGCTGGAGCCGGTGCGGGTCGAGGCCTATGGCGGCGAGGTGCCGCTGACCCAGGTCGGCTCGGTGGCGGTGCCGGAGGCGCGGATGCTGACGGTGCAGGTCTGGGACCGCACGCTGGTCGGCGCCGTCGAGCGTGCGATCCGCGACGCCGGGCTCGGCCTCAACCCCGGTTCCGACGGCCAGATCGTCCGCGTGCCGATCCCGATGCTGACCGCCGAGCGCCGGGTCGAGCTGGCCAAGGCCGCCGGCCGCTACGCCGAGAACGCCAAGATCGCCATCCGCGGCGTGCGCCGCGACGGCATGGACCAGACCAAGGGGTTCGAGAAGAAGGGCGAGATCGCCGAGGACGAGGTCAAGGACTGGTCCGACGTGATCCAGAAGCTGACCGACAGTTATGTGAAGCGCATCGACGACAGCCTCGCGGAGAAGGACCGCGAGATCAAGCAGGTCTGACGAGCCCTTGCCCGATCCCGACGCGATGCGACCGGCCCATCTGCACGGCGAGCTGTCCGGGGGCGGCGCCGCGGCCGAGCCGGCGCCGTTCGAGCAAGACTCGTTCAAGCCAGGGCCGTTCGAGCGCGTCGCGGCCACGCGCGGCCTGGGCTCCAAGCCGGGCCCGGCCAGGCCGGCGCAAGGACCGGAGCCGGGACCGGCGCCGGGGCCGGACCACGTCGCCGTCATCATGGACGGCAACGGCCGCTGGGCGGCCGCGCGCCGGCTGCCGCGGCTGGCCGGCCACCGCGCCGGGGCGCAGGCGGTACGGCGCTGCATCAAGGCGGCGATCGCCCACGACGTGCGCTGGCTCACGCTCTATGCCTTTTCCAGCGAGAACTGGGGCCGGCCGGCGGAAGAGGTCACCGACCTCACCGTGCTGCTGCGGCACTACCTGCGCAGCGAGATCGCCGAGCTGCACCGGGAGGGCGTGCGCCTGCGCGTGATCGGCGAGCACGCCCGCTTCGGCCCGGAGATCCGCGCCGAGCTGGAGGCGGCGGAGCGCCTGACCGCCGGCAACGTCAAGCTGACCATGATCGTGGCGCTGTCCTATGGCGGCCGGGCCGAGATCCTGCATGCGGCGCGGCGCGTCGCTGAGGCGGCGCTGGCCGGCCGGCTCGATCCGGAGCGGCTCGACGAGGCCGGCTTCGCCCGCTACCTGTCCACCGCCGACATCCCCGACCCCGACCTGGTGATCCGCACCAGCGGCGAGTGCCGGCTGTCCAACTTCCTGCTCTGGCAGTCGGCCTATGCCGAGCTGGTGTTCCTCGACGTGCTGTGGCCCGACTTCGAGGCCACCCACTTCGCGGACGCGCTGCTCGCCTTCACCCGCCGCGAGCGCCGCTTCGGGGCCCGTCCTGGTTGACGCGGCCAAGGCTGACGCAGCCGGGGCCGACGCGCTCCCGGTCCCCGCCCGCGTCCCCGCGGCGGCGGCCGCGTCGGGGGGTGGGCGCGGCTGGCGCGACCTGCGCCTGCGGCTGATCTCGGCGGCGGTGCTGGCCCCGATCGGGCTGTTGTGCATCTGGCTGGGCCACCTGCCGTTCGAGGCGCTGCTGCTGCTGGTGCTCGTCGGGCTGGGTGCCGAGTGGGGGGCCATGCTGCGGCGTCCGCCGACTGGCCTGTGCGGCCTCGTGCTGCTGCTGTGGCCGGCGATCGCCTGCCTGGCGGCGCTGTGTACGGGGCGCTGGATGGAGGCGGCGGCGATGCTGGCGGCACCGCTGGTGCTGGGCCTGCCGGTCGCCGCCGGCACGGTCGCCGTCGGGCTGGCCGGCCTGGCGCTGCTCTGGCTGCGGGACGCGGTCGGCACCGGCTGGGACGGCGTGTTGTTCGTGATCCTGGCGGTCTGGGCCAGCGACAGCTTCGCCTACCTGTCCGGGCGGGCGATCGGCGGCGCCAGGCTGGCGCCGCGGATCTCGCCGGGCAAGACCTGGTCCGGCTCGCTCGGCGGCCTGGCTGGGGCGATGCTGGTGGGGGCGGCGCTGGCGCTGCTGCTGCCGGCGCCGGCGACGGCCGGCGTGGCCTCCCGCGCCGCGCGCGGGCTCGGCGCCGGGCTGCTGCTGGGGCTCGCCGCCCAGGCCGGCGACCTCGCCGAGAGCGCGTTCAAGCGCCGCTGCGGGGTCAAGGATTCAGGCCGGCTGATCCCGGGCCACGGCGGCCTTCTGGATCGCTTCGACGGCCTGCTGGCGGCGGCACCCACGGCGGCGCTGCTGTCGCTGGCGGCTCCGGCCGGCACCGGCTTCTGGTACGCGTTCCTTGGCCAAGCCTGAAAGCCCGTTCGAGAACGGGGCGCGCCGAGCGAGGGTGCCGCACACCCGGCATGCCCATCCTGGACCGGAGCGGAGCGGCCTCGATGGCCGTGAGCCCAAGGCCAGGCGCAGGTGGACGCGTCGGATCACCGGCACAGCCTGTTCTCGAACGGGCTTTGACATGGGAAACGTGCCCGCATGAAGAGCGTGACCATCCTCGGCAGCACCGGCAGCGTCGGCGCCAGCACCGTCGACCTGCTGCTGCAGGCGCCGGAGCGCTACCGCGTCGCGGTGCTGGTCGGCGGCCGCAACGCCGCGAAGCTGGCCGAGCAGGCGGTGGCGCTGCGCGCGGCGCATGCAGTGATCGCCGAGCCGGACGCGCACGAGGCGCTGCGGGAGCGTCTGGCCGGCACCGGCATCCGCACCTCGGCCGGGACCCGGGCGGTCTGCGAGGCGGCGGCCGAGCCGGTCGACTGGACCATGGCGGCGATCACCGGCGCGGCCGGCCTGGCGCCGACGCTGGCCGCGATCCGGCACGGCGGCGCCGTGGCGCTGGCCAACAAGGAGGCGCTGGTCTGTGCCGGCGAGGTGATGCTGCGCGCGGTGGCCGAGGCCGGCGCCACGCTGCTGCCGGTCGACAGCGAGCACAACGCCATCGTCCAGGCGATGGCCGACCGCCAGGCGGACGCGGTCGAGCGCATCGTGCTCACCGCGTCCGGCGGGCCGTTCCGCACCGCGACGCTGGACGAGATGGAGCGCGCCACGCCCGAGGCGGCGCTGCGCCATCCGGTGTGGTCGATGGGGGCCAAGATCTCGATCGACTCCGCGAGCATGTTCAACAAGGGGCTGGAGGTGATCGAGGCCGCCCGCCTGTTCGGCCTGCCGGACGACCGCATCGACGTGCTGGTGCATCCGCAGTCGGTGGTGCACGGCATGGTGCACTACAGCGACGGCAGCGTGCTGGCCCAGCTGGGTGCTGCGGACATGCGCATCCCGATCGCGCACGCGCTGGCCTGGCCGTCGCGGATGCCGACCAGCTCGCCGCGGCTGGACCTGGCCGCCATCGGCCAGCTCTCGTTCGAGGCGCCGGATCCGGTGCGGTTCCCCGCACTCAGGCTGGCCCGGGCGGCGCTGCGCGCCGGCGGTGCCGCGCCGGCGATCCTGTCGGCGGCCAACGAGGTCGCGGTGGAGGCGTTCCTCGGCCGCCGCATCGGCTTCCTCGACATCGCGCGGCTGGTGGAGGCGGTGCTGGATCGCCTCGGGCAACAATCCGCCGACACGCTGGACGCCGTGCTACATTGGGACGACGAAGCCCGCCGCGAGGCGGCGCGATCCGCCTCATCCCGCGCTGCCTGAGAGCGGTCAGGCGGCGATGGGCGTCCTTCCAGCCGGTCCGGAGCCATCCTGATGCCCGACTTCCTGCGCACCGTCCTCGCCGCGGCCCTGGTGCTCGGCGTCCTGGTGTTCGTCCACGAGCTCGGGCACTACCTCGCCGCCCGCTGGCGCGGCGTGCACGTCGAGGTGTTCTCGATCGGCTTCGGCCGGCCGCTGTTCCGCTGGCGCGACCGCGTCGGCACCGAGTGGCGCCTGTGCGTGCTGCCGATCGGCGGCTACGTGAAGCCGCACGGCTTCGAGGGGCCGGAGGAGGCGGATGCGGAGACGCGCGCCTCCTGGCTGCCCGGGCGCACCTTCCACGACAAGCCGGTGCTGAGCCGCGCCATCGTCATCGTCGCCGGGCCGGTGTTCAACTTCCTGCTGGCCGTGCTGCTGTTCGCGGCCGTGTTCGCCACCGCCGGCCGGCCGGCCGATCCGTCCGACATGGCCAACCTCCGCCCGGTGATCGCCGGCGTCGGCGCCGGCAGCGCCGCGGAGCGGGCCGGGCTGCGGGCCGGCGACCGCATCGATGCGGTGGACGGCGTGTCGATCCCCAACTTCTCCAACCTGCAGCGCCTGGTGGCCGCCAGCGCCGGCCGGCACGTCGTGCTCTCGGTCCGGCGCGGGCAGGCCCGGCTCGAGCTGCCGGTGACGCTGGACACGGTGCGCGCCGGAGGCCTCAAGACCGGCCAGCTCGGCGTGGCGGCGCAGCTGCCGCCGCCGCGCCGGCTCGGCCTGCCGCAGGCGGTGGTGGCCGCGGTGCGGACCACCGGCATGGTGATCGCGAGCTGGGTGGTGGGGCTCGGCCAGATCGTCACCGGCCACGTCGCCGCCTCGCAGCTCGGCGGCACGCTGCGCATCGCGCAGATGTCGGGCCAGTTCGCCGCCGCCGGCGCGTCCAGCCTGGTGACCTTCATGGCGATCCTGTCGATCAACCTCGGGCTGGTGAACCTGCTGCCGGTACCCGTGCTCGATGGCGGCCGGCTGGTGTTCTACGCCATCGAGGCGCTGCGCGGGCGGCCGGTGTCGCGCGGCGTGCAGGAGTACGGCTTCCGCGCCGGCTTCGCGCTGATCGCCGGCATCTTCGTGTTCGCGACCGTGAACGACCTCACCCAGTTCGGTCTGTTCGACTGGCTGCGGCACGTGATCGGCTGAGGCGGGCGCGGCACCTCGCGCTTGCGCTGCGGCCCGTTCTTCGGGTAGCTCGGCGCCAGTCCAGGCCGCTGTCTCTCGGGTTGGCATCGACGATGTGGCAAGTGCGCGGCCATCCCCGGGGGGGAGGGACGACGCTTCCGGGGGGATGGGTCGCCTTGTACGGTAAACGTTCTGCGCTGCTCGCGTCGGCCTGCCTGCTGCCCTTCGCCCTCGACTCCCGCCACCCGGTCCTGGCCCAGGCTCAGGCGCCCGACCCGACCCGGCCGGCGCCGCACGGACGCCACCGGGCACCCCTGCATCGGGCCGCCGCCGCCGCAGTCCCCACCGGCGGCACGATCCGGGCGATCCGGGTCGAGGGCAACGAGCGCATCGAGACCGGCACGGTGCTGTCCTATCTGGTGGTGCAGGCGGGCGACCCGTTCAACCAGGAGGAGCTCGACCGCTCGCTGAAGACGCTGTTCGCGACCGGGCTGTTCCGCGACGTGACGCTGCACCGCGACGGCGACACGCTGCTGGTCGCAGTGGTCGAGAACCCGATCGTCAACCGCATCTCGTTCGAGGGCAACCACGCCGCCAAGGACGAGGACCTGCGCAAGGAGATCGACCTTCGCGCGCGCGCCGTCTACACGCCCGAGATGGCGAGCCGCGACCGCCAGAAGATCCTCGACCTCTACGCCCAGAAGGGCCGCTACGGCGTCACGGTCACGCCGCAGATCATCCGGCTGTCGCACAACCGGGTCGACGTGATCTTCCAGATCAACGAGGGCGAGCTGACGCTGATCCGCAAGATCAGCTTCGTCGGCAATAAGGCGTTCGGCGAGGCGCGGCTGGCGCAGGTGATTACCTCGAAGGAGACCGCCTGGTATCGGTTCTTCTCCTCGTCCGACGAGTACAATCCCGACCGCATCAAGTACGACAGCGAGCTCCTGCGCCGCTTCTACCTGCGCAACGGCTATGTCGACTTCAGCGTGGTCGACGCCACCGCCGAGCTGGCGCCGAACCGCAAGTCGTTCTTCGTCACCTTCACCATCGACGAGGGCCCGCGCTACCGCATCGGCCGCATCGAGGTGAAGTCGACGCTGCGCCACGTCGAGGCAGACAGCCTGCGCCCGAAGATCGGCATCTACCAGCACCAGTGGTACGATGGCGACGACGTGCAGCACACCGCCGAGGGCCTGCAGAACTTCCTGCAGGCGAGCGGCAGCCCGTTCGCCAGCGTGAAGCCGGAGATCGCCCGCAACACCGACAACCACACCGTCGACCTGCTGTTCGACGTGAGCGAGGGCCCGCGCGTCTATGTCGACCGCATCGACATCAGCGGCAACACCATCACTCAGGACAGCGTGATCCGCCGCCAGTTCGACTTCGCCGAGGGCGACCCGCTCACGCCGGCGCAGCAGCGCCGCACCAAGCAGAGCCTGCAGGACTTGGGGTTCTTCAACACGGTCTCGGTCGACACCGCGCCCGGCTCGGCGCCCGACCGTGTGAACGTCAACGCGGCCATCACCGAGAAGCCGACCGGCCAGATCACGCTGGGCGGCGGTTACTCGACCGACGCCGGCGTGCTCGCCAACGCCGGCATCCGGCAATCCAACCTGGTGGGATCGGGTATCGACGCCAGCCTGACCGGCACCATCGCCCAGTACGAGCACCAGGTCGACCTGTCCGTCACGGACCCGTACTTCCTCGGCCGCAACGTCGTCGCCGGCATCGACCTGTTCACGATCGAGAACCAGGGCAACAGCGCCAGCATCCAGAACTACTACGAGACCCGGACCGGCGGCACCGCGCGCATCGGCTACGCCTTCAACCGCTACCTGTCGCAGTCCTGGAACTACACCGTCACGGACCGCAACGTCGACAACGTCTACACCGCCGCCAGCCTCTACATCCAGGCAGAGCACGGCACCTCGTTCCTGTCCCAGATCGGCACCACGCTGGCCTACGACCGCCGCGACAGCCGGATCTCGCCGCACAGCGGCTTCCTCGTCAGCACCGGCGTCGACGTCTCCGGCCTCGGCGGCAACGAGAAGTACATACGCAGCAAGATCGACGCCTCGTACTACGTCCCGCTCGACTACTTCACCGGCAACCACGACTGGACGGTCTCGCTCAAGGCCGGGACCGGCTACCTGACCGACTACAATCACGGCCGGCAGGACATCGTCGACAACTTCTACCTCGGCGGCGACAACCTGCGCGGCTTCTACGACGGCGGCGTCGGCCCTTACTCGAAGCCGACCAATACCTATCCCGCTGCCGACGCGCTCGGCGGCCGCTTCATCTACACGCAGTCGACGCAGCTCAACTTCCCGCTGCCGGTCGGTCCCGACCTCGGGCTGTCGGGGCGCTACTTCGTCGACATCGGCGCGCTGGCCGGCTCGCGCGTGCTGACCACCAACTTCACGAGCTACGGTGCCAGCGCGGCCGGCCAGGCGATCCTGGGCAACACGCTGAAGCCGCGCGTCGGCACCGGCGTCGGCGTGTCGTGGAAGAGCCCGTTCGGCCTCATCAACGTCGATCTCGGCATCCCGGTGGTGCGGCAGCCGAGCGACAAGCAGCAAATCTTCCGCTTTGGCTTCGGCTCGAATTTCTGAGGTGATGATGTCCCGTCAAACCCGCGCCCTGCTGATCGCGGGCGCCCTGCTGGCCCCCTCCGTCCTCGTCCCCGGCGCCGTCGTCCCCGCCGCCCGGGCGCAGCAGAGCGGCGGCTGGTTCGTGCCCAAGAGCAGCCAGCCGACCGAGGCGCCGCAGCGGCGCCGCGCCGCGCCGCCGCCGCCGCAGCGCGCCGCCGCCGCCATCGCTCCGGAAGGGCTGGAGCAGGAGCCCGACCAGCAGCAGGCGCAGGGACCGCAGCCGCAGCCCGTGCTGCCGCTCCCGCCGATCCCGACGCTGTCGCCGATCGCCAAGGGCAGCCCGCCGCCGGCGGCGGTGTTCGGCATCATCAGCGTGCCGGACGTGATGCGGCAGTCCTCGGCGGCGCAGCAGGTCGAGGCGGTGCTCGGCGCCCGCCGCGACAAGCTGAACCAGGACGCCAAGCGGGAGCAGCAGGGCTGGAACGAGACCCGGCAGCAGATCCAGGCCACCGCCAAGACCATGACGCAGGACCAGCTGCAGGCGCGGGTGGCGGCGCTGCAGGCCCGCGTGCGCGCGGCCCAGAAGGACTTCACCAACCGCAACCGCGTCATCCAGGAGGCGGCGCAGGTGGCGATCGGCCAGATCGAGCGCGAGCTCGTGCAGGTGATCAAGCAGGTGTCGGCGTCGCATGGCATGAACTTCGTGCTGCACCGCGAGCAGGTGGCGCTGAACGTGCCGGAGTTCGACATCACGCCGCAGGTGCTGAGCCAGCTGAACGCGACGCTACCCTCGGTGTTCATCCCGGCCGACGGCGTCGACTCCGAGGCGCTGGCCCGGAGCGGCGCCTATCCGACCACCGCCAACCCGGGGCCGGAAGGAACCGGCGTGACCGCAGTCGCCTCCTCCGCCCCGGTTGCGGCGGCGCCGCCGAAGCCGAGGTAGCCCCGCGACGACGGCGCCGGCCCCGATGCCCGACCCGAGCGGCGTCCCTGGCGGCAGCCCAGGCGACGCACGCTTCTTCAGCCGCGGCGAGCCGCAGCCGCTCGAGGCGCTGGCGCTGCTGGCCGGCGCCACGCTCCACCCGCCCCGGCGCCCGCTTCGGCGCCCGGACGATCGCACGGGCGCCGTCGCTACCTCGTTCGTGGGCGTGGCGCCGCTGCAGGCGGCATCCGCGAACCACGTCAGCTTCCTCGACAACCGCCGCTACCTGGGCCAGCTCGCCGAGACCGGTGCTGGCGCCGTGATCGTGTCGCCGGCCTTCGCCGATCGGGTGCCGGCGGCGGCGGCGGCCCTGGTCACGCCGCAGCCCTACCTCGCCTGGGCCCGGATCGCCGCCCGCTTCCATCCGCGGCCGGCCGTCACGCCCGGCATCCATCCCAGCGCCTGCGTCGACCCGGCCGCCGCAGTCGATCCCGCCGCCGAGATCGGCGCCTTCGCGGTGGTCGGCGCCTCGGCCCGCATCGGCGCCGGCTCGCTGGTGTCGGCCCACGCGGTGGTGGGACCCGGTGTCGCGATCGGCTCGGACTGTCGGATCGGCAGCCACGCCAGCGTCAGCCACGCGCTGCTGGGCGACCGCGTCACGCTGTTCCCGGGGGCTCGGATCGGGCAGGACGGGTTCGGCTTCGCGGTCGGGCCGGACGGGTTCGTGACGGTGCCGCAGCTCGGCCGGGTGCTGATCGGGGACGACGTGGAGATCGGCGCCAACGCCACGATCGACCGCGGCTCGGCGCAGGACACCGTCATCGGCGCCGGCTCGCGCCTCGACAATCTGGTGCAGATCGGGCACAACGTACGCCTCGGCAGGTGCTGCATCGTGGTGTCGCAGGCGGGGATCTCGGGCTCCACCGAGCTCGGCGACTTCGCGACGGTGGCGGCCCAGGCCGGGCTGATCGGTCATATCAGGGTCGGCGCCCGCGCCCGGATCGGCGCACAGTGCGGCGTGATGTCGGACGTGGCCCCGGGCGCCGACGTGATCGGCAGCCCGGCGATGCCGTTCCGTGAGTTCTTCCGTAACGTGGCGGTGCTGCGGCGGCTGGCCCGGCGGCCCGCAGGTCAGGGGGGCGGCCCGGATGCGGAGGCCGGAACATCTTGAGGGGAACGAGGGTCAAACCCTTATGGACGGCCTGATGGACGGAACGACGCAGAGCGGAGCGCCCGCGGCACCGGACGATGCCGGCGGGGTGGCCGTTCCCGCGTCTGGCCCCCCGTCCAGCGGACCCCCGTCCGCCGGCATCGTGGAGGCGGTCGGTCCCGACGGCATCGGCCGGACCGTCGACATCCTGCAGATCATGGCGGCGATCCCGCACCGCTATCCGTTCCTGATGATCGACCGCATGGTGGAGGTGGTGAACGGCGCGTCCGCCATCGGCATCAAGAACGTCTCGATCAACGAACCGTTCTTCCAGGGCCATTTCCCGGCCAAGCCGGTGATGCCCGGCGTACTGATCATCGAGGCGATGGCGCAGACCGCGGCGGCGCTCGTGGTGCTGACGCTGGGCGGCGACTTCGACGGCAAGCTGGTCTACTTCATGACCATCGACAACGCCAAGTTCCGCCGTCCGGTGGGACCCGGCGACCAGCTGCGGGTCCACGTCACCAAGGAGCGCCAGCGCGGCAACGTCTACAGGTTCCGTGGTATCGCCCGGGTCGACGGGGTGTCCGTGGCCGAGGCCAGCTACAGTGCGATGATCATGGGCTGAATGCCCGCCGGCTGAACGGGGCGCCGCCGGCCGGTGGTGCCACGCCCGGTAACATGTCGTGTCTTGGTCGCCCCCCGCCGCCCGGCCTAGAGCAGCACCCGGTCGAACGGAATCGCTTGGTCGGATAAAGATGCTCACAAAACAACGAGCTAGAGTATGATCCGTGAGCTCCAAGCGACCTGATCATGCTCTGGCGTCCGGTGACGCGGTCCAACCCATCCGGAGTTCCCTCGACCATGGCGGCTGATCTGGCCGGGCTGCAGCAGTCGGGCCGTCTGGAGGCCGAAGCGGCCCGCATCCATCCCGGCGCCCTCGTCGCCGACGGCGCCGTGCTCGGCCGGGGCGTCGAGATCGGACCCTGGTGCAGCGTCGGACCCGACGTCACGCTGGGCGACGGCGTGCGGCTGATCAGCCACGTGGTGGTCGACGGCCTGACCGCGATCGGCGCCGGATCGACGCTCTACCCGTTCTGCACCGTCGGCATGGCGCCGCAGGACCTCAAGTATCGCGGCGAGCCGACCCGCTGCGTGGTCGGCGCCCGCGTGACCATCCGCGAGAACGTCACCATTCATCGCGGCACCGCCACCGGCGGCGGCGTCACCCGCATCGGCGACGACTGCCTGATCATGGCCAACGCTCATGTGGCGCACGACTGCCGGCTCGGGCGCCGCGTCATCATCGTCAACAACGTGGTGATGGGTGGCCACGTCGAGATCGACGACGACGCTCGCATCATGGGCTCGGCCGCCCTGCACCAGTTCGTCCGCATCGGCCGCGCCGCCATGGTCGGCGGCGTCTGCGGGGTCGAGAGCGACGTGATCCCGTACGGCAGCGTGCTCGGCAACCGCGCCCGGCTGGTCGGGCTGCACTGGATCTGGCTGCGCCGCAACGGCGTCGCGAGCCCGGAGCTGCAGCGCCTGCGGCGCGCCTTCCGCATCCTCTACCCGCTGCGGCGGACCGGCGCCCCCGTGTTCGAGCAGCGCCTGGCGGCGGTGCGGGCGGAGTTCGGCGGCGATCCGCGGGTGGACGAGATCCTGGCCTTCATCGAGGCGCCGAGCCGGCGCGGCTTGGTCCGCGTCGCCACCGCGGGCCTGGTCGAGGAAAGCGACGGCGTGTGAGCGCGCCGCCGTCCGGGACGATCCCATCCGGGATCCACTCCTCCGGAACGCTGGGGATCCTCGCCGGCGGCGGCCCGCTGCCGGGCGAGGTCGCGGCGCGGGCGGCGGCGTCCGGCCGCGCGGTGTTCATCGTCGCCTTCCAGGACTTCGCCGAGACCCCGGTGGTGTCGCGCTGGCCACATGAATTCATCCGCCTGGCCGCCGCCGGCCGCATCCTGGCCGCACTCCGCGCGCAAGGCTGCGACGAGCTGGTGCTGATCGGCCCGGTGCGCCGCCCGTCCCTGCGCGACCTGCGGCCGGATGCCGAGGGCGCCCGGATCATGGCCCGCATCGGCCGAGCCCTGTTCGCCGGCGACGACGGCCTGCTCGCCGCCCTGGTCCGCGTGCTGGGCGAGGAGGGCTTTGCGGTGCGCGGCGCGCACGAGTTCCTGGCCGGCTCGGTCGGGCCGGCGGGACAGATGGGGCGTCACGCCGCCGACGCCGAGGCGCTGGCCGACATCGGGCGCGGGGTCGCGGTGGTGCAGGCGCTCGGCCGTCTCGACATCGGCCAGGGATGCGTGGTGCAGCACGGGCTGGTGCTCGCCGTGGAGGCGCTGGAGGGCACCGACCGCATGCTGGAGCGCGCCGGGTCGCTGCGCCAGCCGGGGCCGGGCGGCGTGCTGGTCAAGCTGGTGAAGCCGGGACAGGATCGCCGCGCCGACATGCCGACGATCGGGCCCGGCACCGTCGCCGCCGCCGCCGCCGCCGGCTTGCGGGGGATTGCGTTCGAGGCCGGCGGTACCCTTCTGACCTACCCGGATCGGCTGCGCCAGGCGGCCGACCGGGATGGGCTGTTCCTGCTCGGGATCGAGCCCGCGCGCGACCACGCACACGATCCTGAGGAGACGGCACGATGAGCAGCTACCTGCATACCATGGTCCGGGTGAGGAACCTGGACGCCAGCCTCGCCTTCTACCGGCTGCTCGGCCTGCACGAGCTGCGCCGCACCGAGGTACCGGACGGCAAGTACACGTTGGTGTTCATCGGCTATGCCGACAACGCGCACGGCCAGGCCGAGATTGAGCTCACCTACAACTGGGGCGAGGACGGCGGCTACGAGGTCGGCAGCGGTTTCGGCCACTTCGCGGTCGGCATGCCCGACATCACCGCCGCGGTCGAGGCGGTACGCGCCGGCGGCGGCAAGGTGACGCGCGAGCCCGGCCCGGTGAAGTTCGGCACCACCTTCATCGCCTTCGTCGAGGACCCCGACGGCTACAAGATCGAGCTGATCCAGCGCCCGACCGCCGCCTGAGGCCGGAACCGACGAGGCGCGATGCGAGGATGTCCGGCCGACATCGCGGCCGGCCGGACATATCCGACGCCTGTGCTTGCACGCGTTTCCAGGACGTCAGACGCGGAGTGCAGACGGCAGTCTGAATGGCTGGCCTGAAGGAAGCGTTAAGCGCCGCTGGGTACGGGACCAGAATCTCGATCCAGCCGGCGAGTTGGGCCCTGCTCCCGCCGTAGCCGCTCCTCGGCCCGCTCGACGGTCGAGACCATCGCCTCGCCGGCGCGCCGAGCCACCGGGTCCTGGCTCGTCGTCAACCGGTCCGCGGTCAGCATCGCCGGCGACAGGATGCCGCGCAGGTCGTGCCGCAGCTGCGATGCCTGCCGGTCGAGCGCCGCCGCCCGCGCCTCCGCGGTCGCGGCACGGCCGGATGCAACCGCGCCCAGCCGGCGCTCGGCCGCCACCGCCCAGGCGACCAGCGGCTGCGCCACCGCAAGCGCCACCGCCGCCGGCACCAGCGCACGGAGCAGCGGCGGCACATGGCCCAGGATGGCCGCGAAGCAGGCCACCAGCACCGAGACGGCGATCAGCATCGGGGGAAGCAGGACCGTGCGGCCGGGGACCTTCATACCGCGCCAATGTCGGATGAACCGGCAACGATCTCAAGCGGCGATGCCGTGGCCGTGACCTGCGGCCGTCATGGATGCCACGGCTATCGCATGAGGAGGAAGGCCAGGGGCTTCGCCCCTGGACCCCACTGGGGCCGTCACGCGAAGCGTGCTGGCGCACGACGGCCCCAGACCCCGATTCGTTAGGGTTGGACCTTCATGCCGGGACCATCCTCTAACGAATCGGGGTTTGGGGTCCGCGGCCCCAACGTGTCCAGGGCAGAGCCCTGGCCTTCTCCTTCCACGTCTCCTCGCATGCGATAGCCCTACATGGATGCATGTTGCGGTTGACGGTTCCGGCCTGCGGCGACTATATGCCGGGCCTCTGGCGGATGGCGGCCTTGGGCTGCGCCGCGTCCGCATGTCTGATCATTGAAAAAACCACCGGCCGGCAGCCCGCCGGATCCTGCCTGTCTGGGCCCGCCTGTTTAGGAGAGTGCAGCCGTGAAGCGCACCTATCAACCGTCCAAGCTGGTGCGCAAGCGGCGCCATGGCTTCCGCGCCCGCATGGCGACCGTCGGCGGCCGCAACGTGCTGTCCAGCCGGCGCGCCAAGGGCCGCAAGCGCCTGTCCGCCTGACGGCGAAGGACTCGGTCGGCCGGTTCTAGCCGCGCGTGCTGATCGAAGGGGTGGGGCCGGCATGGCGTCTTCCGGGATCAAGCTGCGGCGCCGGGCCGAATTCCTGCGCGTCGCCGCCAAGGGGGTCAAGGCGCCGATGCCCGGGCTGGTGCTGCAGGCGCTGCGCCGGCCCGACGACGCGCCGGCCCGGCTCGGCTTCACCGTGACGAAGAAGGTCGGCAACGCCGTGATGCGGAACCGCACCAAGCGCCGGCTGCGCGAGGCCGCTCGTCTCGTGCTGCGTGCGCGGGCGGAGGGCGGTGCCGCGGTGACCGGGGTCGACCTGGTGCTGATCGGCCGCAACGGCACCGCCGCACGGCCGTTCCCGGCCCTGCTCGACGACGTCGCCCGCGCCCTCCGCCGCACCGGCGCCGTGGGCGGTGCCGCGTCCGCGGGACCGGCCCCATGATCGGCGGCGCGGCTCGGCTCGTGCTCCGTGGGGGTATCCGGCTCTATCAGCTCTGCCTGCGTCCCGTGCTCGGACCGAACTGCCGCTTCGTGCCGGGGTGCAGCGACTACGCGCTGGAGGCGGTGGCACGGCACGGTGCCTTGCGCGGCGCCTGGCTCGCCGCGGCTCGCATCGGGCGGTGCAACCCGTGGCACCCCGGCGGTCACGATCCGATCCCCGCGGCGGCGCGCGCCCTCCCCCATTTCCACCGAGATCGGCCCGCCCGCTGATGGACAACAGACGCCTCCTCCTCGCGATCGCGCTCTCGGTGCTGATCCTGGCCGGCTTCGAGTGGCTGATGCCGACGCAGAGCCACCAGACGCTGCACGACCGCGCGGCCCGGAGCACGCAGGCGACGCCGTCCGTCGATGCGCCGCGTCCGGTGACCGACCTGGCGCCGCCCGGCACCCAGCCCGCCGCCATCCCGCCGCCGCCGCGCCATGCGCGACTGGCCATCGAGGCGCCCAGCGTGCACGGCAGCGTCGACCTGGTGGGGGCGAGGCTCGACGACCTGCTGCTGACCGGCTACCGCGAGACCGTGCGCCCGGACAGCCCGCAGGTGCGGGTGCTGGAGCCGGCGGACGAGAAGCAGCCGAACTTCGTGCAGTTCGGCTGGAGCGGCGCCTCGCCCGGGATACGGGTCCCGGACGGCGCCACGCTGTGGACCGCCGACCAGCCGAAGCTGACGCCGTCCACGCCGGTCACGCTGTCCTGGGACAACGGCGCCGGGCTCACCTTCCAGATCGCGCTGTCGATCGACAGCGACTACATGTTCACGGTCGAGAGCCGGGTGCGCAACGCGACCGCGCAGCCGGTGTCGCTGTTCCCGTGGTCCCGCGTCAGCCGCGGCTACACCCCGCAGGTGACCGGCGGCTACCTGGTGCACGAGGGCCCGATCGGGGTGATCAACGGTCGGCTCGAGCAGATGTCCTACAGCGGGCTGAAGTCGAAGGCGGCCGAGGCCGGCGGCACCGGCTGGTCGGCGACCGAGGCGGCCGCACCCCTGTCCGGCTGGGCCGGCATCACCGACAAGTACTGGCTGACCGCGATCATCCCGGACGGTGCCCGTCCGGTGGTCGCCAACTACCGCTACGACCCGAATGGCGGCGCCGGGACCTACCAGGTCGACTTCATCAGCCCGGCCGCCCTCGCGGTGCCGGCCGGCGGCACCCTGGCCAGCGCCGCTCACCTGTTCGCCGGCGCTAAGGAGGTGCATGTGCTGAATGCATACGAGGTGCGGCTGCACATCACGGATTTCTGGAAGGCGATCGACTTCGGCTGGTTCGCGTTCCTGACCAAGCCGATCTTCTACGTGCTGGACTGGCTCAACACGGCGCTGGGCAACTTCGGCCTGGCGCTGTTGGCCTTCACCCTGATCGTGAAGACCTTCTTCTATCCGCTGGCCACCAAGCAGTTCCGCTCGATGGGCAAGATGAAGCTGCTGGCACCGAAGATGCAGGCGGTGCGGGAACGCCACAAGGGCGATCCGGTGGCAATGAACCAGGAGATGATGACCCTCTACAAGCAGGAGAGCGTCAACCCGGCCAGCGGCTGCCTACCGATGCTGGTGCAGATCCCGGTGTTCTGGTGCCTCTACAAGGACCTTGTGGTGACCATCGAGATGCGGCACGCGCCGTTCTTCGGCTGGATCCACGACCTGTCCGAGCCCGATCCCACCAACGTCTTCAACCTGTTCGGGCTGCTGCCGTTCGATCCGTCGGCGTTGAGTCCATTCCTGCACCTAGGCGTCTGGCCGATGGTGCTGGGCGGCACCATGCTGCTGATGCAGCGCATGAACCCGCCGCCGCCCGACCCGGCGCAGGCGCGGCTGTTCCAGCTGATGCCGCTGATCTTCATGTTCGTGCTGGCGCGGCAGCCAGCCGGGCTCGTGATCTACTATTGCTGGAACAACCTGCTGACCGTGGCGCAGCAATGGCTGATCCAGCGCCAGACCCGCCTCGGCGGCGCGCGCCAGGTCAGCGCGGTGCCGCGCTGACCGAACCGGACGCGGCCGACGCGCCTAACCTTGCCGATGCCGCGGCGCTTGATACCGGCCGGCTGCTGTTCGCCGCAGAGTGCCGCTTCTTCTACGCCGCCCAGCGCCTCGACCAGCTCCCGGCGCCCGACTTGCCGGAGATCGCCTTCGCTGGCCGCTCCAACGTCGGCAAGTCCAGCCTGATCAACGCGCTGGCCGGTCACAAGGCGCTGGCGCGGGCCTCCTCGGAGCCCGGCCGCACCCGGCAGCTCAACTTCTTCGCGCTCAGTGGCCGGCTCACGCTGGTCGACATGCCGGGCTATGGCTTCGCCCGCGCCAACAAGTCGGTGAAGGAGGACTGGCAGGGCCTGATGTTCGAGTTCCTGCGCGGCCGGCCGACGCTCCGCCGGGTGGTGCTGCTGCTGGACGGCCGCATCGAACTGAAGGACAGCGACCGCGACGTCATGACCCTGCTGAACCGTGCCGCGGTGACGTTCCAGCTGGTGCTGACCAAGTGCGACGTGCCCAAGCCGGCCGCCTTGGCTGCGAAGCAGGCCGAGACCCTGGCGATCGCCAGCCGCCACGCCGCCGCCTATCCGGCCGTGCTGGCCACCAGCAGCAGCACCGGCATCGGCATCCCCGAGCTGCGGGCGATGCTGGCGCCGCTGGCGCTCCCGGCGATGCCGCACCAGACCCCGATGCCGGCCCCGTCGGCGTAATGGCCCTGCCGGCCGCCAGGCGCTAGCCTCGTGCACGTCACCTCGGAGGACGGATCGTCATGAGTCACAGCGACGAGGAGCTCGGGACCGCACGTGCGCAGGCGGCGCTGCTGGCGAGCGCGCTGCCGTTCCTGCGCCGCTACGCCGGCGATACCATCGTCGTGAAGTATGGCGGCCACGCCATGGGCGACCCGGCGCTGGCGGAGGCCTTCGGCCACGACATCGCGCTGCTCAAGCTGGTCGGCGTTAACCCGGTGGTGGTGCATGGCGGCGGGCCGCAGATCAACGCCATGCTGGAGCGGCTCGGCATCCGGTCGAGCTTCGTCGACGGCCTGCGCATCACCGACGCGGCGATGGTGGAGGTGGTCGAGATGGTGCTGTCCGGATCGGTGAACAAACAGGTCGCCGAGCTGATCAACCGCGCCGGCGCGCTGGCGATCGGCATCTCCGGCAAGGATGGCGGCATGATCCGCGCCGCCCGGCTGACCCGCCTCGTACGCGATCCGGACGGCGGCGCCGATCGGGTGGTGGATCTGGGCTTCGTCGGCGAGCCCGAGCATGTCGACACCCGCGTGCTGTATGCGCTGTCCGGCTCCGGCGTGATTCCGGTGATCGCGCCGATCGGCCTCGGCCTCGATGGGCAGACCTACAACATCAACTCCGACACCGTCGCCGGTGCCGTGGCCGGAGCGCTCAGCGCAACCCGGCTGCTGATGCTGACCGATGTCGCCGGCGTTCTCGACGAGACCGGCCGGCTGATTCCGGAGCTCACCGCAGAGCAAGCCCGGCGCGGCATCGCCAGCGGCATGATCTCCGGCGGCATGATCCCGAAGGTCGAGACCTGCCTCAAGGCGGTGCAGGCCGGTGCGAAGGCCGCGGTGATCCTGGACGGCCGCATCCCGCACGCTTGCCTGCTGGAGCTGTTCACCTCCGCCGGCCCCGGCACCCTCATCAGCGCGGCGTGACAGCAGGCCCCCCGGCCGTCCTCAGCCGAGCCGTCGGGCGAGGAAGCCGATCTGCCAGAGGATCTCGCCGCGCGACAGCGGGCAGCTTCCGTCCGCCGTCGCCACCAGCACCCGGTCCGGCGCGATGTCGGCGAGCTGGCTCTGCATCAGGCTCGCCGCACGCATCGAGTAGCCGGCCTTCCAGGCCAGGGCGACCATGCCGCGCCGGCTCCGCAGCGTGATGGCCGCCTCGACCGAAGCCGCCGGCACCAGGGCCGCCGCCGCCAGGACCTGGATCGCGCCGCGGTTGTCGCCTCGGCGCAGCGTGTCCAGCAGCAGCGCCTCGCTCGCCCCGCGGTGCTGCGGCGGTCCGCCCTGCAGTCCTTCTTGCGGCTCGGCCTCCTCGAGCGCCAGCGCCTGCCGCACCGCATCGCGCGCTGAATCGGCCAAGGCGAGCATCGGCAGGGCGGCGGCGAGCGCGCGCGCATAGTGCATTCGGCACAGGCGGTCGAAACGGTGGAGGGTCGCCGGCGAATGCAGCCCGTCGAGCGCCGCCTCGGTCAGCGCCGGCTTGAGGCGGCCGAGCTGCCCTGCGAGGCGGGCCGCCGCCGCTGCCGGGCCCGGCAGCGGCGCGTTCAGCAGCGCGAGCAGCGTGGCCTGGTCCAGTTCGGCCGCCATCTGCCGGGCCAGCTGGCCCGGCGCCGGGCCGACCGCGCGCAGCCGCGCGCGCTGGTCCTGCTGCAGCCCGCCGAGACGGCTCGCGATCACGGCGTCGCGGCATAGGGCGATCCGGGCGATGATCCGCTCGTCCAGCTCCCGGGCCAGCAGTGCCGCGTCCTGCGTATCGACCGCGGGCAGGTTGGCGGCGAGCATGTCGGCCAGCCGCGCGATCAGCTCGGCGGCATTGGGCCGAACTGCCGGCACCGGCAGCGGACCGGCCGCCGACCCCGGCGTGGAACCGTCGGAAATCGCGGCGACATCGTCGGTCCGGTCGGTCCGGCGCTGGCGCGGCGGCGGTGTCGGCGGCATCGACATCGACTCCAGGGGCTGCGCGCGGTCGGGTCCGGTGGCGGTCGCTCGGAACGATGTCACGCGCCGGTCCCCTCGTTGCAGAAGTGCCAGCGTCCGCCGCCGGCGAGCTTGACCGCGCCCAGCGCCGACTGCGCCTGCTCCAGCAGCCCGTCTATGGTGTCGTAGGACCGGCACGGGCGCGTCGCCAGCCCGACCGAGACGCGCAGCGAGAGCGGCTCCGGCTCCAGCCCCGGTTCGCCGAGCTTGACCGCCAGCCCCTGCTGGCACATCGCCTCGGCGCGCTCGGCCGCCGCGAACTGGTCGGCGCCGTCGAGCCAGAGCGCGAACACGTCGCCGCCGAGCCGGGCGACCAGGTCGGTCGGGCGGACCGCATCCCGCAGCAGGTGCGCCGTCTGGCGCAGCACGTCGTCGCCGGCCTCCGGCCCATTCTTCTCGTTGATCTCGCGGAAGCGGTCGAGCCCGACCATCATCAGCGTCGCCGCCAGCCCCTCGGCGTCGAGCCGGTCGAGCCGCCGGTTGACCTCGGTCGCGAAGCTCTCGCGGGTCAGCAGGCCGGTCAGGGTGTCGGCGCCGGAATGCCGGGCCAGCTCGCGCTGCACCTGGTCGTGCTCCAGCACGCCGCCAAGCGTCGCGAGAAAGGCCGCGACCAGCTCGGCATCCCCGTCGAGCCAGTCCCGCCGCTCGTCGCGCCACAGCATCAGCACCACCGGATCGCTGAACCGCGTGGTGGTGGCGCTCAGGATCAGCCGGTGCCCGTAACCCGTCCCGGTGCGCGTCCAGGGCGTCGTCAGATCGCCGCCGACGGCCGCCGCGTGCGCGATCAGCGTATCGTCCGGCACCGGAAGGGCGCTGCCGACCCGCTGCAGGACCCATGGCCCCGGCCGCGGCGGCCGCTGGCTGCCAACCGGTCCGGGCTGCTGCTCCGGTGCCGGCTTCGCGTCGACCGTCTGCAGCGGCTGCTCGCAGACCACGATCGCGCCGCCGCTGCTGCCGGTGGCGTCGAGCAGCTGGTCGAGGCCGATGCCGATGACCATGTCCGGCAGCACCGCCCGGCGCATGCGGCGCGCGATCTCGCGCATCGTCTGCTGGCACAGCAGGATGTCGGCCAGCCGCTGTTCCTGCTCCTGGCGCTCGCTGTTGTCCTCGATGGCGCCGCGCACGCCGGCCGGCGCGCCGTCGCGGTCGCGCACCGGGCTGCAGGACACCAGGACGCTGGCGACGCTGCCGTCGGCGTGGCGCAGCCAGGTACGGTGGCGCCGCAGCGGCACCGGGCTCCGGAACGGGTTGTGGCCGGCGATCCCGGCCACCTGCACCAGCAGGCTGTCCGCCGGCAGGCCCAGCATGGCCTGGGTCGGCCAACCGAAGGCATGGTCCGGCGACAGCAGCACGAAGCGGCCGGCGGCATCGGTCTCGAAGCTGAGGTCGAACGCCATCCTCGCCAGGTCGCGCCAGCGCTCCCGGCTTTCGATCAGCGCATCGGTCAAGCCGCCCCCGGGTGCTGGCGGGCGGTCGGAAACGGCCGGGTTCTCGGTCATGGAACAGCTTTGGTTCATCGCTGGTCGGAAGTCTCGCCTGAAAAGCTGAAGGGGAGGTAAACCGCGCTCGATCCGGCCCGGACCGGGTCTCGTTGACACGGGCGGACCGGCTGAGCATGGTCCGCGCCGCCTGACTGCCCCGATCGCCCCCGGCCGTGAAGACGCCAGTTCCGGAACCCCGATGACCAATGACGCTCTCCGCCAACGGATCGAGGATGCGTGGGAGCGTCGCGCCGAGCTGTCCGCCGCGACCGGCGGTCCCGTGCGCGGCGATGTCGAGCAGGTGCTGGCGGCGCTCGACGACGGCAGCCTGCGCGTCGCGGTGCCGACCGAGTCCGGCTGGATCGTGCACGAGTGGCTGAAGAAGGCGGTGCTGCTCTCGTTCCGGCTTCACGACAGCGTGCCGATGCCGGGCGCCGGTGGCGCCGCGGTGTTCGACAAGGTGGCGATGAAGTTCGCCGGCTGGGACCAGGGGCGCTTCGCCCAGGCCGGGTTCCGTGCGGTGCCCGGCGCCGTGGTGCGGCGCTCCGCCTTCGTGGCGCCGGGCGTCGTGCTGATGCCGTGCTTCGTCAATGTCGGCGCCTGGATCGGCGCCGGCACCATGATCGACACCTGGGCGACGGTCGGCAGCTGCGCGCAGATCGGCGCCGACTGCCACATCAGCGGCGGGGCGGGAATCGGCGGCGTGCTGGAGCCGCTGCAGGCGGCGCCGGTGATCATCGAGGACGGCTGCTTCGTCGGCGCCCGCTCCGAGGTCGCGGAGGGGGTGATCGTGGAGCGCGGCAGCGTGCTGTCGATGGGGGTGTTCGTCGGCGCCTCCACCCGCATCGTCGACCGCGCCACCGGCGAGGTCTTCACCGGCCGGGTGCCGGCGTACTCGGTGGTGGTGCCGGGCGTGCTGCCGCCGGAGCCGGCGACGGCCGACGGGCGCCGGCTGCCCTCGCTCGCCTGCGCGGTGATCGTGAAGCGGGTCGACGCGCGCACCCGGGCCAAGACCTCCATCAACGAGCTGCTGCGCGATTGAGCGCGTCCGCCGCCTCCACCGTCTCCTTGGGCGCCCTCGAGGACCCCCTGCCGCTGGCGCGCGCGCTGATCGGCTGCGCATCGGTGACGCCGGCCGACGGCGGCGCCCAGGCGCTGCTGGCCGATGCGCTGCGGGGGCTCGGCTTCACGGTGAGGCACCTGCCGTTCGGCGACCCGGCGGCGCCGACGCCCAACCTGTTCGCCCGCATCGGCGGCGGCCGGCCGCATGTCTGCTTCGCCGGCCATACCGATGTGGTGCCGGCGGGCGGCGGCTGGGGCGCGCCGCCGTTCGCCGCCGAGGTCGCGGGTGGCGTGCTCTACGGGCGCGGCGCCTGCGACATGAAGGGTGGGATCGCCGCGTTCGTGGCGGCGGCGGCGCGCCACCTCGCCCGCAATCCCTGCCGGGGCTCGATCAGCCTGCTGATCACCGGCGACGAGGAAGGCCCGGCGACCGACGGCACCGTGCGGGTGCTGGATTGGATGGCGGCGAACGGCCAGGTGCCGGACCACTGCCTGGTCGGCGAGCCGACCAGCGCCGTGGCTCTGGGCGACACCGTCAAGCTTGGCCGCCGCGGCACGCTGAACGCGCGGATCGCGGTGACCGGGGTGCAGGGCCATGTCGCCTACCCGCAGCGGGCCGACAACCCGGTGCACCGGCTGCTGCCGCTGCTGGCCGAGCTGGCGGCGACCCGCCTCGACGACGGCACGCCGGAGTTCGAGCCCTCCAGCCTGCAGGTGACCAGCATCGATGTCGGCAATGCGGCCACCAACGTGATCCCCGCGCGGGCCGAGGCGCGGCTCAACATCCGGTTCAACGACCGGCACGACGGCGCCTCGCTCAGTCGGATGCTGCGCCGGGTCTGCGACCGCCACGCGCCGGGTGCCGTGCTCGACATCCAGGTCGGCGGCGAGGCGTTCCGCACCGCGCCCGGCCCGCTCTCGGAGGCGCTGGCGGCGGCGATCGGGGAGCGGACCGGCCGGGTGCCGGCGTTCGAGACCGGCGGCGGCACCTCCGACGCCCGCCACATCGCCCGCCACTGTCCGGTCGCGGAATTCGGCCTGGTCGGCGCCAGCATGCACAAGGTCGACGAGAACGTGCCGGTGCGCGACCTCGAGCTGCTGGCGGCGATCTATGCCGACCTGTTGGATCGATTGCTGCCGGCGCCGGAGGAGGCCCCATGAGCGGACCGGATCGAATGATGCCGCGCAAGCGACCGGCCGGCAGCGTCATCCGCGGGCTGGCGCTGCTGGGGCGCGGGCGGGCCGAGGGCTTCGACTGCTTCGAGAGCACGCGCGACGCCTTCCTGGCCGGGCTGTCACCGCAGATCGGCTTCCTGCTGGTCACCGCCGGGCTGCTGCTGGCGCAGAACCCGACAGCACAGGCGCTGTCACTGGTGCTCCTGCTGTTCTGCGCCGTGCTGCTGCCGCCGGTGATCTCGCACGCCATGGCCCGGCTGTGGCGTCGCGACGACCGCTGGCGCCGCTATGCCACGGCGTCGGCATGGAGCATCTGGCTGATCGTGCCGGCCTACCTGCCGGCGCTGCTGCTGGCCTCGGTGCTGGCGCAATTCGGCATCGGCCAGGTGGGGGCGGTGCGGGCGGGGCTGCTGCTGATCATGGCCTACTTCCTGTGGCTGCAGTGGTTCATGGCCCGCAGCGGGCTGGCGATCGGCGGCGTCAAGGCGGCGCTCACGGTGATGGCGCTGGCGGTCGGCTCCTCGATGGTGGGCCTGGCGCTGCAGCCGCTGGCGCAGCAGGTCATGCCGGGCCTTCGCTGACCGGGCTTTCGCTGCCCGGCTCTTCGCTAAACGGGTCGCGCGGGTAGCGCACCGCCATCAGCGACAGCCCTTCCGCCGGCGCAGTCGGCCCGGCGGCGGCGCGGTCCCGCGCCTCCAACGCGGCACCGACCGCCGCCGGCGGCCAGCGCCCCTCGCCGACCAGCCGCAGCGTGCCGACCATGTTGCGCACCTGGTGGTGCAGGAAGCTGCGGGCCTCGACGTGGATCTCGATCAGCGTGCCGTCCGCGGTCACCTGCAGGCGGTCCAGGGTGCGCAGCGGGCTCTTCGCCTGGCAGGCGCTGGCGCGGAAGCTGGTGAAGTCGTGACGTCCCAGCAGCAGGTCGGCGCCGGCCTGCATCGCCGCCGGGTCGAGCGCCGGCTTCACGTGCCAGACCCGGTCGCGGCCGAGGGCCGGACGCGCCGCGCGGTTGAGGATGCGGTAGCGATAGCGCCGGCCGATCGCCGAGAAGCGCGCGTTCCAGTCGTCCGGCACCGCGACCGCCTGCACCACCGCGACCGGATGCGGCCGCATGTGGAAGTTGAGCGCGTCGCGCAACCGGGCGGCGGTCAGCCGGCCAGCCCGGTCCGCCAGCGCCAGGTGCGCCACCTGGCCGGCCGCGTGCACGCCGGCATCGGTGCGGCCGGCCGCGGTGCAGGCGACCGCCGCGCCGTCGTTGAGCCGCGCCGCCGCCGCCTCCAGCACCTCCTGCACCGACTGGGCCCCCCGCTGGCGCTGCCAGCCCGCGAATGGCGTGCCGTCGTACTCGAGCAGCAGCGCCCACCGCGTCATCACCCCAGCCGGGTCCCACGCGGCAGCGCGCGCCCGCGCAGGAAGGCCGCCGCGTCCACCATGCCGCGTCCGGGCCACTGCAGCCGCTCGATGCGGATCGCGCCGCCGCCGCAGGCGACGGCGAGGCGGTCATCGAGCACCTCGCCCGCCAGTGCCGCATGGGCCTGGTCCGGCAGCGGCGTCACCGACGCGATTTTCAGCACGACTTCGCCCAAGGTGGCGAAGGCGCCGGGCCATGGGTGCATCGCCCGCACCCGGCGGTCGATCGAGGTCGCATCCTGCCGCCAGTCGATGCGTCCGTCCTCGCGGCGCAGCATCGGCGCGGTGCAGGCCCGCGCGTCGTCCTGCGCGACCGCCAGCGGCTGCGCGGCCAGCGCCTCCACGATCAGCCGGGCGCCCAGCGCCGCCAGCCGGTCGTGCAGCACGCTGGCATCGTCGCGCGGCCCGATCGGCAGGGTGCCCCGGGACAGCATCGGACCGGTATCGAGGCCCGCCTCCATCTGCATGATGGTGATCCCGGTCTCGTGGTCGCCGGCCAGGATCGCCGCCTGGATCGGACCGGCGCCGCGCCAACGCGGCAGCAGGCTGGCATGAATGTTGAGGCAGCCGCGTGCGGGCGCGTCCAGCATCGGCTGCGGCAGGATCAGCCCGTAGGCGGCGACCACGGCGACATCGAGCCCGAGTGCCGCGAATGCCGCCTGCACGTCCGCATCGCGGCGCAGCCGCATCGGGCTGCGCACGGTCACGCCCAGCCGTTCCGCCGCGAGCTGCACCGGCGAGGCGCGCGGCCGCTGGCCGCGGCCGGCCGGGCGCGGCGGCCGGGTGTAGACGCAGGCGATCTCGTGGCCGGCCGCATGCACGGCCAGCAGCGCCGGCACCGCGAACTCGGGCGTGCCCATGAAGGCGAGGCGCATCCTCAGGCGCCCGTGCCGGCCGGCTTCTGCCGCTGCTCCTTGGCCAGCCGGCGCAGGATCATGTTGCGCTTGATCAACGAGAGGTGGTCGACAAACAGCACGCCGTCGAGATGGTCGATCTCGTGCTGCAGGCAGGTCGCCAGCAGCCCGTCGGCGTCGAGCTCGTACCGATTGCCGTCGAGGTCGGCGTAGCGCACCCGCACGCCCTCCGGGCGCACCACTTCGGCATACTGACCCGGTAGCGACAGGCAGCCTTCCTCGCGCGCCGCGAGCTGATCGCTGGCGCGGACGATCTCGGGGTTGATCAGCGTGATCGGCGTCCGGACCTCGCCCGGCATCAGGTCGACGACGGCGACGCGCAGGTCGAGCCCCACCTGCGGCGCGGCCAGTCCGATGCCTGGCGCGCGGTACATGCTCTCATACATGCGCGGCAGCAGCGTGCGCAGCAGAGCGCCGTCCTCCGGCCGCACCGGCCGGGCGGGGCGGCGCAGCGACGGGTGCGGCGCCACCAGGATCTCCATCGGCTCGGATATCGCCGTGATGGGAATGGAGTCGTTCATGCGCGCGATGTAGCGAGCGCCGTTGGCGGGCACCAGGGGCTTTGCCCCTGGACCCCACTGGGGCCGCGGGCCCCAGACCCCGATTCGTTAAGGGTATACCTTCAAGCTGGGACCATCTCTTTCCGAATCGGGGTTTGGGGCCGTC
>CAXTVM010000022.1:0-46777 GCA_964247725.1 uncultured Acetobacteraceae bacterium | reverse complement strand
GTGTTCGGGACGCAGGGGCCGGAGGTTCGAATCCTCTCACTCCGACCAGCAATCTCGATCCCTCAAAGCAGTGGTTGCCGCTGATGCAACCGCAGCGCGATCCATGCGCGGCGGCCGTCTTCCCGCCGGAAGATCGCCTTCAGTACCGGGTCCCACCGACATGCATGGCGTCGGTGAACTCCATCGGGCGCGACAGGTGGTAGCCCTGGAAGTGGTGGCAGCCCATGGCGATCAGTGCCTGATACTCGGCCTCGGTCTCCACCCCCTCCGCGACGGTGTCGAGATCGAGGGCCTTGGCTAGGCTGATGATGGTCTGCACCAGGGCGCGCGTGCGCGGACGCTGCAACATGCCGGTCACGAACGAGCGGTCGATCTTGAGCGTATCGATCGGGTAGCTGTCGATCGAGCCGAGCGAGGAATAGCCGGTGCCGAAATCGTCGAGCGCAAGGCTGATGCCGGCGTCCCGCAGCTGCCGCAGCGTCCGCAGCACGTGCGGCGACCGCGCCTGGAACACGGTCTCGGTGATCTCGAGCTCGAGCGCCCAGCCGGGAACGCCGGCGGCGGCCAGCGCCCCGATCACCTCCGCCGCGAACCGCTCGTCCAGCAGCTCGTGCGGCGACACGTTGACGTTCAGATGCACCACCGCATCCGGATGCCGGCGGGCCCAGGCGGCCGCCTGCCGCAGCGCCTCGTCCAGCACCCAGCGCCCGACCGAGCGTGCCAGGCCGCAATCCTCGGCCAGCGAGATGAAGGAGTCGGGCCGGATCAGGCCGCGCTGCGGGTGATGCCAGCGGACCAGAGCCTCGAACGAGGCCGGGTAGGCCGGCTCGGCGGTGAAGATCGGCTGGTACAGCAGCCTGAACTCGCCGTGCTCCAGCGCCGGCAGGATGGCCGACTGCAGCGACAGCGCCTGCACCGCGCCGGCATCGGCCTCCCGGGTGAACAGCGCCGGCCGATGGCTGCCGGACCGCTTGGCGCGATACATCGCGATGTCGGCGTCGCGCAGCAGCGCCGCCGGGTCCCGATACCCGTCGGTGACAGGGGCGATGCCGATGCTGCAGGTGGCGCGGACGGTGTGGTCGCCGAGCCGGAACGGGTCTGCGAAGGCGAGCACGATGCGCTCGCCGAGCGCCATCGCGTTCTCGACCCGGCCGTCCACCTCGATCAGCACGGCGAACTCGTCGCCGCCCATCCGGGCCAGGACGTCGTCCTCCCGGATGCAGCCGGCCAGCCGCCGGGCGACCTCGACCAGGAGCTGATCGCCCACGCCGTGGCCGAGCGTGTCGTTGATGAACTTGAAGCGGTCGAGGTCGAGGAACAGCAGCGCCCATCGCGGCCCGCCGTGCGGCAGGCCCCGCGGCGGGTCCTGCGCCAGCAGCGCCGTCAGGTGGCGGAGGAAGAAGGCCCGGTTCGACAGCCGGGTCATGTCGTCGTGGAAGGCCGCGTGGAACAGCCGGTCCTCGACCAGCTTACGGGACTCGATATCGGCCTCGAGCACCTGCCGGTCCAGCTCCGAGGCCCGTCGCTGGACCACGGCCTCCGCCGCGGCCTTGCGGTCGCTGACGTCGCGCTGCAGGGCGATCCAGTGGGTGTAGCGCCCGGCCTCGGTGCCCACCGGCACGATGCTCAGCTCGACCCAGAACGGGTTGCCGTCCTTGCGGTAGTTCACCAATTCGACCACCAGCGGCTGCCAGGCCCGGATGTGTCGGCGGAGGCGGTCGAGCGTGGCGCGATCGGTGTCCGGTCCCTGCAGCAGGCGCGGGGTCCGGCCGCGGACTTCATCCTCCGCGTAGCCCGTCATTCGGGTGAAGGCGGCGTTGCAGTAGAGGATCCGCTGTCCGGGACGACCGACCCGGTCGGCATCGGTGATCAGGATCGCCTCGTTGGCGTGCGCGACCGCCGACTCGAACAGGCCCAGCCGCTCCAGCATTCCGTCCGGTTCAGCCAAGTCCTCGTCCGGCCCGTCGGCGTCCTGGACGCGCCGCCGGTCGAACGGGTCATAGGCCTGTGGCCGGTTGAGCAGGCACCTCGAATTGGCGATCCGCTCGTGGCTGGCAGCGATCAGGTCCCGAAAGTCCGCCTGATGCTCGATGGTCCGGTCCCGATACGCGCGCGACGCCGCCTGGACCGCCCGGCGGATCGCGACGTTCGTCTGAGAGACGGGACCGGCCTGTCGCTGCAAAACCTCCTACCTGACCAGGCGTGCGCCACCGCACCGTCGTCGACGCCTGAAATCCGCTGCCGACGATATGATGACGTTACAAGACAGGTCATGGACAAGTCCAGAAAATCCGCGCCCATGCTGGGATGAAGCCGATGACGTCGCCCGCGCCGCGACCGGCCTCAGCGCCAGCCAGCCAGCTCCCGGCGCACCAGCCGCTCCAGCATCGTGACCGCCGCCGGACTGTCGTTCAGGCACGGGATGGTCGTGAACCGCTCGCCGCCGGCATGCAGGAACGCCTCGCGCAGCTCGTTGCCGATCTCGTCCAGCGTCTCGATGCAGTCGGCCAGGAACCCCGGCGTCAGCACCGCGATCCGTCGCATCCCCGCCGCCGCCAGCTTCCGGACCTTGGGTTCGGTGTACGGCCCCAGCCACCGCGTCGGCCCGAACCGCGACTGGAACGTCAGCGGCAGCTCCTGCGGCCTCATGCTCAGGGCCTCGCGCAGCGCGTTCATGGTCCGCGCGCACTCCGTCACGTATGGGTCGCCCCGCTGCACGTACTCGACCGGCAGACCGTGGAACGAGGCGATCAGCAGCTCCGGCGTCCAGTCCAGAGCGGCCAGCCCGGTGCGCACGCTGGCCGCCAGCGCCTCGATGTAGGCCGGATCGTCCGGGAACGACGGCACCGTGCGCAGCGCCGGCTGCCGCCGCAGCCGCATCAGCGCGCGGAACGCCTGGTCGTTGGCGGTGGCCGTGGTGGTGGCGGAGTATTGCGGATACAGCGGCAGCAGCAGGATGCGGTCGCAGCCGTGCGCGATCAGGCTGTCGATGCCCGACGCCGTGCTGGGCCGGCCGTAGCGCATCGCCCACTCGACCGGGATGCCGTCCGGCGCCAGCCGCGCCTCCAGCCCCGCGCACTGCCCGCGGGTGTAGGTGCGCAGCGGGCTCTCGTCGTGGGTGGTGTTCCAGATCCGGCGGTAGTTCGCCGCACTCTTGCGCGGCCGCGTGTTCAGCACGATCCCCTGCAGGATCGGCTGCCAGATCAGCGGGCTCGCCTCGATCACCCGCCGGTCGGACAGGAACTCGGCCAGATAGCGCCGCACCGACCGCGTGTCGGTGCCGTCCGGAGTACCGAGGTTGACCAGCAGCACCCCGGCCGTCCCCGGCCGCACGGTGGCGGCGGCGGTGCCCGGGTTGCCGGTCTTGCGGTCTCTCGCGTCGATGAAGCTCATGCGCTCTTATATAGGGGCGAATGGCTGAGGGCGCTGCCCCCGGGTTTCGCCGAAGGCCGTATCTTCGGCATCCTCATCCGGCGGGCGCCCATGGTCCAGCAGCACCTCACCGGCCTGTCCCTGCGCGACCTCGACTACGCGCTGGCGGTGGCCGAGCTGCACCATTTCGGCCGCGCCGCCGAGCGCTGCGGCGTCAGCCAGCCTGGCCTCAGCGAGCAGATCCGCAAGCTGGAGGCGGTCCTCGGCACCCCCCTGTTCGAGCGCGGCCGCGCCGGCGTGAACCCGACCGCCCGCGGCCAGGCCCTGCTGCGGCAGATCGCGGTCGTGGTGCGCGAGGCGCGCGGCCTGATGCAGATGGCCCGCAGCCAGGCCGGCGCCCTCGACGGCCCGCTCGACCTCGGCGTGATCCCGACGCTCGGCCCCTACTACGTGCCGCTGGTGCTGCGCGACCTCCGCCGCATCTTCCCCGAGCTGGTGCTGCGGCTGCAGGAGAGCCAGACCGGCGCGCTGCTCGACGGGCTGGCCCGCTTCACGCTCGATGCCGCCCTGATCGCCCTGCCGCTCGAGCAGGACGGCTTCGTGGCGGCACCGCTGTTCTTCGAGCCGTTCCGGGTGCTGATGCCGGCCGGCCACCCGCTCGGCGCCGCCGCCGCGCTGTCGCTCTCCATGCTGGACGCCGCCGACCTGCTGCTGCTCGAGGAGGGCCATTGCCTGCGCGAGCAGACGGTCTCGATGTGCCGGCCGCCGACCCAGGCAGGTCCCGCCGCGGCGACGCCGGCGTCGTACCGGCAGGCCACCAGCCTGGAGATGCTGCGGCACATGGTCGCGGCGGGCGAGGGGATCTCGCTGATGCCGGCGCTGGCGATCCGCGACGACCCGGAACTCAGCGGCCTGGTGCAGGTCCGTCCGATCCGCGACCGGGACGCCGGGCGCACGGTCGCCCTGGCCTGGCGCGCGACCGATCCGCGGGCGGCCGACTTTGAGCGGCTGGCCGGGATCCTGCGGGAGAATGCGCCGGAGGGCATGCTCAAGCTGCGTTAGAAGGAAGGCCAGAGGCTTTGCCCCTGGACCCCACTGGGGCCGCGGGCCCCAGGCCCCGATCCGTTAAGGGCGTATCTCCATACTCGGGATATCTTCTTACGAATCGGGGTTTGGGGCCCGCGGCCCCAACGGGCCCGAGGGCAGCGCCCTGGCCTTCCCTCAGTCGCCGGTCTGGGTGCTCTCGGCGTCGAGCTCGCCGATATGGCTCTGCACGATCCGGTGCGTTTGGGCCGCGAACTCGCGCAGCTTCGGGTCGGTGCCGCCCTTCGCCTCTGCGGCGAACGCGGCGCCGTCCTTGGCGTGGATCGCCTTCATCGCCTTCAGGTAGGCGACGTCGAACGCAGTCCCGGACAGCTGCTTGAGCGCGTGGAGCTGGCTCTGGAACATCGGGTCGAGGCTGTCGCCGACGTCGAGGCCGGCATCGGACGCGATCGACTTCAGCCGGTCGCCGACCAGCTTGTGGTCGTGCGCCTCGGTGTAGCCCTGGTCCTTGATGTCCTGGGCATGGCCCTGGTCCTCCGCCACCTCGCCCAGCCTCACTTCGAACAGCCCGCCCTGGCTGACCTTGGCGACGAACGCCCGGTCGGCGGCAGACACCGCATCGGCGGCCCATGCCGCCGGGATCACGGCACCGGCCAGCAGGCCGGACATCAGCAGGGCGTGGATCTGTCGCACGGGGCGGGTTCCTTCGGTCTGCGGTCGAAACGGCCGGTACCGGGTCCGGTTGCCTGGCGTCACGATACGCCGCCGGCCGAGCCGGCACCCGAGCCCGGGCGCAGGCTCGGGTGGAACAACCCGCTCGGCGCTGCCTGGGTGCCGCAGACGGCCGGCGTCCAGCTCGCGATCAGGCCGTCGATCAGCATCCGCAGCCGGTCCCGGTCCTGCAGGATCGGCGCCGTCTCGGCCGCGCGGTCTGCCGGCGGCAGCGTCGCCAGCGGTGCCAGGCGCTGCGCCGCCGCGATCGCCGGCACCTCCGACAGGGCGACGAAGCTCAGCGGCAGCACCAGCTCTTGCGTCTGTCCGCGCGTGGCGCCCAGGTTCAGCGACGTTCCCACCACGCTCGAGCCGACCGTGAAGCCGCCGGTGGCGGTGAAGCTGCCGGTGAGGTCGACGGTCAGGTCGTGCGCCAGCAGCGGCACCTCCGGATCGGCCTGCCTGCCCGCGCACTGCGCCGCCCGTGCCGCGGCGGCGAAGCGGGCCGGATCGCTGCCGACCGCGCTGACCGCCCCCGCCGCGCCCAGCTCGCGCTGCAGCTCAGCCAGCGCCTGGGCGATCGTGACCGGCGCGCTGGTCCTGGCGCAGCCCGACGGCAGCGCGGCACCCAGCAGCATGGCCCCGAGCCGCAGTGTCGCAAGCCGAGGGGCCGCGAGCGGCGGCCTGGGCGGCCCCATCAGTTGCCGAACCCGGCTCCGAGGTGCCCGGGCGTGGGTGCGCCGACGCTGCCGCCGACGCTGCCCGGCGCCGGCGGGCTCAGCGCTCCCGGCTGCGGCCGCGCGGAGGAGTCGCCGCCCGGCAGCGACGGCCGATCCAGCCCGTTCGACAGGTCGAACACCCCCGGCGGCTTCGGCGGCTCGGACGCGCACGCCGCCAGCCAGATCGGCAGCACGACGACGGGGAGCAGGGACCACCGGCAGGAACGCATGGCAGATCGGCTCCGTCGCGAGGTGTCGCGGACCCTGGCTAGCAGGCCCGCATGCGGCGGAGAAGCGGCAATTCGACTATCGCCCGGAGCGCCCCGGGGGTGGAACGCGCCGCTCGAAGCCGTTAGCCTGCCGCCATCGAGCGACCTCCGCCGGGTTAGCACAGCGGTAGTGCAGCGGTTTTGTAAACCGAAGGTCGGGGGTTCAAATCCCTCACCCGGCACCGCGCCCGGTCCGGAGCGCTTCCATCGATCTCACCGGCGGTGTCAGTGGTGGGGCAGCACTCGTTTCCGAATTCGCGTCTCACCGCGCAGCTCTCTCCTGCACGTGCAGGCGACTCTATCGTCCGACGCGGCAAGTAACGCTTGGAAAAAGCCAGTCAAGTCAGACAAAGAACACAACAAGAGGTACGCCGACGGCGCCTCCAAAAATCACGATCAAGCTGCTTACTTCTGTAAAGCCAAAGCTTTCTCTCGTTTTTTCCTGTTAATTCCTCCTAAACCAATTGCATTACGGTCAGAGCAGCTTCTATGTTTCGAGGCGCCGGTCTCATATCCGGCATCATCTCGGAGATCTGCTCATGACCAACCGGTTGTCTCGCTTTGTGTCGCAAGGATCAGGCATTGCCTGTGCAGCGATGATCGCTGCCTCCATGTCGCTCCATGACCACCGTTTGCTCGCGGCTGCAGCGGCCGGCACGCGGGACGCGATGCCGACCATGCATGGCGTCAGCCACACATCAGTCGCTCGGTCCGGCCGCGTCTTGGGCGTGACCAAGGTCGATTTCTGGCCCGACATGTACCATCCCCTTCCTCCCCTTTGAGACTAGGGTAGACTGCAGAGTGTAAGATCGGAGCTCTATCCGTCGTCAGGCAAATCAACCGGCCGTCCAATTACTGAGACGGCTGGTTGATGGCGTTGCGCAATAATTCTTGTGCCACGCAACAACTGTTGCAAGAATAGGTGGTGCGCCGGTTGCGATCCATCGTCCCTGGGGGCGCTTCAGACCCGGTGATGGGAGTGCGATGGCGGTTTCCGGCTCACGAAGACGAGGATCGCGGCGAGCACGACCAGCCCTGCTCGTATTGGTCTCGCTCGCATCATGTTCGGCTTGGTCGGCTGGCACCCGGGCCGAGCGCTCGACCTTCAGGACCTACGGCACCGAACAGGGCCTCACCAGCCTGAACGGAACCTGTCTCACTCAGGATGGGGCGGGTCAGTTGCTCGTCTGCACGGAACACGGCGTCTTCGCCTACGACGGCCGCCGCTTCGTCAATCTCGGCACCGAACGAGGTCTGCCGCAGGACGGCATCGTGTTCGGTATCGCCCTGACCTCGTCTGGTCGGATGGCGATCCAGTATTCGGGCGACGTATATGTCTCCGATCAAGTGACGGATGCGGCGCATCCGGTCACGTCGCTTTCATTCACGGCCGTCGATCATCCCAAGACCTCGTTCTACGATCGGCGCCCTCATCGTCTGGTCCCATGGCATGACGGCTTCGTGTTCCTGGCCAGAGATGCGGCCATCGCCATCACGGCTCAGACCGGCCGGCGAGAAGGCTTCAGGAGCATCAGCTACGACCTGGGGGAGCGGGCGCTCTTGCAGGGTGCGGTCGCGGTGTTCTCCGTTGCAGGTCGCCTGTGGGAGAGCTTCGAGGATGGTCGGATCTGTGCGGCTGAGCCCGGCGCGGTCCGCTGCTACGACACCAAGGACGGCCTGGCGGGCGGGCCGTGGCGCGACATCGTCGCCGGTGCGGATGGTCGGGTGCTCGCCCGGTCCGGGTCTTCGGTCGCGACCCTCGATCGGGCCTCCGACCGATGGTCCTCCGTCGCCCTCCCCGACCAGGGCAGCCAATACGAGACCTACGCCGCTGATCTGGGTCTCTACACGACCCCGGACGGCAGCGTCGTCACGCAGGCAGTCCGCGGGCTCGATATCCTCGGCCCGGAGGGCTGGCGCGAGCTGACCGTCGCCGATGGCGCTCCCGATGGGGTCGTCGCCGGCGCGATGGCGGACGGGACCGGGCAGTTCTGGTTCAACGTGTTCGGCAGGGGTCTGGTCCGCTGGGTCGGCTACGGGCATTGGGAGACGGTCGAGAGGTCGGACGGCCTGTCGGCGGGCTTTCCCTGGCAGACGGCCCGGTCGGCCGACGGAAACCTCTGGATTACGACCGACGGTGGCGTGGACGAGGTCACCGGCCAGGGATCGTCGCTGCATGTGTCCCACGTCTATCCGTCCGGATCATATGCGTTGGCCTCGACGCCCGCGGGGGAGATCTGGACCGGATATGATGTAGGAGGCATTCGGGTTATCAATTCCCGTAACGGGTCCGTGTCCTCGGTGACGACGCCCTATGTCGAGACGATCGTCCCTGGACGCGGTCATGCCATCTGGCTCGGGACGGAAAAAGGCCTCTACCGGGTCGACGATGGAGGCGGGCCGCCGTTCCGACCGGTGCTCGCCGGGGTGAGGATCACCCCAATCCAGAGCATCGTTCAAGATGGTGGCGGGGGTGTCTACTACTTGGCTGGCGGACGCCTGCGCCACTGGCACTCGGACGGGTCCGACGCCACCGTGTCCGGCCCGGAATGGCCCAAGGACGCTGAGCCGCTGGCATTGGCGATCGCCCGCGACTGCAGCCTATGGATCGGCGGCCCCCATGGCCTCGCCCACCTGGTCCTGTCTGGCGATCGCATCCAGTCCTACGCGGCGATCCCGGTCGCGGATACGGGGACCACTCTAGTCTACGCAGTGATGATCGACCATCGCGGCTGGGTCTGGGTCGGAACGTCGCTGGGCATCTCGGTCTATGATGGGACGCGGTGGGTATCGGCGAACGCCGACCAGGGCCTGCTGTCAAACGACGTCAACGGGGGCGGCCTCCGCGAGGACCCGGACGGGTCGGTCTGGATCACGACAACGGGCGGCGTCTCCCACCTGAAGGACCCGGCCTCGCTCTTCGTCGTGCGGCCCTTGCGCGTCATGGTGACCGGTGCCGAGCTTGGCGGACGACCGGTCAGCACTGGAGTCCTACCTTATACCCACGATCCGCTCTCGATCGACCTCGGCACGCCGAACTACGGCGTGGAACGCTCGGTGCTGTTCCGGCACCGTCTATCGGGCGTCGATGCGGACTGGGTCGTCTCGTCGTCGGGGACCGTCGGCTACCCGCTCGTCCCGCCCGGCCGGCACCTGTTCACCGTCGTGGGCTACGACCAGCTGAGCCACCATACATCCGAGCCGGCGACCGTCGTCATCGACGTCGCCTATCCGTGGTGGCGCCGCTGGTGGTCGGAGCCGCTCTGGACCGCGCTGGCGGTAGCGGGGATCTATGGCGGCGTCCGCATCCGCTATCGCCAGATGTACGCGCGGCAGGCGGAGCTCGAGCACCACGTGGCGCGGGCGACCGCGCAGCTCCGGCACCAGGCCGCGCACGACAAGCTGACCGGGCTCCTGACCCGGTCGGAGATCGAGACGCGACTGGCCGAGCGGCTTGCGGACGGAGATGACGGCGAGGACTTGGTTGTGGCGCTGCTCGACGTCGACCACTTCAAGCGCATCAACGACCGGCACGGCCACCTCGGCGGCGACGAGGTCCTGCGGGCACTCGGTCGCCTGATCGCCAGAGGCATGCGCCCCGGCGAATATGCCGGGCGCTACGGCGGCGAGGAGATCCTGCTGGTGCTGGCCGATACCGACGGGTTTGCGGCCGAGCGGGTCCTGAAGCTCCACCTCTCGATCCGGCACGACACCTTCAGGGTTCCCGATGGGCCGATCTCCGTCACCTGCTCGGTGGGCATGGCCTGGATCGGTCGCGGGGATTCCTGGGAGACCGTCATCGGGCGCGCCGACGCGGCGCTCTACGAGGCCAAGAACGCCGGCCGCGACCGGGTGGTCGAGAGCCGCTTGCGTGAGGCCCGGGTGACCAACGCCGGGTAGCTGTCCGCAGGACGACAGCGCTGCGCCAGGGACCGGTGCGCGCGGCGGCGCCGGCAGAGGGTCGGCTCAGCGCCGACCCGGTCGGCGCTCCACCAGCGACAACAGGCAGCCCGGCCGGGCGGTATGGATGTTGACGAACGCGGTCCGCTGGTCATCGAGAGCCCGCTCAAGCGGACCGTCGACGTCGCGGCCCGGGCAGACCTGGCCAAGGTCGTAGAGGCATTGGTCCGCCGCATCGTAGGCACGGACCGACACGAGCGAATTGGCACGCACGATCGGGGCGATTCCGTCCTCGATCCCGCCGCGCGGGCACGCGGCCTCGTGCACGAAGATCGGGCTCGGGGTCCAATAGATGCCGAGGGGCCTGGGAAGGTCATACGAGCCGAGCAGCATGACCTCGCCCGGCTCGGCCAGGCGCAGGCAGTGGCGGCACGGGAAGGCGCCGCTTGCCGTGGCCACGATCCGTCGAACCTGGTTGCGATGGTCGTCCTCGCCGGTGCGACGAAAACGTTCGCCGACCTCGCTCGGAACGGGAATGCAGCGGAACGCGATCATGAGGGCACCTCCTTGGCCCATCCTCATCCGCGATCAGGTCGTCGACACCCCGTTTCTTGCCCTTCAATCCGGATGGGAAACCCAGGGCGATGATGCCTGCTCAGGGGAGCCGGGCCGGATGGCGTGCCGCTTCCCTGACTCGAAGATCGGCGTCAGCGCGACGTCCCGCCGCCAAACGCCGCGGCGTCGGCGTCCATGTCGACCCGTCCGACTTCCGGCGACAGGGCGATCCGCGAGGGCGGCGCGGTCCCGACCCATCTCCCCCGCACCGCGTCGTAGTGCGCCCGCGGATCGTAGGGCGCCACACCTGGCAGCAGTGCCGGCGCGTCCAGCCGTCCGGCCGTGCCCAGCAGCAGCAGGTCGCCCGCCAGCACGT
The DNA here is from genome assembly GCA_964247725.1 of uncultured Acetobacteraceae bacterium. Lineage (GTDB taxonomy): Bacteria > Pseudomonadota > Alphaproteobacteria > Acetobacterales > Acetobacteraceae > Lichenicola. The sequence continues at coordinate 35,831 of CAXTVM010000022.1, read as the reverse complement.
CGTGCCGCGCCGACACCTCGGCGACGGCGCCGGTCAGCGTCTCCTGCTGGGCGTTGAGCAGGTCGACGGTGGTGCGCGCCCCCGCCGCCTGCAGCTGCGCCAGCCCGGCCTCGGCGACCCGGTCCGCCGCCGCCGCCGCCGCCGCGTCGCGCACCCGGTCGCGCGCCGCCGCCAGCGCCGCCCAGCCGGTCCGCACGATCTGCCGCGCCTGCCGCGCTGCCTAGTCGACCAGCGCCTGCGCCTGCACGTTGCCCTCCCGGGCGGCGCGGATCCGCGAGTACTCGGCGCCGCCCTGGTAGAGCGGCACCGCGATCTGCAGCAGCGCCTGCACCGCGTTGACGCGCTGGTTGTAGAGGAGGTACTCGTAATCCTGCTGGTGCTCGACCAGCGCGTTGACCGACAGCACCGGCAGCAGTTCGTCGTCCACCACGTCGACGCCGAGCTGCGTCGCCTCCAGCGAGCGCCGCGCCGCCACCAGCTCCGGGTCGGACCTCGCCGCCTCGGCCAGCGCCGAATCCTCGCTCGCCGACACCGGCAGCTCGCCGTCCGGCAGCGCCAGCGCCCGGGCGCACCCCCACCGCCGCCTCGAACGATACCTCCGACGCCGCCACCTGGGCCGCCGCCTGGCTGGCCGCGGACCGCTGCCGCAGCAGCCGCGCCTCCGACTGCGCCAGGTCCGTCGGCGTGATCGCGCCGGCGGCGGGCTCCGTGCGGTCCGCCGCCACCGTGCGCGCCAGCACCGCCTCCTGGTTGCGCTGCAACGCCAGGACGTCGCGGTCGCGCACCACGTCGGGATAGGCGTTGGCCGCCGTCAGCAGCACCTGCGCCTCCGCGGCGGCCAGCGTCGCCCGCTCGGCCAGCACCTGCAGCTTGGCCTGCGCCACCTGGTCGTGCACGCGGCCGCTGGTGTAGAGGTCCTGTGTCACCGTCAGCTCGTAGTCCTGCGGCAGCCGGCGCTCCGGATAGTATTTGTGGTCGGTGCTCGAGGTGTAGAGGCCGGGCCCGATCTGGCCCTCCAGCAGCACGTGCGGCCGCCAGCCCGCCAGCGCCTGCGGCACCGTCTCGTCGACCTGGCGCAGCCGCGCCCGGGCCGCCAGCAGCTGCGGGTTGGTCTGCTCGGCCGCCTCCAGCGCCTGGGCCATCGACATCGCCCCCGGCAGGCCGTCCGCCGCTGCCGTCTCCGGCCACGCTCCCGGCCAGGCACCCAGCAGCAGCAGCGCCGCCAACTGCGGCCGGCCGGCCCGGCGCCCTTTGACCGCCGCCGCCGCGATCCCAGATGACACGCCGTCACCACGCCACAGGATGCAGCCGCCCATGCCGTCCGTCACCCGTGCCGCTCCCGGCGCATGCCCGCCCGCCATCCCGCCCGCGGCTCTCTCTGTTGTTCTGGCTGGGGACTCATCGTCGGGCGTCTCCGGGCTGCCGAGCTGGGACCTGTCCGACCTCTATGCCGGCCAGGACTCCTCCGAGCTAGGCCGAGACCTGGACGAGGCGGAGGCCGCCGCGCAAGCCTTCGCCGGACACTATGCCGGGAGGCTTCCCACCCTTGACGCGGCCGGACTGGCCGCCGCCATCGCCGAATACGAGCGCATCGATGCGGTTCTGGGCCGTGCCGCCTCCTATGCCGGCCTGCTGTTCGCGGGCGACTCCGAGGACGCCGCGATCGGCCGCTTCACCCAGGGCGTGAACGAGCGGGTGACGCGGGCCTCGGCGCCGCTGATCTTCTTCACGCTGGAGCTGAACCAGCTCGAGGAGGCCGCACTCGAGCCCCTGCTGGCAGACCCGGCCCTGGCGCGCTGGCAGCCCTTCCTGCGCGACCTGCGCGTGTTCCGCCCGCACCAGCTCGGCCAGGAGGTCGAGCGCGTGCTGCACGAGAAGTCGGTCACCGGTGCCGCCGCCTGGAGCCGGCTGTTCGACGAGACGATGGGGCAGCTGCGCGTCGAGCTCGACGGCGCCCAGCACACCGTCGGCGACGCGCTGAACCGGCTGTCCGACCGCGACCGCGCCGTGCGCGAGCGCGCCGCCCGGGCGATCGGCGAGACCTTCGGACGCAACGTCCGGCTGTTCTCGCTGATCACCAACACGCTGGCCAAGGACAAGGAGATCGGCGACGGGCTGCGCGCCTATCCGCGCCCCGGCAGCGCTCGCAACCGCGGCAACATGGTCGAGGACGAGGTGGTCGACGCGCTGGTCGCCGCCGTCGCCTCCGACTACGCCCGGCTGTCGCACCGGTACTACGCGATGAAGGCGCGCTGGCTCGGGCTGGAGCGGCTGCAGCATTGGGACCGCAACGCGCCGCTGCCCGGCGATGACGACCGCCGCATCGGCTGGGACGAGGCCCGCACCCGCGTGCTCGGCGCCTATGCCGGCTTCGCCCCCGAACTCGGCAGGATCGCGGGGCGCTTCTTCGACCGCCCCTGGATCGACGCCGCGCCGCGCCCCGGCAAGTCGCCCGGCGCCTTCGCGCACCCGACCGTGCCGGCGGCCCACCCCTATATTCTGATGAACTACCACGGCCGCACCCGCGACGTGATGACGCTGGCGCACGAGCTCGGCCACGGCATCCACCAGGTGCTGGCGGCCGAGCAGGGCTACCTGATGAGCGGGACCCCACTCACGCTGGCCGAAACCGCCAGCGTATTCGGCGAGATGCTGACCTTCCGCGCCCTGCTCGACGCCGAGACCGACCCGGCCCGGCGCCGCCGCATGCTGGCGGGCAAGGTCGAGGACATGATCAACACGGTGGTGCGCCAGATCGCGTTCTACCGGTTCGAAACCCTGCTGCACGACGAGCGCCGCGGCGGCGAGCTGCTGCCCGAGCGTATCGGCGCCCTCTGGCGGCAGGTGCAGACCGAGAGCCTGGGGCCCGCCTTCGACCTCTCGCCGGATTACGACGTGTTCTGGGCCTACGTGCCGCACTTCGTGCACTCGCCCTTCTACGTCTACGCCTACGCGTTCGGCGACTGCCTGGTGAACGCGCTCTACGGCGTGTTCCAGTCCGGCCATCCCGGGTTCCAGCAAAAGTACGTGGAGATGCTGCGTGCCGGCGGTACCCGCCGGCACCGCGAGCTGCTGGCGCCGTTCGGGCTCGACGCCACCGACCCGTCGTTCTGGCGCCGCGGCCTCGACGTGCTGTCCGGCTTCATCGACGAGCTCGAGGCGGCCGAACCGATGACGGCACCCGCGGTGGGCGCGACCGTGGGCGGGGGCTGAGCCGGATGGCCCGCGAGCGCGACCTCGACCGCGGCAGCAGCCTGTTCGGCGAGCTGCGGCGCTTCGCGCGCACGTCGGGCGCGGTGGGCGGCATCGCCGCCCGCCTGGCCGGTGCCCGCGTCGGCATCCGCACCGACAGGACCGCGCACGCCGAGGACCTGCGCGCCATCCTCGGCGGGCTGAAGGGCCCGCTGATGAAGGTGGCGCAGCTGCTGTCCACCATCCCCAACGCGTTGCCCGACGAGTACGCCGCCGAGCTCGCCCAGCTGCAGGCCAACGCGCCGCCGATGGGCTGGTCGTTCGTGCGCCGCCGCATGTCGACAGAGCTGGGTCCCGACTGGCAGAGCCGGTTCGCCAGCTTCGGCCGCGACGCCGCCGCCGCCGCCAGCCTGGGCCAGGTGCACCGCGCCACCCTGCCGGACGGCCGCGCCGTCGCCGCCAAGCTGCAGTATCCGGACATGGTCTCGACCGTCGAGGCCGACCTGCGCCAGCTCCGGCTGGCGATGTCGCTGTATCACCGCATCGACAACGCGATCCAGTCCGACGAGGTCTACAAGGAGCTGGCCGAGCGCCTGCGCGAGGAGCTCGACTACACCCGCGAGGCGGCGCACCTGCGGCTCTACCGGCTGATGCTGGCCGACCGCCCCGAGATCAGCGTCCCGGAGCCGATCGACGGCCTCTGCAGCCAACGCCTGCTGACTATGGGCTGGCTCGACGGCACCTCGCTGCAGACCTACCTCGACACCGATCCGAGCCAGGAGAGCCGGAACCAGACCGCGCGTGCGCTGTTCACTGCATGGTACCTGCCGTTCTACCGCTACGGCGTGATCCACGGCGACCCGCACCTCGGCAACTTCCAGATCCGTCCCGACACCGGGCTGAACCTGCTCGATTTCGGCGCCATCCGCATCTTCCGGCCGCGTTTCGTGCAGGGAGTTGTCGACCTGCAGCACGCGGTCGAGCGGGACGACATGGAGGCCGCCTACCACGCCTACGAGAACTGGGGCTTCACCGACCTCAGCCACGAGACCATGGACGTGCTGACCGAGTGGGCGCGCTTCCTCTACGAGCCGCTGCTGCAGGATCGGGTGCGGTCGATCCAGGAGAGCGACGACCCGCTGTTCGGCCGCGCCATCGCCGAGCGCGTGCATGCCGGGCTGCAGCGCACCGGCGGCGTGAGGCCGCCGCGCGAGTTTGTGCTGATCGACCGCTCGGCGGTCGGCCTCGGCAGCGTGTTCCTTCGCCTGCGGGCCAAGCTCAACTGGCACCGCCTCTACCACGAGACGGTCGCCGACTTCGACAGCGCCCGGCTTGCCGACCGCCAGGACGCCGCCCTGGCGGAAGCCCGCGTCCCTCCGCCCCTGCAGTCGAGGGGGTGAAGGGGCCGACCATCTCGTCCCCTCGCCGGGATCCCTCATGTCCGTACAGGCCCATGCCGATCCTCCTCGCCGCTATCCTCGTCTGGACGATCCTCTGGCACGTCGTCGAGTTCTGGCTCGGCCGCCGCCAGGCCGCCTCCATCCGCGCCCATCGCGACCGCGTCCCTGCCGCGTTCGCAGGCAGCGTGACGCCGGCCGACCACAGCCGGGGCGCCGACTATGGCCTGACCCGCCTCCGCTTCGACGAGCTCGCCGGCCTGGTCGACATCGCCGTGCTGGTGGTCGGGTTGATCTGGGGCCTCGATCTCGTCTCCCGCCTGTTCGGCGCCTGGATGACGCCCTCGATCGCGCGCAGCCTGCTGATCCTGGCGGTGCTGTGGATCGCCGCCACCCTGGTGGCGCTGCCGCTGCGCGCTTGGCGCGACCTGGTGCTGGAGCAGCGGTTCGGCTTCAATCGCAAGACCGGCCGCCTGTTCGTCCGCGACGCGCTGGTCTCGATGCTGCTGACCGCCGCGATCGGCGGCCCGATCCTGGCCGGCATGCTGTGGGCGATGCGCGCGGCCCCTGGCCCCTGGTGGCTGTTCGCCTGGGTGGTGCTGACGCTGGCGATGCTGGCGGCGCCCACGGTCTACGTCCGGCTGGTGGCGCCCCTGTTCAACCGCTTCAAGCCGCTGCGCCCGGAGATCGCCGCACCGGTCGAGGCGCTGCTGGCGCGCACCGGCTTCCGCTCAGGTGGCCTGTTCGAGATGGACGCCTCGAAGCGGTCCAGCCGCGGCAACGCCTTCTTCATCGGCTTCGGCCCGACCAAGCGCATCGTGCTGTTCGACACACTGATCGACGGCCATCCCGCGGCCGAGATCGAGGCGGTGATCGCGCACGAGCTCGGGCACTTCCGCCACCACCACAGCCTGACCGGCATGCTGCGCGGCGTCGTCGGGCTGTTCCTGATGCTGGCCGCGGTCGGCTGGCTGGCCCGGCAGCCCTGGCTGCTGCCCGGCTTCGGCATCCGCCATCCCGACCCGGCGCTTGGCCTGCTGCTCGCCGGCTTGGTGGCGTCCTCGCTGTCGCCGCTGGTGGATCTGGCCGGCAACGCCATCTCGCGCCGCCACGAGTTCCAGGCCGACGCCTTCGCGCGCATGACGGTGGGTGCGGCGCCGATGATCTCCGCCCTGATCCGGCTGGCGCACGACAACGCCAGCACGCTGACCCCGGACCGTCTGTTCTCGCTGGTGCACGACACCCATCCGCCGGTGCCGCTGCGCATCGCCCGCCTGCTCGCCGACGCCGACACGGGCCGGGCGGCGGCCTGATCGAATCCGGCCGGTGCCGCCGCAACCGCGGCGCGGACCCGGCATTAAGGGGGCGCGCAACCAGGGGGTGCCATCGATGGCGCATGCCGACCGGCCCAATCCCGTCCTGCTGGCGGCGCTCGGCTTCGCCGGGCTGCTGCTCCCGGTCCCCCGCCTCCGGGACGTATCCGCCGGCGCCGACGCCGGCCCGCATGCGGCGCCCGCGGCACCAGCGGGGCGGACCGGGGCCGGGCCGAGACCCGGAGCCGCCGCCCGTGCCCCGCACGAGATCCCGGCGCGCGGCTGGTGGGCGGTGCTGAAGCGGGTCGGCAGCGGCTTCTCGCAGGACCGGGTGATGGCCGAGGCGGCCGGCGTCACCTTCTACGGCCTGCTGGCGCTGTTCCCGGCGATCGCCAGCTTGATCTCGATCTATGGTCTGATCACCGACCCGGCCAGCCTCGCGGGCCAGCTCCGCGGCCTCGTCGGCATCGTCCCGGACGGCGGCCTCGACATCATCCGGACCCAGGTGTCGACGCTGGCCTCCAGCGGCCATAAGGCGCTCGGCTTCGGCGTCGCGATCGGGCTGGCAACCTCGCTCTGGAGCGCCAACGCCGGTATGAAGTCGCTGTTCGACGCGCTCAACGTCGTCTTTCACGAGCGCGAGAAGAGGAGCTTCGTGCGGCTGACCCTGACCAGCCTCGGCTTCACGCTGGGCGCGGTCGCGTTCCTGATCATCGCCCTGCTGGCGGTGGTGGCGCTGCCGATCGCGCTCGCCTTCGTCGGGCTGGGCAGCGTCACCGCCACGCTGGTGGCGATCGGCCGCTGGCCGCTGATGCTGGCGGTGCTGGCGATGGCGCTGGGGCTGATCTACCGCTACGGCCCGAGCCGGACCCCCGCCCGCTGGCGCTGGGTGAGCTCGGGTGGGGCCGCCGCCGCGGTCGTCTGGGTGCTGGCATCGGCCGGCTTCTCGTACTACGTCGCCAATTTCGGCAGCTACAACAAGACCTACGGCTCGCTCGGCGCGGTCATCGGCTTCATGACCTGGATCTGGATCTCCGGCATGGTGATCCTGCTCGGCGCCGAGCTCGATGCCCAGCTGGAGCGGCAGACCGATGCCGACACCACGGTCGGGCCGCCGCGGCCGCGGGGCAGCCGCGGCGCCTGGGTGGCCGACGAGGGGGCGTAGAGCCGCGCAAATCGATGGTCCGGAGGCGGTCATGGTTCGGGTGCCGGTGGGCTGCCCGCGTCCGCATGGCGTAGCGTCGCGGCGGGCTGCCCATCACCCGCTTGAGGGCGGTCCCGGCCTCCTGGCCGACGGATCGGGCCACCTTCGCCAGCGGGTCGCGATCGCGCGTGAGCCGCTCCGTCGCCAGCATCATCCGCCAGCGGGCCAGAGACGCGATCGGCGTCTCTCCGGCCCTCTCCCGGAAGCGTTGCGCGAACACCGACCGCGATGGCCGGCCCTGGCCGCCAGCTCCCCCGGCGTCCAGCGATGCGCCGGGTCCGCATGCATGACCTCGATCGCGTTGTTCAGATGCGGGTCCGCGAGCGCGTAGAACCAACCGACCTCGTTGCCCGCCCGTCCCGACAGGTGAAGCCGCAGCGCCTGGGGCAGCATCAGGTGGGCCAGGTGATGCGTGGCGAGCGAGGCGCCGGGCCTGCCCTCACGCATCTCGTCCATTATCCGCTCGATCGGCCAGCGCAGCGCCGCCTGGTCCTCCACCGCTTCGAGATGGACGACCGGCGGAAGCGTGCCCGGCAGCGCTTCCGCCTTGCGCCCGTTCGTGTCGAAGCGGGTGCCTACGAACATGACGTCGCCGCCACCCCGGTGCACTACCACGCTGCCCAGCCGGGCCTGTCGCGGGATGTCGTACGCCCGGACGGGGGCCGCTCGGCAGCATGAAGCAGTCGCCCGCAGCGAGGCGCATCGCCTGATCGTGCCGACCTGGTTGTCGAACCCGATGGCCCAGTCCCCGCCCACGTCCAGGTCGGCCGTGAGGTAGCTCTGCGGCCGCATGCGCGCCAGGACGTCGGAGAGCGGGTCCATGGTCCATCTCGGACGATCGCGAAGAGAAGAGCGACGATCGCGCATGGATGGTGCGCAGCCCGCTGCCCACCTCAGGCCGGCATTCAGGAGAAAGGTGCCTCATGATCGTCGTCACCACGCCGACCGGCAACATCGGGCACCACGTCGTCCGGCACCTGCTCGATGCCGGCGAAGCGCTGCGCGTGATCGTGCGCGATCCGGCCAGGCTGCCTCCGACGGTCCGGGACCGGGTCGAGGTCGTCGAGGGCTCGCATGGCAGCGCCGCATTGGTCGATCGCGCGTTCCAGGGCGCGGATGCGGTGTTTTGGCTCTGCCCGCCCACCCCATCCGAAACCCCGGCCGCCGCCACGGTCGACTTCGCCCGCCCTGCTGCCGAGGCGATGCGCCGTCACGGCGTCGCCCGCATCGTCGCCGCGACCACGCTCGGACGCGACACCCCCTGGCAGGAGCGGGCCGGGAACGCGACCGGCTCGATCCACATGGTCGATCTGCTGCGGGATACGGGTGCCGCCGTCCGCGGGCTCGCCTTGCCGGCGTTCATGGACAACGCGCTGCAACAGGTCGCTGCGATCCGCCAGGGGCAGCTGTTCGGTCCGATCGATTCCGACCGGAAGCTGCCGCACACCGCCACCCACGACGCCGGCGCCGCCGCGGCCCGGCTGCTGCTCGACCGCTCCTGGACGGGACAGGCGGACGTGCCGGTGCTGGGGCCCGAGGAACTGTCCTATGGCGAGCTCGCGGCCATCATCTCGGAGGTCATCGGCCGCGAGGTCGGCTACCGGCAGGTTCCGTTCGACGCCTTCAAGGCGCAGCTCATGGGCCGCGGTATGACCGACGCCTTCGCGCAGGGCTACGTCGACATGCTGCGCGCCAAGAACGAAGGCATGGACAACGTGGCGCCGCGATCGACCGCCATCGTCGGGGAGACCAGCTTCCGGCAGTGGGCCCGGGAGGAGCTGAAGCCGGCCGTGCGAATGGGAGGCTGAATTGAGGAAGGCCAGGGCTCTGCCCTGGACCCGCCAAGGGCCGGCGGCCCGTGAAACCCGATTCGTTAAGGCTACAGTTCCGATATAAAGGTTCACCCTCAACGGATCGGGGCCTGGGGCGGTCGTGCGCCAGCACGCTTTGCGTGACGGCCCCGGCGGGGTCCAGGGGCGGAGCCCTTGGCCTTCACACCCTTCCCCTAGTATGGGCTAGCCAACGGCGCGGCCGCTCCAGCGCCGTCCAGATCCGGTCGAGCGGGCGCAGCATCCGCTCGAGCGTCCTCAGCGCGGCCAGCATGCGTTCCGACCGGTGCTCCAGCGCCGCGATCGCCGCCTCCAGCCGGATCAGCCGTTCCTGGGTGTCGGCGTGGCGGCCGTGACCCCAGCCGCCGTTGCGGTCGAGGCGGTCGGCCAGCCCCTGCAGCGCCGGCGCCAGCGCCACCTCCACCGCGGCACCCAGCCCGGCTGCCCCGGGCAGCGCGCGGGCCGCGGCCCGCAGCATCCGGTTGCGGCGCAGCGCGTCCTCGATGCCGGCCTGGCCCGGCTCCCGCAGCGAGCGGTTGGCGTAGGGGCCGGCGCGCACGCCGCGCCGGTAGGTGAAGGCGAGCCGGCGCGGGATCACGCCGATCTCGCCCTCCAGCAGCAGCCGGCCGGCGAGGCCGGCCGCGTCGTAGCCGTCATCGGGATCCTGATCGCGCAGCCGGTCCAGTGCGATGCGGCGCATCAGCAGGCAGATCGTCGGCACGCGGCCGCCTGCGCCCCGCCGGGCCAGCTCCAGCGGATGCGGCTCGGAGAACCCGGGCTGCCGCGACTCCTCGACGGCGCCGCCGTTGGCGATCCGCTCCTCGACCAGCCAGCCATGGCAGGCGACCGCGGCCCAATCCGCCGGGGCGGACCGAAGCAGGCCCAGGCCCGTGCGCAGGAAGTCGGGGTGCCAGGCGTCGTCGTCGTCGTGCAGCGCCACCCAGTCGGCCGGCCGGCAGGCGGGCTGCGACAGCCCGAGCCGCGCCGCCGCGTCCGCGCCCGTCCCGGCCGCGTGCAGCAGCGTCAGCCGGTCGCCGAACGCGGTCGCGTAGGTGGCGGCCAGCGCCTCCACCGCCTCGGGTGCGCCGGCATTGACCAGCACCAGCCGCCAATGCGGATGGGTCTGGCCCAGGATGCCGCACAGCGCCCGGGCCAGCAGGATCGGCCGGTCGCAGGTGCGCAGCACGATGGCGACGCTGGCACGGGCGCCGCCGTCCATGTCAGTCGAACTGCCGCAGGTTGCGCGGCCCGTGATGCGCCAGCAGGCCGCGCGCGAGCGCGCCGAGCTCGGCCCGGCGGGCCCCGGACACGGCTTCCTGCCAGCCCAGCATGGTGCCGGTGCGCCAGCCGCAGGTTCGATGCCGGGCAACCAGCACCTCGGCATCGTGCGGGCAGTCCGGCGGCGCCAGCGGCTCGAAGGCGAGGTGGTCGACGCTGGCGCAGTGGCCGAGCCGTCCCAGCAGCCGGCGCTCGGATGGGGTCGGCGACAGGCAGACCGCGTCGATCGCGGCGATGACCGCGTCCGGCGTCAGCGCCGCGAGGTCGAGCGGCCCGACAACACCGTCCCTGAACAGGGCGGCGACCGTCTCCAGCGCGCCGTCCTGGAACGGCCGGATCATCGCCTCGTACTGGCGCCGCTCCTGCGGCTGGTCGGCGAACACCGGCTCCCAGCGCTCCGGCGTCCGCCGATAGCCCGACACCGTGCCGTGCGGAGCGGTGTGCAGCTCCTCCAGCAGCCCGACCGCGTCCAGCAGGCCGGGCTGCTCGGCCGTCGCCATGAAGTCGCTCGTGAACGCCGCCTCCATCAGCCCGGCGGCGTGGCGGTTGCCGAGTGCGGCGGGCCAGAGCCCGTAATAGAAGCCGCACAGCGAGTCCGGCGGCCGCAGCGCCAGCCGCTGCAGCGAACGCTGCATGTTGCCGTGCCAGCCGAGGTCGACGAAGCCGAGCCGGCCCGGCCGGTCGAAGCCCTCCTGCAGCAGGTAGCCGGCCAGCGCCGCGTGGCAGCCGGCCAGTGCGCCGTGGATCTCGCCTGCATGGCGGCGCAGCACGGCCTCGAACAGCCGGGAGCCGTCCGGCCACACCAGGATCGCGTCGAGCGAGCCGAACGCGCGCTCGCAGGCCCGGCCGGTCTCGCTGTCGGGTCCGAGCGGCAGCCGCGCCAGCGCGGTCCGCACCGGCACCGTGCCGTCGGTGCCGGACAGGAACGGCGGCAGCCAGTCGGGTAGCCGCCGGTCGCTGCCCTCGAGGAAGGCGCGGGCGAGGTTGAGGGTGCGCCGCGACACGCAGAGATACTGGTCCGGCACGCCCAGCCGCCCGCCCAGCCCGGAGGCCTGCCAGGCCGCGCGCACCAGCCAGCCGTCGCGGGCGCCGAACGTCAGCGCGTCCACCCGATGCCGCCGCGCCCGCTGGGCAAGCCAACCGACGAAGCCGGCGGCGACGAGGCCGCCCAGGCTGCGCCCGAGGTCGCGCCACCGCGCCGTCTCGTCGTGCGGTTCGGGCCGCGAGTCGATCGCGTCCGGGTCGCGGCGGGCGGCCAGGGTGACGGCGCGCTGCCAGCGCGAGAACGGCAGGATCTCAGGGTCCAGCCGGGTGCCGAGCCGTCGTGCCGAGCGCGCCCGCGGGTAGGGCAGGGTGGCGATGCCGTGCATGGCTGCCGCCCTGTCGTCGGCATGGTCGTCGTCGCCGACATGCAGGAGGCGCAGGGACCCGCCGGAGCCAGCAAGGAATGCCAGCTCGGCGCGGACCACCGCCCACTGCCGGCCGCTCGCCTTGGTGGCGCCAGTCTCGCCGGACACGAACAGCGCGTGCCAGCCGGCATAGCCGGCGCGGCCGAGCTGCTCGGCCAGGAACGCGGACGGCAGGTACATGTCCGAGACGAACACGTAGCGCTGCCCGCGCGCCGCCAGCAGCCGGGTGGCGGCGAGGATGTCGGGCACGCCGACCAGCAGGTCGGCCTCGACGGCCAGTTCGGTCGCGCGCAGCAGGGCGCGGTGGCGGTGCAGCGCCGGCTTCGCCTCGACCAGGCGGTCCAGGATCTCGTCGAGCCCGACCTCCCCCGCATCGGCATCGCCGCTGGCATCGGCCGCCGCCGCCCGCAGCGACCGCGCGTCCCGCTCGGCCTCCTCGCGGGCCAGCGCCAGGCCGGCTGCGGCGTCGCCCAGCTCCCGCGCCAGCCGCTGCTCCAGCTCGGCGAAGGCGTCGGCCGGACTGTCGACCAGGCGGGTCAGCGCGGTGTCGAACACGTCGAACGAGACGATGTCGGCGGCGGCGGAGCGTTGCGCGAACGCGTCGGCGAACGCCCGGTCGGGCCGCCAGTCCGAAAGGTCGATCGTACCGCCCATGCCACGGCAGCATGCCGCATCGCGACCGACGGTGCGACCCCGGGGACTGGACGCATCCCCATCTCTCCTGAAGGCTCGGCTCCCGCAGGCTCGGCGTCCTTCCCATCGACGGTGCCCGCGCCGGCGGAGATGCGACGTCCCGGATGCCGCGGGAGGCGCCCGTGCCGCGGAAAGCGCCGGATGCCGATTCGGGATCGGCCAATGGCTCCGTCGGCGTGGTGTGGCCGAGCGGCAAGGGTTGGCGGTGGTCAGTGCGTGGTCGCGATGAAGGCGGTGCGTACCGCCGCTATCCGGACCACCAGCGCATCGATGAAGACCCGCACCTTGGCCGACAGGCTGTGGTGGCTGGGATAGAGGGCGTACACGTCCGCAGTCGCCGGCCGCATCTGCGGAAGGACGCGGACCAGCTCGCCCTTCCCGATCGCGTCGCCGGCCATGAAGTCCGGCAGCTGCCCGATCCCCGCCCCGCCGGCGAGCACGATCTGGGTGAGCGCCACATCGGGCACCACCGCCCGGGGATTCAGCTCGACCTCCTCCAGCCGGCCGCCGGGATCGTGGAACGACCAGTGCACCCTGCGCTCGACGAGGCTCACGACGTCGTGCGCGGCGAGGTCGGCGACGCGGGACGGCAGGCCGCGGGCCTTGAGGTAGGCCGGGCTGGCGCAGGTCCAGAGCTCGACGGTGCTCAGGCGCCGGGCCACCATGGCGCTGTCGGGCAGCGGTCCGATCCGGATCATGAGGTCGGCCTCCCCGGTGGGGAGGTCCGGCCGCCTGCTTTCCAGATCCAGGACTACCTCGACCGCCGGATAGCGCTCCAGGAACGACGGCAACATCGGCGCCAGCACGCCCAGGGTGAAGGCGTAGGGTGCGCTGATCCGCAAGGTCCCGCGCGGCGCGCCGGAGAAGCCGCTCAGGGCCACCTCGGCCTCGTCCACGTCGTTCAGGATGCGCACCGCGTGCCCGTGGTATAGCCTGCCGGCATCGGTCAGATGCAGGTTGCGCGTCGAGCGCTCGACCAGCGTGACCCCGAGCTCCGCCTCGAGCCGGCCCAGCGACCGGCTGACCGAGGATTTCGGCGCGTCGAGCGCCCGGGCCGTGCCGGAGATGCTGCGCAACTCGGCAATGCGGACGAAGGCGCGCAGGTCCGACAGGTCGATCATGAGCGATCGTTCCAAATCGGGAACGCACTGTCCAGCCGCACGCGGCTAATCGTGGACCCTGAGCCCCGCCATCTCGGTGACGTTCCAACGAAGTCGAGGTTCATCATGTCGAACATCTTATCACGCGGCCGGCGGACCGGCGGATTGGCGGCGGTCGTCGCCGCGGGTCTGGCCCTTGCCGGCTGCACCGGCCTCGCCCAGGACGGCGGCTACGCGCGCTACGCCCAGAACATCTCGCCGCGGGTGGCGTCGGACGTCATCCCCACCCATCGCCATGCACCGGTCGACGACGAGGCCTGCGTGCCGAGCCTGCAGACCTTCTCCGACGACTGCGGCGGCTTCAGTCGTTACGATGGCCCGTGAGCGGCAGGTCGCGACCGTGCCGGCCTCCCATCGGTCCCCGACCGCTTGAGCCGGTCGGACGGCCGATGATGGCCCGGCGCGGGACGCGCCTGGCGATGGTGGCGGTCCCGGGCCGTGAGCCAGCCCCTCCGAAGTTGCCGAGCCCCCGGTTCCCGCCCGAGCGGCCGATGCGCCGGCCCATGAAGGCAGCGTTCCTGCCGGCGCCAAACTTCTGGCATGGTTGACCCTCGCTCGGATCGCTCCGCATAACCGGACGCGGAGCGGGCAGCGGGCCGAGGGTGGCCCGGGCGGGCCGCGACGGCCCCCGTGGGACAGCATGACCGAGACAGACTACCGCGACACCGTGTTCCTGCCGCGCACCGCGTTCCCAATGCGCGGCGACCTGCCGCGGCGCGAGCCTGAGATCCTGGCGCGCTGGGAGGCGACCGGGCTCGATGCGCGCCTCGCCGCCGCCGGCGCCGGGCGGCCGGGCTTCACCCTGCATGACGGGCCGCCCTACGCCAACGGCCACCTGCATATCGGCCACGCGCTGAACAAGATCCTGAAGGACGTCGTCAACCGGGCGCGCCGGATGAGCGGCTACGCGGTGCACTACGTGCCGGGCTGGGACTGCCACGGCCTGCCGATCGAGTGGAAGATCGAGGAGGAGTACCGTCGCAGCGGCCGCGACAAGGACCAGGTGCCGGTGCTGCAGTTCCGCGCCGAATGCCGCGCCTATGCCGCGAAGTGGCTGGAGATCCAGGCGGCTGAGTTCCGCCGGCTCGGCATCCAGGGCGACTGGGCCGGCCGCTACGCCACCATGGACCATGTCGCCGAGGCGGCGATCGCCGGCGAGATCGGCCGGTTCCTGGAGAGCGGCACGCTGTATCGCGGCCTGCGCCCGGTGATGTGGAGCCCGGTCGAGAAGACGGCGCTGGCCGAGGCCGAGATCGAGTACCACGACCACGCCAGCACCACGATCTGGGTGGCGTTCCCGGTCGTGCGCGACCCCACCGCCGGGCACGCGCTGGCGGGGGCGGCCGCGGCGATCTGGACCACCACGCCCTGGACCATCCCGGCCAACCGGGCGATCGCCTACGGGCCGGAGATCGCCTACGCAGTGCTGGAGGTGGACGAGGCGGCCGCCGGCGCCGCCGTGCGGCCGGGGGCGCGGCTGCTGGTGGCCGAGGCGCTGGCGGGGGCGTTCGCCGCCACCGCCGGCATCCTGCGGCACCGCGTCCTGCACACCCTGACGGGATCGGAGCTGGAGGGTGCGGTCTTCGCGCATCCCTGGCGCGGCCTGGATAGCTATGGCGGCGGCTACGACCACGAGGTGCCGATGCTGGCAGGCTCCTTCGTCACCACCGCGGCCGGCACCGGCCTGGTGCACATGGCGCCGGCGCACGGCGAGGACGATTTCGCGCTCTGCGTGGCCGCCGGCATCCCGGTCGCCGAGGCCGTGGAGGGCGACGGGCGCTACGCCGCCTGGGTGCCGGGCTTTGCCGGCCTGCACGTCTTCAAGGCTGCCGACCCGGTCTGCGCCGCGCTGGCCGACGCGATGGCGGCGTCGCAGGACGCGGACGGCCCGGTCGCCGGCCTGCTCGCGCGCGGCGAGATCGTCCACTCCTACCCGCACAGCTGGCGCTCGCGGGCGCCGGTGATCTACCGCGCCACGCCGCAATGGTTCATCCGCATGGACGACGCGGACGATCCCGCCGGCGGCATCCGCGCCCGCGCCCTGGCGGCGCTGGAGGCGGTCGCGTTCGTGCCGGCGCAGGCCCGCCGCCGCCTGGTCGCCATGGTCGAGAACCGGCCGGACTGGTGCATCAGCCGGCAGCGCGCCTGGGGGGTGCCGATCGCGGTGTTCGTGGAGCGCCGCACCGGCGCGGTGCTGCGCGACCCTGACGTGATGCGGCGCGTGGTGGACGCGTTCACGACGGAGGGCGCCGACGCCTGGTACAGCTCGGCCCCTGAGCGGTTCCTGGGCCCCGGGCGCGATCCGGCCGAATACGAGCAGGTATTCGACATCGTCGACGTCTGGTTCGAGAGCGGCTCGACCCACGCCTTCGTGCTCGGCCCGCGCAACCCGGCCGGGCTGCCGTTCCCGGCCGACCTCTACCTCGAGGGCTCCGACCAGCATCGCGGCTGGTTCCAGTCGAGCCTGCTGGAGAGCGTCGGCAGCCGCGGCATCGCCCCGTTCCGGGCGATCGTGTCGAACGGCTTCGTGCTCGACGAGGCCGGCCGCAAGATGAGCAAGTCGCTCGGCAACGTCACCGCGCCGCAATCGGTCACCGACACGCTCGGCGCCGACATCCTGCGGCTCTGGGTGATGAACTCCGACACCGACGAGGACCTGCGCATCGGGCCGGAGATCCTGCGCCAGCAGGGCGAGCTGTATCGCCGGCTGCGCAACACGCTGCGCTGGCTGCTGGGGGCGCTCGACGGCTTCACCGAGGCCGAGCGGCTGCCGCATGCCGAGATGCCGGAGCTGGAGCGCTGGGTGCTGCACCGGCTGGCGGAGCTGGGCGCGCAGGCCGCCCGCGCGGTCCGCACCCACGAATGGGTGGGAGTGGTTCCGGCGCTGCACGCCTTCTGCGCCGCCGACCTGTCGGCGTTCTACTTCGACGTGCGCAAGGACGCGCTCTATTGCGACGGCCCCACCAGCCCGCGCCGCCGCGCCGCCCGCACGGTGCTCGACCGGCTGCACCGGGCGCTGGCCTGCTGGCTGGCCCCGGTTCTGGTGTTCACCGCCGAGGAGGCCTGGACGGCGCGGTTCGGCGACGCCGAAAGCGTGCACCTGCAGCTCTGGCCCGAGATCCCGGACGGGTGGCGCGACCCGGCGCTCGGCGAGCGCTGGGAGCGGCTGCGCGCGGTGCGCCGGCTGGTCACCGCGGCGATCGAGACGGCGCGGCGCGATGGCCTGGTCGGCTCCTCGCTGCAGGCCGCGCTGGAGCTGACCCTGTCCCCCGCCGAGGCGGCCGAGTTCGCAGACATCGACTGGGCCGAGCTGGCGATCGTCTCGGCGGCCGCGATCACCGTCGACCCGCAGGCGGCGTCGCTGTTCGGATCGGGCGACGCGATCGGGGCCGGCGGCCCGCACGCGGCCCCCCTGGTGCGGGTGGCGCGCGGTGCCAAGTGCGCGCGCTGCTGGCGGGTGCTGGAGGAGGTGGGCGAGAGTGTCCCCCACCCGGCACTGTGCCGGCGCTGCGTCGAGGTGGTCGCCAGGGCATGAGGCTCGGCCGCCACCTGCCGCTGGGCCTCGCCGTGGCGACGCTGGTGCTGGCGGCCGACCAGGCCAGCAAGTGGTGGATCCTGGACCGGCTCGACCTGCCGCGGCGGCGCATCGTCACGGTGCTGCCGGTGCTCGACTTCGAGATGGTGTGGAACCACGCCGTCACCTTCGGCCTGTTCGGCGGCATCGGCGCCGCCGGCCGCTGGGTGTTCAGCCTGACGGCGGCGGCGGTGGTGGCGACGCTGCTGCTGTGGATGCGGCGCACGCCCAAGCCCTGGATCGCGGCGGCGCTGGGCGCCATCGTCGGGGGTGCTGTCGGCAACGTCGGCGACCGGCTGCGCCACGGCGCGGTGGTGGATTTCATCCACGCCCATCTGGGGCGGCTGTCCTGGGACTACATCTTCAACCTGGGCGACGCCGCGATCGTCTGCGGCGTCGGCGTGCTGCTGCTCGACAGCCTATTCGACCGCCGGACATCGTGATGCCGCACCCGGCCGAAACCGGTTCAGGCTCGGAGCTCCCGTCCTCGCCGGCCAGGACCGCCATGCCCCACGTACCGACTTTCACCCTGAACCAGGGCGGCTCCATCCCGCAGCTCGGCTACGGCGTGTTCAAGGTGCCGCCCGACGGCGCCGAGGCCGCGGTCGGACTGGCGCTGGCCGCCGGCTACCGCTCGATCGACACCGCGTCCATCTACCGCAACGAGGTCGGCGTCGGCGCCGCTCTCTCCCGTTCCGGACTGGAGCGCGACGCGCTGTTCGTCACCACCAAGCTGTGGAACGACGACCAGGGCTACGACTCCACGCTGCGCGCCTTCGAGGCCAGCCTGGAGCGCCTCGGGCTCGCCCATGTCGACCTCTATCTGATCCACTGGCCGAAGCCGGCGCAGGACCGCTACCTCGACAGCTGGCGCGCCATGGAGCGGCTGGCGGCGGAGGGCCGCGCGCGCGCGATCGGGGTGTCGAACTTTCCCGTGCGCCACCTGGAGCGCCTGATCGGCGAGACCGCGATCGTGCCGGCGGTGAACCAGGTCGAGCTGCACCCGGCGCTGGCGCAGGACGAGCTGTGCGCGTTCCATCAGGCGCACGGCATCGTCACCGAGGCCTGGAGCCCGTTGGCGCAGGGGGGGCTGGATGCGGCGCCGATCGTGGAGATCGCCGCCCGGCACGGCCGCACGCCGGCGCAGGTGGTGCTGCGCTGGCACATGCAGCGCGGCGTGGTGGCGATCCCGAAATCGGTGACGCCGTCCCGGATCGCCGAGAACATCGACATCTTCGACTTCGCGCTCGACGAGGATGACATGCGGCGGATGCGGGGCCTCGCCGTCGGCCGGCGCATCGGGCCGGATCCCGAGCTGTTCTGACCGAAGCTGCTCCAGGCCGCCGCCATCGGAATGCTTGCCGGCGGCGGTCGTTCCATCCTATGAGGCGGCCATGCGCCCCCTCCGATCCCGCCCCGTCGTGCTGGCCGGCCTCTGCGCCGGCGCCCTCGTGCTGGCCGGCTGCAGCGGCGAGGAGGTCGAGCGCGATTTCGGCCTGACCCGCTCCTCGCCGGACGAGTTTACCGTGACCACGCGGGCGCCGCTGTCGCTGCCGCCGGACGCCAGCCTGGCCGCGCCCACGCCCGGCATCGACCGGGTGCAGGACCAGAGTGCGCAGACCCAGGCGCTGGAGACGCTGGCGCCCAACGTGGCGCTGTCGGGTGCCAGCGGCGGCACCAGCCCTGGCCAGCAGGCGCTGGTCGCCGGCGCCGCCAATGCCAGCGCGCAGGCGCCGACCGGGGGCGCGCTCGACCACCCGAGCCAGGGCTTCGTCAACGAGCTGATGTTCTGGCAGGGCGGCGGCGCCAACGCCATCGTCGATGCCGGCGCCGAGCGGCAGCGGCTGCAGGAGAATGCGGCGCTCGGCCGCAACCCCACCGTCGGCGCCACGCCGACGATCAAGGTGAGCAAGCCGGGCCTGTTCGGCGGCCTGTTCTGACCGGGCCGGGAGCCGCCCATCGCCCCGGACCAGTCCTACCCTGATCCATACGGGATCGCCCGGCGTCCGGCGATCCGCCTCCTGTCGGAGCGGGTGGTCAACCGGATCGCCGCCGGCGAGGTGATCGAGCGGCCGGCGGCGGCGGTCAAGGAGCTGGTCGAGAACGCGGTCGACGCCGGCGCCCGCCGGATCGCGGTGTCGCTGGCCGGCGGCGGCATCGCCCGCGTCGAGGTGGTCGATGACGGCGTCGGCATGACGGCACCGGAGTTGCTGCTGGCGGTGCAGCGGCACTGCACCTCCAAGCTCGCCGACGACAGCCTGGTGGCGATCGCGACGCTGGGCTTCCGCGGCGAGGCGCTGCCCAGCATCGGCGCCGCCGCCCGGCTCTGCCTGACCTCCCGGCCCCGGGGTCAGGGTGCCCGGGGGGACGGGGCTTGGCGGCTGCGCGTCGCCGGCGGCGTGGTGGGCGAGCCGGAGCCCTGCGCCGGCCCGCCCGGCACCCGGGTGCTGGTCGAGGATCTGTTCTTCGCCACCCCGGCGCGGCGCAAGTTCCTGAAGGGGACCAGGGTCGAGGCCGGGCACGCCGAGGTCGCGGTGCGCCGGCTGGCGCTGGCCGCACCCCAGGTGGCGTTCCGGCTCGAGATCGACGGCCGCATCGTGCTCGACCTGCCGGCGCAGCCGCGTGACGTCCGCGTCGCGGCGCTGCTGGCCGACGAGGGCCAGGGTGGCGCTCATGGTGGCCCGCAAGGCCTGCTGGGGGTCGAGGGTGCCCGCGACGGCATGGTGCTGTCCGGCCAGGCCTGCGGCCCGGCGGTGCACCGCGCCACCGTCCAGGGCCAGTTCCTGGTGGTGAACGGCCGGCCGGTGGCCGACCCGGTGCTGCGCGCCGCAGTGCGCGTGGCCTACCGGTCGGTGATGCAGGCGGGGCGTCATCCGGTGGCGGCGCTGTTCCTGCAGATCCCGCCGGACCGGCTCGACGTCAACGTGCATCCGGCCAAGACCGAGCTGCGCTACGCCGACGCGGCCGCGGTGCGGTCGCTGGTGATCGGCGGCCTGGGCCGGGCGCTTGGCCTCGGCGCCGGCTACGGCGGCGTGCGGGCCGGCCTGCCGGTGCTGCGCCGGCCGGGGCCGGCGATCCGCTATCCGGCTGAGCCGGCGCCGGCCGCCCTGCCGCCGGTCACCGGCTTCGCCGAGCCGAGGCTGCGGCTGGGCGAGGCGCCGTCGGCGCGGACGGTGCCGGCGGCGCCTGACGCGTGGCCCGGGCCGGACGTGGCACCAGACCCGGCGGCGGCCCACCCGCTGGGGGCGGCGGTGGCGCAGGTGCTCGACACCTATGTGATCGCGGTCGCCGACGACGGCAGCCTGGTGCTGGTCGACCAGCACGCCGCGCACGAGCGGCTGACGCACGAGGCGCTGCGGCAGCACTACCTCGACGGCACCCTGCACTCGCAGCGCCTGCTGCTGCCCGAGGTGGTCGACCTGCCGGCGCGCGACACGGCACGGCTGCTGGAGCACGCCGACGGGCTGGCGGCGTTCGGGCTCGAGATCGAGCCGTTCGGCGGCGGTGCCGTGCTGCTGCGCGCGGTGCCGGCGCTGCTGGGCCAGCCCGACCCGCAGGCGCTGCTGCGCGACCTGGCCGAGGAGCTCGGCGCCGACGAGCTCGCCAGCCCGGCCGAGGCGCCGAGCCTGGCCGGCCGGCTCGACGCGGTGATCGCGCGCATGGCCTGCCACGGCAGCATCCGCGCCGGCCGGCGCCTGGGTGCGGGCGAGATGGACCACCTGCTGCGGCGCATGGAGGCGACGCCGCGTGCCGCCACCTGCAGCCACGGCCGCCCGACCTACCTGAAGCTCAGCCGCGCCGAGATCGAGCGCATGTTCGGGCGGCGCTGAGAGGCGGCCACCCGCTGGGAGTGCCGGCGCGATATCGCCCGCCTGAGCGTCATGACCTATCCTGATCCATGCCGATGCGGGGTCACGTCCTTAGGGAAGACTGCTGCTCGTGCCCTGTCTGCCTCAAATGCTGATGCCTGCCCGCGGATCGGTGTATTTCATCCACTCAGCCGCCGAGGTCATTGCCTCGCCATGCGCGAAGTAGGTTGTGACGGCCCGGTACAGCCTGGCCGCCACCAGCGCCCGCTGTACCGGCTGGGCGGCGGCAGCGAGGCCTCGGCGGATGCGCCTCCCATCATGGCGCAGATCGCAGATGCGCGTGACACTCGCCTGCTCGTCGCGATCTTCGAGATATTCAGCTTCCCTCGCTTGCCGTCCTGAGGTTCTCGATCTGTGCGATACCAATACGGTATGCTACCGCTGACCTCGTTTCACCTTTGGACCGCGTGTGTCGGGTTCAAAATGGATGAATATGCCCGCTGGGATCACCAGGCGCGTCCTCGCCCTCATCCTGCTGGTCGGCAGCCCGTGGCCTGATGGCGCCTGGACCAGGCCCGTACGGTCACCGCCATCGATCGTCAGCTGCCCGATCGATGGCATGGCCGTCCCGCAGCCCGGTTCGGCCGTCCCACCGGCCGTTCCACGCATTTCGGCTGGCTCCGCCGCACGGCTCGCCTGGTATGTCACCGACACCTACGGGTCCTGGCGCCGCGCGGCTGGCACTGCCTCGGAAGCCACGGCTCGGGCGGCGCCTTCCTGCTCGTCACGCCCGTGCCGTATTTCATCGATGCCCCGCCCGACCTCCACAGCCTCGCCGGCCCTGCGATCGAGCTGGTGTTCCTAAACGGCGAGAACTCCGGACGCGATCAGGTAGCCGAAGTATTCTTCCTGCTATTCCCCTTCAAGCGTCGGTTCATCAGCCAGACCAGCGCGATGGCGAGCTCCCTCGGCTCCACCCACTTCAATTCCGTGACGTCCGATCGCGCCGACAGCACGGTCCACCGCGGCCGGGGCTGGGTCGACTACGCGACGCCGTCGCATTATGAGGGCATCGGCACGCTTGAGGGCCACCTGCGGCCGGGCGGCGATCCGATCGCCGGTGCAGCGCGGCTGGCGCCGAGCAACGGAGTCGACAGCGTCGTCCTCGTGAACGTGCGGTTGCCGTCACGCCTACGCGCGCTGGCGCCCGTCATCCTCGATACAGCAGGAGAGGTCCAGCCTGCTGGTCGATGATCGGCACGTCCATCATCCGGTGACGCTAACCCCCCCGGCGAACGCCGACAGGTCGACGTGGGAGACGCCGACCAGCAGCACCGAGGCGGCGCTGCCGGCGACCGTGAGGGTGGTATCGCCGCCGGCATAGGCCACCTGCACCGCGGACGGGCTGGATACGCCGCCCAGCGTCAGCGTGTCGCGCAGGCTGCCGTAGCCATACAGCGTGGTGCGGCCGACGCCGGCCATGTCGGCCAGGACGCTGACGGCGCCCTCGCCGCGCAGCACGGCGTCGAGGGCGCCGTCCTGGTTGTCGAGCGTGGCCTGCTCGGTGCCGCCCCAATAGGCGGAGGCGCCGCCCTGGATGAAGGCCTGGATCCTGCCGGCGGCGTCGCCGGCCTGGCCCGAGGACACGATGGTGTCGTCGGCCTGGCCGGTCCAGATCGTTTGCGCGGTCAGGCCGCCGAACACCGTGGTCGCCTGGCCGAGGCCAAGGCCGTTCACGATCGTCTGGCTGCCGGCGGTGGCGTGGCTGCCGATCGCGGTCACCGTGCCGGCGCCGCCGAACACGGTCTGCGCGCCGCTGCCGGCGTTGACCTGGAGCAGCCCGTCCGGGCTGTCGCCGGCCGCGGCGCTGACCTGGCCGTCGTCCCCGGTCCAGAGCGAGCCGCCGCCGACCAGCCGGACGGCGCCGCCGTCGCTGCCGGTCACGGCGACCGTGCCGCCCTGGTCGTCGAGGCCGGTCCGCTCGCCGTCCAGCCGCACGGCAACGTTCGAGCCCGACTGGGCATGGATCGCCAGCGTGCCGGCACCGCCGGCGGTCACCGTCGCCGTGGCGCCGCCGGTCCAGAGCGTCTGCACGCCGCCGCCGCCGGTGAGCTGCACGTCGCCGGACTGGCCAGATGCCGAGGCGACGATCACCTGCGCGCCGCTGCCGGTGTCGGTGACCTCGGCGCTGCGGCCGTTCAGGAACACGGTCTGCGCGGCGCCGCCATCGTCGTCGATGCCGGCGGCCTGGTCCGCGTCGGCGCCGGACAGCGAGACCGTGCCGCCAGCGGTCGCGACCTGGTCGCCGTCGCCGCCCAGCACGACGGTGGCGGCGCTGGACAGGTCGACCCGCGCCGCGGCGCCGCCCAGCGTGAGGGTGGCGGTACCCGAGGCGCTGCCGGAGACGACGTCGCCGGCGGCATCGCTGTCGATGCCGAGCGTGCCGAACCGGCCGGAGACGGCGAGCGGCGCCGCGCCGTCGATGGTGACGGCGCCGAAGCTCGGGAGCTGGCCGGCGGCGGCGGGGCCGGCGACGGCGAGGCTGGCGCCGGCGGCATGCAGCGCCACCGTCTGGCCGTCGCCGACCGTCACGGCGTCGGTGCCCTGGCTGGTGACGGTCTTGGTCCCGGTGCCGGTGAGCAGGATCGCGTTGACGGTGCCGGGCAGCGTGCTGACGGTGGCGGCGCTCTCGGCGTTGGCGTAGCCGTTGCCGTCGATCGACTGCACCGTGGACGGCGCCATGGCCGACGAGGCGGCGGCATTGCCGTCCTGGCTCAGCACCGGGTGGGCGATGTCGAGGGTGAGCGCGCCGCCGGGGGCGGCGTCGCCGTCCGGTCCGGAGCTGGTCTCGACGCCGGCATAGACGCTGCCCAGCGACCAGCGCGAGAAGTCGAGATAGACAGCCGCGTTGGCTGGGTCCTGCAGCGCCATCTGGTCCACCAGCCGCAGCAGCGCCTGGCTGAGGTCGATGCTGACCGTATGCAGGGCGCCGTCGTCGGCGGCGAATGCCAGCGCGTTGACCGAGGCGTCGCTGGTCACCGCGTCGGTAGGGGTCACCGACTGCGACGACAGGTTGTAGATGGTCTGGTAGTAGTTGCCCTTGGCAATGGTCTCGTACGGGCCTGGCTCGCCGCGGAAGTCGGTGAGCGGCACCTGCAGGAACACCTCGTCGGTGGGCAGGGCTGCGTCGTAGCCGGGGTTGCCGCTCTCGTTGAAGAACACGGTGAAGCTGTTGAAGGCGATCGCGGTGCCGCCGTCGCCGGCGCTGGCCGCGGTCAGGCGCTCGTCGGCGGTGAACGTGATCGGGTGCGCGAAGGTCACCGTGCCGGGGGCGTAGCCGGTGGTCTGCAGGAAGGTGTCGCGGGTGTCGCCGCCTGCGGCGGTCAGCGCAAAGCTGTAGGTGCCGGGCTCGCCGTGGACCACGAGGCCGCTGCCCGACGTCGCGGTGCCGGTGTGCCAGGAGGCGACCGCCGCTCCCAGCAGCGGGTCGGCGTCGGCGGCGTCGCCGAGCACGGGCGTCCCCGGGTCGAACACCTGGTCCGCCGGCGTGTTCCACTGGGTGATGTTCCAGCCGGTGTCGGCGCTGCCGCCGATCGACGGCAGCTGGGCTGCGAACTGCTCGGCGCCGTCGGCGACTTGGCCGGTCGAGAACAGCAGGTCCGGCCCGGCGATGCTGGGGTCGACGAAGATGTTATCGGTCACGGCATGGTCCCTTTTGGATCGCCGGTGGCGTCTGTGTGAGCGGGATCATGACGGGCAGGGGTTAAGGAAAGGTTGACGCGCCAGGATGGCGCGACGGGTGCGGCCCTAGTGCCTGGCCCCCGATACCTGGCCCCTGATACCTGGCTCTGGTGCCTGGCGCGGCCGCGACCTAGGATGCGCCACCTGTCGTGCGGCGCCGCCGTGCGGCGGCCCCGCCATCGGGACGACCGGCTCCGTGCACCTGCCCCTGCTCTCCATCCTGGTCTTCCTGCCGATGCTGGGCGCCCTGGCGCTGCTGGCCGTGCCTGGCGCCCCCGGGGCGGGCACCGAGCGCCTGGTGCGGCAGCTGGCGCTGGGGGTGAGCCTGCTCGCCCTGGTGCTGGCGCTGGCGCTGTGGATCGGCTTCCGGGCGGGGCCCGGGTTGGGGCAGGGGCCGGGGTCCGGCGCCGCGCGGTTCCAGTACGAGGACCGGCTCGGCTGGATGCCCGGGCTGGGCATCTCGTACCATCTCGGGCTGGACGGGATCAGCCTGCTGTTCGTGATGCTGACCGCGACCATCACCCCGGTCGCGATCCTGGGCAGCTGGCGCTCGGTCGAGAGCCGGGTGCGCGACTACATGATCGCCACCCTGCTGCTCGAGACCACGCTGCTCGGCCTGTTCTCCTCGCTCGACTTCCTGCTGTTCTACGTGTTCTACGAGGCGACGCTGATCCCGGGCGCGCTGCTGATCGGCATCTGGGGCGGGCCGAAGCGGGCGCGCGCCTCGATCCGGTTCTTCCTGTTCACCTTCGGCGGCTCGCTGTTCATGCTGCTGTCGCTGCTGGC
The DNA here is from genome assembly GCA_964247725.1 of uncultured Acetobacteraceae bacterium. Taxonomy (GTDB): domain Bacteria; phylum Pseudomonadota; class Alphaproteobacteria; order Acetobacterales; family Acetobacteraceae; genus Lichenicola. The sequence goes on along the minus strand of CAXTVM010000022.1, from coordinate 10,446 downwards.
GATGCTGCGCGCGGCCGGCACCACCGACATCCCGGTGCTGCTGCACACCCGCTTTGCCCCCGCGGCGCAGGGCTGGATGTTCCTGGGGCTGCTGCTGGCGTTCGGGGTGAAGCTGCCGGTATTCCCGCTGCACACCTGGCTGCCGGACGCCTACAGCGAGGCGCCGTCGGCGGCGACCGCGATTCTGTCCGGCGTGCTGGCCAAGGCCGGCGCCTACGGGTTCCTGCGCTTCGCGATCTCCATGCTGCCCGATGCCGCCCACCGCTACGCTCCCCTGATGCTGGCGCTGGGCATCATAGCCGTGATCTACGCCGCCATGGTCGCATTCGCGCAGACCGACATGAAGCGGCTGGTGGCCTACTCCTCGCTGTCGCACATGGGGCTGGTGCTGGTCGGGCTGTTCACGCTGAACGCCACCGGCATCGACGGCGCGGTGTTCCAGATGCTGTCGCACGGCGTCGTCATCGCAGCACTGTTCTTCGTGGTGGCGATGCTGGCCGAGCGCGCCGGCACCCGGGCGGTGAGCGGCTTCGGCGGCGGGCTCGCCGGCCGCATGCCGGTGCTGGCGACGCTGGCCATGTTGTTCGCGATGGCCAATATCGGCCTGCCCGGCACCGGCAGCTTCGTCGGCGAGTTGCTGGTCATGATCGGCGCCATCCATGTCGGCTTCTGGGTGGCGCTGCTGTCCGGCATGGCGATGATCCTGGGCGCGGTCTACATGCTGGTGATGTATCGTCGGGTGCTGTTCGACGGCATGTCGGAGGCGGCCGGCGGACCGGCCCGAGCCTCGCTGGCGGCGCTGCTGCGCGACCTGTCGCCGCGCGAGGTCGCGGTGCTGGCGCCGCTGGCCGCGATCACGCTGTGGATGGGGATCTACCCGTCCTCCTTCACCCGCGTGTTCGACCCCGCGGTGACGGCGCTGACCCAAGCGCAAACTCAGACCCAGGCTCAGGCTTCGTCCCCGGTCCAGGCGCCTCTGCCGGCCTTGGCCCCGTCCGGTTCCCTGCGGGCCGTCAGCGCCGCCGCCGCGCCGCCGGGCTGATCCCTGCCGATCGTCGGCGGCGTCGGCCGGCGGCGGGGCCGGTCGCCGAGCATCGACCGGCTGATCGCCCGATCCGCCGCCAGCAGGCCAGCCGGCCGCGGCTTCCCGACACAGTGTGCGGCCGCGGGCTTCCCCGGCGCCGGCCGCCGTGGCACCTCCAGCACATGCTCGACACCGTTCACGCCGCGGCGCTGCCGCGGCCGCCGATCCCGATCCGCCTGCGCAGCCAGCCGGAGGCGTTCCTGGTGCTGCGGCGCAACCCGCTCGAGCTGTGGGGAGCGCCGGCCTATCGCGAGCTGGTGCTGCCCGGCCGGTTCCTCGGCCGGCAGCAGCTGCTTCTGAACGATCCGGCCGCCATCCGCCACGTGCTGCTGGGGAACCACGAGAACTACGTCCGCAACGAGCCCGCCCGCCGGGTGCTGCGGCCGGTGCTGGGCGAGGGGCTGTTCCTGGCCGAGGGCGAGGCCTGGCGCCACCAACGCCGGGTGATCGCGCCGGCGCTGGCGCCGCGGGTGATGCCGATCCTGGCGCGCCACATCGTCACCGTGGCGGCGCGCGCCGAGGACGAGTTCGCGACGCTGGGCGGACGGCCGGTGGAGCTGATGCCGCTGCTGCAGCGCCTCACGCTCGACATCGCCGGGCAGTCGATGTTCTCGCTGGAGATGGCCGCGTTCGGGGCGCCGCTGCGCGCTCTGCTGATGCGCTACGCGCGCGACTTCGCCAAGGTCGGGCTGCTCGACATGCTGATGCCGGCCGGCTGGACCACGCCGCTCGACCGCGGCCGAAGCGCCTTCCGCCAGGACTGGCTGGCGCTGATGGACCGCATCATCGCCGCCCGTGCCGCCCAGGACCCGCCAGGGGAGCCAGGGGCGGGAGGGGCAGACGCGGCGCCGTCGCGCGACCTGTTCGACCTGTTGCGCGCTGCCCGCGATCCGGAGACCGGTGCCGGCTTCGACCACGCGCTGTTGCGCGACGAGGTCTCGACGCTGATCCTGGCCGGCCACGAGACCACCGCGGTGACGCTGTTCTGGGCCTGCTACGCGGTGGCGCGGCTGCCCGAGCACCAGGAGGCGATCGCCGCCGAGGCGGCCGGACTCGACCTGTCGCCCGACGGTGCCGCGCGGACGCTGCCGCGGCTGGTGGCCACGCGGGCGGTGATCGACGAGACGCTGCGGCTGTATCCGCCAGCCTACCTGCTGGTGCGGGAAGCGGTGGCCGACGATGTGCTGGCCGGCGAGGCGGTCGCGGCCGGCACCATCGTCAGCATCTCACCCTGGGTGCTGCATCGGCACGAGGCGCATTGGAGCCGGCCGAACGAGTTCGACCCACGGCGCTTCCTGCCGAGCCAGTCGCCGCCGGACCGCATGGTCTACATGCCGTTCGGCGCCGGGCCGCGGATCTGCGTCGGCGCGCAGTTCGCATTGGCAGAGGCTACCCTGGTGCTCGCCCGGCTGCTGCGCCGCTACCGGCTCAGCCTGCCGGGCGGCGGCGAGGTTGTGCCGCGCGGCCTGGTCACGACGCAGCCGGACAGACCCGTCCGATTCCGCCTCGCCGCTCGCTGAACGCCCGTCCGGGAATGCGTTGTGCCGGCGCTCCCGACGTCCCCGTCTCCGCTTACCATCTGCTCACGGCCAGGACGCCGCGCCGCTCCGGTTCCGGGCGGTCACGCCGGCCGTGCCGCTGCGCGGCACTCTCATCGGACACACTCCAGTCTCGACTGGACTACGATTCGGCGATGGACAACAAAAGGGCCCCGGGGTTACCCCCGAGGCCCACATTGTCTGTCGACCCGAACGCAAGTGTCCGGTCAGACCGCCTTCTCGTTGGAGAGGGGGGCCATCCAGGTCACTCCGCGTGGAGCCGTTGTCAGGCAATGAGACACTGGATCACCTCCTCTCAGTTGGTTGCAAACGCATATTAGGATTGCCCCGTGCCGATTCGCAAGATGCCGTCACGGCTCAGGAGCCGCTTCCGCGACAGACGCCGGTGTTCCAGCCATCCTCGGGCAGCGCCAGCCGATAGGTCGCCGCCAGCGCGTCGGTGCCGCTGCAGTAGCGGCCGTGCGTGGTCTCGGTGCGCAGCGGCTCGAAGCGGGCGCTGGTCTCGTCCGCCTGCAGGCGCAGCGTCTGCACCAGCATGCGGCGCGGCGTGCCGGGCGCTGCGGGATCGCCGGGGTCCGGGGCCGCCACCAGCAGCAGCGTCGCCGGGATGCCGCCGACCTTGGCGCGGGCAAACACCACCGCCCGCCCGCGCCCGTCGAACGTGGGCAGGCGGCTGCCGTTGGCGGCCTCGACCTCGACCACGTCCCAGCCGCGCTGTCCCTCGGCGCGGGGCAGCATGGTCATGATCAGCGGCGCCCGCGCGTCCGGCTGGCGGCCCTCGACTACCAGCCCCTGGCGGCCGTCCGGCGCCAGGTGCGGCACCAGGTTGGCGCCTTCCTGCAGCGGCACCGGCGTCACGTTGGTGATGCCGCCGCCGCCACGGGCGACGCAGCCGGCTAGGGGTACGAACAGGGCGATGGCCGACAGCAGGGGCACCTTCATGGGGGGAGCGTAGCGGGACGCCAAGCAAAGGCCAGGGACGGAGCCCCTGGCCTTCCTCAAACGTCCAGCATCTCGTCCGAAGCCGAGCGCGCGTTGTCCTGGATGAACTGAAACCGCAGCTCCGGCCGCCGGCCCATCAGGCTCTCGACCCGGTCCTCGGTGGCGGTGTGGTCCTCGGGTGCCGCCACCACCCGCAGCAGCGTGCGCTGCGCCGGGTCCATGGTAGTGCGCTTGAGGTCGCCGGGCGGCATCTCGCCCAGCCCCTTGAAGCGGCTGACCTCGACCTTGGCGCCCGCCTTGAACGCCGACTTCAGCTTCCGCTCGCGGTCGCGGTCGTCCATCGCATAGACCGTCTTGGCGCCGTGGGTGAGCCGGAACAGCGGCGGCTGCGCCAAATGCAGGTGGCCGCCGGCGATCAGCTGCGGCAGCTCGCGGTAGAAGAAGGTCATCAGCAGCGAGGCGATGTGGGCACCGTCGACGTCGGCATCGGTCATGATGATGACGCGGCCGTAGCGCAGCCGGGCGGCGTCGTAGCGGGCGCCCTGGCCGCAGCCGAGCGCCTCGACCAGGTCGCGCAGCTCCTGGTTGCCGCGCAGCTTCTCGGCCGAGGCGCTGGCGACGTTCAGGATCTTGCCCCGCAGCGGCAGGATCGCCTGGGTCTCGCGGTTGCGCGCCTGCTTGGCGGAGCCGCCGGCGCTGTCGCCCTCGACCAGGAAGATCTCGGTCTCGGCCGCCTTGGTGCGGGTGCAGTCGGTGAGCTTGCCGGGCAGGCGCAGCCGGTTGGTGGCGCTCTTGCGGCTGGTGTCCTTCTGCTCGCGGCGGCGCAGCCGATCCTCGGCGCGCTCGACGATCGCGGCCAGCAGCGCGTCGGCCTGCGCCGGGTGGCCGGCCAGCCAGTGGTCGAAGCGGTCGCGCAGCGCGGTCTCGACCAGCCGGGTCGCCTCGGCGCTGGCCAGCCGCTCCTTGGTCTGGCCCTGGAACTGCGGCTCGCGGATGAACACCGACAGCTTGGCGGCGACGGCGCCGAGCAGGTCGTCGGGCGTGATCTGGCCGGTGCGCTTGTTGGCGCGCTGCTCGCCCCAGTTTCGCAACCCCTTTAGGAGCGCGTTGCGGAAACCGGTTTCATGGGTGCCGCCCTGCGGGGTTGGGATTGTGTTGCAGAACGAGGCCAGCGCCGGCTCGCCCGACTCCAGCCAGGCCACCGCCCACTCGACCCGACCGGTGGCGAGGCCGCCCGGCCCCGCCGGCAGGTCGGCCTCGCCGGACCAGAGCTCCGACAGCAGCGACGGCGCCGGCCCGAGCTCGTCGCGCAGGCTGTCGGCCAGCCCGCCGGGGAAGTGCAGCACCGCCCGCTCCGGCACGTCCGGCTTGGCCAGGGAGGGGTCGCACTCCCAGCGCAGGGTGACGCCGCGGAACAGGAACGCCTTCGAGCGGCAGAGCCGGTATAGCCGCGCCGCCGAGAAGGCGAGGGCGCCGAAGATCTCGGCGTCGGGCACGAAGCGCAGCGACGTGCCGCGGCGGTTCTGGGTCGGGCCCACCTTCTCCAGCGGGCCCAGCGGGCGGCCGCGCTCGTATGACTGCCGCCACACGGCGCGGTCGCGGGCCACCTCGACGTCGAGCCGCGACGACAGCGCGTTCACCACCGAGGAGCCGACCCCGTGCAGCCCGCCGGAGGTGGCGTAGGCTTTGTTGGAGAACTTGGCCCCGGAATGCAGCGTGGTGAAGATGACCTCCAGCGCCGAGCGGTCGGTGAACTTCGGATGCGGGTCGACCGGGATGCCGCGGCCGTTGTCGCGCACCGACAGCAGGTTGCCCGCCTCCAGCGCCACGTCGATGGTGGTGGCGTGCCCCGCCACCGCCTCGTCCATGGCGTTGTCGATGATCTCGGCGGCCAAGTGGTGCAGGGCCGCCTCGTCGGTGCCGCCGACATACATGCCTGGGCGTCGGCGGACGGGCTCCAGTCCCTCCAGCACCTCGATGTCGCGGGCGGAGTAGCCGGGCTCGGCGGGGGGCGGGGCAGGCTTCGCCGCCTGCCGGCGCGACGGCGGCGGCACCGGCGCCGGTGGGGTCGAGGGTGGCTTGGGCATCCGGGAGAACAAGTCGTTCATGTTTAGTTCTCACCTCGAGGCGGCGATGGGGTCAAGGCCGATCGGCACCGGGACCCGGCCGGCGACGATAGGGCGGGGGCGTCCGAAATGCTAAATCACAGTGGAACTTCTTGTGGAGGTGAGCCCAAGTTGCGACATGGGCGTCGATGCGCGCGGCCCGTGGGCCGGCGCGGGAGAGGCATCGCATGGGTCTGATCAAGTTCGCGCTGAAGTACCGCATCACCTTCTACGTGATGGCCGTGCTGATCACGCTGGCCGGCGGCGGCGCCGCGGTGGTGATGCCCAAGGACGTGCTGCCCGACGTCAACATCCCCGTCGTCACCATCATCTGGACCTATACTGGCCTCGACACGCCGGACATGCAGAACCAGGTCACCTCGTACAGCGAGCTCGCCCTCTCCAACAACGTCGTCGGCATCCGCGACATGGAGAGCACCACGCTGCAGGGGATCACCATCACCAAGGTGTATTTCCAGCCCAACGTGGACATCAGCCTGGCGCTGAGCCAGGTGATCGGCGCCACCAACGCCATCCGCGGCCTGCTGCCGCCCGGCATCCAGCCGCCGGTGGTGCTGCGGTTCTCCGCCTCGTCGGTGCCGGTGATCCAGATCGCGGCCACTTCCGAGGTCGAGAGCCAAGCCGACGTCTACAACTACGTGCGCTTCCGGATCCGCGCCACGCTGCAGACGGTTCCGGGCTCGACCATGCCGCCGCCCTATGGCGGCGTACCCGAGCAGGTGATGGTCGACCTCGATCCGCACGCGCTGCAGGCCTACAACCTGACGCCGCAGCAGGTGGTGAGCGCCGTCAACGCGCAGAGCCTGACGCTGCCCTCGGGCTTGGCGAAGTTCGGCCAGACCCAGTTCATCATGCGGCTGAACACGCTGCCGCGGGTGCTGGACGCGCTCAACACCATCCCGATCAAGCTGGTGAACGGCTCGCCGATCCTGCTGCGCGACGTCGGCTGGGCCCGCGCCGGCGGCCCGCCGCAGCAGAACATGGTGCACGTCAACGGCAAGAACGGCCTGCTGCTGCCGGTGCTGAAGAACGGCGCCACCTCGACGCTCGACATCGTCGACACGGTGAAGTCGATGCTGCCGGGCATCATCGCGGCCGCGCCGAAGGACATGCACATCGTCTCGCTGTTCGACCAGTCGGTGTTCGTCTCCGAGGCGATCAAGGACGTGGCCGAGGAAGGCGTGATCGCCGCCGGGCTGACCGGGCTGATGATCCTGCTGTTCCTGGGCTCCTGGCGCGCCACCCTGGTCGTGCTGGTCTCGATTCCGCTGGCGGTGCTGAGTTCGCTGGCCGTGCTGGCGGCGATCGGCGAGACCATGAACGTGATGACGCTGGGCGGCCTGGCCCTGGCCGTCGGCATCCTGGTCGACGACGCCACGGTGGCGATCGAGAACACCTACCGGGTGCTGGAATCCGGCACCCCGTTCCGGGAGGCGGTGGTCGAGGGGGCGGCCACCATCGCCAAGCCGACGCTGATCTCGACGCTCTCCATCTGCTCGGCGTTCGTCTCGGTGCTGTTCCTGGTGGGTGCGCCCAAGTACATCTTCACGCCGCAGGCGCTGGCGGTGGTGTTCGCCATGCTGGCCTCCTACCTGCTGTCGCGCACCCTAGTGCCGATCCTGATCGATGTGCTGGTAGGGCCCGAGCAGCAGCGCCAGGAGGATGCGAAGAGCGAGGAGGGCCGCTCCCCCGGGCTGTTCGGCCGCATCCATTCCGGCTTCGAGCGCGGCTTCGACCGGTTCCACCGCGGCTATATCGGCCTGCTGCACGTGGTGCTGGAGCGGCGCCTGGTCACCGGCGGCGTGGTTGGCGCAGTGCTGCTGCTGAGCGCCTGCCTTTTCCCGTTCCTGGGCCAGGACTACTTCCCGGCGATCGAGAGCGGGCAGATCACGATGCACGTGCGCGCCCGTTCCGGCACCCGCATCGAAGAGGCCGCCAAGCTGTTCCAGCAGATCGAAGACACCATCCGCCAGACGGCCGGGCCGGGCAAGGTTCAGACCATCGTCGACAACATCGGCCTGCCGTCGGTGAACTACAACCTGGCCTTCAACGACGGCACCTTCGTCGCCTATTCGGACGGCCAGGTGCTGGTCACGCTGAAGCCGGGCACCGTCGGCACGCCGATCGTGAAGAAGCTGCGCGTGGTGCTGCGCCAGCGGTTCCCCGACACGACCTTCTACTTCCAGCCGGCCGACATCATCACCCAGATCCTGGATTTCGGGGTGCCGTCGCAGATCGACGTGCAGGTGCACGGCCGCCACCAGGACATCGACCTGGCGATGGCGCAGACGCTGGAGCGGCGCCTGAAGACCCTGCCGGGCCTGGTCGACGTCCACCTGCAGCAGGTGGTGGACGCGCCGGAGTTCCTGACCGAGATCAACCGCGAACGTGCCGCCGAGCTCGGCCTTACTGAACAGGACGTCGCCAACCAGCTCAACATCCAGCTCTCGGGCAGCTTCCAGGTGGCGCCCAACTTCTGGACCGACCCCAAGACCGGCACCCCGTGGCAGCTCACTCTGCAGACGCCGGAGTATCGCCTAGACCACCTGGCCGAGGTCGCCAACACGCCTCTGGTCGTCAACACCGGCAGCGTCAACGGGACGCAGCCGATCAGCCTGCTCAGCAACGTCGCCACCTTCCACCGCGACACCGAGCAGTCGGTGCTGAGCCACGTCAACACCGAGCCGACCTACGACGTCTACGCGTCGGTGCAGGACAAGGACCTGGGCTCTGCTGCGGCTGAGATCAACCGCGTGGTGCTGGACGAGCAGAAGCACCTGAAGGCGCCCGACAAGATCGTCGTGCGCGGCCAGATTGAGAGCATGAACAGCGCGTTCACGCACATCGAGATCGGGCTCGCGGTGGCGGTGATCGCGGTCTACCTGCTGATGGTGCTGAACTACCAGGACTGGGGCGATCCGTTCGTGGTGATCTGCGCGCTGCCGCTGGTGTTCTGCGGCATCGTGCTCAGCCTGTTCATCACGCAGACGACGTTCTCGATCGCCTCGCTGATGGGCGCCATCATGAGCGTGGGCGTGGCGTCGGCGAACTCCATTCTGCTGGTGACGTTCGCCCGTGAGTATCGCGAGCAGCATCATTGCTCGGCGATCGAGGGCGCCATCGCCGCCGGCGAGGCCAGGCTGCGGCCGGTGCTGATGACGGCGGGCGCCATGGTGGTTGGCCTGATCCCGATGGCGCTCGATCTCGGGCAGGGTGGCGAGCAGAATGCGGCCCTGGCCCGCGCGGTGATCGGCGGCATCAGCGTCGGCACGTGCTCGACGCTGCTGTTCGTGCCATTCCTGTACAGCCTGCTGCGCAGGGGGCCGGTGCATGCCCCGGAGGACTACGTATGAGCCCGCTCGACCTTCACGACCACCGTGCGCCCGAGGTGGACGATGCACCCCAGGATGCCGCCCCGGTCGCGCGGGAGGCGGACCGGCCCCGGCCGGATCACGACCAGCGCCGGGACGAAGAGCAGCCGCCGCCGCCGCGGCGCCGGCTGGCGTTGTTCGTCCTAGTACCGCTGGCGCTGCTGGTCGGATGGGGCGCGTTCATCCACTGGCGCCAGTCGAGCGACGCCACCGACACGCTCAAGCAGGCTCAGGCCAGCGTGCCGGACGTGCATCTGGCGACGGTGAAGCGGACCTCGGACGTCACCGCCACTCAGCTGCCCGGCCAGACCGTCGCCTTCGACGAGGCTGACCTGTATGCGCGTGCCACCGGCTACATCAGCCAGCGCCTGGTCGATATCGGCAGCCACGTGAAGAGGGGTGACCTGCTGCTGAAGATCGCGGCCCCCGACCTCGACCAGCAGCTCACCCAGGCCGTAGCTCAGCTCGGCCAGATGCAGGCGCAGCTGACCGAGGCACAGACCAGCCTGCAGCAGGCGAAGTCGACCTCGAAGCTGGCCGGCATCAACAGCAAGCGCTCCAACATCCTGGCCAGCGAGGGCTGGGACACCAAGCAGAACCGCGACAACCTGGCGACCAGCGCCGATGTCGACATAAAGAGCGTGCAATCGGCACAGGCCGGTATCGGCGTCGCGGTGGCCAACGTCCGCGCCCAGCAGGCGACGGTCGACCGGCTGGTGGCGCTGACCGGGTTCGAGCGGGTAACCGCGCCGTTCGACGGCGTCATCACGCAGCGCGACGTCGACGTGGGCGCGCTGGTGCAGAGCGACACCGTCTCCGGGACGGCGTTGCTGCACATCGATCGCGACGACGTGCTGCGGACCCAGGTCTACGTGCCGCAGAGCGAGTTCGCGGGCATCCATGACGGGCTGCCGGCGCACGTGTCGGTGCCGGAGCTGCCGGGTCAGGTATTCAAGGCGGTGGTGTCGCGGTCTTCGGACAGCCTGGCGCAGAACTCGCGCTCGCTGCTGGTCGAGGTCGACATCGACAACCACGAGGACAAGCTCCAGCCCGGCCTGTTCGTCGACGTGGCGTTCGACGTGAAGCGGGCGGCGCCGCAGGTGGTGATCCCCGACGCGGCGCTGATCTTCGATGCCGCCGGGCTGCACGTCGCCGTGGTCGGACAGGACGGCAAGGTGGAGATGCGCCCCGTGAACATCGCCCGCGACACCGGCACCGAGGCCGAATTGCGCGACGGGCTGGACGGCGGCGAGAAGGTGATCGTCAACCCGCCGACCGACCTCGCCGCCGGTCAGAAGGTGCACGTGGTGCCGGACCAGCCGGCGAAGGGGTCCGGCAACAAGCAGGCGGCGGGGTAGGAAGGC
>CAXTVM010000021.1:26872-48554 GCA_964247725.1 uncultured Acetobacteraceae bacterium | reverse complement strand
CGGCGAGGTAGTCGCCGGGGTCGGCGTCGCGGAGCTCGGGGATGCGCCAGTGGGAGGCGACCGGGATGCGCTCGGCTTGGGGGAAGCGGGCCAGGATCTCGCGGCCGCGGGGGTGGGTCTCGACGGCGGGTTCGAGGTAGATGCGGGCGATGTCGAGCGGGAGGAGAACCATTGGTAGGAATGTAAGACATTGCTCGGTTATTCCAAGAGACGGATCAAAGTCAGCGTCAGTATCTACTTCTCCGTCTTGCTTGAACTGTTTGACCTTGACTGCAAATATTTGTTATATTGAAGTAAAGTCTATCTTATTGAAAGATCCTGGTGGTATTGGTAGAAGCCGTTCTAAAGCATCTTCTAATTCATATTTGCATCAGAAGAAAGAGAAGCGTTTAATCTTCATCTGTGGTAGGTGATGGTCGATTAACACGTCAAGATGGAATGAGGAAGATCACAGTGATAGATGAAAATATCCAGGATATCCAGACTAAGGATTGCCCCTATTGCGCCTCAGGTATTCCGCAAAAAGCGACAGTATGTCCCACTTGTAAAACAGCTTTATCTAAGACCCGAAACATCCTTATATTTTTAGCAGGATTAACCAGTTTAATGACAGTTGTTAGCACTGCTCTAATATTTTGCTTGAGCAATGCGCCTCAGGTGCGTCGTGTGATAGCTTGGCAAGATAAGGTGAAAGTTTTGAGCTTTAATGCTGGCGTAAACAATTCTATTTTATTTCTTTTATAAACTCAGGTGATGGAGATTTATATATCAGCTCTGTTGCTTTATACTACAATAGTTTTAATAGAAGCTATGGTATTCATTCACTCCTTAAACATGGAGAGTTTAAAACTTATCCGCCGGATAATGAAGTACATTCACATGATGATCCTCTTATAGTTGCAAAAAATCTGAGCGGTCACTTGACAACTTGGTTGGCTGCAATTCCAGTCTCTCAGGCTTTAACTCTAAAGATTGTTTTGTGATGCTCTTCTCAGATGCGAATGATTCTAACAATGCACGCATGGAAGACTATTATCGATCACAAGGAAATTATCTTGTTAAAGCACAAGTACAAGGTCAAATTGACATGATAAGCATCCACAGCGGGGGCGATATCTCATACAAATTTCCGGTTACGATAACTTTCGCGACAAAGATGAAAGCTGCATCCATAAATTTGAGCAAACCGGGCAATGAGACAGCCTCACTATGTCTTAACTCCAAAATGTCTATCCTGAACTATTTTAGCTCATCCCAGAAAGATGGAGCTGGATGCGGTTCGCTGCGATGTTCCCGGCTACAGTTTAGTGGCCGGAGTAAGCTTGCCACAATGAGTTTTGGTGCTCAGCTGTATGCTACTAGAAATAGCTTTGATGATTTCATATAGATACTCATAATTTATTAATCTATTATGAAAGTTTGAGATAAAACGTCAACCGGCAATATTTGCTCTGTTCTTTCGCAAGCCTAGGGCAGCCGCAACGGCCAGCAGGTTGACTACAGCCAAATACCACGCCGGCGAGGCTGGGTCACCGGTCCAGTGGATCAACGCGGTGAACACGATCTGCGCCGTCCCCCCGAACAGCGAGACCGCGATGGCGTAGAGGGCGCCGAAGCCGGTGGTGCGGACGGCGGGCGGGAACAGCTCGACCAGCAGCACCACCGAGCCGGCGAAGCCGCCCACCTGCAAGACCGCGATCGTGGCGGCGACGGCGGAAAAGGTCCAGGCGTCGGGGTAGGCGTCGAGAAGCCACAGCAGCGGCAGGATCAGCAGGCCCAGGGCGAGGCGCGGCAGCACGATCACCGGGATGCGGCCGATGCGGTCGGACAGGTGGCCGGCGCCCAGGGCGGCCAGCGTGCCGGCGACGCCGACCACCACGGTGCCGAGCAGGGCCAGGCCGGTGGGTAGGTGCAGCACCGTCAGGGCGTAGGTGGTGGTGTAGTTGACGAAGTACTGGCTGACGGTGCCGGCGGTCAGGAGCATCAGGGCGCAGAGGAGCGGCAGGGGGCCGCCGGAGAACAGCAGGCGGAGGCGGTCCGGCGCCGGTCCGGCCGCGTTGGGGATCGGCGCCTCCTCCAGGCCGCGGCGCAGCACGAGGCCCAGCGGGACCGCCAGCACGCCAAGTGCGAAGGGCAGGCGCCAGCCCCAGGACTCCATCGCGGCCGAGCCCAGCAGGCCGTTGGCGCCGTAGCCGAGCAGGCCCGCGGCCAGCACGGCCAGCATCTGGCTCGCGGCTTGCCAGGAGCTGAACAGGCCGGAGCGGCCGGGGGGCGCGTTCTCCAGCAGGTAGGTGGTCGCGGGGCCGGCCTCGGCGCCCCAGGCCAGGCCCTGGATCAGGCGGGCCAGGACCAGCAGGCAGGGGGCGGCCGGGCCGATGCTGCGGTAGGTCGGCAGCACGGCGATGATCAGGCTGCCCAGCCCCATCAGGGCGAGCGAGACCAGCATGCCGGCGCGGCGGCCGCTGCGGTCGGCGAGCGCACCGACCACGATCGCGCCCAGCGGGCGGGTGACGAAGCCGACGGCGAAGGTGGAGACGGACAGCAGCAGGTTGATGAAGGGGTCGTGAGCCGGGAAGAAGGCGTGACCGATCATCACGGCGAAGGTGCCGTAGGCGATGAAGTCGAACACCTCCAGCAGGTTGCCGATCACCGCGGCGGCGATCATCGGGGCGCCGGCGCGGCGTGCGGGCCGGGCGGGCGCGTCCGGGAGGGCGGCCGCGCCGGCGCTCAAGGCCCGTTCGAGGATGGCGTCTGCCGGCGATCCAACGTGCCCTTCTCCGCTTCCGGTGCTCACGGCCAGGAGGCCGCTGCGCTCCGGTTCTCGAAGGACACGCCGGCCGTGCCGCTGGCGCGGCACTCTCGCTCGGCATACCCCATCCTCGAACGGGCTTTCAGGGCAGGATCTCGGTGCCGGCGAAGAAGAAGGCGATCTCGGTGGCGGCGTTCTCGGGGCTGTCGGAGCCGTGCACGGAGTTGGCCTCGATGCTCTCTGCGAACTGGGCGCGGACGGTGTGCGGCTCGGCCTTCTTCGGGTCGGTGGCGCCCATCACCTCGCGGTGCTTCGCCACGGCGTTCTCGCCCTGCAGGACCTGCACGACCACCGGCTCGGCGGTCATCGAGGAGACCAGGCTGGCGTAGAACGGGCGCTCCTTATGCACGGCGTAGAACGCGCCGGCCTGCGCCTCGGAGAGCTGGATGCGCTTCTGTGCGACGATGCGCAGGCCGGCGTCCTCGAACAGCGCGTTGATCTTCCCGGTGAGGTTGCGGCGGGTCGCGTCGGGCTTGAGGATCGACAGGGTCTGCTCGATCGCCATGGCATGTCTCCTGGAGGTATGGCCGCGACTTAGCAGCTATAACGAACGGGTTCCAAGGGCTCTGCCCTTGGCGGGTCCAGGGCAGCGCCCTGGCCTTACTTGAGGATGTCGCGTGAGCCTCCTGGTGCTGTCCGACCTGACCCTGCGCATCGCCGGCCGCGTGCTGCTGGACGGCGCCGAGCTGACGGTCGATCCCGGCCGCCGGATCGGGCTGGTCGGCCGCAACGGGGCCGGCAAGTCGACGCTGCTGGCGGCGATCGCCGGCGACATCCAGCCGGACGGCGGCACGATCCGGCTGTCGGGCCGGGCGCGGATGGCGCGGGTGCGGCAGGAGGCGCCGTCCGGTCCGGCGTCGCTGCTCGACACGGTGCTGGCCGGGGACGTGGAGCGCACCGCGCTGCTGGCGGAAGCCGAGCGTGCGACCGAGCCGATGCGGCTGGCCGACATCCACGAGCGGCTGCGCGCGATCGGCGCGGACGGCGCGCCGGCGCGGGCGGCGACGATCCTGTCCGGGCTGGGCTTCGACGCGGCGGCGCAGGGGCAGGCGGTGGACGACTTCTCCGGCGGCTGGCGCATGCGGGTGGCGCTGGCGACCGCGCTGTTCCTGGCGCCCGACCTGCTGCTGCTGGACGAGCCGACCAACCACCTCGACCTGGAGGCGACGCTGTGGCTGGAGGGGTGGCTGGCGCGGTTCCCGGGGGCGGCGCTGATCGTCAGCCACGATCGCGGCCTGCTGGACCGGGCGGTGGAGGCGATCGCGCACCTCGACCGCGGCCGGCTCAGCCTGACGCCCGGCGGCTACGACGAGTTCGTGCGCATCCGCACCGAGCAGGCGCTGCAGCAGGGCCGCGCCGCCGAGCGGATCGCGGCGCGGCGGGCGCACATGCAGTCGTTCGTGGACCGGTTCCGGGCGAGCGCCACCAAGGCGCGGCAGGCGCAGGCGCGGATCAAGGCGTTGGAGCGGCTGCCGGCGATCGAGAGCGTGGTCGAGGACGTGCCGACCCGGTTCGCGTTCCCCCCGCCCGCGCGGCTGGCGCCGCCGATGCTGACGCTGGAGCGGGCCGACATCGGCTACGGCGAGCACGTGGTGCTGCGCGGCCTGTCGCTGCGGATCGACATGGAGGACCGGATCGCGCTGCTGGGCGCCAACGGCAACGGCAAGTCGACCTTCGCCAAGCTGATCGCCGGGCGGCTGGCCCCGCTGCACGGCCGGATGCAGCACAGCCCGAAGCTGAAGGTCGGCTACTTCGCGCAGCACCAGACCGACGAGCTGGTGGCGGACCAGTCGCCGGTGCAGCACATGGGCCGGGCCCTGCCGCAGGCGCTGCCGACGGCGGTGCGGGCGCAGCTGGCGCGGTTCGGGCTCGACGCCGCCCGCGCCGACACGCCGACGCGGGACCTGTCGGGCGGCGAGAAGGCGCGGCTGCTGCTGGCGCTGGCGACGCGGGACGCGCCGCAGCTGCTGATCCTGGACGAGCCGACCAACCACCTCGACCTCGACGCGCGCGACGCGCTGATCCGGGCGCTGGCCGAGTTCGAGGGGGCGGTGCTGCTGATCAGCCACGACCCGCACCTGGTCGAGCTGGTGGCCGACCGGCTGTGGCTGGTGAGCGACGGGCGGGTGGCGCCGTTCGAGGGCGACATCGCCGACTATCGCACCTGGCTGGCCGACCGCGCCCGCGCCGCCGCCCGCGAGGCGCCGTGCCGGCCGGGCGCGTCCCCTGCCCCGGCCCGCGCCGACGACCGCCGCGACCGCGCCGAGCAGCGCCGCGCGATGGCGCCGCTGCGCAAGCGCGCCCGCGATGCGGAGGCGCTGCTGGCGAAGCTCGCGGCCGAGCGGGCGGCGCTGGAGGCGAGGCTGGCCGATCCGAAGCTCTACC
The DNA here is from genome assembly GCA_964247725.1 of uncultured Acetobacteraceae bacterium. Taxonomy (GTDB): domain Bacteria; phylum Pseudomonadota; class Alphaproteobacteria; order Acetobacterales; family Acetobacteraceae; genus Lichenicola. The sequence continues at coordinate 43,360 of CAXTVM010000021.1, read as the reverse complement.
GATCGTCCGGGCAGACGGCCGAGGTCGCGCTTGCGAACACCCGCCTGGCCGCGATCGTGGTCGAGGAGGCTGCGGCCGAGGCGGTCTGGCTGGAAGCCGAACAGGAGCTGGAGAGCGTGTCGTGACGGAATTGGCGACGGGATCAGGGACCCTGTGTACCGACCGCTCCCGATCGCGGGTACCGATGGGACGGATCTTGGGGGTCAGGCTCCCGCGGGAACGCACCGGCGCCTGATCCCGGGACCCGTTTCGTGGCCGCTGCCTGCTGGCGGGCGCGGACGATGGCGCTGTCGATCGTGCGGCGAGCGCCTCGAACGCCCGCTCCCGCACCGCGGCATGGCGCCGGCGGCTGAACCGCCGGCGCAGCGTCTTCCACCGGCCGCAGCGGTCCGGCAGAGGGCTCCAGAGCGCGGCGCCGACAGACGGCCGTTCACGAACGATCGGCCATCCAGGCCCGTCCGCGCCGGACCGCCCGCCTTGCCAGGCAACGGCGGGGCGACGCGTGGCCACCGAGCCTCGTTCAGCCCATGCCGCTTGATCCCCGACGCTCGCTCCGCCTCGACGTCGATCCGCCCCGGGGGGGGATCGCGCGCTTGCGAGGGGGCGGTCTTCTCAATCGATCGGGGGGTGGGGCCTCGACGGGTCCGGGGCGGCGCCGTGGCCTTCCTCCCCGGGAGCCGATGCGCTGCATCGAGCCCGGGCGGCTGGCCGGGCGCCTTGCCGTCGAGCCGACCCGGGAGGCCTCGTCCCGGCTGCCCCGGTCATGGATCGTCGTCGGCGCCGGCGGACGCTGCGCCCGTGGAGCATCCGTCGCTCGTCTGGCCGCGGCCCTGACCTCGGCCGCGGCGGAGTCCGTTCGGTATCCGATCGGCACGGTGAACTTCCTGCCTCGCCGCGTCGGATCATCCCTGGATCGGACATCCCCCCATCGGCCGCCCGCCCGGGTCTCTGGTATCGGTTCGGCGGATCGCCCAATGATGTCGCAGTCGGGCCAGCCAGGCGAGGACACCATGACAGACCGCAAGGGCGCCACGTCGGCCACACGACAGGCGCACGAAGCCCTGCAGGCGGAGCTCCCGGCCGATCTGCAGTCCGACGGCATGAACGCGCGGCGCGGCTTCATCGGCACCCTGCCGGACGCCGACGTGCCCGGAGCCTGGAGCATGGCGCCGTTCGCCTTCCTCGAAGGGGAACGACCCGACACCGTCAACCCGAGCCTGTGGCGTCAGGCCAAGCTGAACGCCCTGCACGGCCTGTTCGAGGTGACGCCCGGCATCTACCAGGTCAGGGGCTTCGACCTGGCCAACATCACCTTCATCGAGGGAGAGCACGGCTACATCGTCGTCGATCCCCTGACCTCCGCAGAGCCGGCCGCCGCTGCCTTGAAGCTGCTGCGCCGGCACCGGGGCGAGAAGAGCGTGTCCGCCGTGATCTACACGCACTGTCATACCGACCATTACGGCGGCGTGCGCGGGGTGATCTCCGACGAGGACGTCGCCGCGGGGCTGCAGATCGTGGCGCCGGAAGGCTTCCTGAAGGCGGCGATCAGCGAGACGGTGCTGCTGGGCGCCGCGATGGGCCGGCGGGCGGACTACATGTACGGCGGATCCCTGCCTCGCGACGCGATGGGTCACGTGGACGCCGGTCTCGGCAAGGCCCTCTCGACCGGCGCGGTCAGCCTGATCCCGCCAACCGTCAGCATACGGCACACCGGCCAGCGCATGACGATCGACGGCGTCGAGATCGTGTTCCAGATGACGCCGGACACCGAGGCGCCGGCCGAGATGAACTTCTTCTTCCCGCAGTTCGGCGCGCTCTGCATGGCCGAGAACTGCACGTGCCTCCTGCACAACGTCTATACGCCGCGCGGCGCGGCCGTGCGCGACGCGCGGGCATGGAGTCATTACATAGACGAGGCCCTGCACCTGTTCGCCGCCGATACCAAGGCGTTGTTCGCCAGCCACCATTGGCCGCGCTGGGGTGCGGACGAAGCCAGGACGTTCCTCAAGCAGCAGCGCGATCTCTACAAGTACATCCACGACCAGACCGTTCGCCTGGCCAACCAGGGGCTGACGTCGGTCGAGATCGCCGAAATCCTGCGGCTGCCGCCGACGCTGGCGGCGGAATGGCATACCCGCGGGCTCTACGGGACGCTGAGCCACAACACCAAGGCGGTGTATCAGAAATATCTCGGCTGGTTCGACGGCAACCCGGCCAACCTGCACAAGCTGCCGCCGGTGGAAGTCGGGCGGCGCGTCGTCGAGCTCGCCGGGGGCGCCGACGCGCTGCTGACGAAGGCGCGGGACGCGTTCCAGGCCGGCGATTACCGGTGGGTCGCCGAACTGGTCAACCACCTGGTGTTCGCCGATCCGACGCACGTCGAGGCGCGCCGCCTGCAGGCCGACACGTTGGAGCAGCTCGGCTATCAGACGGAGTCCGGAGCCTGGCGCTCGTTCTACCTCACCGGGGCGATGGAACTCCGAGCCGACGAGGCGGCCGCGGGACCGAAGCGGCAACGCGGCGTCGGACTGCTCCGAGCGCTGCCCGCTGCGGAGATCCTGGAGTTCCTCTCGGTGCACCTGAACGGGGAGACGGCGGCGGCGGAGACGATCGCCGTCACGCTCGCCTTCGAGGATACGGGCGACCGCCACGCCGTCAGCGTCGAGAACGCCGTGCTGCACCACCGCGAGGGCGACGGCGGCCCTGCCGTGCGGCTGACGCGCGCGGTCCTGCTGGAGCTGTTCACGGGACGGACGCCGCTGGACCGGGCCGTCGCCGACGGGCGGGTGGCCGGCGAAGGCGTCCCCGAGTTCGCTCGCCTGCTGGCGCTGCTCGAGCAGGACGACCGCCAGTTCAACATCGTCCTCCCATAGGGCGCCGGTGCGGCCGGGCGGGCGGTTCGCTTCGTCCATGAGGTTGAAGGCCAGGGATAAGGACAGCGCCATGCGCATCTCGCCGCTGCACGCGACCGACTTCTACAAGACCGGCCACATCCGCCAGTACCCGCCCGGCACCACGCTGGTCTATTCCAACTTCACCTGCCGCAGCGACAAGTCGGCCGACGTGCTGCCGGACTTCGACCACCGCGTCGTGTTCTTCGGCCTGCAGGGCCTGGCGCATTGGCTGCTGATCGACGCCTGGAACGAGTCGTTCTTCCATCGGCCGCAGGCGGAGGTGGTCGGCGCCTACAAGCGCCGCATGGACCTGGCGCTGGGCGAGGGCGCGGTCGATGTCGGCCATGTCGCCGCCCTGCACGCGCTCGGCTACCTGCCGCTGCGCATCAAGGCGCTGCCGGAGGGCAGCCGGGTGGACATGCGCGTCCCGCTGCTCACCCTGGTGAACACGCTGCCCGAGTTCTACTGGGTCACGAACTACATCGAGACGCAGCTGTCGGCGGAGCTGTGGAAGGCGATCACCTCGGCCACCACCGCCTACGAGTATCGCCGCCTGTTCGCGCGCTACGGCGAGCGCACCGGCGCCGACCCGGCGATGCTGCCGTGGCTCGGGCACGACTTCTCCGCCCGCGGCATGTCCGGCATCCATGACGGCGCCACCAGCGGCGCCGGCCACCTGCTGTCGTTCCGCGGCACCGACACCATCGCGGCGATCGACTACCTGGAGGCGACCTACCCGGATGCGGAACCCGGCTTGATCGGCGGTTCGGTCCCGGCCACCGAGCACTCGGTGATGTGCATGGGCGGCGAGGACGACGAGATCGGCACCTTCCGCCGCCTGGTGACGCAGACCTACCCGTCGGGCATCGTCAGCATCGTCAGCGACACCTGGGACTTCTGGCGCGTGGTCACCGAATACGCGTCGGCGCTGAAGCCCGAGATCCTGGCGCGCCGGCCGGACGCGCTGGGACAGGCCCGGGTCGTGTTCCGGCCCGACAGCGGCGACCCGGTCGCCATCGTCGCCGGCGACCCGGCGGCGGCACCCGGCACGCCGGAACACAAGGGCGCCATCGCGTGCCTGTGGGACGTCTTCGGCGGCACCACCACCGCGCAGGGCTACCGGGTGCTGAACCCCAGGGTCGGCCTGATCTACGGCGATTCCGTCACGCTGGACCGCGCCGGCCGCATCCTGGAGGCGCTGGCGGCCAAGGGGTACGCGTCCGGCAACATGGTGTTCGGGATCGGCTCCCATACCTACCAGTACGTCACCCGCGACAATTTCGGCACCGCGATCAAGGCCACGTTCGGGGTGGTGAACGGCGAGGACCGCGTCCTGTTCAAGGCGCCCAAGACCGACACCGGCACCAAGAACTCGGCCCGCGGGCTGCTGCGGGTGGAGCGGGAGGGCGACCGCTTCGTGCTGCACGAGATGCAGACCCGCGCACAGGAGGGCCTGGGCCTGCTGCAGACGGTGTTCGAGGACGGCCGCATGGTGCGCATGGAGGGGCTGGAGACGCTGCGACGGCGTCTCTGGCCGTTGGAAGAAGGCCAGGGCGCTGCCCTGGACCCGTTGGGGCCGCGGGCCCCAGGCCCCGATTCATGAGGAGATGGTCCCTGCATGAAGGTAGACCCTTAACGAATCGGGGTCTGGGGCTCGCGGCCCCAACGGGTCCAGGGGCAAAGCCCCTGGCCTTCCTCATCATGAGACAGCCTTGCCGACCGTCCGGCGACCCGCGATCCTGGCCCCATCGCGACCGGCGCCGATCGCTGCGCCTCCCAGGAGTAGAACCGATGGACCTTCTGCGCTGGACCCTGATCTTCCTGCTCGTTGCCCTGATCGCCGCCGTGTTCGGCTTCGGCGGCGTCGCCGTCGAGTTCGCGACGATCGGCAAGATCCTGTTCTTCATCTTCCTGGTGCTGTTCGTGGTCAGCCTGTTCTATGGACGGGGACGGCGCGGGCTTTGAACCGGCCGACCCAATGCCCGCGATGGCACGGGTCACGGACCGTACGGGCAGCATGCTCGACGAGCCCGACAATGGCGTGACGATAGGCCACCGGCACAGCGGCATCCGCCTGAGGTGCAGGGGCGACATCACGAATGCGGCCGTCCGACCCTGATCGAGGTCGGCGCCGGACCATTGCGGGGACGGTTCAGGGCGACTACGCGACCTTCCTGGAGCAGCTGGAGCGCTCTGCAGCCGGCTTCCGGGAACCGCATCGCTCGGTAGTCTCAAAGGCTTCAGCCTGGTCCTTGCAGGGCATCGGGCCGCATCAATGCCGCTGCCGGCATCGTGGGAGAGCATGTCCCGTCGATCCGGCTGAGCTTCGAGTTTTAGCTGGATCAAAGCTGTCTGCCACCGATCATGCGCGGCATCACGACATCAGCTCGGATGACTAGGCCTAGCCCCGACTGAACAGGTCTTACTCGTCGAACAACCGGCCCTTGGGAGTTTGACGATCCGCGTCCACTCCATGGTTGTTCTCGATCTTGATCATCAGGGCCGCAACATCCGGTTCCACGTTCAAAAGTTCGCCCGACGTGAAGGGACATGCTTCGGGCAACGTCCGCATCTCGCTATTGGCGTCTCCCTCTGCGCGCACGAGGTAGAGTGCCTTCAGATAGAGCTGGTCGAGGTCGTATGACGATCCTCCGCATCGGTGAGCCATGCCCTGACCTCGCTGCGCCAATGTGACGAGGACGGGCTGTCCGGCCAAACGTGCAGCTTGAGCAAATTGAGCATGGCCTGCCGCAGCAGGCTGCGGCAGGCGCGCAACTCCGACAGCCCCACGTCGCGCACTTCCCCGATGACGTTGGACCAATCCACGGCCGCGTTCAGCCGCTCGTCGGCCGCCAGGCGATCCAGCAGTGCGGCCTGTTGCTCGGCCCAGGCGAGGGCGTCGCGCTCGCAGAGACCGTCCATGCGGGTTAAACCCGCTCGCTGGCCGCGATCGCGACCTTGCAGCCGGCCTTGATCACCCGCGACAGCAGCCGGTAGCCGGGCGTCAGCTCGGCCTCGTTGGCCAGGCCGATGTCGCGGTGCTCCAGCTCCTCGAGGCGGAAGGTCTCGATGGTCTGGCGCAGCTCGACCTCGTCGCCTTCCTCGAGAGCCGCCGCCTGCGCCGCGTAGTGCTCGTCGATGGCCTCCTCGACCGCCACCGTGCAGGCCATCGCCGCCCGCTCGCCCAGGGCCGCGGTGACAGCGCCGAGCGCGTATCCGGCGGCGTGCCAGAGCGGCAGCAGCGCCGTCGGCCGCACCCGCCGGCTGCCGATCAGCCCCTCGAAGGTCTCCTTGTGCACGGTCTCCTGCGCCTTCATGTGGCGCAGCACGTCGCCGTGCCGGCCGCGGCCGAGCACGGCGATCTGGCCGGCGTAGATGCGCTCGGCGCCGTACTCGCCGGCATGATCGACCCGGATCATGCGTTCCAGCCGGGCCCGCCCCAGCGGCTCGCCGGGCTGCGGCGGCAACAGTCTCGCCATCGCCCGGGTCCCGGTCTGGATCTCGGTCTTGCTCATCGCACCCGTCCCCTCGCCTCGATCAGTTTCGGCAGCAGCCAGAGGCCGCCCAGCAGCAACGCGCCGGCATAGAGAAAGTCGAGCAGCGTCATCGACACCGGCAGCCAGGCGAACAGCCGGTTCGGCGCGTCGCACGGCTTGGCCGGGCGCGCCGGCATCAACGCCAGGCGCTCGGCCAGCGTGCCGCCGTGGAAGCGCGGCGCCGCGCAGGCCGGCAGCGGGCTCGGCCACCAGCCCTGCTCGACGCCGACATGCAGCCCCGCCACCGCCATCGCCGCCAGCAGCACCAGCACCACCGCAGCCACCAGCAGCCGCCCGAGGTCGCGCCCGGCCAGCGAGACGCCGAGCCAGGCCACGCCCACCAGGACGAGGGCGCGATACGGCCACCGTTCCCAGAAGCACAGCTCGCACGGGGCCATGCCCTGGACGTACTGCGCCCACGCCACCCAACCGAGGGCCCAGGCGCCGGCCAGGATCCAGAACCCGCCCTGCAGGGCGCCCAGCCGGTGCAGGCGACGCACGTTCACGCAGCAGCCCTCAGCTCGACGCCGGCCAACGCGGCCAGCACGTCGCGCGCCCAGCTCGCGGCGGTGACCCGTTCGACCGCGGCATGCATCGCCTCCCAGCGCCGCACCCGCTCGCGCAGCCCCATGCCCAGCGCCTGGTCGAGCGCCTCTGCGATCTCGTCCGGGTCGTGCGGGTTGACCAGCAGCGCGTCGCCCAGCTCAGGTGCTGCGCCGGTGAAGCGCGACAGCACCAGCACGCCGGGATCGGCCGGGTCCTGGGCCGCGACGTACTCCTTGGCCACCAGGTTCATGCCATCGCGCAGCGGCGTCACCAGCCCGACCCGGGCCCGCCGGTGCACCCCGGCCAGCACCTTCCGCGGCAGGCCGCGGGTGATGTAGCGCAGCGGCAGCCAGTCGATCTCGGCCCACTCGCCGTTGATGCGGCCGGACAGCTCGTCGAGCTGCCGGCGCAGCGCCTTGTATTCCGGGACCTCGCCGCGCGACACCGGCGCCACCTGCAGGAACGACACCCGGCCGCGATGCGCCGGGAACCGCTGCAGCATGCGCTCGAAGCCGCGGATGCGCTCGGGGATGCCCTTGGAGTAGTCCAGCCGGTCGACGCCCAGGATCAGCGCGCGGCCGTTCAGCGCCTGGATCAGCCTGGCGTTCTCCTTTGCCTTCTCGCCACGGACCGCCTGGCGGGCGAACAATTTCGGGTCGATGCCGATCGGGAAGGCGCGCGCCCGCAGCGCCACGCCCACCGCCTCCAGCGCCCCGTTCAGGTTGAGGGCGTCCTGCTCGGTCTGCACGCCGACCAGGTCGTAGCCGGCCAGGTCCCGGAGCAGCAGGTCGGCGCCGGGCAGCGCCCGGAACAGCTGCTCGGGCGGGAACGGGATGTGCAGGAAGAAACCGATCCGGGTCCGCACCCCCTCGCGGCGCAGCGCCGCCCCCAGCGGGAACAGCTGGTAGTCCTGCACCCAGACCACGTCGTCCGGCAGCAGCAGCGGCAGCAGGCAGCGCGCGAACAGCGCGTTGACCTCGAGGTAGGTCTCGAGCTCGTCGCGGCTGTACTGCATCAGCCCCATCCGGTAATGGCAGACCGGCCACAGGATGCCGTTGGAGAACCCCTGGTAGAACCCCTTGTGCTGCCGGGGGGTGAGCTCGATGGTGGCGTAGGTGACGCCGCCGTGCTCGGCGACCTGCGGCTCCGGCGCCTCGCCCTCGCGGCCGTGCGCGCTGCCCGACCAGCCGAACCATAGGGTCGGCTGGCCCCGGATCGCGTCGGCGAGCCCGACCGTGAGGCCGCCCGCCGCCTGCGTCACCTCGCGCGGCGACGGCACCCGGTTGGAGACGACGACTAGCCGCCCCACGACGCCGCCTTGGGGGATGTTGCGGCCAAGGCTGCGAGCCAGGCGCGGAACGCGGCCGGATCCGGAAAGTCGCGCGGGATGCGGTAGCCGAGGCCGCCCAGCGCCTCGGCGCCGCGGATGCCGTCCTCGTCGGTGACGTCGTCGCCGACATAGACCGGCCGGCGGCCGGCGAACGGCGGCCGCTGCATGACGGCGCGCACCGCGGTCTCCTTGTCGATGCCGGCAGGCTTGATCTCCCACGCCATCTTGGCCGGCTGCAGGTGGAAGTGCTGCCCGCCGTCACCTCCGATCCAGCCGGCGGCGGCGGCGCGCAGCGTCTCGCCGGCATCGGGGGCGGCGCGGAAATGCAGCACCAGCCCGGCCTGCTTGCGCTCGATCGCGGTGCCGGGATGCCGGGCCGCGAGCCGCTCCGCCGCCTCCAGCCAGTGCGGCGGCAGCGCCGGCAGGTCGGCGCGCTCCACCGGCTCGCCCGGACCGTGGCGCAGCGCGATGCCGTGCTCGCCGGCGACCGCAAACGGCACGTCCGGCAGAAACCGGTCGATCTCGGCGATCGGCCGGCCGCTGATCACGGCCAGCGCGTCGCCGCACAGCGCCCGCAGGCGGAGCAGCGCCGCCACCAGGCCGTCCGGCACCGTGACCGAGTCCGGGGTCGGCGCGATGTCGACCAGGGTGCCGTCGAAGTCGAGCAGGAACGCCGCCTCGCCGGGTCCGGGCAAGGGGTGGGTGCCGGCCGGGGTCGGCAGGGACGCTTTCACGCGGCCTGAACCGGCGACGGAGCCGACGGTTGCGGCCGTCCCGGCTGGGACCGGGTCATTGCGGCGGGGCCGAAGCTGCCGGCGGCGCGGACGGCGGCCCGTCGGGGTAGACCGGGTTCGGCTGTCCGGCGTCGCCGTCGGGTCCGGCATCGCCGGGCGGCGTCCCGGCCCGGGGCATCGGCCCGGGAGGCGCCGGCCTGGCGGGCGCCGTGACCTCGGGCCGCGGGGCGTCGTCGCCGGGCTCGCTCCCTGGCGGCGCCCCTGGGAGCGCGCCTGGCTGGGCGTCGACGCTGACCGACGAGCCGGCGGCATTGGGCGCGTTCGCGGCGCCGGTCGCTGCCGCGTCGTCCGGTGCCGCGGAGTCCGGCGGTGGCGCCGGCAGCGGCAGCGGCGGCGCCATCGGCGCCACCGCCGCGCCGTCGCAGGACTGCAGCTGCACGCCGTAGATCGGGCTCTCGAACACGCCGATGGCGGGCTCGCGCGAGAACGTCCAGCCGCTGAACGGCGGCACGTCGCCGTGCCGGTCCTGGATGTCGAGGTAGGCGGCGGCGTCGGTCGGCAGGCCGTCCGGACGGTCCATGCAGCTCCGCACCGTCACCGCCAGGCCCTTGTAGCTGCCGGTCTCGCCGGCCGTGAGGGTCAGCGTGTTCACGTGCGCATCGATCTTGTCGAGGATGCGCACCACCGCCGCCGCGCGGCCCTGCCAGGCGGTCGGCACCGGCATGACCGGCGGCACCACGTACTCGGCAGCGGCGGCGCGTCCAGCCAACGCCGATCCGGCGGCCTGGATCGCCAGCAGCATCCCGACCGCGCGGCGCTTCATGCCGACCCGGTCCGGCGGCGCGGGCTCGACAGCGCTGCGACCGCGTCGAGCAGGCGCTGCCGCATCCAGGCCTCGTCCACCCCCATCAGCACGGCGTCGTCGAACACGTCCTGCAGCATCGCCCGCAGCTCGGACTCGTTCTCGGCCAGCACGTGGAGCTTCTCGCGGCACGCGACCGGCGTGCCGTCGGCCAGTGGCCAGAACGTCGGCGCCGCCCCGCTCACGGCGGCGGCGCGGGCTGCGCCGGCGCCGGCTGGCCGGGTGCGGGCTGGCCGGGTGCCGGCTTCTTCTGGGCCGACATCGCATCGGTGACGCTGAAGATGAACTTGCTCAGCAGCTGCTCCAGGCTGATCGATCCCTGCGTCAGCGTCATTTGGGCGCCGGGCTGCAGGACCGCTTCGGCGCCGCCGGGGTCGATCGCCAGGTACTTGCCGCCGAGCAGGCTGTCGCTGGTCACGGTGGCCGAGCTGTCGGTCGGCAGCCGGATGCCGTCTCGGACCGTGAACACCACCTCGGCGCGGTAGGTGCGGGGGTCGACCCGCTCGGACACCACCTGGCCGATCCCGACCCCGGCCAGCCTGACCTCGCTGCCGATCGACAGGCCGTCGATGTGGCTGAAGCCGGCGCTCAGCCGGTAGCCGGCCGCCGGCTTGCGGCCGCTGCCGAACAGCGCCAACGCCAGCATGCCAGCCAGCGCCGCCAGCACCAGCAGGCCGGTCAGGAACTCGAGCGCGCCGCGGCCCCCCGCGCGCGGTGTCCGCGCCGGCGATGAATCCTCTGTGGTCGCGGACATGGCCTAGGCGTCCGGCGTCCAGGCTTCGTAGTCGCCCATCGCATGCGGCCGCAGCCCGCCCCGATAGTCGCTGCCGGGCGGCCGGTAGGCGCCGGGGTCGCCGGTGCGATTGGGCTGGAAGGCGAGCTGCCACGGCTTGCGCACGCTCGGCGGCAGCGGCGCCGCGTCGGCGTGGTGCAGCCAGTTCCACCATTCCGCCGGCACAGACGAGGGGTCCTCGCCGCGGTTGTAGATCACCCAGCGGCGGAGGCGCTTCGTGTAGCCGCCGGGCTTGCGCGATTCGTAATAGGAGCGGCCGTCGACGTCGGTGCCGATCAGGCGGCCCCGGAGCAGGGTGAAGAGGCGCGTTCCGATGCTGGTCATGGCCGCAGCCTACACGCGGGCGGGGATGCCGGTCCATCGGCACGGGGAAGGCCAGGGCGCTGCCCTGGACCCGTTGGGGCCGCGGGCCCCAAACCCCGATTCGTAGGGAGATGGTCCCAGCTTGGAGGTACACCCTTAACGAAACGGGGCCTGGGGCCTGCGGCCCCAGTGGGGTCCACGGGCGGAGCCCCTGGCCTTCTTCCTCATGCGGCGACCGTACCGCTATCTCACCGAGCCAGGGCGGTCTAGCATCGGCGGATGTCCAAGCCCCACCCGACCCGGTCCCGCGCATGGTGAACGATCCGCCGGGCCGGGGGCGCTGGAACGGCGTGCGCATGCGCACCGCGCACGCGGCGGCCGATCCGGACTCGACGCCGCGGCGGATCACGCTGCCGGCCGACTGGGACGACCAGGCGGCGCAGGGGCTGGCGGCGCTGGTCCCCGGCGAGGCGGCGGCCGCGCTGGCGGACGCCGCCGACCTCTGGATCGACCGCGCCGCCGGCCTGCCGGGCGCCCCGGACGGCACCGGCCGCGCGCTGGGGCTGATGCTGCTGCTGCGCCGCGCGGCCCCTACCCCCGACCTGTGGGCCGGGCCTGGCGCCGAGGCGCCCGGCTTCGTGCTCAACCTCGCCGCCTTCGTGAAGGCCGGCAGCGGCTTGGAGACCGAGAGCTACGCCGAGGCGCTGCACGCGCTGACCGGGACGCTGCGCCGCCTCTCGCGGGCCGCCGGCGGCGGCGTCGTGCCCCGCCTGCTGCTGAGCAACCTCGATGGCTGCCTGGCAGCCCTCGGGCTCGACTACGACGACGAGGCCGGCCGCGACGTCGCCCGCTGCCTGGCGGGCGCGGCCACCGCGGCCGCCCACGGCGCCGGCGACGGCGGGCAGCTCGCCCTGATCCGGCCGCCGGCGCGCTGCGTCGTGCCGGGCCTGGCGGCGCTGGCCGGCGAGCTGGCCCGAACCGCTCCCGGCGGCGGCCGGATCGAGACCGGGTTCTCCGAGCCGGGGCCGGTCGACGCCCTGCTCGGCGTCGAGGGCTGCGGCCTGGCGCCGATCTTCTCGCCGCTGCGGCCGGACGGCAGGCTGTCGCAGAGCACGCTGGCGCGTCTGTCAGGCCGCGGCCTGACGCCGGAGGCGGCGTTGGCGCTGAGCCTGGCCGGCGACGGCGTGCTGCCGCGTCCGGGCCGCGAGGCCTGGCTCGCGATGCACCGGGCGCTGACCGGCCTGGTCGACCGCATGCCGCCGCTGCCCGAGCACCCGCCGGCGTTCATCAAGGCTGGCCCCGAGCCCGAAGCCGGCGCAGGGCGCCGCGAGCTGCCGGCCCGGCGCCGAGGCTTCACCCAAAAGGCGGCGATCGGCGGCCACCGGCTGTTCCTGCAGACCGGCGAGTTCGAGGACGGAAGCCTCGGCGAGGTGGCGATCACGCCGCCGCGGGAGACCCCGGCGCAACGCGGGCTGATGGATGCGTTCGGCCGCTCGGTCAGCCTCGGGCTGCAGCACGGCGTGCCGCTGGAGGCCTATGTTGAGGCGTTCGCCTACACGCGGTTCGGGCCGTCGGGCACGGTCGAGGGGGACGGGTCCATCGCCCATGCGACGTCGCTGCTCGACTACGCCTTCCGCACCCTGGCCGAGGCCTATCTCGGGCGCGTGTTGCCCGACTTGCTGCCTGGCGCCCCGCATGCCGGCCCATCGGCGGCGGACGAGCCGCCGCTGCTGCCGCTCGACCTGCCGCCGACCGGCGGCCGGCCACGCGCCGCCGGACGCGCGCCGCTGCGCGTGGTGGGAAGCCGCGCATGACGGACACCCCGGCCGGCCGGCTGGCGGCCCTCGGCATCGCGCTGCCGGCCGCCGCCGCCCCGGTCGCCAACTACGTGGCGTTCGCGCGCAGCGGCAGCCTGCTCGTGATCTCGGGCCAGCTGCCGCTGGTCGAGGGGCGGCTCGTCAGCAGCGGCAAGCTGGGCGGCAGCGTCACCGTCGAGATGGGAGCGGCGGCGGCGCGCGCCTGCATGGTCAACATCATGGCCCAGCTCGAGGCGGCGCTAGGCGGGCCGGGTGGCCCGGGTACTGGATTGGGCGCCGTGCGCCGCGTGCTGCGGCTCGGCGGCTTCATCGCCTGCACGCCCGACTTCACCCAGCACGCCACCGTCATGAACGGGGCGTCGGACCTGGCGGTGGCGGTCTTCGGCGAGGCCGGCCGCCATGCGCGCTCGACGGTCGGCGTGCCCTCGCTGCCGCTGGACGCGCCGGTGGAGGTGGAGGGGCTGTTCGAGGTGGACGGCTGACAGCGGCGGCCGCGCGTTCCATATCGGCATGATGTCCGACCCGGCGCCCTCCTTCACCCTGTCCCTGCACCCGCGCATCGCCTCCCTCGACGCGGCCGACTGGGATGCGTGCGCCGGCGGCGACAACCCGTTCGTCAGCCACGCCTTCCTGTCCGCGGTCGAGGACAGCGGCTCGACCGGCAAGCGCACCGGCTGGCTGCCGCAGCACGCCGCCCTGCGCGACGAGGCCGGCCGGCTGCTGGCGGTGGCGCCGATGTATGCGAAGTCGCACTCCTACGGCGAATACGTGTTCGACGGCGGCTGGGCGGCCGCGTTCGAGCGCGCCGGCGGCCGCTACTACCCGAAGCTGCAGGTGGCGTCCCCGTTCAGCCCGGTCACCGGACCCAGGCTGCTGATGCGGCCGGATACGGGCGTGGCGCCGGCGGCGCTGGCCGCCGGCCTGGCGGCGGCGCTCGAGCAGGCGTGCGAGCAGCTCTCGCTGTCCTCGGTGCACGTGACGTTCTGCAGCGAGGTCGAGTACGAGGCGCTGGGCGCGCAGGGCTGGCTGCAGCGCCTGGGCACCCAGTTCCACTGGGAGAACGACGGCTATGCGTGCTTCGACGATTTCCTGGGCGCGCTGAGCTCGCGCAAGCGCAAGACGCTGCGGCGCGAGCGGCGCGACGCCAACGCCGCCGGGCTCGAGTTCGTGGCCCTGCGCGGCGGCGAGATCAAGCCGCGGCACTGGGCGGCGTTCCACCGCTTCTACCTGTCGACGGTGGACCGGAAGTGGGGCAGCGCCTACCTCACCGAACGCTTCTTCCCGCTGCTGTCGGAGCGGCTCGGCGACCGGGTGGTGCTGATGCTGGCCGAGCGGGACGGCGAGCCGGTGGCGGGGGCACTCAACCTGCTGGGCCGCGACGCGCTGTACGGGCGCAACTGGGGTTGCGTCGGCGACTGGCCGTTCCTGCACTTCGAGCTCTGCTACTACCGCGCGATCGACTTCGCGATCGAGCACGGCCTGGCCCGGGTCGAGGCCGGCGCGCAGGGCGAGCACAAGATCCAGCGCGGCTACCTGCCGCGCCCGACCTACTCGGCGCACTGGATCCGGCACTCTGGCCTGCGCGGCGCGGTGGCGGATTACCTGCAGCAGGAGCGCCCGGCCCGCGAGCGGGAGATGGAAGAGCTCGCGACCCTGTCCCCCTACCGCCGCGGCGGCGAGGACTAGCGATATGCCCGACCCTGTCGATGGACAGGCTGTCCGCCCAGGACGCGACTGGGGTACGGTTCGGCAGGACGTCCCAAGTCGAAACGGCTGCGGGGGTGTCTTGGCGGCGAGCCGATCCATCGCCCGAGATGATCCGGTCCGAGCCGGAACGTTCTCAGGGACGATGCGCCCTGCTACGCGGTGATCGGCATGGCGAACACCATCGACACCCCGATGCGCGCCGCGCGCCGGGCGACGCCCGAGCGGCACGGACGACAGCCTGCATGACCGGCCGCACCCTGTTCCGCAACGTCCGGCTGCTCGATCCGGCGAGCGGACTCGACCGGCCCGGCCGCCTTCTGGTCGAGGACGGGCGGATCGCCGGACTCGACCTGCCGGACGACGGCGCGCCGGAGGGTGCGGCGCTGGTCGACGGCGGCGGCGCCGCGCTTTGCCCGGGCCTGGTCGACATGCGGGTGGCGCTGGGGGAGCCCGGCTACGAGTATCGCGAGACGGTGGCGCAGGCGACGGAGGCGGCGTCGGCCGGCGGCGTCACCACCGTGGGCGTGCTGCCCAACAACCTGCCGGCGATCGACGATCCGGCGCTGGTGCGGCTGCTGCGCGCCCGCGGCGACGAGACCGGCCGGCTCACCATCCTACCCTACGGCGCCGTCACCCGCGGCTGCCGCGGCGAGGAGATGGCCGAGCTCGGACTGCTGCGCGAGGCCGGAGCGGTTGCCTTCACCGACGGCACCCGCGCGGTCGGCGACGCCCGCACCATGCGCATGGCGCTGTCCTACGCCCGCGCGTTCGGGGCGATGGTGGTGCAGCATCCCGAGGACCCGTCGCTGGCGCAGGGCGGCGTCGCGACCGAGGGCGAGCTCGCCACCCGGCTCGGCCTGCCCGGCATCCCGGCGGCGGCGGAGGCGATCCTGATCGCCCGCGACCTGCGCCTGGTGCAGCTCACCGGCGGCACGCTGCACGTGGCGCACGTCTCGACCGCGGAGGCGGTGGCCCTGATCGCGCGCGCCAAGGCGGACGGCCTGCGCGTCACCTGCGACACCGCGCCGCCCTATTTCGACCTCAACGAGACCGCCATCGGCGACTTCCGCACCTATGCCAAGCTGTCGCCGCCGCTGCGGCCGGAGGCGGACCGGCTGGCGATCTGCGCCGCGCTGGCGGACGGCACCATCGATGCGATCGGCTCCGACCACCTGCCCTGCGACGCCGACGACAAGCGGCTGCCGTTCGCGCAGGCGATGGCCGGCGGAGTCGGGCTGGCGACGCTGCTGGCTGTGACGCTGGCGCGGGTGCATGACGGCGGCCTCGGCCTGCTACGGGCATTGGAGCTGCTGACGGCGGCGCCGGCGCGGCTGCTCGGCAGCCCGGCCGGACGGCTGGCGGTGGGTGCGCCTGCGGACCTGTGCCTGTTCGACCCCGAGCGGGCCTGGAAGGTGATCGCCGGCCAGCTGCCTGGCCGCGCGCAGAACACGCCGTTCGACGGCCGCGCCGTGGAAGGCAGGGTGCTTGGGACCTGGAAGGGCGGACGCCGGGTGTTTGGATAAGGAAAGCCAGGGGCCTTGCCCCTGGACCCCACTGGGGCCGTCACGCGAAGCGTGCTGACGCACGACGGCCCCAGGCCCCGATTCGTTAAAAATTCTTCTTACAGATTGGGGTCTGGGGCCCGCGGCCCCAACGGGTCCAGGGCAGCGCCCTGGCCTTCTTTCCCCGCATCCGTGAGCACGCGGAAGCTGCGCAGATAGACCCCCAGCAGACGTGGGTCGGCGACATGCCACACATCGTGAGGCGACCGCAGGATGGCCTTCCGGAAGGCGATCTCGACCAGCCCGTCGTCGCCAATCATGCGCCCGGGCAGTCGCACCCGGACGGTCCGCGTCGTCGCATCCAACGCGAAGGACGTGGCCGTAGGCGAGATCGGGGGCGGGAAGACGAGGCATGCTCCAGCGCCCGGTCCCGACGTCCAGCGCGCACAGGCCCGACAGGCGAT
>CAXTVM010000021.1:0-26772 GCA_964247725.1 uncultured Acetobacteraceae bacterium | reverse complement strand
GGCATGCTCCAGCGCCCGGTCCCGACGTCCAGCGCGCACAGGCCCGACAGGCGATGGAGCAGGGCATAGGCGCCGACATGGACGAGGTAACCAGGTTGCGAGGTGTCGAAGCCCCAGTCGGCAGGGTTGAAGGTCGAATATCCGTTCACCGTGGGCAGGTTGCGGATCGCCGCGATCAGCATGGCGTCGACGTTGGGGTGATAGAGCCCGTTGCCCTGTCGCACCTCGTCCGCGGCCAGCCCGGTCGCGTAGAACGCCCGACAGCCGGAGGGAGTCGGCGCGATCGACGCGATGCGCCGCAACTCCAGCGGACGCGACAGCCGGTCGTAGGCGGCGATGTCGAGCTCGCCGGCCGGGAGGGCGGCGCCGATCGCCAGCAGGACCGGCCAGCGGACGCCGGAGGCCTGCAGCCAGGCCAGTGCCCTGGCCGCGAGCAGGCACATCGGGGCCTCGAGGACCACCAGGAGACGCCCGCTGGCCCTGATCGCCCTGGCGCCGGGCACGATCTGGAAGACGATCGTCCAGAGGTTGTAGGGGCCGGACATGGACGACAAGGGCCAGGCAGGCCGGCACCGCCATGGTCCGGTACAGGAGGGCCGCCCGGTCCGGATACGTGGTCCGGCGCCGGAGCGTGAGGCCGGCGCCGAGCAGGGCCATCAGCAGCAGGCTCGGGGAGAACCCGACGAGGTGTTCCCGGTTGGCATCCGGACCGCGCCAGGCCGCGAGCGCGTCGTCGAGCCATCCAAACAGGACGTTGCCCGAGCCGACATGCAGGAGATCGAGCGGCGACGGCCAGTAGTTGGTGACGTCCTGGAAGCTGTGCATGCCGCTCTCGAGCGCCGTCGGCAGGTAGACGCGCAGGAACGGAAGCAGGCACCCGAGCCAGGCGAGCGCGTTGACGGCCTGGACCCACCGCCGACGCAGCAGCCGGGCGCCAGCCGAACGCGCTGCATCCCGCCAGTTCCGGCCGATCGTCATGAGAAGGGCCGCCACCCCGGCGGCAAGGCAGAACAGGCAGAAGCACCAGATGACGTAGAAGCTGGTCAGCAGGCCGATCCCGAACAGCAGGGCCGCAGCCATCGACCAGAACGATGCCCATACCAGCCGGCCCGACATCGCCTGCCGGATGGCCTCGGCAGCCAGGACGCTCAAGACCGGCACGAGCGCCACGCCGAACAGCTGCGCGTGGCCGACCTGCAGGAAGCTGTTGTCGGCCAGGGTGAAGAGGGCGGCGCCGACGACGCTGGCTGCCATCGGCAGGCCGCCGAAACGCCGGGCGAACAGGACGAAGCCGCCGTACCCCACCATCTTGAGGACGACGTTGACCAGCTCCCCGCTCAGGAACGGATCGATCCATGCCGAGCGGAAGATCAAATAGATCATGCCGTGAACCAGGAACCCGTCGTCGTAGCCGAGCGTGTCCGGATGCGGAAAGAAGTACGAGACCCGGTTCCAGGAGGCGATGCCGGCGAAGGCGGCATGCCAATGCTCCAGTATGCTGAGCTCGATCAGCGCGTCGCCGTCATCGCCCGACAACATCCGAAACGATGATCCGATCGTCTGCCGAAAGAAGACGGACACGGCGGCCATGCCGACCAGGAGTGCGGCGATGCCGGCAGCCCACGGACCTGACGGGCTTCTCCTGGTACGGTGCGGACGCATGGGGTCCGGAACGCGACGAGACAAAGGTCACACCCCAGCCGGTCTGGAAGAGCCGGTTCGAGCCGACCCGGTCAGATGCGGAAGTCCTTCGGCCACGGTCAAGCCTGCCACTGCCAGGCCGCATCAACATCCGGCTTCGTCCGGAGTGCGCTCGGCATGAGGCGGACAGGTTCAGGTGACGGCCGCATCTGCCTGGCCGGCGCAGGCGGGCAGCCGCCGTCGCCCGAGCAGGAGACCGACGTGATCGAACGGGCCCGCGGCCGGCCGGGCGCCGCATCGGCACGACCCCGCGCCGGCTCGAGATCGCCCTTGATGGTCGGTGTTGCGCACGTTAGGGTTTGGCATCGATGTGCGGAGCCTCGGGCAGTGGACGCGGCTGGCAAGCCATCGGAGCCGGGATGCCGCAGCCAACCCTGGTCGGGCGAGACCTCTCCTTGGGGCGGCCGGCGTGACCCCGTGACGGATATGGTTCGGACGCTCCGCGATGAGTTCCTTGGTGGCCGGCCGGCCCGGCGTCGGCAAGACCGTGGTCGTGAACGAGGTCGGGGAGATCGTCGAGAGCGAGCGGCTCCACTCGATCTCCATGGAGGCCCATGACGCGATCAGGCTGCCGGATGCGCTGGCCGAGGCGCCTCGCCCCGTCCCTTCCGAGGTCTCCCATCGGGAGCCGGCGCACCATTCGGCGGGGCGAGCCGGGGGCGGCCTCCGCGTCCGCCATGAACCTTGTCGATCATCATCGACCATGTGGAACGCTGTTGCAGCGAGGGATCCTTGCCGGTCGTCCCGTCCGGAGTCGGCCTGCCGCTGCTCCGGTCGCGAACGGGTGACGCCGGGTCGTGTGTCGATGTCGCGGGATCCATGCCCTTTCCGTCGAGGCGGCGGCCGGCGACCAGGGTGTCCGGCGCACGCCTCATGTGCCGCCGTTCGACGAGCGCACGCGCCGGGAGGACCCGGATGGTCGGCACGGGCGACACGATGATGCGGAGGCGCTGGCCGCCCGCGTGCCCGGGACCGGGCCGCGCCGCATGAGCGCGCCACCGGACCTGTCCCCGCTGCTGCCGGCCGCGCTCACGGCCTACCTGATCGGCAGCGTGCCGTTTGGGCTGATCCTGACTCGGCTCGGCGGTGCCGGCGACATCCGGGCCATCGGCTCGGGCAATATCGGCGCCACCAACGTGCTGCGCACCGGCCGGCGCGGTCTGGCCGCCGCGACGCTGCTGCTGGACGGGCTGAAGGGCATCGCGGCCGTGCTGCCGTGCGCGCTCGTGCCGCCGCTGCTGCTGCCGGGCGTGGCGGCGGTGGCGGCGGTGTGCGCGGTGGCCGGGCACTGCTTCCCCGTCTGGCTGCGGTTCCGCGGCGGCAAGGGGGTGGCGACCGGGCTCGGCGTCGCCCTGGCGCTGGACTGGCGGGTCGGGCTCGCCTGCTGCCTGCTTTGGGTGCTGGTGGCGCGGCTGAGCCGGATCTCGTCGGCCGGGGCGCTGGCCAGCTTCACGGCGCTCTGGCCGCTGCTGCTGGCGCAGCACGGCGGCGACCTGCGTTCGCCGATCCCCTGGACCGGGCTCGCGGTCGCGATCCTGGTGGTCGCGCGCCATCGCGACAACATCCTGCGGCTGGTCGCCGGCACCGAACCGCGCATCGGCCGGCGCGCCGCATGACCGCTCCCGCCGCCATCGCCGCGACCGCGGACCGTGCCGCCCTGGTGGCGGTGCTGCGGCTGGCGCGCACCGAGGGGGTCGGGCCGGCCGGGTATCGGCACCTGCTGGGGCGTTGCGGCGATGCCGCGGCGGCCCTCGACGCGCTGCCGGCGCTGGCCCGCGCCGGCGGCCGCGGCACCGGCCTGAAGCCGGTGTCGGCGGCGGCGGCCGAGGCCGAGCTCGAGGCGCTGGAGCGGCTCGGCGGGCGGCTGCTGGTGCTGGGCACGCCGGACTACCCGCCGCTGCTGGCGCAGCTCGCCGATGCGCCGCCGGTGCTCTCCGTGCTGGGCGACCCGCGCATCCTGCACCGCCGGGCGGTGGCGATCGTCGGCGCCCGCAACGCCTCGTCGGCGGGGCTGCGCATCGCCGAGGCGCTGGCGGCCGAGCTCGGCGGCGCCGGGCTGGTGGTGGTGTCGGGGCTGGCGCGCGGCATCGACGGCGCCGCCCACCTGGGCGCGCTGCATGTCGGGCCGACCGCGGCCGCGATCGCCGGCGGGCTCGACCGTCCCTACCCGCCCGAGCACGCCGCGCTGCAGGACCGCATCGCCGCCGCCGGCTGCGTGGTGGCGGAGGCGCCGCTCGGCACCGCGCCGCAGGCGCGCCACTTCCCGCGCCGCAACCGCATCATCGTCGGGCTGTCGCTCGGCTGCGTGGTGGTGGAGGCCGCACCCCGCTCGGGCAGCCTGATCTCGGCCGGGCTGGCGCTCGATTACGGCCGCGAACTGTTCGCGGTGCCGGGCTCGCCGCTCGACCCGCGCTCGCGCGGCTCCAACGACCTGCTGCGCCAGCGCCACGCGCACCTGGTCGAGAACGCCGAGCACGTGCTGGACCACTTGCCCGAGCTGCCGACCGGGCTCGGTCCTTCCGGCTTCGCCGAGCCCGGCGCCGGCTGGGGCGCCGACGCCCCGGAGGACTGGCGGCAGCTGGGCAGCGTGCGCACGGCGCTGCTGCGGCTGCTGAGCCACACGCCCACGCCGGTTGACGATCTGGTGCGCCGCTGCCAGTTCTCGGTCGCCGCCGTGCTGGCCGTGTTGACGGAACTGGAACTGGCCGGCCGCGTGGAGTCCCTTCCGGGCAACCGCGTCGGCCTGCTCGCGGACAGGTTCAGGCCCGACTGACCAACGGACCCGGCAGCGGCCAGGCGGCAACGGACCCGGCAGCGGCCGGGCGGCACCGGAGTGTTCATGACCGACGTCGTCGTGGTCGAGTCGCCCGCAAAGGCGAAGACGATCAACAAGTATCTGGGCGACGGCTTCACCGTGCTGGCCTCGTTCGGCCACGTCCGGGACCTGCCGCCCAAGGATGGCAGCGTGCGGCCGGAGGAAGGCTTCGCGATGGACTGGGAGGCGGACGAGCGCGGCAACCGCCAGATCAGCGCCATCGCCCGGGCACTCAAGGGGGCCCGCATCCTCTACCTCGCCACCGACCCCGACCGCGAGGGCGAGGCGATCAGCTGGCACGTCCGCGCCATGCTGGAGGAACGCCACCTGCTGCGCGGCATCGACGTGCAGCGCGTCACCTTCAACGAGATCACCAAGGGTGCGGTCAACACCGCGATGAAGCGGCCGCGCCAGCTCGACATGCCGCTGATCGAGGCCTACCTGGCGCGCCGGGCGCTCGACTACCTGGTCGGCTTTACGCTCTCGCCGGTGCTGTGGCGCAAGCTGCCGGGCAGCCGCTCGGCTGGCCGGGTGCAGTCGGTGGCGCTGCGGCTGATCTGTGAGCGGGAAAGCGAGATCGAACGCTTCCGGCCGCGCGAGTACTGGTCGGTGCAGGCGCAGATGACGACGCCGGCCGGCGCGCCGTTCACCGCCCGGCTGACCCATCTGGACGGCGTCAAGCTCGACCAGTTCGACCTCGGCGACGAGGCCCGCGCGATGGCGGCACGGGCGGCGGTCGAGGCCGGGCGGTTCGCGGTGGGCTCGGTCGAGCGCCGCAAGCTGAAACGCAACCCGCCGGCGCCGTTCACCACCTCGACGCTGCAGCAGGAGGCCAGCCGCAAGCTGGGGATGGGCGCGCAGGCCACCATGCGGGCGGCGCAGCAGCTCTACGAGGGCATCGAGCTGGGCGGCGAGACCGTGGGCCTCATCACCTACATGCGCACCGACGGCGTGCAGATGGCCCGGGAGGCGATCGACGCCATCCGCGGCCATATCGGCGAGGCGTTCGGCCGCGACTACCTGCCGGGCCTGGCACGGGAGTACTCCACCAAGGCGAAGAACGCGCAGGAGGCGCACGAGGCGGTGCGGCCGACCGACGTCGCGCGCACGCCGGCCGAGATGGGCCGCTACCTCGGCGACGAGCAGCGCCGGCTCTACGAGCTGATCTGGAAGCGCTCGGTCGCCAGCCAGATGCAGTCGGCCGAGCTCGACCAGGTGGTGGTCGAGATCGCCGAGCCGTCCGGCCTGACCCGGCTGCGCGCCACCGGCTCGATCGTCGCCTTTGACGGCTACCTCAAGCTCTATGCCGAGGGCCGCGACGACACCGCGGCCGGCGCCGACGCGGACGAGGACAGCCGCATGCTGCCGCCGATGCGGGAGGCCGATCCGCTGAAGCGCGGCGCGGTGGCGGCCGACCAGCACTTCACGCAGGCCCCGCCCCGCTTCTCGGAGGCGAGCCTGGTCAAGAAGATGGAGGAGATCGGCATCGGCCGGCCCTCCACCTACGCCTCGATCCTGAGCGTGCTGCGCGACCGCGATTACGTGCGGATGGAGGCCAAGCGCTTCGTGCCGGAGGATCGTGGCCGGCTGGTGACGGCGTTCCTGACCAGCTTCTTCGAGCGCTACGTCGACCCGCAGTTCACCGCCGGGCTGGAGGAGCAGCTCGACGACATCTCCGACGGCCGCGCCAACTGGCGTGCGGTGATGGCCAAGTTCTGGGAGGCGTTCAGCTCCGCCGTCGCCCAGACCCGCGAGCTCAAGATCTCCGACGTGATCGACGCGCTCGACGCCGACCTGGCGCCGCACTTCTTCCCCGAGCCCGCCGGCGGCGGCGATCCGCGGCTCTGCACGGCCTGCGGCACCGGCCGGCTCGGCCTGAAGCTCGGCCGCTACGGCAGCTTCATCGGCTGCTCGAACTACCCGGCTTGCCAGTACACCCGGCGGCTGGTGGTCGACGCCCGGGAGGGCGAGGGCGGCGAGACGCTGAAGGACGGCGTCCGCGTGCTGGGCGCGCACCCCGAGACGGCGGAGGAGGTCACGGTCAAGCGCGGGCCGTGGGGCCTCTACGTGCAGCAGGGCGAGCCGGACCCCGCCGACAAGAAGGCCAAGCCCCGGCGCACCACCCTGCCGCGAGGCTTCGAGGGCGACAGCGTGACGCTGGAACAGGCGGTGGGCCTGCTGTCGCTGCCGCGCCTGGTCGGGCTGCATCCCGAGCTGGGCGAGCCAATCGAGGCCGGCGTCGGCCGGTTCGGGCCATATGTGAAGATGGGCGCCATCTTCGCTTCGCTGGAGAAGGACGACGACATCCTCCAGGTCGGCATGAACCGGGCGATGGACGTGCTGGGCAAGAAGCTGGCCTCGGTGCGCACGCTGGGCGCGCATCCGAAGGACCGGGAGCCGGTGATGGTGCGCCGCGGCCGCTTCGGGCCCTACGTGCAGCACGGCCAGACCGTCGCCAATCTGCCGCGCGACAGCCTGATGGAGACCTTCACGCTGGAGGAGGCGGTGCCGCTGCTGGCCGAACGCGGCAAGGTGCTGAAGCCGAAGGGCAAGAAGGGCGCAGCGAAGGCCAAGCCGGCACGGCGGGCGGCCAAACCGGAGGCCGCTGAAGCCGCGCCGCTGCCGGCGGCCCGGCCGGCGGCGAAGCGGCCGCCTGCCAAGGTGGCCGCAGAGTCCGCCAGCGCCGTGTCCAAGAAGCGGGCCTGATGCCGAGCCGGCCCTCGGCCGGCCCGCCTGACGGACCCGAGCCGACGCTGGAGCCGCCGCCGGCGGAGGCCCGCATCCCCTCGCCCGAGGCGCTGCGGCGGTTCATCGCCGAGGCGTCCGGACCGGTCGGCAAGCGCGAGGTGGCGCGCGCCTTCGGGCTCGGGCCGGAGCAGCGCGTGGCGGTGCGCGACCTGCTGCGGCAGCTCGAGCGCGACGGCAGCCTCGACAACCTCGGGCGTGCCCGGCGGACCGGAGCCGGCGGACGGCTGCCCGACTCCATGGTGGTACAGGTCACCGGCACCGACCCCGATGGCGATGCGCTGGCCCGGCCGGCGAACTGGGCCGGGCCCGGCGCCGCGCCCGCCATCGTCATGCATCCAGAGCCGCGCGGCCGGCCGGCGCTGGCGCCGGGCCAGCGCGTGCTGGCGCGGCTGCGGCCGATCGGCGGCGGCCGCTACGAGGGCCGCACGCTGCGGCGGATCGAGGCGCAGCCGGGCCGCGTGCTGGGGGTGTTCCGGCCATCGCCGGCACTGGTGGCGCCGCCGCGCCGGGGCGAGGTCGCCGAGGCCGGGCGGGTGGTGCCGACCGACCGCCGGGTGAAGGCGGAGTGGAGCGTGCCGCCGGGCGAGACTGGGGGCGCCCTGCCGGACGAGCTGGTGCTCGCCGAGCCGCTGCCGCATGACGGGCGCGGCCTGAAGCCGGTGCGCGTGCTGCAGCGGCTCGGCCGGATGGGCGAGGCGCGCTCGGTGAGCCTGCTCTGCCTGGTCGCGCACGACATCCCGCAGGTGTTTCCGCAAGCCGCCCTCGACGAGGCCGAGGCGGCGGCCGAGACCAACCTCGCCGGCCGCACCGACCTGCGCTCGGTGCCGCTGGTGACGATCGACGGCGCGGACGCGCGCGATTTCGACGACGCGGTGTTCGCCGAGCCGGACCCGGACGGCGGCTGGCGGCTGCTGGTGGCGATCGCCGACGTGGCGCACCACGTCCGTGCCGGCGGGGCGCTCGACCGCGAGGCCCGGCTGCGCGGCAACTCGGTCTATTTCCCCGACCGGGTCGTGCCGATGCTGCCAGAGGCGCTGTCGAACGGCTGGTGCTCGCTCAAACCCGGCGAGCCGCGCGGCTGCCTCTACGTCGAGATGCGGATCGACGCCGGCGGCGCCAAGCGCTCGCACCGGTTCGGCCGCGGCCTGATGCGCAGCGCCGCCCGGCTGACCTACGGCCAAGTGCAGGACGCCGCCGAGGCCGGCCACGACGACGCCCGGCTAGACCTGCCGGCCGGCCTGCTGCGCAGCCTCTACGGTGCCTTCGGCGCGCTGCTGGAGGCCCGCCATCGCCGCGGCACGCTGGACCTCGACCTGCCCGAGCGGCGCGTGGTGCTGACGCCGGCCGGCACCGTGGCGGCGATCACGCCGCGGCCCCGGCTCGACAGCCACCGGCTGATCGAGGAGTTCATGGTGCTGGCCAACGTCGCCGCGGCGCAGGAGCTGGAACGCCTGCGGCAGCCCTGCATGTATCGCGTGCATGCGCCGCCGGCGCCCGAGAAGCTGGACGCGCTGCGGAATTTCCTGGAAACGCTGGACATCGCGCTCAAGCCGGCCGGCGCCATCCGTCCCGCCGACCTTGACCGCGTGCTGGCCGAGGTCTCCGGCACCGAGGCGGCCGAGATGGTCAACGAGATGGTGCTGCGGGCGCAGAGCCAAGCGGAGTACAGCCTCGACAACGCCGGTCATTTCGGGCTGGCGCTGGAGCGTTACGCCCACTTCACCAGCCCGATCCGGCGCTATGCCGACCTGCTGGTTCACCGCGCGCTGATCGCCGGGCTTGGGCTCGGCGCGGACGGGCTGAAGCCCGCCGCGGCCGAGGAGCTGGTGGAAACGGGAGCCCACATCACCGCCACCGAGCGGCGGGCGGCGCTGGCCGAGCGCGACGCCGTCGACCGTTACATCGCTGCACACATGGCGGATAAAATCGGCGCCAGCTTTGCCGCGCGCATTTCCGGCGTGACCCGGTTCGGGCTTTTCGTCACATTGCTGGACACCGGCGCCACTGGACTGGTGCCGATCTCCTCCCTCAACGCGACTGCCGCCGAGACCACCGAGTTCTGGATGCATGACGAAGCAGCACAGGCGCTGGTCGGCCGGCGCAGCGGCGGCGCCTACCGCCTGGCCGGACGGGTCGAGGTGAGGCTCGTCGAGGCGGTGCCGCTGACCGGCGGCCTGCTGTTCGCGATGCTGAGCCCGCCATTGCCGCCGGACGCCGCCACCGGCGCGCCGCGGGGTCCGCGACGGCAGGACCCGCGGCGGCAGGCCCGGGGGGCGTCCGCGGCCCGGGGACGGGGCAAGCCGGTTCCGTGAGGCTGAGGCGCCGGTGCGACGCCGCACGCCGGCCCGTCCTGCCGGCGACGGCGCGGCAGCGGCGGCGGCGGCGGCGCCTGCTGATCTGCCTGCTGCTGGTCTGCCTGCTGCTGGCAGCGCGGCCGGGCCAGGTCCGCGCCCAGCCGAACGCGCCCACCGCCACGACGTCGCCCACGACGACGCCAGCCACTGGCCCCGCCACCGGATTTGCCATCGGACCCGCCACCGCGCTCGCCACCGTCCCCTCGATGGTGCCGGCGGCCGAGCCAGGCCTCGACCGATCCCTGGTCGGCGGCGTGATCGACACCGCGCTGGCGGTGCTGGAGCCGCGCACGCTGGAGCCGCACACGGCGCGGCAGCTGGCGGTGTGGGGGCTGAGCGGCATCACCGCGATCGATCCGGCACTTACCGTCGACGCCGCCACCGACGCCTCCGCGGCGCCGGTGCGGCTGGCGACGCCGGCGGGCATGCTGTTCGCGGCACCGCCGCCGGCGGCCGACGACCGCACCGGCTGGGCCCGGCTCGCGGTGGCGATGACCGCATCCGCCTGGACCGCGTCGGGGCCGATGCGCGAGGCCGGCCAGCAGGCGGTAATCCAGAGCTTCTTCGACGAGCTGTTCAACCACCTCGACCCGTATTCGCGCTATGTGGCGCCGGCGCCGGCGGACAGCGAGCGCGCCGCCCGCAACGGCGGCACCGCCGGAGCCGGCGTCACGTTAGCTGAGCGTGGAGCCGACCGCGGCGCCGAGCGGGGGGGGCAAGGGGGGGGCCAGCGCGGGCGCGGGCTGGTGATCGCTTCGGTCAACGCCAATGGGCCGGCCTGGAGTGCCGGCATCAGCGCCGGCATGCGGCTGTTGTCGGTCGACGGCCGGCCGGTGCGCGGGCTGCAGCCGGACCAGGCCGCGGCGCTGCTGCAGGGCGATGCCGGCACCGTCGTCACGCTGGTGCTGGCCGGAGCCAACGACCGGATGCCCGCCAGCTACCGGCTGATCCGCGCCGCGGTGCCGCCGGAGACGGTGTTCGCGTTCAGCAACGGCGACATCGTGGTCATCCGGGTGACCGGCTTCTCGGCCGACACCGCGCAGGAAATCAGCCAGTTCCTCGAGCAGGCGACCGGCGGCGACGATCCCGGCCCGCCGGCACCCAAACCCCGCGCGGCCCGGCTGCACGGCCTCATCTTCGACCTGCGCGGCAACCGCGGCGGGCTGCTGCAGCAGGCGGTGACCGCGGTGGCGCTGGTGCTGGACCACGGCGTGGCGGTGACCGCGGTCGGCCGCGACCCGCAGGCGAACCACGTCTGGGCCGTGCAGGGCGGCGACCTCACCGACGGCGTGCCGATCGTGGTGCTGGTGGACGGCCGCACCGCCAGTGCGGCCGAGATCATGGCAGCGGCGCTGGCCGACCACCGCCGCGCCGTGGTGGTGGGCAGCGCCACGCTGGGCAAGGGGCTGGTGCAGACCATCGCCCAGCTGCCCGACGGCGGCGAGCTGTTCGTGACCTGGAGCCGGGTGCTGGCGCCGCTGGGTTGGCCGCTGCAGGGGCTGGGGGTGATCCCGCAGGTCTGCACCAGCCTCGGCCAGTCGAGCCTCGACCGGCAGCTGCAGGACCTGGCCGCCGGGACGTTCGACGAGCGCCGGGCGGTGGTCGACAGCCGCGCCGCGCGGGCGCCGCTGCCGGTGGCGCGGGTGCTGGAGCTGCGCCAGGCCTGCCCGGCCGCGATCGGCAGCGACGGGGACCTCGACGCGGCGCGCTCGCTCCTGCAGACTCCCGGCTCGTACGAGGCGGCCCTGGTTCCGGAAGCGGTGGAATAGCGTGATGCGCCGGCCCCTTGCCCGTATGATGCCGCGATGACGGAGCCGCGGCTCAAGGCCGGGCTCTGGGCCAGCGCCGCGCTGCGCCGCGCGCACCAGCTGGGCCGCTCCGGCATGGTGCTGCGCCGCGGCGACGCCGACGCCGGCGGCATCCTGGTGGTGCTGCGCGAGCAGCGCGGCGGCACCATGGTGGCGCTGAGCCAGGCGCGCACCGCCGGCGGCGAGAGCGCCTGGATCCGCGGCACCGGGGCGGCACCCGCCGACCAGGCCGCCGTCGACGCCTACGTCGCCCGGCAGGTGGCGCGCGACCCCGATCTCTGGGTGCTGGAGATCGATGGTCCCGACCTCGTGCCGCCGTTCGAGGCCGTCATCCTCTGATCCCCCGACACCAGGAGTGAAATCGATTTCCGACCTTGTCCTCGCACGCCCCGCCCGTGCCCGCGCGCCCACCGGCCGCGCCCAGGCGGCGCTGCACCAGATCTTCGCCCGCAGCCGCACCGTGCGGCGGCTGACGGTGGGCTCGCTGGCGCGCCTCGAGCTCGCGATCCTGGGCGGCCACAAGCAGAAGCCGGTCATGGAGGTGATCCGCCGCGTCCGGGCCGAGCGCGAGAGCCTGCTCAGCGGCAACGAGGCGTTCATGATCCACTCGCTGGCCCGCACCCAGCGCGCGGTCGGCGGCGTCATGGCCGAGGTCGGCGTGTTCCAGGGCTGCTCCGCCAAGCTGATCAGCCTGGGCGGCCGGCCGGAGCGGCTGCACCTGTTCGACACCTTCGAGGGCCTGCCGCAGCCCGACCGGGCCGAGCGCAGCTCGATGGGCCCGGGCCACTACGCCGCCTCGCTGGAGGCAGTGCGGGCCTACCTGTCGGACCAGCCGAACCTGGTGTTCCACAAGGGGCTGTTCACCGGCGAGAACACCGGCTGCGACGACGACCGGTTCTCGCTGGTGCACCTGGACGTGGACCTGAAGGAGGGCACGCTGGCCTGCCTCGCGTTCTTCTACCCGCGGATGCTGCCCGGCGGCATCATCGTCAGCCACGACTACTCCTACCTGCCCGGCGTCCGCGAGGCGTTCGACGAGTACCTGACCGGGCGGCCGGAGCGGGTGGTCGAGCTGCCGACCTCGCAGGCGATGCTGATCAAGCGCTGAGCCGGTCCCGCACGTCGTGCGGACGTGCGGGAGATACCGTCAGTGACCGCCGCCGGCGCCGCCGGGGCCGCCGGCATTGTTGGTGATCGAGGGGTCGCTGGCGCCATTGGTGCTGACGCCGGTGTCTATCCCCGACAGCCGGCTGCCCGTCGAAGCCTCGGCCTCATGGTGTACGGACGGCGTATAGGTGCTGTCGCAGCCGGCGAGCGCCAGCAGGCAGACGGCGGCGAGGGTTTTGGTCATGGGGCAGTCCTCTTGTCGCGAGCCTCCGGACTATAGCCTCGGGCCGGGGACGCACAACACGGACCCGACGGTGACAAGGGCCATTCCAGCAGCAGGAACCGGGACGATGCTGGATCGCGAACCTCGGGATGCACCCGCCCCACCGGATTCGGAGGTGCGGGCACAGGCGATCCGGCGCTTCGATGCCGGCGACTATCCCGCCGCGGCCGCGATGCTGGCGCCGCTGCTGGCGCGTGCGCCGGCGGACGTGCTCCTGCTCCGGCTCCGCGGCATGGCGCTGGTGCGGACCGGCACGCCGGACGCCGGCCTGTTCCATCTCGCGCGGGCGCGGGAGCTGGCGCCGGCCGAGCCGATCGCCGCACTCTGGCACGGCATCGCGTTGCAGGCCGCCGGCCAGCCTGCGGCCGCCGCGGCGGCGCTCGAGGCAGCCTCCGGAATGGCGCCGGCCGATCCGGCGCCGCTGATCCACCTCTCGCGGGCTCGTATCAAGCTCGGGCAGCCCGACGCCGCCCTGGAGGCGGCCGGACGGGCGATGGCGCTGGCCCCCCACCTGCTCGACGCCGAGCACGCCGTACGCCTCGCCCGGCTGGCCACGTTGCAGACCGGACCGGTGGCCGAACCGGCCGTCCTGGCCGAGGCCTGGCTGGCGCTCGGCCGCATCTGCATGCGGCTGGACAAGGTGATGGAAGCGCAGGCGGCGCTGCACGAAGCGCTGGCGCTGCAGCCGCGGCACGCCGAGGCGGAGGCCGAGCTGGCGCTGGTCGAGCACCTGTGCGGGCAGCCGCTGGCCGCGATCGCGCGGCTACGCGCCGTCCTGGCGCGCGAGCCCGGCTGCCTGCCGGCCCGCCTGGCACTCGCCAGCCGGCTGCTGCTCGACGGGGATGCGGCGCCGGCGCTGGAGCTGCTGGACGATCGCCGGAGGCCGCCGCCGGGGCCGATGCGATCGCACTGGCAGGCGCATCGGGCGCAGGCGCTGGTGGCGCTGGACCGCGCGGAGGCAGCCTGTCACGAGCTGGTTCAGGCCGAAGGCGCCCGGCTGCCGGAGCTCGAGCTGCCGCTGACCTGGCAGCGCTTCGTGCTGGCGCGCCGCGACCGCGATCCGCAGGCGGCTGCCCTCGCCGGCCGCGTCGCCCGGCTGGCCGGCATCCGCAACGCCGGCACCCTCGAGCAGCGCATCGATGCGCAGTTCGACCTCGCCGACCTGCAGCGCGCCGACGGCAACCACGCCGCCGCCTTCGCCCACTGGAGCCGCGGCCACGCGCTCCTGCGCGCGGCGCAGCCGTTCTCGCGGGACCAGCATCGGGCTCATCTCGCCGCCATCGTGCGCGGCTTCGATGCGGACCGGCTGGCGCGGGGACCCCGGTCCGCGCTGCGCGACCCGGCGCCGGTCTTCATCGTCGGGCTGCCGCGCACCGGCACCACGCTGCTGGAGCAGATCCTGAGCGCGCATCCGATGATGCACGGCGCCGGCGAACGGATGGCGGTCCGCGAGACGCTGGTGCGGCTGACCGGCACCTGGACCGCCGACGCCGCGGCGAGCCGCGCGGCAGCGCTCGACGCGCCGACGCTGACGGCGGCCTCGCGCGGCTACCTGGCGGAGCTGCACGCGCTGGCGCCGGGTGCGGCCCGCGTGCTGGACAAGATGCCGGACAATGTCTTCCAGCTCGGCTTCATCGCCACGCTGCTGCCCGGGGCGCGGATCGTCTGCTGCACGCGCGACCTGCGCGACGTCGGCGCCTCGATCTTCCAGCACCGCTTCATCGGTCATCACCCCTATGCGCACGACCTGGCCGACCTCGGCTGGTACATGGCCAGCCAGACCCGCCTACTGGCTCATTGGCAGGCGAGCCTGCCGTCGCCGATGCTGGTACTCGACCACGGCGACTGGCTGGCCGACTTCGACGCCACCTTGCGCCGCGTGCTGGCCTTCCTCGACCTGCCCTACGATCCGGCCTGCGAGCGTTTCTTCGAGCAGGACCGCCGCGTCGCCAGCGCCAGCCGCGCACAGGTGCGCCAGCCGATCAACGCGGCCGGCGTCGGCCGTTGGCGCGACTACGCCGAGCAGCTGACGCCAATGCTGCAGGAGCTTGGTTGACGCCGGCGTTGTCGCAGCGACTGCAAGGCTGCAAACATCGAGTTCGACCGCCACCAACCGGGACGTCATCCTGCGGGAGCGCGGCCTCGATTTCGCAGGCCCGCAGACGGTCGGGACCCAGCGCGGCGCATCGTCTCCGTAAGGCATGGTTACATGGCTATCGCATTGTGAAGAAGGCCAGGGGCTTTGCCCCTGGACCCCAATGGGGCCGTCACGCGCCAGCGTGCTGCGCACGACGGCCCCAACGGGTCCAGGGCAGCGCCCTGGCCTTCTCCTTTCACGTCTCCTCAAAAGCGATAGCCCTGTGGCCCGCAGCCGGTGGGCGGTGAGCGACTGGAACCCGGCTACGCTGCCGCCCTGTAATCGACCGAAGCTGTCGTCCCAAGCTCGCAGAGTGCTGCCTCGACGGCCTCGATCTTCGACCCGTGCAACGGGTCCCAAAGCCTGCGGACCGCCTTCTCGTCTATGCTGAGGCGCCGGGCCAGATCGCTGACCCCGACGCCGACCGACAGCATGGCATCGTGCAGCGCCAGCTTGGCGGACTCCAGGATCGTCACCGAGACGACCGGACGGCCGTTCGCCTCGCCCGGCACCGGGCAGGCGCTACCGTTGCAGACGAAGATATTGAGGGCCGAAACGAGCAGGTCCGCGGCCTCCCGAAGCGCCTTCTCGCGGGTCTCGCCCCACGTGACGCCGGACAGGCCATCGAACGTCACCATGAAGCCGTCCTCGTCCGGCTCGATGTTGGCGGGGAATGCATAGCGCATGACTTACGCCTCCAAATCCTGCCGAGTTACTCCAAGCACCTTCAAGATGGCCTTGAAGGTGCCGACTCTGATGTCCCCACCATGTTGCGGGACGATGGTCTCGAACCCGTTGACCTTGACGTGCAAGTGCGAACCCTTGCCCGACCACGTCTCGAAATCCAGCTGCGCTTGTTGGCAAGGCGGCGAAGTCTGCGGAGCTGATCGGCGCTGGTCATGAATATCATGTAGCGGACTGATTTGTCCGCAATAAGGGTGACGGTCGTGACCGTCATGGCCACGGTCGGCATCGCGATGATGATGATCCAGGAGATCATGCGGTCAGGGTGTTGACAGTGTTCGATCGCTCCAGGCTGTCGATCCGGCCTTCGCGCCCGTCAATGCGTTTGCTGAGCCGGACCCGGTCCGCCGCCAAAGCCGCCGCCATCTTCTCGATCTCGGACCGAAGCACGAAGACGCTCTCGACAACGTCGCCCGGCGGCCACGACCTGGCCGAGGCCCGGCTTGATCTTCGCCGCATGCGTTCCGCACCGCCGGACCTGGCTGGCAGACGCTGTTCAACCACGCGTTGCGCCAAGCGGTCGATCAGCCCTCGATCAGTGCCGGATAGGACATCACACCACGCGCCGACGGTTGCGCATTGACGATCGTGCATCGACTGACGCCGGTGCCTGCGCTGCGCTCGCCGGCACGAAGGCATGCCGTGGCGCGGCCGCTGGGCGAGCCGTCGATCGTGCCATGGTCGAGGTCTTTGCCCTACCGGGCGCCTCACGCAGAAGGCCCATGCGATCCGGAGATCGCATGGGCCCGGCGGGTATAGTAGCCGGTTTTGTCGTCAGAACTTGACCTGCAGCCTCGCATAGAAGGTGCGGCCGTAGATGTCGTAGACGTTGGTAGAGGTATTGGTGCTGGTGTCGACGGCGAACGGCGGGGTGCGGTCGAACAGGTTGTCGATGCCGGCGACCAGGCCGACCTTCTTGAAGTTATAGGTCGCGACGATGTCGTGGTAGAACACCTCGTTCGTCTTATAGAATCTTGATGCCGCAGTGAAGTTCGCGCCGCCCTCGTTGTAGACCATTCCGTCTATGTAGCGGACGGTCCAGCTGAAGCTGAACGGGCCGTGCGCGTAGGTGCCGGTGGCGTTGTCGCGGATCACGGGAACGCCGACCGGATAGAGGCCGCCGCCGAGCACCGTGTTGAGGGTACCCTTAAGGTTGTAGAACGGGCCGCCGTTCACGAGCTGCTCGGTATAGCCGATGGTATCGACCAGCTCGTTGGTGAAGTTGAAGCTGTGTCCACCGCGCAGCTTCAGAAGGTAGCTCATCACGAAATCGATGCCGTTGGTCCGCGTCACGCCCAGGTTCTGTTCGGGAGCGCTGGCCAGCGCGATCTGGCCGTTGGCGTTGCGCACACCGGAGGAGGCGCAGAGCGGGCTGCTCAGATTGGCGCTCGTATAGCACTGGTCCTCGACAAACTGCACCGGCACCGCGCCGATCGAGTTGTTGATCGAAGTGTGGTAGTAATCGATCTGGGCGGAGAAGTTGGGCAGGAAGCGCGGGGTCAGCACCGAGCCGATCGTGTAGTTGCGGGAGCTCTCTGGCAGCAGCTGCGGATTGCCGCCGACCAGGGTTGGGATCTGCGTGCTCGGCTGGGTGAAGCCGACCGGCACCTTCTCCCTGGCGCAGTTCGCCGCGACGATGCCCGACAAGCCACCGTAGCTCGATACCTGGGAGCACGGATCGTTGCCCTGCTCGAAGGCCAGCGTGTTGCCGCCGAACGCCTCGGCGATCGCCGGCTGGCGCACCGAGGTCCCGAGGTTGGCGCGGAAGCGGATATCCTGCGTCGGCGCCCAGACCAGCGTGGCCTTGAAGTTCTGCACGCCGCCGAAGGTGTTGTAGTCCGACCAGCGGCCGGACACGTCGGCGTACAAGTCCTTGGCGGCGATAACGTTCTTCAGGATCGGGATGTTCAGCTCGCCGAACACCTCGCCGACGTCGAAGCCGCCGCCGGTCGGCTGCACCTGCGCCTGGGTGGCCTCGCCGGCCTGGACGATCGGGTCTGGATGATAGGCGCCGTTCTCCTGGCGGTACTCGAAGCCGAGCGCCAGCCCGAGCGGGCCATACGGGAGCCGGACCAGCTTGTTGTTGGTGATGGTGCCGCCATAGTCGCGGAACTGGTAGTACGCGTTGGAATTGTCGGTGAACGTCACGTAGCGCGCGGCGGCTGCGCTGACATTCCCGGCACCGAACGGGTTCAGCAGGGCGCAGCCCTGTGCCGGGTTGCAGAGCGCCGCGTTAAACGGGTCGGCCGGATTGCTGTCGGAACCAAGAGAATTTTCGAAGTTGAGCGCGTTGATCGAGTTCTGGACGGTGAGCGTGGTATCGGAATAGCCATAGGTGAAGTAGGCGTCGTAGTCCCAGTTACCGGTGATGACGCCGCGCGCCCCGACCGTCGCCTGCCAGGTGTCGGTGCCGGTCAGGTAGTCGCGCGGGCCGATATCGGTGGTGCGACGATAGCCGGACAGCGGCTCGTTGACGCCGAGCGCCTCGGCGAACGGGTTGCCCTGCGGGATGACCAGCGTGTTGGGGACGTTCGGGTTGCCGGTCACCGGCTGGCCGGCGAGCTGTTCCTGGGTGCTCTTGTGGGTGTAGTAGGCCGATGCATAGGCGGTCAGGTGGTCGTTGACGTCGTAATGCGCCTGGCCGGCCAGGTTGCCCTGCGACTCGAAGTCGGACAGATACTGGTCGTAGCCGTAGTCGTAACGGCCGTTGATGTTCGGGGTCCCACCGTTGGCGCCCTGGTAGTGGTTGTTGAATGGCTGGATCTGGCCGTTGATCACGGTGCCGCCCGACCCGCCGCCGAAGGCGTTCGCCTGCGGGGTTCCGGTGCCGGCGTAGAAATACCGGCCGGCGACCGGAAAGCCGGAGCCGATCGTGTAGGGCTGGCCCGGTGCCGGATCGTTGGCGACCACCGGATCGGCCCAGTCGCGGTCCCGCTGCAGCACCGGCTGGCGTTGCAGGTAGCGACCGCTCACCTCGACGTTGCCGCGTCCCTGCGCGAAGTCAAAGCCGGTGATGCCGGAGATATCGCCCTCCTTGTTGTCGCCGGACGCGGTGATGTTGCCGCCCAGGTTGAGCTGGGTTCCGGAATAATCCCTCTTGGTGATGATGTTGACGACGCCGGCGACCGCGTCGGCACCATAGATGGCGGAGGCGCCGTCCTTCAGGACCTCGATGCGGTCGACCATCTGGACCGGGATGGTGTCGAGGTCGACGCAGTCGTTGCCGGCACCGTAGGCGGAGTGGACGTAGCGCCGCCCGTCCACCAGCACGAGCGTGCGGGTGATGCCGAGGTTGAACAGGTCGATGCAGGACGAGCCGCCGCCACCGTTGTTGGTGCTGGCGTAGGTGCCGGAGTTGCCGATCGTCGGGATCTTGCGGAGCACGTCCTCGATCGTCTGCGCGCTCGACTGCTCGATCTGCTTGGCGGTGACGACGGTGATCGGCGCATCGCTGGTCACGTTGTTGCTGCGCAGACGCGAGCCGGTCACCTCGACGGTTTCCGCCGAGGGCTCGGCGGTGCCCACGAGCGGCGGGGCGGTGGTCGCGAGCGGCGTGCCGGTGATCTGCGCCAGCCGGGTGTCGGCGCCGAGCGGCGCAGCCTGGTAGCCGGGCGCCGGCACTTGAGTAAGGTCGGTCTGCGCAAAGCTGGGCGTGGCGGCGGAGAGAAATCCATTGGCGGTACCGGCGGGCGCGGTCGTGGCGGCGGGCGCGGGTGCCGAGGCCGCCGCCAGCTGAGCCAGGGCCGGCGCGGCACCCAGGACCGGCGCCAGGGCCAGGGCTGCGATCGAGGCGGAGAGGCCGGTTCGACGCGAAAGGCAAGGAAGGCGTGTCATTTCTCAAAACTCCAGTCCCAGCCCTGGCGGGCAGGCGGACTACGATAAAAAGGCCGTGAGGCGGACACTGCGGGTGTCGCGTCGTGGCCGTGACGGCGACGGTCGCGCAACGGCGAAGATGGCAGTGCGATCTGGAGAAAATCCAAACCTGTCGACCTTCCGGCAAGGGTGGAACCGGCAGGGGTGGATCGAACCCGCGCCGGCAGGCCCGACACTTAAAGTTCAAGACACCTCACCCATGCAATGCCTGCATGGAACTCAACCGGGTGGTCGTCACGGCACGTTGCCGAAAAGTCACAATCGATTGCACCGGCCGCGTTCATGTGGGTGGGAAACCGCCCTCGTGAGCGTGGCCCTCTGCGCATGGGCGAACCCGGGCGCTTCTGCCGCGGTGGAAAACCGGCTACGTGCGTGGGGCGAGGCGGGCCGCGAGGCCGCCGAAGGTCGTGCCGCGGCCAAGGCCCTACGAGAGCCGGCCACCGGGGGCACGAACAGGGGAGTGTGCGCGGCGTGACGACAACGAGACGGTTCCGGCTATGGGCGGGTGCCTGCGCGGCGGTTGGCGGCCTCTCGGGCCAGGCCACGGCGCAGCCGGTGCAGGGCATCTACGCGGCGGTCGCCGGCGGCACCAACCTCGCCCAGGACGAGACCGTGCGGCTGTCGTCGCAGCAGCCGGGCGGCAAGCTGCGCTACGGGCCGGGCCTCGCCGGGCTGGGCAGCGTCGGGTACGGCTTCGGCAACGGGCTGCGGCTCGAGGTCGAGGGCAACTACCGGCAGGACACGCTGCAGCATTTCCGCGGCACCAGCTTCCCGACGCTGGCCGGCGGCAACCACGACCAGTACGGCGCCATGGCCAACGCGCTGTTCGACCTCGATATCGGCAAGAGCTGGCTCTACCCATATTTCGGCGCCGGCGTCGGCTACGGCTGGTCGCACCTGGACGAGCACTACGCGAGCCCGCTCTACGCCGAGCGCCTCGGCGGCACCGCCAGCAACCTCGCCTACCAGGGCATCTTCGGCCTGTCGGTGCCGGTGCCGTGGGTGGTGGGGCTCTCCACCACGCTCGAGTACCGGTTCACTTCGATCCTGGGGCCGCAGCGGTTCACCGGCGACGGCATCGGCACCGAGGGCGCCTACGGCCCGAAGCCGTACGGCATCTCGCGCGGCAACCAGGACATCACCACCGACTACAACCACAGCTTGCTGATCGGCGTGCGCTACGAGTTCAACCCGGCCCCGCCGCCGCCGCCGGCCCTGGCCGCGGTCCCCGCCGCCCCGGCGCCAGAACAGACCCGCACCTATCTCGTGTTCTTCGACTGGGACCGCGCCGACCTCACCCCACGGGCCCGCGAGATCGTGGCGCAGGCCGCCGGCGCCTCCACGCACGTGCAGACCACCCGGATCGAGGTCGACGGATACACCGACAGCTCGTCGATCCACGGCGGCACGCGGGGTGCGACCTACAACCAGGCGCTGTCGCTGCGCCGCGCCGCCAGCGTGCAGGTGGAGCTGGTGCGGGACGGCGTGCCGCGCGCGGCGATCGTCCTGCACGGCTACGGCGAGACCCGCCCCCTGGTCGCGACCGGCCCCAACGCGCGCGAGCCGCAGAACCGCAGGGTTGAGATCATCCTGAAGTAGCAAGGCAAGTCCAGGGCTCTGCCCTGGACCGCGCCCCTTGGAACCGATTCCTTAAGTCAAGGAGTCCAGAGGCGAGCCTCTGGCGGGGTCCAGGGGCAGAGCCCCTGGCCTTCCTTGCTATCCCAGTCCAGCAAACAGCGACGTCGACAGATACCGCTCGGCAAACGAGGGCACGATCACCACGATCTGCCGGCCGGCGTGCTCCGGCTTGCGCGCCAGAACCAGCGCCGCATGCAGCGCGGCCCCCGAGGAGATGCCGATCGGCACGCCCTCCATCCGGGCACAGCGGCGGGCGGCGGCGATCGCTTCCCGCTCCGACGCCGTCATCACCCCATCGAGCCCGTCCATCTCCAGCACGCCCGGGCAGAAGCCCGGCCCGATGCCCTGGATGCCGTGCGGTCCCGGCTCGTCGCCGTTCAGCACCGCGCTCTCGGTCGGCTCCACACCATAGACCAGCAAGCCCGGCTTGCGCGGCTTCAGCGCGCGGGCGATCCCGGTGGCGGTGCCGCCGGTGCCGATGCCGGCGACCACGATGTCGACGCCGCCGTCGGTGTCGACCCAGATCTCCTCGGCCGTGGTGGCGGCATGGATGTCCGGGTTGGCCGGGTTGTCGAACTGGCGCGGCATCCAGCTGTCCGGGGTGGTCTCCAGGATTTCCTCCGCGCGCGCGATGGCGCCCGCCATGCCGAGCCGCGACGGCGTCAGCTCCAGCTGCACGTCCATCAGCCGCAGCATCTTGCGGCGCTCGATCGAGGCCCCCTCCGGCATGGTGACGATCAGCCGGTAGCCGCGCGCGGCGGCGACGAAGGCGAGCGCGATGCCGGTGTTGCCCGAGGTCGGCTCGACCAGGACCGTGCGGCCGGGCCGGATCAGGCCCTGGCGCTCGGCGGTCAGCAGCATCGCGGCGCCGATGCGGTCCTTGACCGAACCCAGCGGGTTGAAGAACTCGAGCTTCAGCGCGATCGGCGCCAGCAGCTCGTCCTCCCGGGCGAGCCGCGGCAGCGCCACCAGCGGGGTGCCGCCGATGGTCTCGACGATGCTGGCATAGATCCGCCCACGCGGCGGCGCCGTGAAGGCCGGCGGGGCCGCATGGTCGTCATGGGGTGGGTGGGACAGCCGCTGGATCGATGCCATGGGTCGCATATAACACCGGCGACGAGCGTGGATAAGCGCCGGGCGGTCTGCTATCCAGTCACATCGTGCTGGATGCGTGATGCGGGGGGCGATTTCCATGCTGCTGCGGCGGGACAGAGCGATGATCGCGGTGCTCATCATGCTCGACGTCGCCTTCCACGCCGGGCGCGCCGGCACGGTCAGCGCAGCCGATATCGCCGAGCGCGCCGGCCTCGCCCGCCGCGGCATCGAGCCGCTGCTGCAGACGCTGTCGCGCTCGGCGCTGCTGGAGAGCGTGCGCGGCCCGCGTGGCGGCTACCGGCTCGGGCGGCCGCGCCGCGACATCCGGCTGTCCGACGTGGTCGAGGTCGCGGTCTCGGACGATGCCGGGGGCGAGGACGGGCCGGTCGGCGAGTTGTTCGGCCGCGTGGTGGAGCCGGCCTGGCGCCAGCTCGACGACGGCCTGCGCGCGCAGCTGCACGGCCTCACCCTGGACGACCTGGTGCGCCGCGCCGAGGCCGCCGGCCTGCGCCGGCCCCTGGCAGAGCCGATCAGCTTCTCCATATAGCAGGCCACGCCGGGGGCGTACCGAACCACGGCGTCCCATCGTGGTTGATCATCCCTCCGACTGACGCCCGACCGGCCGGACCGGCATCGGTCCACTCCGCAGGATCCGCACCCGTGCCAGACCAGACCCTCGCCCCAGACGCAGCGCTGCCGCCGTCGCCCACGGCGAAGAAGCTCACCAGCGTCGAGACGCTGAAGCAGTCGAGCCGGGGCCTGCGCGGCCGGCTGGCCGACGAGCTGGCCGAGGGCGGCGTGCAGGTCAGCGAGGATGCCTACAACCTGCTGAAGTTCCACGGCAGCTACGAGCAGTTCGACCGCGACACCGCGACCGCGCTGAAGCAGCGGCACCTGGAGAAGGACTACCAGTTCATGGTCCGGATCCGCATGCCGGGCGGCATGCTGACCGCGACGCAGTACCTGGCGCTCGACCGTCTGGCGGATTCCCACGCCAACGGCACGCTGCGCATCACCACGCGCCAGGCGATCCAGCTGCACGGCGTCCTGAAGGCGGCGCTGAAGCCGTCGATCGCGGCGATCAACCACACGCTGCTGACCACGATGTCGGCCTGCGGCGACGTGGTGCGCAACATCCTGACCACCTCGGCGCCGCACCGCGACGCACGGCACCGGCGGCTGCGCGAGGATGCGCGGATGCTGTCGGCGGCGCTGCTGCCCAAGAGCCGTGCCTACCACCAGATCTTCCTCGACGAGGAGCCGGTCGACGGCGCCGACGAGACCGAGCCGCTGTATGGCCCGACCTACCTGCCGCGCAAGTTCAAGGTCGGGCTGGCGACGCCGGAGGACAACAGCGCCGACGTGCTGGCCAACGACCTGGCCGCGAT
The DNA here is from genome assembly GCA_964247725.1 of uncultured Acetobacteraceae bacterium. GTDB lineage: Bacteria > Pseudomonadota > Alphaproteobacteria > Acetobacterales > Acetobacteraceae > Lichenicola. Next base: position 3,081 of record CAXTVM010000021.1, on the reverse strand, counting down.
CGCGCTGTTCGACGACGCCGACACCCTGCTCGGCTACAACATCGCCGTCGGCGGTGGCCTCGGCATGACGCACAACCGCGCCAACACCTTCCCGCGCCTGGCCTCCCCGCTCTGCTTCGTCGGCCCCGACCGGCTGCTGCCGATCATCGAGGCGGTGGTCCGGCTGCAGCGCGATCATGGCGACCGTACCGACCGGCGCCGCGCCCGGCTCAAGTACGTGGTCGCCGACCGCGGCCTGCCCTGGGTGTTCGACACGCTGGGGGATTACTACGACGGCCCGCTGGAGCCGCCGCGGCCGATGCCGCGCCTGCACATCCCCGAGATCCTGGGCTGGCACGGCCAAGGCGACGGGCTGTGGTGGCTGGGCGTGCCGGTGCCGGCGGGCCGGATCCAGGACACCGAGGCCGTCACGCTCCGCAGCGCGCTGCGCGAGATCGCCGAGCGGTTCGGGATGGACATGGTGATGACCGCGCAGCAGGACGTGCTGCTGTGCGACATCCGGCCAGAGGACCGCGACGCGGTCGACGCGGTGCTGGCTGCGCACGCGGTGGTGCCGGCGACCGCGTTGTCCACCTTCTCGCGCTACGCCCTCGCCTGCCCGGCGCTGCCGACCTGCGGCCTGGCCCTGGCCGAGGCCGAGCGCGTGCGCACGCCGATCGTGGCCAGCCTGGAGGCGCTGCTGCGCCGGCACGACCTGCAGGACAGGCGCATCAGCCTGCGCATCACCGGCTGCCCGAACGGCTGCGCCCGTTCCTATTCCGGCGACATCGGCCTGGTCGGGCGCATCCCAGGCCACTACGCGATCTATGTCGGCGGCGACTTCGACGGGCAGAGCCTGTCGTTCCGCCTGCTGGAGCGGGTGCCGGAGGCCAGGCTCGCGGAGAGGTTCGCGCCGCTGTTCGAAGCGTGGGCGCTGCAAGGCGAGCCGGACGAGGGCTTCGGCCCGTTCTGCACGCGCCTCGGCCACGATGCGCTGGTGGCGCTGGCGGGCGGCGAAGGCTGAGGAAGGAGGGCCAGGGCTCTGCCCTGGACCCGCCAGGGGCCGGCGGCCCTTGGAACCCGATTCATGAGGGAATCGGAGCCTGGGGCCCGCGGTCCCAGTGGGGGGTCCAGGGGCAAAGCCCCTGGACCCCTATGAATTCGTGTTTTTACCTGAACTCTTCTTCTTTTTAGTCGACTTATGCGCGGGCGTAGCCGCAGGCGCTGCCGCCTCCGGTGGCGGCAGGACGGGGCGGGCGACACCGGTCGCGTCCACCGAGGCCGTCACCGTCAGCGGCACCCTGGGCCCGCGGCCCGGCACCAGGCTGACGGTGAAGCTGTCCGGTCCGGCATAGGCGGTGGTAGCCGTGTAGTCGATCAGCGTCTGGTTGTTGTAGTTGTGGATGAAGGCCTTGCCATGCGTGGGCAGCGTCTGCAGCAGGAACGAGGCGTAGACGGTGCCGTTCGGCGTCGCCACCGCAACCGTGCACAGCCCGTCGTCGGAGCGCGTACTCATGTTGACGCGACCGCCGACGAGCGGGCTCACGGCGCAGACCGCCGACCTCTTCATGTAGCCGTAGGGGTCGGGCGCCACGTACGCGGCCGGGCCCGGCTGCGGCTTTTGTGCGCAGCCGGCCATCAGCAGGCCGATCGTGAGCAGGATTGCGGGACCTCGAACGTGCACTTAGCTCAGCTCCGGAGTTGACGCCTGCGACGCCGGCGCGTCCGCTTGAGGCGGACTGTGCTCTAGGGCAAAACCCGCCACCGGGAAAGGCCGCGCACTTGCTGCGGCAGCGGCCGACGGCTAGACCACCGGCGCCGGCCGCCTCGGCCTGGCGTCGGAATCACCGCACCCGATGCAGTTCCGCCACACCGTTCGCTCCGCATCGACTGCGGCATCGAATCATGCTTGCGAATCCGCGATTTACGTCGGCAACCTCATGCGTCAGATGAGCCGGCGCGAGCCCCTCTCGAATCGACCGTCAGCGTGGCCGCATCGGGCCCGGAGAACAGCTATGGCTTTCCTCACACGCCGCGTCCTCGCCTGCCGCATCGGCTGCATGGCTGCGGGACTGGGGCTCGCGGCGTCGGTCGCCGGCCCGGCGCTGGCGGCCGGGCAGTGCGGCATCTCGTCAGCGCGCGAGGCGTTCGACGTGCAGGGGCTGAAGAGCGAGCTGATGGTGACCGCGCTGTCCTGCAACGTGCAGGACCGCTACAATGCTTTTGTCGAGAAGTTCCGCCCGAACCTGGCGGCCGAGGAGAGCCGGCTCAACGGCTACTTCCGCAGCACCTACGGCCGCGGCGCGCAGACCGCGCACGACGACTATATCACCCAGCTCGCCAACGTGCAGTCCGAGCGCGGGCTGAAGGCCGGCGTCGCGTTCTGCCAGCAGCGCGTCAGCATGTTCGACGAGGTCTCGGTTCTGGACAGCGCCTCCGACCTCGGCGGCTATGCCGAGGCCAAGGACATCGTGCAGCCGTCTAGCTACGAGACCTGCGCCGCCCCCAGCGCCGCCGGCCGCCCTGCTCGCGTCCGCCACATCCGTGCCGTGGGCCATACCCACAAGGGCTGACCGGTCCGCCTTCGTAGAGCCGACCCCGGGGGGATCGCGGCGACGCGGTCCCCTTCTTCGTTTCAGCCGCCACGACAACGGCGCGCTCGTCGCACCACGTCAAAAGTCGCAAAACACTGAAGGGCCTCTGGTTAACTATATGGAATGAGGCCGGGTAACGTAGCATTGGGCCGGTCTGGATCGCAGGCGTGCCGCAATCCACGTCCAGAGCGATATCGATGGCGACCTACGTCTGGTCCAACGCCAATGGCGGGACCTGGAGCACCACAGGCAACTGGACCCCGAACGGCGTCCCCGGCAGCGACGACACGGCGCTGGTCAACCTGACCGGCAGCTACGGCATCGCACTCGACGTGGCCGAGATCGGCTCCCTGACGCTGAACGCCGCCGGGGTGACGGTCACGCCCACCAGCCTGCTGAAGCTGGACGGCACCCTCGACGTGAAGGCCGGCACGCTCACGGTCGCCCAGACCATCCAGGGCGGCACCCTGGTCGCCGACGGGGGCACCATCGACTATGCCGGGGGCAC
>CAXTVM010000020.1:0-53289 GCA_964247725.1 uncultured Acetobacteraceae bacterium | reverse complement strand
ACAACCCCGTAGAGCGCGCGATCAGGCCGATCGCCCTGGGACGTAAGAACAGCCTCTTTGCCGGGAGCAAGCGTGGCGCGCAAAGATGGGCAATCGTCGCCTCGCTGATCGAGACCGCCAAGCGCAACGGCGTTGAGCCCTACGCTTGGCTACAGAACGTGCTCGTCCGCATGGTAGAAGGTCATACTGCAAGTCGCCTTGATGAACTGCTGCCATGGCCGGAGCCGCTATCATGAGGTTGTGGTCGATCAACACAGTGGCAGACGGTGATCGCGATTCAGATCGATGCCGCAGGTCTAGTTGTTGTTAGAACAACCGCAGCCGGCCAGATACCGATCTGCCTAACTTCTTGAGGATGAGATGAAATTTCAGTATCGTCCGCTATGGTTGTTCGTCGTTTCAACTGTGCTGGTATTCGACGTCGATATGGCCTTGGCGATACCGAAGCCTGATCAGCCGACTGACGTGCATTGTCCGAAGAATGGTACGGTCTACTTTTCAACCGGATATAATCACCTGAAACTCTACAAATACAGGCTAACCGTCTACGAGAAGCAGGACTACTCTCAAGACGCAACGGTCGATGCCGATTGGACGGTCGGGACGCTTGATCGGCGCAGCGGGAAGTTGCTCAGCGAGCTCTTGCTGGAGTGGTCCTGTCCGGTGGGACGTGGCAACTGCCAGATCAGTCCACGCCTCTTGTCAGGAAATGCGGACTATCCGCCGGTAGATGAAGTTCCGCTGAACCCTAACTTCACGATTGCGAGCGATCACGCGCCCTACGCCATCATCATCCCGGGTTTTGTCGAATGGCAATGGAGTTATGTGGATGGGCTCCGAGAGTATGGCGATCTGAAGTTCTTCACCAAGGACGAGGTAGTTCCTGATCTTTCCGATCAGCTCACTTGGGTCCGGGCCTCTTGTGCGAATATATCATCGGGCCGTTAGAGCTGGTGATGGAGTCAGATGCGCGTGCCTTGGGTCTTCCGTGATCATAAGTCATTGGACCGCTTGCATGACCGCCACCGTGATGGATGTTTTTTCCATGACGTCTATCTTCTGATAGAAGTCGATGCCTGCTACTGTTCGATACAATTTGTATCCGGGTAAGCCAAGCGGATGGCCGATCGTTCTCCAGAAATAGAGACCTCTTGGCGAGGGATCAACCGGTGTCGGTGCACGTGCCACTGCAAACGCAGTAGCGATAAGACTACGAACAGGATCGTTCTGCCTACCAAGCGTCGCTGCGTCGTTTAGATCCCGATTTAGGGCTTTCTGTTGCACTCGGGCCAGCTTCGGATAATCCTAGAAACCCGCAAATTGGACACCTTTCCCGTTCTTGCCATGCGCCTGGATGACCTGCGTCATCGTCGTTGCACCACGTGCATTGTAATCTTGTGGCGTTTTAAGGCGGTTCTCGAGGACCCGCTTCATTAACCCCATGGCCTCCCGAACCCCAGCCGGATCACCAGGCTGATTTCCGACTTCTATTATGAGAAGCCTGACAAGTGCTCCCTCATCGGTGTCCTCGCTGGGGAGATCATCCGGCGGCATTAGAGAGGCCCCCCTGCGTCAATGGGCAAAAATTAACGAGAAGCTCTACGTTGAGCTGCTGAACGCTACGATGGCATGTCCCAAAGAACGGTGACACCACGGATCAGCTCAACCGGAATGCAACCCTCGGCTCATGTCCGGGAGCCAAACAGTCAAGATGCGTACGTCGTTCGCTTACCTTTCGTTTGGGGCCGGGATGATGATGCAGGTTCGCGAAGTGCGAACCGCCATTCCGACGATGATAGGCGTCAGCTCGCTCTTGCCTGTCTGATTCGGCATAGCGGATGAGCGCCAGGAAGGCTTGTTCTCGCCGTTCGTTCTCAGTCATTGCGGGCATGAGATCTTCCATTGAGGGAAGGTGACCTTGTAGCTGACCCGGAAAGCCGCCAATAAGCAAAGTATTCCAGCCGGCTATGGCACCAGAATTCCATCCTTCGTTCGTGAGCCGCGCACGGGGCATCAAGCGTCCCTCGTCCAGTCACAACCGTCTCGTGGAGACGGCTTGCGGTGCAGCGGCCCCCGCCTCTAGCCTCGCCGCCACATCCCGCCACAGGAGACGCCGCCATGGACGTGCAGACCATCGACCAGCAGTACCGGCAGCTGCAGGGCCAATCGCAGCAGACCGGGCAGGCGCTGCAGACGCTGGGGGCCAAGCTGCAGGCGGCCGTCCAGGGCGGCGACCAGCAGGCGCGCGAGTGGCTGCTCGACCTGCGCGAGCTGGCGCTGGCGTTCCGTGCCGAGCAGGACCAGGTCGGCACCCTGCTGCAGTCGCTGCACGGCTTCGTCGCCAACGAGGCCCAGGCTCAGGCCCAGGCCCAGGCGCAATACCAGCAGCCCGCGTTCGCGCAGCAGCAGCCGCAGCAGCAGCCATGGGGGGCGCCGCAGGCCGGCTCGGTGCAGCCCGGGCAGGGCTACCCGCCGCCGCAGACCGGCACCGGCCTGCTCGGCGGCTTCCTCAACTCCGGCTTCGGCCGCGCGATCGAGATGGGGGCCGGCTTCGGCATCGGCGACGACCTGATCAACAAGATCTTCTAGGCCGTCGACGCAGGCCCGGCGATGGACGCGCCGCTGGTCGAGGCGCTGCGCGGCGACACGGTGGAGTCCCGCCATCTCGGCCGCGCCGTGGTGGTGGACGACCGGGGCCGGGTGCTGTTCGCCGCCGGCGACGTCGAGGCGCCGGTGTTCACCCGCTCCACCGTGAAGGCGCTGCTGGCGCTGCCGCTGGTCGAGACCGGCGCCGCCGACCGGCTCGGGCTGACCGCGGCCGAGCTGGCGCTGGCCTGCGCCTCGCACGGCGGCGAGCCGGTGCATGCCGCGACCGCCGCCGCCATGCTTCGCAAGGCCGGCCACGATGCCGGCTGCCTCGCATGCGGCGCGCACTGGCCGACCAGCCGCCGCGGCAGTGCTGCGCTGATCCGCGCCGGCGAGGAGCCGTCGGCGCTGCACAACAACTGCTCCGGCAAGCACGCCGGCTTCGTCTGCCTCGCCCATGACGGCGGCCTCGACCTTGCCGGCTACGTGGAGGCCGGCCATCCGGTCATGCGACAGGTCAGCGCGGCACTTGCCGACATGACCGCCACCCGCCTCGACCGCTGCGCCGCCGCCGTCGACGGCTGCGGCATCCCCACCTACGCGATCCCGCTGCGGGCGCTGGCGCACGGCCTCGCCCGCTTCGGCAGCGGCGCCGGCCTGCATCCGGACCGCGCCGACGCCGCGCGCCGGCTCCGCCTGGCGGTGGCGGCGAACCCGGAGCTGGTGGCCGGCACCGGCCGGTTCGACACCGTGCTGATGCAGGCGCTGGGCGCGGCGGCGTTCGTCAAGACCGGCGCGGAGGGCGTGCACGTGGCCGCGCTGCCGGAGCAGGGCCTGGGCATCGCGGTCAAGTGCGCCGACGGCGCCGCCCGCGCCGCCGAGGTGGCGATGGCGGCCCTGCTGACGCGCCATCTGCCGCCCTCGCTGGCGGAGAGGCCGGCGCTGGCCGAGCGCTGCCGGCCCACGCTGCGCAACTGGGCCGGCACCACGGTGGGCCGGCTGCGGCCGGCGCTGGAACCGGCCTGAGGTCAGGACTCAGCGGCGCGCCGGAACGGCACCGCCGCCTGATCCCGCGACGACGTCCGCAGGCCACGGCGGTAGGTGACGTAGAACGCGAGGCCGGTGAAGAGGAAGGCGCCCAGCGCGTTGCCCAGCGTCACCGGGATCTCGTTCCACAGCCACCAGTCGCGAAACGTCACCGGGGCGCCGAACATCATGCCGGCCGGAATCGCGAACATGTTGACCACGCTGTGCTCGAAGCCCTGGCTCACGAAGATGAAGATCGGCAGCCAGGCGCCCAGGATCTTGCCGAAGGTCGAGGTCGAGGCCAGCCCCATCACCGAGCCCAGGCTGACCATCCAGTTGCACAGGATCGCCTTGGTGAACACCGTCAGCATCCCGGCCGCGCCGAACGCCTCGTAGGCGGTGGTCTTGGACACCGCCAGCGCCCGCAGCTTCTTGCCGATCGGCCCGCCGGTGGTGTGGCCGGCCTCGGTCGAGGCGATCCAGAACAGCAGCGCATAGAGCAGGCTGCCGATCAGGTTGCCGAGGTACACCAGGCTCCAGTTGCGCAACATGGCGCCGATGCCGATGCGCCCGGCCAGCACGGCGGTCGGCACGATGGCGAAGTTGCCGGTCAGCAGCTCCATGCCCAGCACCACGATCAGCGCGAAGCCGGCCGGGAACAGCAGCGCGCCGACCACGAACTGGCCGGTCTGCGCGAACAGCAGGAACGCCATCGAGGTGACGAAGGCGAGGTAGGCGCCGGCGAGGCCGCGCACCAGGAGGTCGAGCGTCGGCAGCGCCGCCTTGACGACGCCGGACTCGATCATGGCGTCGACGACGGCGGCCGGCTTCACGTAATCGGACACGGGGATGGTTCCTTGAGCTTGTCAGGGCCTGCGCGGGCGACCGGTCCAGGCTAGGCGGCGGACGGCCGCTGAGCCAGGGGCGGGCAGGGGTGTCGCATCAGGAAGAAGGCCAGGGACTTTGCCCCCGACGCCGATTCGTCAGCGCTATACCTTCACGCTTGGACCATCTTCTTACGAATCGGGGTTTGGAGCCCGCGGCCCCAACGGGTCCAGGGCAGCGCCCTGGCCTTCCTCTCGGGGTCCGCCGTCAGTCCCTCGGCGGCCGGCCGCGCAGTCGCTTGGTGTCGGCGCGCTGCGACTTGCCCTCGAGCCGGCGTTCCTTGGAGCCGCGGGTCGGGCGGGTTGGGCGGCGCGCCGGCGGGGGCGGCGCCGCCGCCTCCCGGATCAGCGCCAGCAGCCGCTCCAGCGCGTCGACACGGTTGCGCTCCCGCGTCCGGTGCCGCTGCGCGGTGATGACGATCACGCCGTCCAGCGTCAGCCGGCGTCCGGCCAGGCGCTCCAGCCGCAGGCGGACCGGCTCCGGCAGGTTCGGCGAGCGGCGCGCGTCGAAGCGCAGCTGCACCGCCGTCTCGACCTTCTGGATGTTCTGGCCGCCAGCGCCGGACGCGCGCATGAAGCTCTCGTGCAGCTCGTCCTCGTCGAGCGCGATGCGCGGGGTGACCGGAACCAGGGCGATCGTCGTTGCTCCCCGCGCGGCCGGACCAGGATCGGACCTTGTCCCGGAAACCGGTTTGCGGCAATGCCGGCATCCCCGGCACCGTGCCCCTCATGGCGCCAAGGCCCCCGAGGACGAGATGATCGCGCGCACCCTCGCCCCGCTGCCGATCCTGCTCCTGCTGACGTCGGCTCCATGGATGCCGGCGCGGGCTCAGGAAGCCTACCTGCAGCCGCCGGCGGTGATGGATGCGGCCGGGCGCTGCGACTACTTCTCGCGGCTCTACCGCTTCACCGAGCAGAGCAAGAGCCTGTGCGACGACGGCCGCAAGGTGAAGGTCGGTCCGGTGACCGCCATCGTGCTGGACCAGTGCCGGGCGCTGCAGGGCGACCGCTTCGACCGCGTGCCGGTCACCGACATGATGGACGCGTTCGGCCGCCAGATCGCCCGCGACGGCATGGGCAACGCCTGCCACGAGGTGGGCGCGCAGGCCTGGGACCTGCTCAGCCAGTGATGCCCGAGGGCCGCCTCCCTACGAGCGCCGGCCGGCCTCGATGATCGCGGCCAGGCCGGCCACCAGCGCGCTGCCGCTGAGCGGCTTCTCGAAGCGGGGGTGCGCGCGGTACGCCGGCTCCACCGCCTCGGCGTTGTAGCCGGTGGTGAACACGAACGGGATGCCGCGCGACAGCAGGGTGTCGGCGATGGGATACGAGCGCTCGCCGTGCAGGTCGACGTCGAGCACGGCGATGTCGAACCGCGGCGCCAGCTCCCGGACCACGTCGAGCGCCTCGCAGGTCCAGCCGATCGGCCCCACCACCACCGCCCCCTGGGCTTCCAGCACCTCGGTCAGCGCGTCGCCGATCAGGAAGTCGTCCTCCACCACCAGCACGCGGCTGTTCTGCAGGCAGGGCGGGGGTCGCGGCGCGACATCCGTCATTCCGTGCGCTCCAACGACACCGTCCCTTGTAGCGGCATCACGATCCGGCAGGCGACACCTCCGGGTCGGAATTCGAGCCTCGTCTCGGCCCGCAGCGCATAGACCAGCGCCCGCTCGATGAGCTGACGGCCGTAGCCGCGGCGGGTAGCCGCCTCCGGACCGATGGCGACGCCGGTCTCGACCCAGTCCAGCACCAGCTGCGGCGGTGCCCCGGCCTCGCCGGACTCGATGCGCCAGGCGATGTCGAGCCGGCCCTCCGGCACCTGCAGCGCGCCATGCTTGACGGCGTTGGTGGTGAGCTCGTGCAGCGACAGCGCGAAGGTCTGCACCTGCTCCAGGCGCAGCGCCACCGCCGGCCCCCGCGCGCGGACCCGGTCGTCGTCGGGCGCGTGCGCCTGCAGCTCCAGCCGGACGATCTCGCCGAGGTCGATCGCGTCGCTGCTGGCCTGGCTGATCAGGCTCTGCACCCGTCCCAGCGCCGAGAGCCGCTGCATGTAGCCCTCCATCGAGCCGCCCTTGCCCAGCGTCTGCATGGCGATCGCCTGCACCATCGCCAGCAGGTTGCGGGTGCGGTGCTGCAGCTCGGCGATCAGCACGTTCTGGCGGCCCTGCGCCTGCGCCAGCGTGGTGATGTCGACGAAGGTGACCACGACGCCCTCGACCCGCTTGTCCTGGTCCTGATACGGCGACATCCGCATCAGGTAGGTCGAGGCCGGATCCGGCTGGTCGATCCGCCGCTCGATCTGCCGGCCGTCCCTCAGCACCGATTGGAGCATCTCGGCGAAGTCGGGCAGGGCCAGCCGGCTGGCGAGGTCGGTGATCGGCCGGCCGCGGTCGCCCTGCCGCAGGTTGAAGATCCGTCCGACCGCCGGAGTGAAGCTGCGGATCACCAGCCGCGTGTCGAGGAACACCGTGGCCAGCTCGGCGCTCTCGAACAGGTTCTGCAGGTCGCCGTTGGCGAGGTCGAGCGCGTCGATCTTGGCTGCGAGCTCGCCGTTGATGGTGTGCAGCTCCTCGTTGAGGGAATGCAGCTCCTCCTTCGACGCCTCCAGCTCCTCGTTGGAGGACTGCACCTCCTCATTGACAGAGACCAGTTCCTCGTTGGAGGATTTCAGCTCCTCGATCGCCGTCTCGTACTCCTCCATCATCGACTGCAGCCGCTCGCGGGTGTCGCGCAGCTCGTGCTCCAGCCGCAGCGTGGTGCCGCCGGCCCCCGTGGGGTCCGGCGCCGCCTCGGCGTAGGGCAGCGGCAGGCCCTCGTCCTGGAACAGCACCACGAACAGGCTGTTGGCGTCGCCGCCGTCGGGTTCCGACTGGTCGCGCAGCGGCTCGATCGACAGCGTGACCATCTGCGTGCGGCCGTCGTCACCCTCCACCGCCAGGTGCTCGCGCCGGATCTCGGCGTTGCTCTCGACGGCGTTCCGGAACAGCGTGTGCAGCTCGAGCCGCAGGCCGCGGCGGGCCATGGTCAGGATCTGCCGGGTCGGCGTGCCCGGCGCCGGCTCCAGGTACTTGCCGGTGCGGCCGGAGTAGTAGACCACGTCGCCGCCGCGGTTCACCACCACGTGCGCCGGCGCGTGGCGGTCTAGCACCTGCGTCTCCACCGCCTGCCGCAGCACCAGCCCGCGCGACCCGGCGCCCCGTCCGGTCACGCCGTCGAGCCGTCCGATGCCGCGCAGCGACTCCAGCGGCATCGGCATCCGCGCGACGCCGGCCTCGGCGCGGTTGCGGAAGATCCGGCGCTTCTTGTCGATCGGCTCGAACAGGTCGCCGAACTGGCCGATGTTCTCCGACGTGCCCAGGAACAGGTAGCCGCCCGGCCGCAGCGCGTAGTGGAAGGTCGGCAGCACGTTGCTCTGCACGTCGCCGCCGAAGTAGATCAGCAGGTTGCGGCACGACAGCAGGTCGATGCGCGAGAACGGCGGATCGCGGATCACGCTGTGCGGCGAGAACACGCAGAGCTCGCGCACCTCCTTGACCACCGTGCAGCTCTGCCCGTCGATGGTGAAGAACCGGGCGCGGCGCTGCTCGGAGACGTTCTCCAGCAGCGTCGTCGGGTAGCGGGCGGCGCGGGCGACGGCGAGTGCGGTCTCGTCGATGTCGGTCGCGAACAGCTGCACGCGCGGCACCGAGGTCAGCGTCGCCATGTGCTCGCACAGCAGGATGGCGATCGAGAACACCTCCTCGCCGGTGGCGCAGCCGGGGATCCAGACCCTGACCGTGCCGTCGGCGCCGCGCCCCTCGAACAGCGCCGGGATCACCTGGTCGGCCAGGGCGTCGAAGGCCTCGGGATCGCGGAAGAACTTGGTGACGTTGATCAGCAGGTCGCGAAACAGCGCCGTGACCTCCTGCGGATCGCCCTGCATCCGCTCCAGGTAGCGCTCGGTGCCCTCGATCTGCACGATCTGCATGCGGCGCTGCACCCGGCGCAGGAACGTCTTCAGCTTGTAGCCGGAAAAGTCGTGGCCGGTCTGCGCGCGCAGGATATCGTAGATGGCCCGCCGCGCGGCCTCGGCGGCGGGATCGGCGGGCACCCCGTCCTCGATCGCGAAGACGGCCGGGGCCGGCCGCTCCAGGGCGCGCGCGAACGCGATCAGCCGGGCCCCCATCTCGCCCACCGGCACGGCGTGGTCGATCATCCCGGTCGCCACCGCGCTCTCCGGCATGCTCGGCTGCTGCGGGCCGTAATCGTCCGGCATCTGCGCCAGCGTCAGCCCGCCATGCTCCTTGATCGCCTTGATGCCGAGCGTGCCGTCGCTGTCGCCGCCGGACAGCACCACGCCCGCGGCGCGCTCGCCGAGCTCGGCCGCGAGCGTGCTGAAGAAGATGTCGATCGGCTTGTGCTCGCGCTGGTCGGGGGCGAGCTGGGTCAGCTTCAGCCGGCCCTGCTTGAGGCTGAGCACGGAGTTCGAGGGCAGCACGTAGACGCAGTCGCGCTCGACCAGCATGTCGTCGGCGGCGACCCGCACCTCCATCACCGTGTGGCGTCGCACGATCTCGTGCAGGATGCTGCGACGGTCCCGGCTCAGGTGCGTGATCACCACGAAGCCGAGGCCGTGCTTGCCGGAGATCCCGCGGAAGAACCCCTCGAGCGCCTCGACGCCGCCGGCGGACGCGCCGACGCCCACCACCGGGAAGTCGATGACGGGCTCGTCCGGCTCGGGAGCGTCGAGGTCCGCCATCAGCCGGCGCCGGCTCCGGATGGCCGGGACGAGCCCGACCCGGAACCGGCGATGCGTGATGTGGGCATGGTTCGCTGCTTCCCTGACGGGCCAGCAACGGCCTGCTGTCTGCTTCGTTCCGGACCGTTTCGCCGCGAGATCAGGACGCGCGCTTGCGCGAGGAGTGCAGCGGCGGGGCCACGCGGCGGCGCTCGGCTCCGGCACCCGGAGCACCCGGCGGGCGCGCCCGGGCGGGTGCCGCCGGGCCGTGGCCGCCGCCGGGACGGGCCGGCGGCGCCGTGCTGGCGGCGATCCGCACCTCGTCGTCGTCGGCGGCGGAGACGCAGGCGGCGAACCGCGCCGCCACCCCTGGGCTGATCTCGAACCGGGTCTCGTCGTCGGCGATGCGGATGGCGCCGATGTCGCGCTTGGTGACCCCGCCCAGCCGGCAGATCAGCGGCACCAGCCATTTCGGGTCGGCCTTGTCGCGGCGCCCGATCGGCATGCCGAACCAGGCGCCCGGACCTTGATCTGCGCTGCCCTGGTGCGGGCTGCTCTGGTCGTGGTTCTCGTCATGCGGCCGGCGTGGCGTCCGCTCGCGGAGCGGCCGGCCGGGGTGCTCGGGCATGGCGCGGCGTTCGGGAACCACGCTCATCGGCCGGATCTCTTCCGGCTCCGGCAACCGTGCGCGGACCATCCGCACCAGCGCGGCGGCGACCTCCTCCGCCCCGCGCCCCTCCAGCAGCGACCGCGCCAGCGCCAGCTCGTCCGGCGCAGGCTCCAGGGCCAGCATCGGGTCGGCCAGCAGCCGCTCGCCGTCGCGGCCGCGGATCTCGTCGGCGGTGGGCGCGCCCGACCAGTGCGCCTGTACCCGGGCCCCCGCCAGCAGCTGCTCGGCCTTGCGGCGCCGCACCTGCGGCACCACCAGCACGCAGGTGCCCTTGCGCCCGGCGCGGCCGGTGCGGCCGGAGCGGTGCAGCAACGTGGCGCTGTCGGCCGGCAGGGCGGCGTGCACCACCAGTCCCAGCTCCGGCAGGTCGATGCCGCGCGCGGCGACGTCGGTCGCGACGCAGACCCGGGCACTGCCCGAGCGCAACGCGTCCAGCGCGCGGGTGCGCTCGGCCTGGCTCAGCTCGCCCGAAAGCGCCACCGAGTCGAAGCCGCGCTCGAGCAGGCTGCCATGCACGTGGCGCACCATCTCGCGGGTCGAGCAGAACACCATCGCGGTCGGGCTCTCGAACCAGCGCAGCACGTTGACCACCGCCGCCTCGGCTTCGTGCGGCGCCGCCAGCACCGCGCGGTAGTCGATGTCGGCGTGCTGCCGGGTCCCCGAGACGGTGTCGATGCGCAGCGCGTCGCGCTGGTATTTGCGCGCCAGCGCCGCGATCTCGCGGGCAATGGTGGCCGAGAACAGCAGCGTGCGCCGCTCCGGCGGGATGGCGCCCAGGATCTGGTCGAGCTCGTCCTTGAAGCCCAGGTCCAGCATTTCGTCCGCCTCGTCCAGCACCACGACGCGGATGGAGCGCGTGTCGAGCCGGCCACGCGCCAGGTGGTCGCACAACCGCCCCGGCGTGCCGACCACGATGTGGCAGCCGCCCTCCAGCGCCCGGGCCTCACGGCGGACGTCCATGCCGCCGATGCAGGCGACGATGCGCGCACCCGCCTCGGCGTAGAGCCAGGCCAGCTCGCCGTGCACCTGCACCGCGAGCTCGCGGGTCGGCGCAATCACCAGTGCCAGCGGCGCGGTGGCGCGCCCCAGCCGGTCGGCGTCGCCGAGCAGGGTGGGGGCCGCCGCCAGCCCGTACGCCACCGTCTTGCCCGACCCGGTCTGCGCCGACACCAGCAGGTCACGGCCCTCCGTCTCCGGCTGCAGCACGGCGTTCTGCACCGGCGTCGGCTCGGCATAGCCGCGCGCGGCGAGCGCCGCGGCGAGGGCGGGATGGGTGGCCGGAAAGGGCATCGTGACGGGATCCATGAGGGCGCGACCGGCCATGCGTCGCGATCGCCGCCGCCGGCGGAGCGGGCGTCGGATGCGAACGGTGCGGCGATCGGTCGGAGTTGCGCACATAGAGAGCCCTGGCCGTAAAAGCTAGGAAAACCTCTGCTCTTGGGAAGAAGGCCAGGGGCCTTGCCCCTGGACCCCACTGGGGCCGCGGGCCCCAGACCCCGATTCGTTAGGGTTGTACTTCCACTCGAAGGCTATCTTCTTACGAGTCGGGGTTTTGGGCCCGTGGCCCCGACGGGTCCAGGGCGGAGCCCTGGCCTTCTTCAGCCTCATCGATGTTACGCAGCCGGAGGTAGGGCATGTTGTTCTTCCTGCTGAAGGTCGTCGTCTCGGGTATCGTGATCGCGGTGGTCTCGACCGTGGCCCGTCGAAGTCCTGCCTTCGGTGCGCTGATCGCGTCCCTGCCCCTGATCTCGATCATGGGCATGCTCTGGCTGTGGCAGGAGACGAAGGACCGGGCCCGCATGGAGGCCCATGTCGGCGCCACCTTCTGGTACGTGCTGCCGTCCCTGCCGATGTTCCTGGCGATCCCGGCCATGATGCGGGCGGGCATCCCGTTCTATCTCGCCCTCGGGGTCGGATGCCTGCTGACCGTAGCGCTCTATGCCGCCGTCGTCTGGTTGGGGCCCCGGATCGGCATCAGCCTGTAGCCCGGTGGGAGAGGTGAGGCGCCGCCCGATCCGGACGGCTGGACCGGACACGGGATCGGGTATTCGAAGCCCTGGTCGCCCGGCATCGGCTGGAAGATGCGGTGCCAGCGGGATCAGCCGGTCCGGCACACCGTGCGTCGCCTCCAGAAGACAGGCTTGACCCATGTTCCAGACCAGGTGGGGAACCCGTGAAGTTCCACGACCTGGAGCACCATCTGATCGAACGCACTCGTCTGGTCGGATGAAGACGCTGGCAAAACTCCTCTAGCCCGGGAGCGCCAGCCACTTGCCCATCACCGTCCGCGGCGCCGTCTCGAAGCCCAGGCGCTCGTAGAACGACACCGCCCCGGCATTCGTCTCCCGCACCATGAGCTGGACCTTGACCACGTCGCGCCGTCGCAGCCAGTCCTCCGCCGCCTCCACCATGCGCCGGCCGACCCCGCTGCCGCGCGAGTGCGATGCCACGGCGACATAGTAGAGCCAGCCGCGATGGCCATCGTGCCCGACCATCACGCTGCCGACCAGACGGCGGGCCCCGTCCTCGCCGATCAGCACGGCGGAGCACGCGCCGGCATGCGCGAAACCGAAATCGGCGCCGGGATCGTTGTGGGCGACGACGAGGCCGCAATCCCGCCAGAGCGCCACGACCTGCGGCTCGTCTCCGGCCGTCGCCGTCCTGACGATCAACGGCACGAGGAGGCCCTGCGAGGGTATCGCCGATGCCGCCGCATGGGTGCGCCCGGCTCAGGCCGCATCTAGACCCGCCGCTGTTCCAGCCAACGGTCGATCGCGTGCTGGGCGGTGTGCACCGCCACCTTGAACGAGCCGCGCAGCCCCTCGCTGCGGGCGGTGCCGCGCTCGGCGCCGGCCGCCGGCCCATCCTCGGGGAAGATCGTCCATTCGCGGCCGCGGTCGCTCTCGGGCCCGACGACGTAGCGGCATTCCCGATAGGTCAAGATCTGCTGCATCGGATCTGGGTTCCTCCGGTCCGGCCGGAAGCCGAGCCCCGCTTCCTCCAAACGCCGCCCGGCCGTCCGCGTTCGTTGCCGAGCCCGTTCGATCTGGCCTCCGCCCGATCGCCCGCTCAATCCCCCGTCCGATCGAACGGGGCCAGCAGCGACCGCATCGGCGCGGTCCGGTCCAGCGACGCCGGGAAAGACGGCTTCGGCAGCTTCGGCCGTTGGGCCTCGAACGCAGCACCCAGCGACAGCAGCCTCTGCTCCGACCAAGCCGGCCCGATCAGCGACAGCCCGACCGGCAGGCCCGAGACGGTCCCCATCGGCACGGTCAGATGCGGGTAGCCGGCGACCGCCGGCAGCGTGCCGGCGCTGCCGAGGTCGTTGTCGCCGTCGACCGGGTCGATCAACCAGGCCGGCGCCCCGGTCGGCGCCACCAGCGCGTCCAGCCGGGAGGCCGCGAGCAGCCGGTCGATCCCGTCCGGCCCAGCCTGCCGGCGCACGCCATCGCGGGCGACGCGGTAGGCCGGGTCGTCCAGCCCCGCCGTCGCCTGCGCCTGCACGAACAGCTCCTGGCCGAACAGCCCCAGCTCGCGCGCCGCGTGCGCCTGGTTGAAGGCGATCAGCGCCTCCAGCGTGCGGGCGGTGACCGCCGGCGGCGTGGTGGCGAGGTAGCGGTTCAGCCCGGCCTTCAGCTCCGTCAGCAGCACCACCTGCTCGCCGGCGCCGATCGCGTCGAGGGCCGGAAATTGCTTGATCTCGACCAACGTCGCCCCGCCCGCCCTCAGCGTGGCGAGCGCCCGGTCGAACAGCGCGTCGACCGCGGGATGGTAGCCGGCGGCGAACCGCAGCACGCCGATCCGGCTGCCGCGTAGCGCCGCCGGATCGAGCCCGGCCAGGTAGTCGGCGCGGTGGGCGTCGGCGGCCGCGGTGGCGGGGTCGGCCGGGTCGCTGCCGGCGATCACCGACAGCAGCCGGGCGGCGTCGGCAACGGTGCGCGCCATCGGCCCGGCGGTGTCCTGGCTCGACGAGATCGGCACGACGTGGGTGCGCGACACCAGCCCCACGGTCGGCTTCAGCCCGACCAGTCCGCTGACGCTGGACGGGCAGGTGATCGAGCCGTCGGTCTCGGTGCCGATCGCGGCGGCGGCCAGCGACGCCGCCACCGCCACGCCGCTGCCCGAGGACGAGCCGCAGGCGCTGCGGTCCAGCGCGTAGCCGTTGCGGGTCAGCCCGCCCACCCCGCTCCAGCCGCTGATCGAGCGGCTGCCGCGCATGTTGGCCCATTCCGACAGGTTGGTCTTGCCCAGGATCACAGCGCCGGCCGCGCGCAGCCGGGCTACCAGCGGCGCGTCGCGGCCGGCGAGGTTGGCCGCCAGCGCCAGCGAGCCGGCGGTGGTGGGCATCGGGTCGGCGGTCTCGATGTTGTCCTTGACCAGCACCGGCACGCCCTCCAGCGGCCGCGGCGGCTCCCGGCCGTGCCGGGCGTCGCTCGCGCGGGCCTCGTCGAGGGCGCGGGGATTGGTCGCCAGCACCGCGCGCAGCGTCGGCCCGGCATGGTCGATCGACGCGATGCGGGCGAGGTAGGCCTGCGTCAGCCGCACCGAAGTGACGCGCGCGGCGGCGAGGTCGCCCTCGATGTCGTCCAGGCTGCGGCCGACGACGTCGTACGGGACAGGCGGCTCGGCCGGCATGGCATTCCCTCCCAGGCTGCAGAGCAGCAACGTCGCCGCGATCCAACGGATGGCCACGGCCCGGATCAAGGCCGCGCCGGCACCTGGAGCGCCAGGCCGGCCAGCTCGGTGTCGCGCCCGCATCCCACCAGCCCGACCAGCGCGCCATCACGGAACTGCCGCGCCACGAAGTCCTGCGCGTCCAGGTCGCCGTCGATCTCGATGCGGTCGAACCCGGACGGATGGCCGTGCACCTCGATCCGGGAGCCGTAATGGTAGGTCCAGAAGAACGGCGCCTGCTCGAAGTGCCCGTTCCCGCCCAGCATGTTGCGCGCCGCCACCCGCGCATGCTGCTGCGCCACCCGCCAGTGCTCGACCCGGATGCGCTCGTTCCCGAACGGGAACCGCGCCGAGTCGCCGGCGGCGAACACGCCGTCCGCGACGCGCATCCCCCGGTCCGCCTCCAGCCCGCCATCCTCGGCGAGTCCGAGTGCTGCCGCGAAGCCGGTGGCCGGGCGCACGCCGACCCCGGCCAGCACCAGGTCGGCAGGGATGCGCTCGCCATCCTCCAGCAGGACGTGATCCGTGCCCACCGCGGCGACGCGGGCGGGCCCGTGGAACACCACGCCGTTCCGCTCGTGCAGGCGGCGCAGTGCCGCGCCGATCTCGGCGCCGAGCACGGCCTCGAACGGGATCTCGGCGGGCGAGACCACGGTGACCGCGATATCGCGCTTGCGCAGCGCCGATGCCGCCTCGAGACCGATGAAGCTGCCGCCGACGATCACCACGCGCGGGCTGCCCGACAGCCCGGCCAGGATCGCCGCGGCGTCGCCGCGGGTACGCAGCGGCCGGACCGTCGGCCCATCCCCGCCCGGCACCTCGAGCGCGCGCGGCTCGCTGCCCGGCGCCAGCAGCACGGCGTCGTAGGACAGCCGGCCGCCGCTGCCGAGCGACAGCGTCCGCGCCGCAGGGTCGATGCCGACGACGTCGTCGTGCAGCCGCTCGATGCGCTGCTCGGCCGCGAACCCGTCCGGCCATAGCGGCGCCGCCGCTTCCGGCTCCATGCCGCCCTCGAGCACGAACTTGCTGAGTGCCGTGCGGTCGAACGGCTCGCCGGGCTCGCGGCCGACCAGCACGATCCGCCCGTTATGGCCGAACTCGCGCAGCGCCGACGCTCCCGCCGCTCCGCCGGCGCCGGCGCCGACGACGACCATGACCGGGCGGTCCGGGCCCGCATCGTCGGCCGCCGGTGCCAGGTGCGGTATCGGGACCGGGTCGGTCGAGACCAGCACCGCGTCGCCATCGACGCGGACCGGGTAGCGGCGCAGCGGCCGCAGCGCCGGCGGCTCCAGCAGCGAGCCGTCGCCGGCATCGAACATAGCCTTGTGCCACGGGCAGACCAGCCGCCCGTCGCAGAAGGCGCCCTGATCCAGCGGCGCCCCCGCATGCGGACAGGTCGCCGAAAAGGCGCGCACCCCAACCGCGTCGCGGACCAGGAGGATCTTGGTGTCGCCGACCTCGACCGCGCGGAGCGCGCCGACGGCGAGGGACTCGAGGGTCGCCACCTGATGCATCGCCGACGCCTTTCCGTGTTGGGCGCTCAACGCGCGGAGCCGCGTCCGGATCGTTCGGCCCCGAGCCCCAAGCTCAACCGACCGCGCGGACCACGGCCTCGGCCGCCCTGATCCCGCAGGCGACCAGCTCGTCGGCGCCGAGCCCGCCCGGCGCCGCATACTCGTTGGCCTGGCCGACGGACGGGTCGAGGCAGTCCAGATCGAGATGCACCACCACGCGCCCAGGTAGATGGACGAGCTCGGCACTCAGCGCCGCGGCCACGTCGAGGCCGCCGCCGGCCGGTCCGCAGACCGCCCGGATACCATGTTGCTCCACCTTCTCGCGCTGGCCCGGCTCGAAGTCGCGGATCCCGCAATAGACCAGCCTGGACAGGCCGAGCGGCCGGAACCCGGGGATCGTCGCCATCAGCCGATGCCAGCACTGCCCAGCCAGCATCGCCACGCCCATGCCGTCGAAATAGCCGCCGGTCGCCTCGTCCGGCGTGCTGAAGTCGGGATGGGCGTCGAACCAGACCATGCCGGCCGCGGGGTCGCCGACGCCGGCCCAGGTCCCGACGCTGGCGTTGCAGTTGCCGGCCAGCACGACGGGGAAGCGACCCCGCCGCGCCGCGGCCGCGACGTGCGCGGCGACGCGGCGCATGACCTGGAAGCTGCGCCCGATCTCGCCCTCGGCGTCGTCCACCGGACCGATCTCCAAGACGTGGACGTCGGGTTCGATTTGGCGCAGCGCCTGCTCCATCCCGGCCTCCAGCAGGCGGTGCGGGCCTCGTCCGACCCGGCTGCAGCGGACGCCGGCATGGAACGGGGCGACGATGAGGTCGATGCCGTTCAGGATCGTGCTCCCGCCGTGGTCGATGATGGCGCCCGAAGCCGCGCCCGTCAGCCGTTCGGGTGCGACGCCTGCCAGGCGTGCATCTCGCCGATCTCGCGCTGCTGGTCCTCTACGATCGAGCGCGCCATCCGGCGCAGCTCAGGGCTGCGGCCGTACTGCAGCTCGATCCTGGCCATCTCGATGGCGCTGGCGTGGTGCGGGATCATCATGGCGGCGAAGTCGCGGTCGGCGTCCCCGGTCATCGGCACCGACGCCATCTGCCGCTGCATCGCCGCCATGCTCCGCTCCGTCGCCCCGTCGGCGGGGCTCATCCCCGCCGCCGCCCCGGCACCCGCCCTGGCGCTTGGGGAGGCGGCGAGCACCGCGCACAGCAGCAGCGGAACGGCCAGGCGGGACGGTTGCGGCATGGGAGCTCTCCAGGCTGTGAACGAGACCATCTTCCGGGCCGGGTCCGGCGTCCGCAAGCCATGCGATGCCCTGGCGGCTGCCGCTGTGCGCCGCGTCGCGATCCTCTATAGGGGCACGGATGCGCGTCGGCTTCCACAAGATGCACGGGCTGGGCAACGACTTCGTCGTGCTGGACCAGCGCGACCGGCCGCTCGACCTGTCGCCGGCGCTGATCGCCCGCCTCGCCGACCGCCATACCGGCATCGGCTTCGATCAGCTCGTGCTGCTGTCGCCTCCAGGCGCCCGGGACGCCTTCGGGGAAGCGGATGTCGGCGTCCGCTTCTTCAACCGCGACGGCAGCGAGTCCGGCGCCTGCGGCAACGCGTCGCGCTGCGTCGCCGCCCTGCTCGGCGGCGATGCCCCCGGACGCACGCTGCGTCTGCGCACCGCCGCCGGCGTGCTGCCGGCGCGCCTGCTGGCGGACGGACGCGTCGAGGTCGGCATGGGCGCGCCGCGGTTCGGCTGGCGCGACCTGCCGCTGGCGCACGCCGCCGACACGCTGCACCTGAAGCTGCCCGGCGACCCGGCCGGCTGCTCGATGGGCAACCCGCACGCCACCCTGTTCGACACCAACCTCGATCCCGGCCGCGACGGCGCGGCACTCGAAGCGGCGCCGCTGTTCGCCGAGCGCGCCAACATCGGCTTCGCCACCGTGCTGTCGCGCCGTCGCCTGCGGCTCGAGGTGTGGGAGCGCGGCGCCGGCCTCACCCGCGCCTGCGGCTCCGGCGCCTGTGCGGCGGTGGTCAACGCCGTCCGCCGCGGGCTCACCGACCGCCGCGTCACCGTCGAGATGCCGGGCGGCGCGCTGGAGATCGGATGGGACGAGGACGGGCCGGTGCGGATGACCGGGCCCGCCATCCTCGCCTTCACCGGCGAGGTCGAGCTGGACCGGTTCCGATGAGCGAGATCCTGACCTTCGGCTGCCGGCTCAACGCCTGGGAGAGCGAGGTGATGCGCGATCACGCCGCGGCGCTGGGCGACCTCGTGATCGTCAACACCTGCGCCGTCACCGCCGAGGCCGAGCGCCAGGCGCGGCAGGCGATCCGGCGCGCCCACCGCGACCGTCCGGACGCCCGCATCGTCGTCACCGGTTGCGCCGCCCAGCTCGACCCCGCCGCCTGGACCGTCCTGCCGGGCGTCGTGCGGGTGCTCGGCAACGAGGAGAAGCTGCGCGCGGCGAGCTGGAGCGACGCCGCACTCGGCGCCGGCGACGCCGTCTCCGACATCATGGCGGCGCGCGGGACCCAAGCCCATCGCCTCGCCGCCTTCACCGGCCACGCGCGCGCTTTCGTGCAGGTGCAGCAGGGCTGCGACCACCGCTGCACCTTCTGCATCATCCCGCACGCCCGCGGCCCGTCGCGCTTGGTGCCGATCGGCGCGGTGGTCGAGCAGGTTCGCACGCTGGCCCGCGCCGGCCATGCCGAGGTGGTGCTGGCCGGCGTCGACATCGCCTCCTATGGCGGCGACCTGCCCGGGCGCCCGGCGCTGGGCCAGCTCGCCCGCCGCCTGCTGGCCCTGGTGCCGGAGCTGCGGCGGCTGCGCCTGTCCTCGCTCGATCCGGCCGCGATCGACGACGACCTCTGGGGCCTCCTCGCCGACGAGCCGCGCCTGATGCCGCACCTGCACCTGTCGCTGCAGGCCGGCTCCGACCTGATCCTGAAGCGCATGCGCCGCCGCCACCTCGCCGCGGACGCCGCCCGCGTGATCGAGCGCGCCCGCCGCCTGCGCCCCGGGCTCGGCCTCGGCGCCGACCTGATCGCCGGGTACCCGACCGAGGACGACGCGCTGTTCGACGAGACGCTGGCCTTCGTGCGGGACCAGGCGCTGCCCTACCTGCACGTGTTCCCCTACAGCGAACGCCCCGGCACCCCGGCCGCCCGCATGAGGGCGGTCCCGGTCCGGGTCCGCCGCGAGCGCGCCGCCCGCCTTCGTGCCGCGACGGCCGACATCGCCTGGCGCTACCATCAGGGCCTCGCCGGCCAGCCGCTTCGGGTGCTGCTGGAGTCGACCACCGGCGGCCATTCCGAGCAGTTCGCTCCCGTCCGCTTCGAGCAACCGGTCGGCCAGCGGGGCGAGATCGTTCATGCCGTGGCAGAAGGCCCGGGCGTCGTGCGAAGCACGCCGTCGCGTGACGCCCCGGAGCCGATCAAGGCTCACCTTGAGAATCCCTTCGGCTGAACATCGCGCGGGGCAACCGCTTAACGAACGGAGTCCAGAGGCTCCGCCCCTGCCGGGATCCAGGGGCAGAGCCCCTGGCCTTCACTCCAGCGAGGATCGAGATGGCGCTCGGCTTCTTTAACCGCCTGAAGGAGGGCCTGTCCCGCAGCACGCAGAAGCTGGGCGGCAACCTCACCGCGGTGTTCGCGCACCGGCGCCTCGACGAGGCGGCGCTGGAGGAGCTGGAGGAGCTGCTGATCGCCGCAGACCTCGGGCCCGCGGTCGCTCGTCGCATCATCGACGAGTTCCGGCGCAACCGCTTCGGCCGCGAGGTCACCGACGAGGAGGTGCGCGTGGCGCTCTCGGCCGAGATCGCCCGCGTGCTGGAGCCGGTCGCGATCCCGTTCGTGCCGGACCCTACGCTGCGGCCGCACGTGGTGCTGGTGGTCGGCGTCAACGGCACCGGCAAGACCACCACCATCGGCAAGATGGCGCTGCAGTTCGCGCGCCAGGGCCTGCGCCCGATCCTGGTCGCCGGCGACACCTTCCGCGCCGCCGCGGTCGAACAGCTGCAGATCTGGGGCGAGCGGGTGGATGCTCCGGTGATCTCGGGACCGCCCAACGCCGACGCCGCCGGCCTCGCCTTCAACGCGCTCCGGAAGGCGCGCGCCGAGGACGCCGACCTGCTGCTGATCGACACCGCCGGCCGCCTGCACAACAAGGGCGCGCTGATGGAGGAGCTGGCCAAGATCATCCGCGTGCTGCGCAAGTTCGACGAGAGCGCGCCGCACTCGGTGCTGCTGGTGCTCGACGCCACCACCGGGCAGAACGCGATCGAGCAGGTCCGGGTGTTCCGGGAGCTGGTGGCGGTCACCGGCCTCGTGGTCACCAAGCTCGACGGCAGCGCCCGCGGCGGCATCGTGGTGGCGCTGGCGGAGGGCTTCGGCCTGCCGCTGCATGCGGTCGGCGTCGGCGAGACGGCGGAGGACCTGCGGCCGTTCTCGGCCGCCGAGTTCGCCCGCGGCCTGGTCGGCGACACCGTGCGGCTCGCCCAGCGCACCGATCCGGCCGCCGACCAGGAACCCTAGATCCTTCCAAGGAGATCCCTCCACCATGCACATGAACAAGCTCGGCCGCACCGGCCTGTTCGTCTCCGAACTGTGCCTGGGCACGATGACGTTCGGCGGCGGCGAGGGCCGCTGGCGGCAGATCGGCGCCCTCGACCAGGAGGCGGCGGACCGGCTGGTCGGGCGGTCGATCGAGGCCGGCATCAACTTCATCGACACCGCCGACGTCTATGCCGAGGGACTGTCGGAGCAGATCACCGGCCAGGCGCTGCGCAACCTCCGGGTCCCGCGCGACCAGGTGGTGGTGGCGACCAAGGGCTACGGTCCGACCGGACCCGGAGCCAACGCCCGCGGCAACTCGCGCGTGCACCTGATCGACGCCCTAAAGGCGAGCCTGAAGCGGCTGCAACTCGACCACGTCGACCTCTACCAGATCCACGGGTTCGATCCGGCGACGCCGATCGAGGAGACCGTACGGGCGCTCGACGTCCTCGTGCAGCACGGCCACGTCCGCTATGTCGGCGTGTCGAACTGGGCGGCGTGGCAGGTGGTGAAGGCGCTCGGCATCGCCGACGCGGAGCGGCGGGCGCGCTTCGAGACGCTGCAGGCCTACTATACGATCGCCGGCCGCGACCTAGAGCGTGAGCTGGTACCGATGCTGGCGAGCGAGGGGCTCGGGCTGATGGTCTGGAGCCCGCTCGCCGGCGGCCTGCTCAGCGGCAAGTACCGCCGCGAGGACGAGGCGGCGGGCGAGGGACGCCGCGCCCGGTTCGACTTCCCGCCCGTCGACCGCGACCGCGCCTACGGCTGCATCGAGGCGATGCGGCCGCTGGCCGAGGCGCGGGGGGTGTCGATCGCGCAGATGGCGCTGGCCTGGCTGCTGCACCGGAAGGTGGTCAGCAGCGTGATCGTCGGCGCCAACCGGCTGGACCAGCTCGACGACAACATCGCGGCGACCGAGATCGAGCTCTCCGCGGACGAGCTGGACCGGCTGGACCAGGTGAGCCGGCTGCCGCGCGAATATCCGGGCTGGATGTTCGAGACCCAGGCGCTGCGGGCGACCCAGCTCGCCGAAGCCGGGCGCAAGACCGCGCGCTGAGGTTAGCGCCAGGACGTCGTGCGAAGCACACCTCCGGCGCGATGCCCTGAACCCGTTGGGGCCATCGTGGGCAGCACGCTCCGCGTGACGGCCGCATTGGGGTCCAGGGGCAAAGCTCCTTGGCCTTCCTCCCAATGCAATAGCCGTGCCCCTGACCTTCTTCCTGACGCGGTGGTGAGGCCGTGATAGGATGGGCGGAACCGCACGGATTGTCATCGATGGTGTTGCACGCTGCATGAGCCGACGTCTCATCAACCGGGCCGATCCCATCATCCTCGCGGTCCTGGTCGCGGCCCTGCTGCTGCTGGCCGGCACCACCTGGGACCAGCTGAGGCAGGTTCGCGCGACGCGAGCCCGGCTGCGGGATGCCGGCGCGATCATCGGCACCCTGACGGACGTGGACCTCGCGATGCGGGACGCCGAGGCCGGGCAGCGCGGCTTCCTGCTGACCGGCCGGGACGCCGAGCTCGCCCCCTACCTCGCCGCCGCGCGGCAGGTGCCCGTCCTGCTGGCGCAGCTGCAGGTGGAGGCTGACGCCGATCCGGCGGCGCAGGCTGAGTCGCGCGCGCTGTCGCCGCCGCTGCGGCAGCGGCTCGACGCGCTGGCGCGGAGCGTTCGGCTGCGCGCCGACGGCCAGCCCGAGGCCGCCGTGGCGCTGGCGCTCACCGATGCGGCGCCGGTACCAGGGGAGGCCGAGGGCCGCCTGCGGGCGATGATCCTGGCCGATACCCGCCTGCGCGCCGAGCGGACGGCGGCGACCGACGGCCGCGTGGCGCAGACGCGCGAGCTGATGGTCGGCGTGCCGATGCTGGCGCTGCTGGCGCTGCTGTGGGCGGCGCGGATGCTGAACCGGGCCTGGACCGACGCCTCGCGGATCGAGGCCGGGCAGCGCACCATCGCCGTGCAGCTGCGGACGTCGCTGGACAGCCTCAGCCAAGGCGTCGCGGTGTTCGATGCCGACCACGCGCTGTCGAGCTGGAACGCGTGCTTCCAGGCGTTGCTGGACCTGCCGGCCTCGCTGGTGGTGGTGGGCATGCCGTATGCGGCCTTCAGCGGATACGCCGTAGCCGGCGAGCCGCCGCTGCTGGAGCCGGCCGAGCAGATCCGACGCGAGCCGCCCCGGACGGGCGAGCCCGCGGTGTATGAGCGGGTGCGGGCCGGCGGCGACCATCTCGAGCTGCGCCGGTCGCCGACCCCGGATGGCGGCTTCGTGCTGACGATCAGCGACATGACCAAGCGGGCGCAGGCGGAGGCGGTGCTGCGCGAGGCGCAGAAGATGCAGGCGATCGGGCAGCTCACCGGCGGGATCGCGCACGACTTCAACAACCTGCTCACGGTCATCCTCGGCAACCTGGAGCTGGCGCGCGGCAGGCTCTCGGCCGACCCGGCGATGCGGGCGCGGATCGAGCGGGCGACCTGGGCTGCGCAGCGGGGTGCCGCCCTCACCGCGCAGCTGCTGGCGGTCGCCCGCAAGCAGCCGCTGGCGCCGGCCTCAATCGACCTCGCGGGATCGATGCCGGAGCTGGTCCCGCTGCTGCGGCGGACGCTGGGGGCGGACATCGAGATCGGCTACGTCGCCGACGAGGGGCTGTGGCCGGCGCTGGCGGATCCGGCGCAGCTCGAGAACGCCGTGCTGAACCTGGCGCTCAACGCCCGCGACGCGATGCCGGACGGCGGTCGGCTCACCATCGAGATGCGCAACCAGGTTCTGGACGGGCGGTATGCGGCCGCCCATCACGAGGTCGCCGCCGGCGACTACGCGATGCTGGCGGTCTCGGACACCGGACACGGCATGCCGCCGGCGGTGCTGGCGCGGGTGTTCGAGCCGTTCTTCACCACCAAGCCCGACGGCAAGGGGACGGGGCTCGGGCTGCCGATGGTGTTCGGCTTCGTCAAGCAGTCCGGCGGCCACGTGAAGATCACCTCCGAGGTCGGCCGGGGCACCACGGTCAGGCTCTATCTGCCGCGCGCGGCGGCGGCGGCACCCGTGCCGCGGCCGATCGCGGGGGCCGCTTCGGCGCCGCGGGGCAGCGCCACCATCCTGGTGGTGGAGGACGAGCCGGCGGTGCGCGAGGTCGCGGTCGCGATCCTGGAGGGCCTCGGCTACCAGGTGCTGGAGGCGGAGGACGGCAAGGCGGCGCTGCGCCTGATCGCGGCGCATGGCCGCGAGATCGCGCTGATGCTGACCGATGTGGTGCTGCCGGGCCAGCTGCGCGGACGGGAGCTGACGCGTCAGGCGGTGCTCGCGTGCCCCGGACTCAAGGTGCTCTACATGTCCGGCTACACCGAGAACGCGATCATGCAGGACGGCCGCCTCGACGAAGGGGTGAACCTGATCGGCAAGCCGTTCCAGCGCGAAGAGCTCGCCCGGCGGGTGGCGCATCTGCTGGCAGGAAATACCTTGGGCGATGCAAAAAGGGACGGCGTGGTGCGGGATGCGCCGGACGCCGGTCTGGCTCACAATCGCGCCATCCCGCTGCTTGTGAACGACGCTGCCTCAAACCGTGCCTGACGTCGCTTCGTTGGCCTCGCGAACCACGGAGTTCCGATCATGTTCCTTCGCATCGACAAGCTGCAGGCCGAGCTACCGGCACCGAAGAAGAGAGACCCGAACGCGGCCGCCGCGCTGCAGGAGCTGCTCGGCGGCAAGTACGGCGAGATGTCGACGCTGGGCAACTACATGTTCCAGAGCTTCAACTTCCGCAGCAAGGCCAAGTTGCGGCCGTTCTACAGCCTGGTCGCCAGCATCACCGCCGAGGAGCTCGGCCACATCGAGCTGGTCAGCAACGGCGTCGCCATGCTCAACAACGGGCCTGACAGCGACGCCGACGAGACCGACGGCGGCGACATCAGCGACGCCCCGAACAAGGCGATGGCAGACATCCGTCTCGCGGCCTCGTTCCTCTCGAACGGCGGTGGCGCTACGCCGGTCAACAGCAACGGCCACTCGTGGAACAACGATTTCGTCACCACCAGCGGCAACGTCATCACCGACCTGCTGCACAACTTCCACCTTGAGTGCGGCGCTCGGCTGCATAAGCTGCGCGTCTACTCGACGCTGACCGATCCCACCGGACGCGAGGTCTGCGGCTACCTGCTCGTGCGCGGCTCGGTCCATGCGCACGCCTACGCGCTGGCGCTGAAGAACCTGACCGGCGTCGAGATCGAGAAGATGCTGCCGACTCCGAACATCAACCTCGACAAGATCCCCGAGTGCCAGAAGTATCTGAAGGAGGGGTCGCATCGCCGCCTCTACACGTTCAGCCCGAACGACTACAAGGAGACCGCCGGGATCTGGGGCAACGGCGAGATGGCACTGCCGGGCGACCCGCCGGGCGAGCTCGAGCTGGTCGATGGCCCGCCGGAGGGCGGCAAGATCCACCAGCTGACCGGCGTGCCGTCGGCGTTTACGCCCGACTACGCGCCCGAGGAGATGTTCGAGATCGCGACCAAGCTCTACAAGGCGTCGCGCTGACCATCACGACGGCGGACGGAGAGGTCGGTTTCGGCCGCCCTCCCGATCTGACGACGGGAGGACCGCGCAGAGGGTAACGCGCACGGCGATGCGGTGCGCGACGCCTGCCATCTGGGCCTGCCCAATCTGCATGCGCTGGAGACGAGTGCGACCGATCTGTGCCGGCACCAGACTGAGCGTCTGGAGCACTGCCCAGAATGAAGGTAGGGCTGTAACGGAAGGTCGCCGAACCGGATGAACGGTTGTAGCGACTGGTTGAGATCCTGTCGGGCCACGGCACCAGCGTATCGTCTGCCAAGAATGCGGCAACGCCGGTGACGGGCAACGTCGCTGTGGCGCCGCGCTCTCCGGCATCAGACAAGATTCTCAAGAACACCGTCTCCAACTACGCTTTCGAGCATCATGAGATCGCGGCGTACACGAGCCCGATCGCGATGGCGGGGTTCGTCGACGATACCGCCCCGATGCTTGGCGCTGGCGGAGCGTCAGGCGATGGCCAGCTTCTTCAAGGCGCAGCTGGCGCGGACTACCGGGCCGTTCCTGTCGTTGACCCGCAACGGAACATCCGTCGGCACCTGAAGCGGATCGCTAGAGGATGATCCGATCGCACAGGCTTACGGATCGTCCCCTAGCTTGTTGTTTCCGCAAGCATCTTCATCCGATCGGATGATGCCCTAGCCTACTCCATAGCGCTGGCGCAGCGTGCCCCACTTGCCCTCGCGGCGGGCCAGGCCGCGCGCCCGCAGGATCGGCATCACGCCCGTGACGAAGCGCCGGAGCCCGTCGGGATAGACGTCGCACATGACGTTGTATCCATCGGCGGCGCCCGCCTCGAACCAGTCCTGCATGGCGTCGGCGACGGTCTCCGGGCCGCCGACCACCATGCGGTGCGCGGTGCCCTGACGGATCGCCTCGGCGACCGTCAGCCGCCGGTCGCGCAGCAGGCCGAGCGAGGCGTCGCGGAAGCCGGCCGACCCGCCGGAGGCGGCCACCTGGTCGAGCAGGTCCGCCGGCACCGGCTCGTCGAGCGACAGCCGGGCAGGATCGAGGCCGAAGCGCCGGGCGAAGCGGGCAAGCCGCCGCTGCGGCGGCTCCAGGTCGTCGAGGGCCTGGAGCCGGGCGACGGCCTCGGCGTCGGTGTCGGCGATCACGGTGATCAGGCCGGGCAGCACGGAGAGCGCGTCGGGGTCGCGTCCGGCGGCACTGGCACGCGCCCGCACGTCGGCACGGAACGCGATCGCGGCATCGCGGTCCTGGGCGACGCTGAACACGGCGTCGGCCGTCCGTGCGGCCAGGTCGCGGCCCTCCTCGGAGCCGCCGGCCTGCACCATCAGCGGCCGTCCCTGCGGCGGGCGCGGCACCTGCAGCGGGCCGCGGACGGTGAAGTGCAGGCCGGCATGGTCGATCGGCCGGATGCGGGCGAGATCGGCGTAGGGCTCGCCGGCGGGATCGGCCACGAACGCGTCCGGCTGCCAACTCCGCCAGAGCGCCTCGAGCACGGCGGCGAACTCGGCGGCGCGGGCGTAGCGCTCGCCGGCGGGCGGCATCGGCACGCCGAAGTTGGCGGCGGCGGCCTCGGCCATGGTGGTCACCAGATTGAGGCCGATGCGGCCGTCGCTGACGTGGTCGAGCGAGGCGATCGTGCGGGCCAGCGCGTAGGGGCTGGAGAAGGTGGTGCTGGCGGTGAGGATGAAGCCGACATGGCGCGTCGCGGCTGCCATCGCCGGCACCAACGCGACCGGGTCGAGCCAGCCCCAGCCCGGCGTCTCGTCGATGCCGGGGTTGATCGAGAGCTGGTCAGCCAGGAACACGGCGTCGAGCCGGCCCTGCTCGGCCAGGCGCGCCACCTCCAGATGGTGGGCGAGCGACAGGCAGGCGCGGGGATCGCCGCCGGGGCTGCGCCAGGCCATCGGGTGCGCGCCGGAGTTCAGCAGGTTGACGTTCAGCCGCATGGTACGGCGGCGCATGGTATGGCCGCTCATGGCGCCGGCGGCCGGAACTCCAGCAGGCCCCGTCGGTAGCTCTCGACCACCAGCGCGAACGGCTGTCCGTCGGCACGGCGCAGCACGGCGCGGTTCTCGATCAGCGCGTCCGGGAGCGGCAGCGGACCGAGCCCGGGCTCGCCCGCCGACGGCGACCAGAGCAGCCGGCTCGACAGCGTGGCGCGGGCGAAGCCGAGCGGCCGCACCACGGTGCCGAACGGCGTGTCGGTGGTGTCCAGCGTGCGGTTCATGGCCTCCGTCAGCCGGTCGGCCACATACCAGTTGCGCGCCTCCGACAGCAGGTGGCCGTTGCAGCTCAGCCGGACGTGGCGGTAGCGCAGCGCCCGGTCGTCGGCCGCGCGCAACAGCGCCAGGCCGGCGGCGTCGAGCGGCGGCTGCGGGCCCCGAATGCGGTCGGCGACCAGGCGGCCGTCGGCGGACAGGGTGTGCGCCACGCACCAGCGGCCGAGCGTCGCCGTGGCGCTGGGCTCGGCGAGCAGGCTGCGGCGGAGCCCGTCGAGCAAGGTGCTGGCCGCGGCGCGGTCGTGCCGGTCATCGGCCCAGGCGACGAACGGCTGGTCGGAGGCGGTCGCTGGCGCCGACGCCAGCGCGGCCAGCGCCGCCGCCACCGTCAGACCCGGGGTCGGATCGGTCCGGAGGCGGCGGGTGCGGCTCAGCGTTCCGGCTCGTCGCCGTCGGTCTCAACCTCGATGTCGGTGCCGATCACGTCGGCGTCGTCGTCCAGGTCGTCGGTGTCCTCGACCGCGTCCTCGGTCTCGGCCTCCTCCTCGGCGGGCTCGATCTCGGCGTCCTGGTCCTCGGGGTCCGGAAGCGGCTTCTTCGGGCGCCGGTCCTCCGGCGGCAGGTTGCCGACCGGGCGGCGCGTCCGGGGCTGGTCGAGCGGCTGTTCGGTGCCGCACTTGGGGCAGGTGGCCGGGACCTTGGTCAGGTCGTAGAAGCGCGCGCTGCAGGAGACGCAGACGCGCTTGGTACCGAGTTCGGGCTTGGCCATAGTGACCCTGTCTTTGAGGACGATGCGTCGCCGGGCGGGGCCCATGCCAGTTCACCATGCGGCTGTCAAACCAGCCGCCGCCCATTCCGGTCCATCATTGACAGGCGTGGTGCCGGACCCGACACGATCGCCGGCCATGTCACCTCCCGTCGCCGCAGATCCCGACTTCCGCCCGCTGGTCGTCGCCCGGCCGGGCGGGCCGCTCGGCGGCCGGGCGCGCGTGCCGGGCGACAAGTCGATCAGCCACCGGGCGCTGATGTTCGCCGCCCTGGCCGACGGCCGCACGCGGATCACCGGGCTGCTGGAGGGCGAGGACGTGCTGCGCACGGCGGTGGCGATGCGGGCGCTGGGGGCGGAGGTGACGCGGCGCGGCGACGGCGGGTGGGAGGTCGCCGGGCCGGGCCTGGGCCGGCTGCGGGAACCGGAGGACGTGCTCGACATGGGCAATTCCGGCACCGCGGCGCGCCTGCTGGCCGGCATCCTGGCCAGCCATCCGATCAACTCGGTGATGACCGGCGACGACAGCCTGCGGCGGCGGCCGATGGGCCGGGTGATCGAGCCGCTGGCCCTGACCGGCGCCCGCCTCAGCGCCCGTGCCGGCGGCCGGCTGCCGCTATGCATCGCCGGCACCGGGGCCGCGCGGCCGATCGCCTGGCGGCAGCGCGTGGCGTCGGCGCAGGTGAAGTCGGCGATCCTGCTGGCTGGGCTCAACGCCGAGGGCGAGACCGTGGTCGAGGAGCCGGTGCCGACCCGCGACCACAGCGAGGCCATGCTGCGGCATTTCGGCGCCGCGGTCGCGGTGACGGCGGACGGCACCGGTGGATCGGTGATCCGGCTGCAGGGCCGGCCGACCCTGTCGGCGCGCGATCTCGCGGTGCCGTCGGACCCGTCCTCGGCGGCGTTCCCGCTGGTGGCGGCGCTGCTGTTGCCGGGCTCGGCGGTCACGCTGCCGGGGGTGGGGCTCAACCCGCTGCGCACCGGGCTGTTCTCGACGCTGCGCGAGATGGGCGCCGACCTGCGCGCGGAGGGCGAGCGGATGGAGGGCGGCGAGCGGGTCGGCGACCTCGTGGTCCGTGCCGGTCCGTTGCGCGGAGTCGACGTGCCGGCGTCGCGGGCGCCCGGCATGATCGACGAGTATCCGGTGCTGGCGGTGGCCGCCGCGTTCGCCGACGGCGAGACGCGGATGCGGGGCCTGGCCGAGCTGCGGGTGAAGGAGAGCGATCGGCTGGAGGCGACGCTGGCGCTGCTGGTCGCCAACGGGGTGGCGGCGCGAATCGAGGACGACGATCTCGTGGTCTCCGGCGACGGTCGCCCGGCCCCGGGGGGGGGGCGGGTTCGGACCCGGATGGACCACCGGCTGGCGATGAGCGCCGTGGTGCTCGGGCTGGCGGCCCGAGAGCCGGTGACGGTGGACGACATACGCTTCATCGACACCAGCTTCCCAGGGTTCGTCGCGCTGATGAACCGGCTGGGGGCGGGGCTGTCCGCATGACGCGGCGGCTGGTGGTGGCGGTCGACGGGCCGGCGGCGGCGGGCAAGGGTACGCTGGCGCGGGCGCTGGCCGAGGCGCTGGCGCTGCCGTACCTCGACACCGGGCTGCTGTATCGCGGCGTCGGGCGGCGGATGCTGGAGGCGGGGCTGCCGCCGGAGCAGGACGCTTGCGCGGAGGCGGGCGCGCTGCAGCCGGCGGACCTGGCGCGCTCCGACCTGCGCACGCCGGAGGTCGACCGCGCCGCCAGCCTGGTGGCGGCGCAGCCCGCGGTGCGTAACGCGCTGCTGGCGTTCCAGCGCGGCTTCGGCCAGGCGCACGGCGCGGTGCTGGACGGGCGCGACATCGGCACCGTGATCTTCCCGGACGCGCCGGTGAAGCTGTTCGTGACCGCCTCGGTGCGAGCGCGGGCGGAGCGGCGCTGGCGGCAGCTCAACCCGGACGGGGAGCCGGCGCCGGCGGCGCTGGACACGGTGGCGGCCGAGCTGGAGGCGCGCGACCGGGCGGACGCGGCGCGGGCGGCGGCGCCGCTGCGGCCGGCCCCTGACGCCGTTTGGATCGATACCGATCGGCTCGATGCGGACGAGGTGCTGAGAGAGGCCTTGGAGGTCGTGAAGGCCAGGGGCTTTGCCCCTGGACCCCACCGAAGGCGGAGCCTTTGGAAACCTTGACTTCAAGAATCGGGTTCTAGGGCCGTCGTGCGAAGCACGCTGCGCGTGACGGCCCCAACGGGATCCAGGGGCAGCGCCCCTGGCCTTCTTCCTTGACTTTTTGACCTTTTGGGCGTTGCTGCCGCTTCGTCGCAACCGATCCACCAGGCGTGGATAAGACGTGCTGCCGAGGGCAGGGCGCAGACCGTCGCCGGCGCAGCCGGACCAGACGCGGGATCTTTCCACCACATGGCATCAGCCACAACGCTTGCACGCCCCGCCGCCGATCATTTCGGCGGCGAGGATTTCGCTTCCCTGCTCGACGAGACCCTCGGCCGCGACGTCGGCTTCGACGGCTCCGTCGTCACTGGCACGGTGGTCCGCCTCACCGAAGAGTTCGCCATCGTCGATGTCGGCCTGAAGAGCGAGGGCCGCGTCGCCCTCCGCGAGTTCGGCCTGCCCGGCACCGACCACGAGGTGAAGCCCGGCGACGTCATCGAGCTCTATGTCGAGCGTTACGAGGACCGTGACGGCGCCATCGTGCTGTCGCGCGAGAAGGCGCGCCGCGAAGAGGCCTGGACCAACCTGGAGAAGGCGTTCGAGGGCAGCCAGCGCGTCCAGGGCACCATCTACGGCCGGGTCAAGGGCGGCTTCACGGTCGATCTCGGCGGCGCGATGGCGTTCCTTCCTGGCTCCCAGGTCGACATCCGTCCGGTGCGCGACGTGGGTCCGCTGATGGGCAGCCCGCAGCCGTTCCAGATCCTGAAGATGGACCGCGCCCGTGGCAACATCGTGGTCTCCCGCCGCGCGGTGCTGGAGGAGACCCGGGCCGAGCAGCGCTCGGAGCTGATCCAGGGCCTGAAGGAGGGCATGATCCTCGACGGCGTGGTCAAGAACATCACCGACTACGGCGCGTTCGTGGACCTGGGCGGCGTCGACGGGCTGCTGCACGTCACCGACATCGCCTGGAAGCGCATCAACCACCCGTCCGAGGCGCTGCAGATCGGCCAGCAGGTCCGGGTGCAGGTGATCCGCTTCAACTCGGACACGCAGCGCATCAGCCTGGGCATGAAGCAGCTCGAGGCCGATCCGTGGGAGGGCGTGGCGATCAAGTACCCGCCGGGGGCCCGCTACAGCGGCCGCGTCACCAACATCACCGACTACGGCGCCTTCGTGGAGCTGGAGCCTGGCGTCGAGGGTCTGGTGCACGTCTCGGAGATGAGCTGGACCAAGAAGAACGTCCATCCGGGCAAGATCGTCGCCACCTCCCAGGAGGTGGACGTGATGGTGCTGGACGTGGACAGCTCCAAGCGCCGCATCTCGCTGGGCCTGAAGCAGGTGCAGCGCAACCCGTGGGAGCTGTTCGCCGAGGAGCACAAGATCGGCTCCACGGTGGAGGGCGAGATCCGCAACATCACCGAGTTCGGGCTGTTCATCGGCATCTCGGCCGACGTCGACGGCATGGTGCACATGTCCGACATCTCCTGGGACGAGGCCGGCGAGGCGGCGATGGCCGCCTACGAGAAGGGCCAGGTCATCCAGGTCCGGGTGCTGGACGTCGACGTCGAGAAGGAGCGCATCTCTCTCGGCATCAAGCAGCTGCAGGACGACCCGGCCGCCGACACGCTGTCCCGCGTCAATAAGGGCGCGGTGGTGACCTGCATCGTCACCGCGGTGCAGGCGAACGGCATCGAGGTGAAGGTGGACGAGGTGCTGACCGGCTTCATCCGGCGCGCCGAGCTCGCCCGCGACAA
This sequence comes from uncultured Acetobacteraceae bacterium, assembly GCA_964247725.1. GTDB lineage: Bacteria > Pseudomonadota > Alphaproteobacteria > Acetobacterales > Acetobacteraceae > Lichenicola. The sequence goes on along the minus strand of CAXTVM010000020.1, from coordinate 21,257 downwards.
GGCCGAGCAGCGTCCGGAGCGCTTCGCGGTCGGTGAGAAGGTCGACGCCAAGGTGGTATCGGTCGACCGCGCCGCGCGCAAGCTGTCGCTGACCATCAAGGGCCGCGAGGTCGAGGAGGACAAGGCGGCGATCAACGAGTACGGCTCGTCCGACAGCGGCGCCTCGCTCGGCGACATCCTGTCGGCGGCGATCCGCCGCCGCAGCGCGCAGACGCCGGAGTAACTTGGTCCCGGTCCTGGGACTGGCGGGGCGGCACCAGCGATGGTGCCGCCCTTCTTGTATCGGTACACGGGAGCTCATGTAACGACTGGACTAAGTCTGGTTGAGGTAATTCGATGAACCTGTCTGATCCGGCGGTGGTGAACATCCAATGCGGCTAAGACCCAGCTCTTGCGGCTGGTCGACGAGGCGGCGGCGGGTCGGAGCGTGATCATCGCACGGGCCGGCCGGCCGGTCGCGCGCCTGATGCCGCTGGAGGCGCGGCCGGATCGTCGCGTGCTCGGCCGGCTGGCAGGTCGGCTGCTTGTGCCGGACGACCTCGACGCACCGTTGCCGGACGACGTGCTAGCCGGGTTCGAGGGCGGCTGAACCGCCTCCGTGCGCCTTCTGCTGGATACCCATATCCTGTTGTGGGCGCTGGCCAGCGATCGGCGCCTTTCGGCGCGGACGCGGGACTGGATCGAGGATCCGGCCAACGACGTGCTGTTCAGCCCGGCGAGCATCTTGGAGATCGCCATCAAGTCGGCGCTGCAGCGATCGGATTTCGGCGTGCGGCCGGACGAGGTCGCGGAGGCGGTGCGGGCCACCGGGTTCGTCGAGCTGGCCGTTCGGGCCGGTGCTGCGGCGCGCGTGGCGCCGCTGCCGCCGCATCATCGCGACCCGTTCGACCGCCTGCTGGTGGCGCAAGCGATCGAGGAGACGGTCCGGCTGGTCACCGCCGATCAGCAGCTGGCGCCGTATTCCGAGCTGGTCACGCCGGTCGGCTGAGAACCCGTCCGAGAGTGGCCCACGCCGGCGATCCGATGCGCCGTCCTACGCCCGGGCCTGCGCTTACGGCCATCAAGGCCGCCCCGTTCCGGTTCAGGCAGGACTTGCCGGGCGTGCCGCGTCGCCGCGACTTCTCGAACCGGCTCTGAAACGTCGCCGGGTTGGGCGCCGCCGGTTCGGTGCTGAGCGTCGATGTGGGCTTCTCGCCTGTCAAGCGCTCGAGCGCCGTCTGCCGCCTGGATTGGCGCAGCGACGGCGCCGGCGTCGCGATCGCCTGGCACATCCGCCGCTTCCGCTCCGATGCCGCCGAGCGCGCGGACGCGATCGGTGCCGTCGCCTCCGGCCGCCGGCTGCAGGCGGTGGCTCTCGACGGTCCGCTGGGCCCCGGGCCGGGGCCGACCCCGACCTACCGCTGCGCCGAGCGCATGCCGACGCGGGTCATCGGCCGGCGCATCGGCAAGCCCGGAGCCTGCAACGCCCCGATCGGCCGGCAGCTGAACGCGGCCACCATCGCCTGCGCGGAGGCCATGGCCGCCACCGGGCTGGTCGACGCGGCACGGCACGCGATGCCGCCCGGACGGCTCGCCGTCGTCGAGGCGTTCCCGACCAGCTTCCTGGGGCTGATGCTGGCCGATCCCGCCGCGGTGCCCGCACAACGTAGAAACCGTTCCGACATCTACTAGCCGGCATCTGGTCGCGGACGGCGCGTTGCTCCGCCTTGCCCGCCACCTGCTTCCCGGCGCCCGCTCCTGGGCCTGGCCGGCCACGGTGCGCGATCATGACGAGCGCGCCGCCCTGGTCTGCGCGCTGCCCTAGTCTGCGCGCTGACGGCGCTCTGCGTGGCGGCGGACGCGCATGCGGCGGTCGCCGGCGCCGCCGGCTGGATCATGCTGCCGCCGGCAGCTCTGATCCGGGACTGGGCGCTGGCCGACCTCCGGCGCAGCGCCGTCGCCGAGCCGCCCGGCTGCCTGCGGCTGGAGCCCGACGCGCCGATCGCGACCGGGCTTGATCCGGCCGGCGATCGGCCAACATCAGGCTTCGCATGAGCGCGGCCGATCGGATCAACCAGTTCGACACGTGGCTGCTGGACCGGGTGTTCCAGCCGATGGTCGACCGGCTGCCGGAACGGCCGTCCGGCTTCGACATCGGGCTCAGCCTGCAGCTGGGCGCGGTGGTGCTCAGCGCCGCCTCGATCGTGGCGCTGATCGCGACCGGCGTGGTCGGCGTGCTGAACGGCTTCACCAACGTGCTGATCTGGCTGTTCGGCGTCGTGTTCTACGTCGGCAACTCGCGGATGCGGCCGCTGGTGCGGCCGGGCCATGCCAATCCGCTGCGCCTCATGCTGCAGGGCATGCGACCGCTCTCGATCCCGTTCCTCGGCTACAGCCTGTGGATCATGGCGACCGCACCGCCGGTCCTGACGATGGCGCTGCGCTTCAACGCACTGGCCGACCTGCTCTACGTGGTCGGGCTCTACGTGATCTCGTGCCAGCCGAAGCCGCCGGCCTACCGGCGGACGGTGGTGGACTGGACGCCGCGGCAGGCGCGACGGGCCTAGAAGTCGATGCAGCGGCCCTTGACGGTCCAATCGCCATAGCGGGTCGGGTCACGCTCCTTCGGGCCGCCGATCTCGGGTTCCGGCGGGGTCGCGGTGGCATCGGTCGCCTGCGGCGGGACGGGATCCTGGGTGGTCTCGAAGCTCTTGGTCATGGGCTGGATATAGGTAGCCGCTGCTCGCCGTGCGAGGCCGGCACGGCTCGCGACCGGCGGCCAAACGGAGCCCGGCGAGTTGTGATGGATGACGACGTCGATTAGACATCCAGCGATGGATTTCTATCCCGTCTGGCCGGCGTTCGCGGGAGTCGCGTTCCTGTTCCTGCTGGTCCGTCTGGCCCCGTTCGCGTCCGCCGACCTGCCGCCGGCACCCCGGGCCTCCCGCATGCAGGCCATCGACGGGTTGCGCGGCTTCCTGTCGCTCGGCGTGCTGTTCCACCACGGCGCGATCTACCATCGCTACCTGCTCGACGGGGTGTGGATCAGGCCGCCGAGCGGGTTCTACGACCTGCTCGGTATCGGCGGCGTCGGGATGTTCTTCATGATCACCGGCTACCTGTTCTGGGGTCGTCTGATCGAAGAGGGTGGCCGGCCCGACTGGGCCCGGTTCTATGTCGGGCGCCTGTTCCGGATCGGCCCGACCTATCTGCTGGCCGTCTTCGGCATGGTGGTCCTCGTCATGATGCAGGCGGGGTGGCGGCTACAGGTGTCGCCCGCCGCGTTCCTGCAAGGCCTGGCACCATGGCTGGCACTCGGCTTCCTGGGCTTCAGCGACATCAACGGTCATCCCGCCACGTTCGTTCTGGTTGCCGGGGTGACCTGGACGCTGCGCTACGAGTGGCTGTTCTACCTGTCGCTTCCGCTGATGGCAGTGCTGGCAGGGCCGGGGCGCGCCCGCGGCATCGTCATGCTGGCCGCCATCGTCGGCGCGTTCCTGTGGGCGGTGAACCATGGCCCGGGCAGCGCGATCGCGGGAGATCCGGTCTTCGTGATGCTGTTCCTGATCGGCATGGGCAGCGCCACGCTCAAGGCGCTGGGATGGGACGCGCCGTTCAGCGACCGCGTGGGATCGGCCGCAATGGTGCTGGTGCTGCTGGTCCTGTTCCGGACCGGCGGGACCCTCGGCGCACCGTCGACCGCGGGGCTGCTCGGGATCTGCTTCTTTCTGATGACGTCCGGTTGCACGCTGTTCGGGCTGCTGACCCACCGGGCCTCGAGGCGGCTGGGCGACATCAGCTACGGCATCTACCTGCTGCAGGGCCTGGTGCTGGCGACGCTGTTCCAATACCGGCCGATCAGGGACTTCGCGCTGCTGTCGCCGTGGCGGCACTGGACGGTGGTGCTGGCGGCGGCGGCGATCCTGCTGGTGCTGGCCAGCCTCGCGCATCGCTGGGTCGAACGTCCCGGTATCGCGTTCGGCAGGCGGGTCGCGCGTCTCCTTCCGGTCGTCCACGTGCCGGGGCAGGTGCCAGGGCAGGTGCCAGGGCAGGTGCCGGGGGCGGATGTAGGAATCTCGCAGAAGCGCGCCGACTTCGTTCAGTGATGCTCCGACTGCGCCAGCCGCTGCTCCGCCAGCAGGCGCCAGGGGGCATCGGCGGGGCGGGTGTCGAGGGCGCGGCGGAACAGGGCGGCCGAGGCCGGGCTGACGAAGCCGTCGGCGCGGGTCCGCGCCTCGGCGACCTGAACCGCGAGGGTGGGGTCGAAGCCTTGATCGAGCACCGCCCCCCAGGCGGTGGCGGCCGCCGCCCAATGGCCGCGCGCAGCCTCGGCCTGGCCGAGCAGCAAATAGCCCCGGCGAGCCTCGGGGGCGGCTGCGTCGAGGCGGGCCAAACCTCGGCGCAGCGAGGCGATCAAGGCGTCGTCCTGCCGCAGCTGGGCTTCCGCCTGCGTACGGCGCAGCGCCAGCGGCTGCGGCGGCAGCGTCGGATGGCCACCGACCAGGTAGAGCGCCACGGCCAGCGGCGGCACCGGCAGCAGGGCCAGGAAGACGAGGCGCCCACCGCCTGGCCGGGGCGGCGGCTCGGCCTCGTCGGCGGCGGCGAGCAGGCGGCGCTGCACCTCCAGCCGCGCCGCCTGCTGCTCGCCGGCCTCAGTCAGCCCGTGGGCGGCGTCGCGCTCGAGCTCGCGCAGCTGCGCGCGGTGCAGGGCGAGCGCCGGGCCCAGCCGGTCGCGGCCGACCGCGCCGCGGCGGCCGGCGCGCAACGCCGGCAGCAGCGCCAGCGCGCACAGCAGCGCGATCTCCAGCCACAGCACCGCCTGCATCAACGGAGCAACCGGGCGAGGCGCGCCTGCTCCTCGGGCGTCAGCACGGCCGGCGACGCGGCTTGGCGGCGCAAGCCGCTCCAGGCCGCCAGCAGGCCGGTGGCGAGCGCCAGTGCCGGCATCGCCCACAGCAGCAGAGTGAGGGCGGAAAGGCGCGGCTGCAGGCGGATGAAGTCGCCGTAGCGGCTGACCATCCAGCTCATCACCGCCGCGTCGCTGTCGCCGGCGGCTACATGCACGCGGACGACGTGGCGTAGGTCGCGGGCGAGGTCGGCGCCGCTGTCCTCGATGCTTTCGTTCTGGCACACCAGGCAGCGCAGGCGGGCGCCGATCGCTTCCGCGCGGGCCTCCTGGGCGGGGTTGCGGAGCATCTCCGCGGGGTCGCTGACCGCCCAGGCGGGGGTCGAGAGAAGAAGCAGAAGGCCAAGGGCTCTGCCCCTGGACTCCGGCAAAGGCGGAGCCTTCGGAAACCGCTTAGTCAAAGGGGTGCAGGGGACGACCGTCCCCTGCCGGGTCCAGGGCAGAGCCCTGGCCTTCACAGCCGTGCGGCCATGGCATCGGTGAGCGGCCCGGCGAGATGCCACGCGATGATCCCGCCCGGCCGGACCAGGAAGCTCTCCGGCACGCCGGAGACCCCCCAGTCGATCGCGGTCAGGCCCTCCCGGTCGGCGGCCAGGCGGGCGTAGGGGGCGCCGGTGCGGCGGACGAAGGCGGCGGCGGCGTCGGCAGGGTCCTTGTAGGCGATGCCCCAGACCGGCAGGCGGCCGGCGACCGCGGCCAGCAGCGGCGCCTCGACCACGCAGGGAATGCACCAGGAGGCGAAGAAGTTGACCAGCACCGGTCCCGTCGCGGCGCGCAGCTGGGCCGCCGTGAAGCCGCGGCCGGGCACCTGGTCCGGCAGCGCGAAGTCCGGCACCGGGCGGTCCAGCACCGGTGCCTGGATGTCGTGCGGGTCGAACGAGCCGCCGCGCATGCCCGACAGCATCGCCCAGAAGCCGATCCCGGCGGCGCCGGCGACGCCCAGCGGGGCCAGCGTCAGCAGCCGGCGGCGGGAGACGCCGCCGCTCATTCGGCCGGCACCGCGACCCGCGCGCGGGCCCGCCGGGGCGCGCCGACGCGGACGCGGCGGTCGCTGAGCGACAGCCCGCCGCCCAGCGCCATCACGAGCCCGCCCAGCCAGATCCAGGGCGCCAGCGGGTTGTCGTGCAGGCGTAGGATGGCGGTGTGGTCGGCGCCCACGTCCCGCTCGTCGCCGAGCACGGCGTAGAGGTCGGTGACGAGGTTGGTGTGGATCGCGACCTCGGTGGTGGTCTGGCCCTGTGCCGCGAAGCTGCGGCGGGCGGGGTGCAGCACCGTCACCGAGTGGCCGTGGCGGGTGACGTCGATGGTGGCGACCCGCGCCTGGTAGTTGGGGCCGATGCGGTCGTCGAGGGCGCGGAGCGTCCAGTCGTAGCCGGCGAGGCGGGTGGTGTCGCCGACGTGGACGGCGACGATGGCGTGGCGGGCCTGACTCATGCCGACGAGACCCAGCACGGTGACGCCGGCGCCGGCATGCGCGAGGGCGGCGCCGAACACCGCACGCGGCAGCAGGCGGGCGCGGCGCAGGCTGTCGCGCGGGGTGAGCTGGAACAGCTGCACGCGGTGGGCGAGCTCGGCGGCGCTCCCGGCGATCACCCAGACCGCGAACGCGCCGGCGGCGACCGGCAACGCGCCACGCAGCCCGTAGGTCCCGACCAGCCCGGCGCCGAGCGCCGCCAGCGACGCCCACCACAGCCGGGCCACCACCGGCGCCAGGCGGGCGCGCTTCCACGGCAGGGCCGGGCCGATCGCCATCACCGCCAGCAGCGGGATCGCCATCGGCGCTGCGGTGGCGTCGAAGAACGGCTTGCCCACGCTGATCGCCTGCCCGAACAGCAGGGCCATGAACGGCGGATACATGGTGCCGGTCAGCACCACGGCGCCGATCGCGCAGAGCAGGATGTTGTTCAGCACCAGTCCGCCCTCGCGCGACAGCGGCGCGAACACGCCGCCGGCGGCCAGCAGCGGCGCGCGCAGCGCGAACAGCAGCAGCGCGCCACCGATCACGAGGCCGAGCAGGCCCAGGATGAAGACGCCGCGCGCCGGGTCGTTGGCGAAGGCGTGCACCGAGTTCAGGATGCCGGAGCGGACCAGGAAGGTGCCGGAGAGCGACAGCGAGAAGGTGCCGATCGCCAGCAGCACTGTCCAGACCTTCAGCGCCTCGCGCTTCTCGACCACGATCGCCGAGTGCAGCAGCGCGGTGCCGGTCAGCCAGGGCAGCAGCGAGGCGTTCTCGACCGGATCCCAGAACCAGTAGCCGCCCCAGCCCAGCACGTAGTACGACCACCAGGAGCCGAGCGCGATGCCGCCGGTGAGGAAGCACCAGGCGCCGACCGTCCAGGGACGGACCCAGCGGCCCCAGGCGGCGTCGACCCGGCCCTCCAGCAGGGCGGCGACCGCGAACGCGAACGGCACCGCGAAGCCGACGTAGCCGGCGTAGAGGATCGGCGGGTGGATCGCGAGGCCGGGGTCCTGCAGCAGCGGGTTCATGCCGGCGCCGTCGACCGGGGCCGGCCAGATGCGGTCGAACGGGTCCGAGGTCAGCAGGCAGAACAGCTCGAAGCCGGCCGCGGTGCCGCCCAGCACGCCGAGCACGCGCGCCTGCAGGGTGGAGGGCAGGGTGCGGCCGAACCAGGCGACGGCGGCGCCGCAGAGGCCCAGCACCAGGCACCAGAGCAGGATCGAGCCCTCGTGGTTGCCCCAGATCCCGGTGAGCTTGTAGAGCAGCGGCTTCGTCACCGCGCTGTTCCCAGCGGTGTCGGCGACCGAGAAATCATCGCCGACGGCGGCGGCGGCGAGGCAGGCGAACGAGAGCGCCAGGCAGCAGAGCTGGCCGGCGGCCAGGGCCGGCGCGGTTGCCATCGCCCGCGCGTCCCGGCGCCAGGCGCCGAGCAGCGGCAGCGCGCACTGCGCCAGCGCCAGGCAGCAGGCCAGCGCCAAGGCGAAGCGGCCGAGTTCCGGCCCCAGCAGCTGGCTGGCGATCGCGCTGGGGGACAGCATCATGGTCACGCGGCGAGCCCTCAGGTGCCGCGGGTCTTGGCGGCGGTCATGGTGTTCCAGCTCGCGGCCGAAGGCGGCGGGCCGAACCGCGGGTCCCAGCGGCCGGACCGCCGCAGTGCGGCTGCGACCTCCCGCGGCATGTAGGTCTCGTCGTGCCGGGCCAGAACCTCGGCGGCGCGGAAGCTGCCGTCCGCGCCCATCTCGCCCTGCGCCACCACGCTCTGACCCTCGCGGAACAGGTCGGGGAGGATGCCGACGTAGCGCACCGGGACCGCCCGCTGCCCGTCGGTGACCGCGAAGCTGACCAGCGGCTCCTGCCCGGCGACGGCGACCCGCACCAGCGAGCCGGCCACCACCATGCCGCCGAGGCGGACCGTGCGGCCCGGCGGCGGCGGGGCGGCCAGCAGCTGCGAGGGTGCGACGAAGAACACGATGCTGGAGCTGAGCGCGTCGAGCGCCAGCGCGGTGGCGGTGCCGAAGCCGAACATGCAGCCGGCCACCAGCCAGAGCCGCCGCGACCGCCGCGTCATCGCCGCCCCACCGGAGGTTGCCTCACCGGAGCTGCCGCTCGATCAGGGCCAGGCGGCGGCGGGCCCGGCGCAGACGGAGTCCCGCGCCGATGCCGAGGCCGCCGGCGAGCGCCAGCGTCAGGCCGTAGGCGCCGGCGACGTAGGGCAGGTGAGTCATGCAGCCTCGGTGGCTCGGGTCAGCAGCAGGGTACGGGCCCGCGTCTCCAGGATCGCGGCGCGCAGCCGGGCCACCACCAGGGCGGCGAAGCCGAGGCTGAGGCCGATCGTGGCGACCAGCAGCGGCCACAGCATGGACAGCGACATCGTGGGCGCGCCGGTGAGCGTAATGCTGTCCGGCTGGTGCAGGGTGTTCCACCACTGCACGCTGAACTTGATGATCGGCAGGTCGACGGCGCCGGCCAGCGCCAGGATGGCGGCGGCGCGGGCACCGCGGGCGGGGTCGTCGAACGCGCGCATCAGCGCCACGTGGCCGAGATAGAGGAAGAACAGCACCAGCACGGAGGTGAGCCGCGCGTCCCACACCCACCAGGAGCCCCACATCGGCCGTCCCCAAAGCGCGCCGGACGCGAGGCAGAGCGCGGTCACGCAGGCGCCGACCGGGCCGATCTCGGCGGCGGCGAGGTCGGCCAGCCGGTGCCGCCAGACCAGCGACAGCAGCCCGCAGATGGCCAGCGCCGCGTAGCCCAGCGAGGCTAGCCAGGCGGCCGGCACGTGCACGTACATGATGCGGACCGCATCGCCCTGCTGCCAGTCGGCGGGCGAGAGCAGCAGGCCCCAGCCCAGGCCGATCGCTGTCAGCACGATCGCCGGCCAGGTCAGCAGCGGCTGCAGCCGGGCGCCGAGCCGCAGGAAGCGCCCCGGATTGGCGTAGCGGTGCAGCAGCCGGCCAACCGGTCCGGCAGTGGCGCAGTCGGGACGCTCGAAGGCAGGACGCTCGAACGCGATCGCGGCGGCCGACGGCACGATCGCCGGGGGGGCTGGCAGCGGAGGGACGTGGCCGGCGAGGCGCGTCGCATGCACGGTCGGGCGGGTTCCTGGCACGTCGGGGGGCGGGTCGCCGGCTTTGTCGGGCCGACGACATCACTCTATCATGCGACGGCGGCACGACAACGCCGCGGCGGCGAACCGCCCGACCCGCCGGCGATGGAGCACACGATGTTGTTCGCGATCCTCTGCACCGACCGGCCGAACAGCCTGGATGCCAGGCTGGCGGCGCGGGAAGCCCATCTGCGCTACCTGTCGACCTATGCGGACCGGCTGGTGTCCGCCGGCCCGCTGCTCGACGTCGACGACCGTCCGTGCGGCAGCCTGCTGATCGTCGACGTCGAGGATCGCGCCTCCGCCGAGGGGTTCGCGGCCGGCGATCCGTATGCGGCGGTCAACCTGTTCGAGAGCGTCGTCATACGCGGGCATCGGCAGGTGTTCAGGGACGGCGCTGGGGTCGAGTGATCCCGGCGCCATGCCGTACTGGCTGCTGAAGTCGGAACCGGATGCGTTCTCGTGGGACCAGCAGGTGGAGCACGACGTCGAGCCCTGGACCGGGGTGCGCAGCCACCAGGCGAAACAGAGTCTGCAGGGGATGCGATGCCGCGACCTTGCGTTCTTCTACCATTCCAGCGTCGGCAAGGCGATCGTCGGCGTGGTCGAGGTCGTGCGCGAGGCTTATCCGGATCCGACTGCGGAGACCGGCGACTGGGTCTGCGTGGATGTCAGGGCAAAGGGGCCGATGGCGCGGCCGGTAACGCTGGCCGAAATCAGGGCCGAGCCTAGGTATGCCGACCTGGCGCTGATCCGGCAGCCACGGCTGTCGGTGGTGTCGGTCTCGGCGCCGCACTGGGCCAGCCTGTGCCGCCGGGGCGGCTGGACCGACCCGGTGCCGTAGGCGCCGCGAGGCAAGATGGCGTCAGGGCGCGCCATCGATGGTCTGCGCCAGCACCGCGTTGGCGCCGTTGCCGGGCTGGCCCGCGAACGTCCGGTAGGTGGCGTCGGCGTTGTAGGCCGGCGTCACGGGCGCCGCGATCTCGCCGGAGAGGCCCAGGACCTGGAACACCTCGCGGTTGCCGGTGCCCCGCGTGTTCTGGCTGGCGTCGACCGGCGGCAGGCCGATGGTCTGGTCCTGGAATACGGTGCTGCCGCTGCTGGTGCCGGAACTCGGCCCCGGCGCGGTCTGGCGCTGGCTCTGCGCCATCGCGGCGCCCGAGCCCAGCAGGGCGATGACGCCCACCATGCCGGAGACGAACGGGACGATCCTGGAGATCTGCATGTCGTGGGCTCCTGATGCTGGCGGCCGGGCGCCTCCCATGCGGATGCGACGCGACCGGGCCGGTGGAGTTTCGCCCGGTTGACGGTTGTTTTGCGTGCGCCCGGCCGGCGCTGCGCCATGCGCGTCCCGAACCGTGCAGCCCGGCGCCCGATCGGCGCGTTGCAGCGCCCGAAGGGTCGTTGGGCCCGGAGCGTCAGCCAAGGAGCCAGAACGATGAGCGCCACCACAGGAAGCGAGCTGTCCCCGCCGTCCGGGCTGGCGCGGGTCGGGCTGAGCCCGGCCGCGCGCGGCGAACTGCAGCGGGTGCTGGAGCAGCTCGAGTCCGGGCGCGGCGTGCTGGTGCGGCTGGCCGACCTGATGGGCGGCGCGGTCGGGCAGGCGACCCGGCTCGGCGTGCGCGGGCTAGGCATGGCGCCGGGGCTGCAGGCCAAGCTGCGCGGCATCGCCGAAAGCGCCGTCAGCCGCGCCTTCGACGTTGCGGTGGTGGGACTCCGGCAGCCGCGGGCGGTGCTGGCGGGCACCCGGTCCCCGTGGCGCAGCCCGGTCACGCAGGGCGCGGTGGCGGTGTCCGGGGCGCTCGGCGGCTTCACCGGCATCGCCGGGCTGGTGCCCGACATCGGCTTCACCACCATGGCCATCATGCGCGAGATCGCGCTCATCGCGCGCGAGGAGGGCGAGGACCTGTCGACGGCGGACGCGCGCCGGGCCTGCCTCGAGGTGTTCGCGCTGCGGCCGATCGACGCGTCGGCAGAGCAGAGCGAGCTCGGCTACTTCTCCGCCCGCGCGGTGCTGCGCGGGCGGCCGGTGGTGATGCTGCTATCCGAGGTGGCGTCGCACTACGGGCTGGCGCTGTCGCGCAAGGTGGCGCTGCAGATGATGCCGGTGGCGGGCGCGCTGTGCGGCGCGTCGCTGAACGCGGCGTTCTTCGCGCACTACCGGTCGCTGGCGCGCGCCCACTTCACGATCCGGCGGCTGGAGCGGCTGCACGGCGACGGCGTGCAGGACGCGGTGGCGGCGATCCGCAGCGGCCTGGCCGACCGGGTCGCGACGACCTGATGGCCCGTTCGAGAATGGCGTATGCCGGCGATCCGACGCGCCCGTCTCCGCTTCCGGTGCTCACGGCCATCGAGGCCGCTCCGCTCCGGTTCTCGAAAGTCACGCCTGCCGTGCCGCTGCGCGGCACTCTCATCCGGCCTACGCCATCCTCGAATGGGCCTGACGTTCGGCTTTGGGGACGGAACGGCTGATCCGCCTCAGCGGAGGACCCATTAGAGCCTGCCAGCGCCGGTTCGCCGGGTGCCGCTGGTCGCCGCCAAGCTGCAGTGGCAACCAGCAAGGGCGGTGCCGGGGCCAGGATCGGCGATGAGATCGCTGCGAATAGCTACCGAACCATCCCGTTGCCGGCCGCTACTGGATGCCGCCGCCCTTGAGGCCGAGGAAGTCGTCGGCGAGCTTGCCGGTCTTCTGCCGGCACGACTCGAGCGGGTTGCCGGTGGCGGTGTGGCAGGCGGCGGCGGCGGCCTGCCAGTCGGACCGGCACTCCGCCAGCAGCCGCTGGCTGGCGGCAGGGCTGTCCACCGGCTTGGTGGAGCCCGGCGCGAAGTTGCGGTCGAAACAGGCGTTCAGCCGCTGCGCCGCCACCTGGGACGCGTCGAGCGTGGCCAGGGTGTCGGCGCGGGCGGGCACGGCGGTGGCCAGCAGTATGAGCATGACGGCGCCGGGAGGCGGATATCGCATGGCGTAGTCCTCGGGTCTCGGGGCACGGATCGGGTTTGGGCGACGTCGCCTCGCGCTCGGTCCGGCGCGACGGACCGCGACTTTCGGCGTCCTGTGTCCAGAGTTGCCGGCACGTCACGACGGGCCTGAACGGGTGGGGACGAAACCGGTTCGACTCCCCGGGACGCCGGTGCGGCGAGGCCGGGCGTGGTCTGTCGTCCCTGCGCCCTCGGGCGGATCACACCTCGCCGACATCAGGCGCCCAGCAGCGGCTAGGGGTTGCGGCGTACCAGGTTGAGGAGGGCGGTGAACAGGGCCAGGGCCAGATAGACCGTCATCATGAGGAACCCGAGGCGGAACACGACGTGCGGCATCAGCACGCCGCCGAGGCCAGCCAGAGCCGCCGCGGCGGTGAAGACCGTCACCATGTACATTCAGGCGTCGCCCAGCGCGATGCGTTCGATCTGCATCAGGTCGGTGGTGCGGGCGTAGTACTGCGAGCCGTGCATCCGGCCGACCAATGCCATGCGCTCGGTTTCGAGGTGCTGGCGGCCGGCATCCCGCACGAAGCGGTCCTGCACGTGCATGTGCACGACGCGGCCGAGCAGCAGGCTGGAGTGCCGGCCGAGCGGCACCTCGGCGTGCAGCACGCACTCGAAGCTGGCCGGGCTGATCAGCAGCCGCGGCGGCCGCACCCGCGTCGAGGCCACGGTCTCGAGGCCCAGCGCCTCCACCTCGCCGACCGCGTGCGGATAGGCGGTGGCGGTGCGGTTCATTGCAGGTGCCGCGGCCTCGTCCACCATGTTGACCACGAACTGGCCGGTGGCGCGGATGTTGGCCTTGGTATCCTTCGGCGTGTCCTGCTGCGGCGGCTCGCGGTCGCCGACGCCGATGCCCAGGATCGGCGGATCGGCCGAGAACGCGTTGAAGAACGAATACGGGGCCGCGTTCAGCAGCCCGTCCGCATCCTCGCTGGTGACCCAGGCGATCGGCCGCGGCACGATCGCCGCCGTCAGCAACTTGTAGCGGGCGAGCGGCGCCAGCGCCTCGAAGTCGAACTGCATCGCATTTCTTCCTTAGATGACCAGGTCGCCCGGCACCCGTCCGGCACAGAACGCGGCGACGTTGTCGAGCGCCCGCATACCCATGGCGGTGCGGGTCTCGACCGTGGCGCTGCCCACATGGGGCGTGAGGAACAGCCGTGGATGGACCAGGAAGCGCGGGTCGATGTGCGGCTCGCCGCGGAACACGTCGAGGCCGGCCGCGGCCAGCCGCCCGCTCGCCAGGGCCGCGAACAGCGCGTCCTCGTCGAGCAGCGAGCCGCGGGCGGCGTTGACCAGCACCGCGCCGTGCGGCAGCAGCGCCAGCTCGGCCCGCCCGATCAGGCGCTCGGTCGCGGGACCGCCCGGCGCGTGCAGGCTCAGCACCTGGCAGCGCGGCAGCAGCGCGTGCAGCTCCGGCACGAAGGTGGCGCCGTCCTCCAGCGCGGCCGGCAGCCGGGAGCGGTTGTGGTAGAGCACCGTCATGCCGAAGCCGCGCGCGCGGCGGGCGACGGCGCGGCCGATGCGGCCCATGCCGACGATGCCGAGCGTGCGGCCGCTGACACGCAGCCCGAGCAGCTCGGTCATGCCGAGCGGGCGGCCCCAGCCGGCGCGCACCACCGCCTGGTGTTCGGCGGTGCGGCGGCAGGCACCCAGGATCAGCAGGAACGCGAGGTCGGCGTTGCAGTCGGTCAGCACGTCCGGGGTGTTGGCGAGCGCGATCCCCCGCCGGCGCAGCGCCTCCTGGTCGATGTGGTCGACGCCGACGCTGACGGCGGCGACCAGCCGCACGCTGTCCGGCAGGCCGTCCACCGTGGCGGCGTCCAGCCGGGTGCCGCTGGTCACCATCAGCGCGTCCGGCCGGCGCGCGTCAGCGGCGCGCAGCAGCCCGGCCGCAGTCATGCGCGCCGCCGGCAGCGGCCAGGCCTCGAAGTCGGCCTCCATCCGCAGCGCCACCGGCTCGGTCATGTCGTGGCTGCAGACGATCCGGGGACGGAAGGGGGGATGATCGGGCATCGGCGACCCCAAGCGCCCGAACCGGCGTCGGGTTCGTGGGCTTCCGCGACCGGGTGCCGCGCGCCATGCTGCGCGCATGCGCGGCGCCAAGCCCATCCTGACCGTCGAGCGGCTGCTGCAGGCCTATGCGGTCGGCCTGTTCCCGATGGCGGAGCGCCGCGACGAGCCCACCCTGTACTGGCTCGATCCCGAGCAGCGCGGCGTGCTGCCGCTGGAGCATTTCCACCTGCCGCGCCGGCTGCGCCGCACCGTGCTGTCGGACGCGTTCGCGGTCACCGCGGACGCGGATTTCGCCGGCGTGATCGCGGCCTGCGCGGCCTCGGCGCCGGGGCGCGAGGAGAGCTGGATCAACCCGGAGATCGAGCGGCTGTTCAATGCGCTGCACGCCCGCGGCGCCGCGCACAGCATCGAGGCCCGACAGGGCGGCGTGCTGGTGGGCGGCCTTTACGGGGTGGCGCTGGGGCGGGCGTTCTTCGGCGAGAGCATGTTCAGCCGGGCGCGGGACGCGTCCAAGGTGGCGCTGGTGCACCTGGTGGCGCGGCTGCGGCTCGGCGGCTTCACGCTGCTGGACACCCAGTTCATCACGGCGCACCTGTCGCAGTTCGGCGCGGTCGAGATCGCGCGCGCACGCTACCGGCGGCTGCTGGCGGACGCGGTGGCCGGCCGGGCGGACTGGCTGGCGGCACCGGATGAGGCGGCGCTGCGTTCGGCGATCGCGGCGCTGTCGCCGTGCGCCGGATCGTGAAGCGGCGGCGGCTCTGCTCGGGGCGGCGGCCGCCCATCTCTCTGGTTCGACGGCGAGGAGGAGGCACGGGCATCATGCGGGCAACCGGGAACAGATCGTGGCTGCTGGCGGGCTTGGCGGCCGGGGCGGCCGGCACGGCGCTGGCGGCGATGCCGCCGCTGGGCGCGTCGTCGGCGCAAGCCCAGGCGCAGGCGAGCGGGCCGCCGCTGATGCCGACGCGCGACGTCGCCGTGCTCTACGACGTGCGGCCGGAAGGCGCCCCCCAGGCCCAGGCGGTGCGGGTGTATTTCAAGGGCGGCGGCGACCTGATGCGGATCGACGGGCCGCCGGGACCGGACGGCAGCAGCAGCGGCGACATGATCATGGACCGCGACGCCAAGCTGATGACCGTGGTGGTGAACCAGGCGCGCATCTACATGCAGGTCCCGGAGCGCGAAGTGGTGCGCTCGCCGTTCGTGCTGGACGCCTCGATGCGCTTCGCCCGCACCGGCGGCTCGGTGGTGGCCGGGGTGCCCTGCACCACCTGGTCGATCGTCACCGACAAGGGCAACGCCACCGCCTGCGTCACCGCCGACGGGGTGGTGCTGCGCGAGTCCGGGGTCGACGGCGAGGGCGCCCGGGGCGAGTTGACGGCGCGCACGGTGCAGTACGGGCCGCTGCCGGCGACCCTGTTCGCGCCGCCGGCCGGCTACCAGCGTACCGCCCACCCACAGGGGCTGGGGCAGGGGCTGAACGGCAGCTCCGGACCTGGGGGCCCACCGGGCGGACCGCCGGACGGGCTCGAGGACGGCGCCGCGGGCGGCCCGCCGCCGGGCGCGCCGTCGGCCGGGGCGGGCCTGCCCGGTCACCCGTGACAGGCGGCATGCGGACGGCGGCGCTCGGGGTGGTGCCGGCGTTCGCGCTGGCAGTGGCGCTGGCCCTGGCGGGCCGGTCGGCCGCGCAGTCGCCCGACCGGCCGTTCGTGGTGCCGCAGCGGGACGTCGACGTGGTGTATGCGATCCCGGCCGCCGGCAGCCTGGCCGCCGGATCAGCTCCCGGATCAGCTCCTGGGGCCGGCGGGACGATGGCGGTCGGGCAGCGGGTCCGCTTCGCGGCGGACCCGGCGCGGCAGCGCGTCGACCCGCCCGGCTCGGGCACCTACATGGTCACCGACTATGCGGCGCGGCGCCTGACCGTGGTGGAGCCGGCGCAGCGCACCGCGACCGTGCTACCGGCACCGGGGCCGCCGCTGGCACCGCATGGCGTGCGCGCGGACGGCCGGTATCGCCGGCTGGGCGGCCAGGTGGTCGCCGGCACGCCCTGCACCGACTGGTCGACGCCGGACCAGGCCGGGGTCGAGAGCGTGGTCTGCCTGACCGACGACGGCGTCATGCTGCAGGCGTCGCAGTCCGGCCGACTGCTGCTTCAGGCGATCCGCGTCACCTATGCGCCGCAGCCCGCGGCGGTGTTTGCGGTTCCGGACGGCTATCGTGTTCAAGCGGCGCCGACGCGCTGAGCCGTCGCGGTCGGCTCGGTCGCAGGCGCCCGTCCGACAGGGCGATTTTGGGCGGGGTGATCGCCCGCCGTGCATCCTGCCTTCTTGATGCCATGCTGCGGTGCGATGCAGTAGCGGCGGCAACGGATCGCTCCATCGTTCGTTGCCGTTTTGTCCTGCGAGGAGGGACCGTGTCATGACCCATAGCCTGCGTCTTCTGCTGGCCGTTCCGATCCTGGCCTCCGGGCTCGCCGCCGCGGCGCCGAGCGCGCAAGCCCAGTATCGTGGCTACTACCACGGAGGCGGCTACTACCATGGCGGCTACGGCTATCGTCGCGGCTACTATCGTGGCGGCAACGGCGCGGTGATCGGCGGCCTGGTCGCCGGGGTGGCGGTGGGTGCGCTGGGCGCCGGGCTGCTGGCGAACCGGGCGCCGCCGCCGGTGGTGTATGCGCAGCCGCCGGTCGTGTATGCCGCGCCGCCGCCGGTGGTCTACGCGCCGCCGCCGCCGCCAGGCTATTACGGCTACTGAGCCAGCCGCTCCTGCCGACCGTCGGCGAGCGCCGCGGCCGCCTTCAACACGATCGAGGCATGGCCCGGCACCTTGACCTTGCGCCAGGCCTCGACGATGCAGCCGTCGGCGCCGACCAGGAAGGTCGAGCGGTCGATGCCCATGTAGGTTCGGCCGTACATCGACTTCTCGCCCCAGACGCCGTAGGCCTCGACGGTGCGGCCATCTAGGTCGGCGGCAAGCGGGAACTCCAGGTGGAACTTGGCCGCGAAGGCCTCAATAGCCTTCATCGGGTCGCGCGAGATGCCGATCACGGGCAGCGCGCCCTGCCCCAGGGCGGCCAGCGCCTCCTGGAAGTCGCAGGCCTCGCGGGTGCAGCCCGAGGTGTCGGCCTTCGGGTAGAAGTATAGCACGAAGGCCTGGCCGCGGAGCGTCGCCAGGCTGACCCGGCCGCCGCCGCTGACCGGCAGGTCGAAATCGGGGGCTTCATCGCCGGCCTGGATCATGCGGTTCCCTCGTTCCGTATCCAGGGTCTGTCAATGTTTGCCAGCCAGGAGGACCAAGTTCAAGGCAGCTGGGCCCGGACGAAGCAAGGTCAGGGCACTGCCCTGGACCCGTTGGAGCCGCGGGCCCCAAACCCCGATTCATGAGGAGATGGTCCTAGCTTGGAAATAGATCCTTAGTAAATCGGGGTCTGGGGCCCGCGGCCCCAGCGGGGTCCCAGGGGCAGAGCCCCTGGCCTTCCCTTCCTCTCCCATGCCCGGCACGGTGCCGGGCGTGAGCATCCCGGGTCCCGCTTCCCTGACTTTGCCTCGCCGCCGGCATTCGGCCGCGCGGCTGGTGCTGCGGGCACTGCTGGCGGTGCCGGTACTGAGCGTGCTGGCGGCGCTGGGGATGGCGCTGCTGCTGGCGGCCGGTCCGGTGGAGGTCACCTGGCTGGCGCATGCGGTGACCCCGCTGCCGCTGGGCGGTCCGCGGGCAGAGGCCGCCCGGTTGCAGATCGGCCGGGCCTGGCTGGGCTGGGACGGGTTCCGGGCCGGCGCCGGTGCGTCGGTGGTGCTGCGGCTCGAGGATGTCGGCATCCGCCGGCCGGACGGCACCCTGCTCGACCAGGCCCGGGAGGCGCGCATCGGCCTGGTATCGGCCGCCCTGTTCCGGGGCGTGCTGTCGGTGGAGCGGATCGATGCGTCCGGGGTCCGACTGCAGCTGCGCAGGGATGCCCAGCACGGATTCAGTCTCGGGCTGCTGCCGCCGGGACGGGCTGGGCGTGGCGGCGGCTCGGGTCCGGCGCTGCGCTGGCGGGCGTTGGCCGGCGTCCGGATCGCGGACCTGCGGGTCTCGGTGCAGGACCTCGTGCTCGGCCAGGACTGGGGCGCGGACGACGTGGCGCTGGACGGCCGGCCCGCCACGACCGCCAGCCACGGCATCGTCGGCCGCATCGAGGCGACGCTGGTGCTGGCCGGAAGCCGGATGCGGCTGCACGGCGCCGGGGTCGCGGTGGCGCCTGGGGCCGGGCCGGCGCGCCCGGGCGGCGACGTCGCCTGGCAGCTGGCGCTCGATCCGGTGGTGCCGTCGGAACTCGCCCGCGCGTCGCCGATGCTGGCGCCGCTGCGCGCGCTGGCGCTGCCGGTGGCGCCAGCGCTCGAGGTGCGGTTCGTCGACCGGCCCGGGCGGTTCATGGAGCCGGTGGCGGCGACGGTGACGGCACGGCTCGGTGCTGGCGTCGTGACGGCGGACGGCAGCCGGCTGCTGGTGTCGTCCGGGCAGCTGCGGGCGCAGGCGAGCCTGCCGCAGGGCCCGGGCGCGGCGGTGACGCTGCAGGTGCAGGAGGCCGACCTGCAGCTGCGGGCGATCGGCGATGCGGACCAGGCGATGGCGACCGGCCCGAAGCTGCATGCCGAGGGCACCCTGTCGGTCGACGGCCTGGTGCGGGCGCGGCGCATCCGCGGACGCCTGGCGCTCGACATCCCGCGCATCGGCTTCGCCGGGCTGGCGCAGTACTGGCCGCTCGCCGTTGCGGCGGGCGCGCGGGGCTGGATCACCGGCAACATCACCGAGGGCGTCGCCACCGCGCTGCACGTCGAGAGCACGCTCGCCAGCGACGCCGGCTGGGCGCAGCTGGTCGAGACCGGGCGCAGCGGCGGCTTCGACGCCACCGGGCTCACGCTGTGGTGGCTGCGGCCGGTGCCACCGCTGCGGCAGATGACCGCGCACATGAGCTTCGACGGCTCGGACGCGGTGCTGGTCGCGGTGTCGCACGCGGTGCTGCCGGTGACGGACCCGCCGGACGGCCGTTCGCTCGACATCGCCGGCGGCTCGATGCGGATCACCGGGCTTACCACGCCGGTGCAGGTCGGCACGGTGAGCGTGCGGCTGTCCGGCGGGCTCGGCGACCTGCTGGCCGAGCTCGCCCACCCGCGGCTGCATCTGCTGTCGGCGCATCCGGTGCCGTTCGGCCACCCGTCCGGGCAGGTGCAGAACGCGTTCACGGTGAGGCTGCCGCTGGACGACCACGTGACCATGGACCAGATCCAGGTGCAGGCGACGGCGCAGATGCGGGACGTGCATCTGGGCGACGTCGCCGTCGGGCGTGCTCTGGAGCACGGCGACCTCGCCGTCGGCGCCAGCGCCGACGGGCTCGCGGTGGACGGCACCGGCGAGATCGGCGGCATCCCGGCCCGGCTGCACTACGCGATGGACTTCCGCGCCGGGCCGCCATCGCAGCTGGTCGAGCAGGCGCACGTGGCCGGAATCGTCACCATCGACGCGCTGGCCCGCGAAGGGCTGGATCCGACGCGCAACGTCGCCGGCAGCGGCGCGCTCACGGTTGACTACGCGGCGCGGCGCGACGGCGCGGCGCAGGTCTCGCTCGGACTCGACTTGACCGGGTTGGCGATCTCGACTCCAGTCTGGAGCAAGCCGGCCGGCCGGCCGGCGTCGGCGTCGGCGGTGATCGGGCTGCGAGCGGGCCGGCTGGCGTCGATCGAGCGCATCGAGGCGAGCGCGCCGGGCCTCGCGATCTCGGCACGGGCCGAGATCGGCGACGCCCGCGCGCGCCGGATCGTAGTCTCGCATTTCGCGGTCGGCCGCTCCAGCGGCGCTGGCCGGCTCGACCTGCCGCCGCCGGTGCGGCCCGGAACCGCGCCTGGAATGCCGCGACGGCCGCTGCGCATCGTCATGCAGGGGCCGGTGCTGGACCTGTCGGCGGCGATGGGCGGCGTGGCGCCGGCGGCGCTGCCGGCGCGGCGCGGGCGCCCGCCCACCATGGCGGCGACGCTGGCCTCGGCGGGCCGGGCGGAGCCGGTGCCGTGGCAAGCCGACCTCGCCTTCGGCCGGGTGTTGATGGGCCGGCAGGCGGCGCTCGCCGGCGTGCGCGCGCACCTCGAGGATGACGGCGTCCGGATCGAGACCGCGCAGCTCGCCGCCGCCGGCCCGACAGCGGTCTCGGTGCAGCTTCTGCCGGAGGCGGGCGGGCGGCGCCTCGGGGTCGACATCGCCGACGGCGGCGCGCTGCTGCGCGGCCTCGACGTCACCGATGCGCTGTCCGGCGGCGCGGTGCGCATCGACGGCCGCTACGACGATGGCGACCCCGGCCACCCGCTCCGCGCGGTGGCCACGGTCGACCGCTTCGTGGTGCTGGACGCGCCGCTGGCGGCGCGGATCGTGCGCGACCTCTCGGTCTATGGCTGGCTCACGGCACTGCCGACGCCGCAGCTTGGCGTCGACCGGGTCGTGCTGCCGTTCGTGCTGTCGGACGGGGTCGGGACGCTGGACGGCGCGCATGCGAACAGCGCCGCGCTGGGCGTGACGGTGCGCGGGCGGGTCGACCTCGACCGGCGCACGCTCGATCTCAAGGGCACCGTGGTGCCGGCCTGGGCGGTGAACCGGCTGCCGGGGCGGCTGCCGGTGGTGGGATCGCTGTTCAGCCCGGAGAAGGAGGGCGGCATGCTGGCGGTGGCGCTGACGCTGCGCGGCCCGTTCGACGATCCGCGCCTGCAGGTGAACCCGCTGTCGGCGTTGCTCCCAGGCGCGCTTCGCACGCTTCTGTTCCCGTGAAAATGCGCTGTGCCGGCGATCCG
>CAXTVM010000019.1:0-58808 GCA_964247725.1 uncultured Acetobacteraceae bacterium | reverse complement strand
GGGTCGATTCGACCACCGGCGACTGGTACGCATGCTCGGCGCACTTCCTGTGGATTGGCGACCGCACCCGCCAGCCCGACGGCGCCCACGTCGAGTACCTGCGCGGCGTGCGCAACCCGATCGGGCTCAAGGTCGGGCCAACCACCACCGCGGATGAGCTGCTGCGGCTGCTGGACGTGCTCAACCCGCGGGACGAGCCCGGACGGCTGACGCTGATCAGCCGCATGGGCGAGGACGGCGTCCGCCGCCACCTGCCGCCGCTGCTGCGCGCGGTGCGCGCCGCCGGGCGCAGCGTGGTCTGGCTGTGCGACCCGATGCATGGCAACACCGTCTCCACCTCGACCCAGCGCAAGACGCGCTCGTTCGACGCCATCCTGTCCGAGCTGCTGGGGTTCTTCGACGTGCTGGGTGCGGAGGACGCGCCGCCCGGCGGGCTGCATGTCGAGATGACCGGCCAGGATGTCACAGAGTGCGTCGGCGGCGCCCACCGCCTGACCGAGCGGGATCTCGGCGACCGCTACCAGACCTTCTGCGACCCGCGGCTGAATGCCGAGCAGTCGCTCGAGATGGCGTTCCTGGTCGCCGAGGAGCTGACGGCGCGTCGCCGCGGGGCGGCGCGGTGATGAGGTCGCGGGGCGGTGCGATGAGGGGGCTGCCCTCATGAGCGTGGAGCTGTTCGCCCCGGAGGGGGGCTGGCGGGTGCGCATCCTCGACCTGTCCGGCGCCTCCGCCGACGACGTGGTGGAGGAGGTCGGCGGTTTTGCGACGCTGCCGCTGGCGAACGCGTTCTGCCGCGCCTATGTGCGCGACAGCATCGAGCGCTGCCGCGTCCCCGGCGTCACGTCGCGCGAGGTGCTGGCCGCTTGGTTCGCCTTCGGCGAGGATGCCGAGGTGATAGAGGCGGGCGAGGATGGCTGGCGCTCCTCGAACGAGCTCGACGGGTTCGCAAACGAGCCCGGCAGCGAGATCGAACGCGACTGGCGGTCGCTGGATCCGCGGCGGGTCGGCGCCGCCGGCGACGAGCTGCGACCCGGCGCCGCCCGGGACGAAGAGGACGACTAGGCAGGTGAAGCTACGGTTCGCTCCCAGTCCCACCGGGCTGCTGCATGTCGGCAACGCCCGGCAGGCCGTCGCCAACGCGCTGCACGCCCGCCGTCACGGCGCCGGCTTCCTGCTGCGGATCGACGACACCGACGCCGAACGCACGCGGCCGGAGTATGCAGCCGGCATCGAGCAGGACCTGAGCTGGCTCGGCATCGAATGGGACGAGCTGGTGCGGCAGTCCGACCGCACCGAGCGCTACCAGGGGGCGGCGTCGCGGCTGAAGCAGACCGGCCGGCTCTACCCGTGCTTCGAGAGCGAGGAGGAGCTGCACGCCAAGCGGGAGCTCCGGCTGCGCCAGCACCGGCCGCCGGTCTATGACCGCGCCATGCTGCGGCTGACGCCGGAGCAGCGCGCGCAGGCGGAGGCGAACGGCAAGCAGCCCTACTGGCGCTTCCGGCTATCGGACGGCGAGATCGGCTGGACAGACCTCGTGCAGGGCCGGTCCCAGGTGAAATTGAACGCGGTCTCCGACCCGGTGCTGATCCGCGCCGACGGCACCATCCTCTACAGTTTCGCCTCGGTGGTCGACGACCTCGAGCTCGGCATCACCCACGTGCTGCGCGGCGAGGACCACATCACCAACACCGGGGTGCAGCTCGACATCATCGAGGCGCTGGGCGGCCGTCCGGACCGCTTCACCTTCGCGCACCTGCCGCTGCTGCTGGACGAGGCCGGCGCCAAGCTCTCGAAGCGCTTCGAGGGGCTGTCGCTGCGGGCGTTGCGTCACGACGGGATCGAGCCGGCGGCGCTGCTGGCGTATCTCGCCCGACTCGGCACCTCCGAGGACCCGCAGCCGCTGTCGTTCGACGAGCTCGCGGCAAGCTACGACGTCGCCCGGGTCTCCAAGTCGGCGGCGCGCTTCGACATGCGGCAGCTGCTGGCGCTGAACCGCCGCGCCATGCACCGGATGCCGTTCGAGCGGGTGCGCGACCGGCTGCCGGACGGCGCTACGGAGGCGTTCTGGAACACGGTGCGCGGCAACGTCGACATGCTCTCCGAGATGCGGCACTGGTGGGAGGTCGTAGGCGGCAGCATCGTGCCGCCGGTGCAGGAGGGGGAGGCCGATTTCCTGCTGCAGGCGCTCGGCGCGCTGCCGTCCGACCGGCCCGGGCAGCCCTGGAGCGAGCGGACCTTCGGCGAGTGGACCGCGGCGCTGCGGGACCTCAGCGGCCGTACCGGCAAGGCCTTGTTCCACCCGCTGAGATTGGCGCTCACCGCGGAAGAAAGCGGGCCCGAGCTGCGGGATTTGCTGCCCTTGATGGGCCACGAGCGCGTCGCCGGCCGACTAAGGCTGGCGGCGAAGTGATCGAATGACCATAAATGTGAGAAGAACCTGGAAGTCGGGTCCCGTCGAGCTTATTGTGCAGTGCGGCGAGGACGGCGGGTCGATCGCCCGGTCTGGCGCAGTCCAGGTGCGGGCGGCCCTGACCTGGACCGGACACGACGGGGCGATGATCGACGAAGAGCCACCGCCCGGGTGGCGGACGATGCGAGGCGCGGAATGACGACGAGAAGACTGCCGATCGGATCCGGGGCCGTCGCCGTGGCGGTCTTGCTGGCGTTGGGAGGGTGCAACCATTCGATCCTCGACCCCAAGGGCGCGATCGGCATGGAGGAGAAATCACTCATCCTCACCTCGTTCTACGTGATGATGCTGATCGTGGTTCCAGTGATCGTGCTCACGCTGTGGTTCGCCTGGCGCTATCGCGAGGGCGGCCCGGGGCGCTATCAGCCCGACTGGGGCCATTCGGTGCGGATCGAGATCTTCTGCTGGGGCATCCCCTGCGCGATGATCGCCTATCTCGGCTACCTCACCTGGACCACCACCCACTCGCTCGACCCCTACAAGCCGCTGGCCAGCGTCAACCGGCCGATCAACATCGAGGTGGTGTCGCTGGACTGGAAGTGGCTGTTCATCTATCCGGACCAGGGAATCGCCACCATCAACGAGTTGGCCTTTCCGACCGACACCCCCGTGAACTTCAAGATCACCTCCGATACGGTGATGAACTCGTTCTTCATCCCCGAGCTGGGCAGCCAGATCTTCGCGATGGCCGGCATGCAGACCCAGCTGCACCTGATCGCCAGCCGGCCGGGCATCTTCCCCGGCATCTCGGCCCACTTCAGCGGGCGCGGCTTCTCGGACATGCAGTTCAGCGCCATCGCCACCAACCGGGCTGGGTTCGACAACTGGGTGGCGAACGCAAGGAAGTCCGGCGTGGCGCTCGACGCCGCGGACTACGTCAAGTATGCGGGGCCTGAGGAAAAGGCGCCGGTGCGCTACTTCTCGGCCGTGCAGCCCCATCTGTTCAACGACATCATCGCCAAGTACCTGGGCACTGCCCAGAGTTTCCATTCAAGCATGAAGGAGTAGGGAAGATGGGACCGATGCTGGGCAGGTTGACCATGTCCGACATCCCGTACGACCAGCCGATCATCATGGGGGCGGGCGCCCTCATGGCGATCGTGGGCGCGGTGGTGCTCGGCGCCGTCACCTACTACCGGAAGTGGGCCTATCTCTGGGGCGAGTGGATCACCTCGGTGGACCACAAGCGCATCGGCGTGATGTACATCATCGTGGCTCTGGTGATGCTGCTGCGCGGCTTCTCCGACGCCCTCCTGATGCGTAGCCAGCAGGTGATGGCGCATAACGGCGCCCCCGGCTTCCTGCCGCCGCATCATTACGACCAGATCTTCACCGCGCACGGCACCATCATGATCTTCTTCATGGCGATGCCGTTCATGATCGGGCTGATGAATATCGCGGTGCCGCTGCAGATCGGCGCCCGCGACGTAGCCTTCCCGTTCATGAACTCGCTCTCGTTCTGGCTCACCGCGGTCGGCGCCATGCTGGTCAACGCGTCGCTGGTGATCGGCGAGTTCGGTCAGGTCGGCTGGCTGGCCTACCCGCCTCTGTCCGAGCTGAAGTTCAGCCCCGGCGTTGGCGTAGACTACTACGTCTGGAGCCTGCAGCTCACCGGCATTGGCACCCTGCTG
This sequence comes from uncultured Acetobacteraceae bacterium, assembly GCA_964247725.1. GTDB lineage: Bacteria > Pseudomonadota > Alphaproteobacteria > Acetobacterales > Acetobacteraceae > Lichenicola. The sequence continues at coordinate 54,707 of CAXTVM010000019.1, read as the reverse complement.
ACCGGCATCAACTTCTTCGTCACCATCGTCAAGATGCGGGCGCCCGGCATGACCTGGATGCGCATGCCGATCTTCACCTGGACCATTCTGTGCACCTCCGTGCTGATCATGGCGGCGTTTCCGATCCTGACCGTCACCTTCGGCCTGCTGTCGCTCGACCGCTACCTCGGCATGCACTTCTTCACCAACGAGCTCGGCGGCAACCAGATGATGTATATCAACCTCATCTGGGCCTGGGGCCATCCGGAGGTGTACATCCTGATCCTGCCGGCCTTCGGCATCTTCTCGGAGGTGGTGCCGACCTTCAGCCAGAAGCGGCTGTTCGGCTACGGCGCCATGGTCTACGCGACTGTCTCGATCACCGTTCTGTCGTTCGTGGTGTGGCTGCACCACTTCTTCACCATGGGTTCCGGCGCCAACGTGAACGCCTTCTTCGGCATCACGACGATGATCATCGCCATTCCCACCGGCGTGAAGATCTTCAACTGGCTGTTCACCATGTATCGCGGCCGCATCCAGTTCACCGCACCCATGCTGTGGACGGTCGGCTTCATGATCACCTTCACTATCGGCGGCATGACCGGCGTGCTGCTGGCGCTGCCGGGCAACGACTGGGTGCTGCACAACAGCCTGTTCCTGGTCGCCCACTTCCACAACGTCATCATCGGCGGCGTGCTGTTCGGCTACCTCGCCGGCTTCGCCTACTGGTTCCCGAAGGCGTTCGGCTTCAAGCTGCACGACGGCTGGGGCAAGGCGTCGTTCTGGTTCTGGCTGACCGGCTTCTACGTCGCCTTCACGCCGCTCTACGTGCTGGGCTTCATGGGCATGACGCGCCGCATGAACCACTACGACAACCCGGCCTGGACGCCCTACCTGATGGTGGCATTCGTGGGCGCGCTGCTGGTCACCTGCGGCATCTCCTGCCAGATCATCCAGCTCTACGTCAGCATCCGCGATCGCCACCTGAACGCCGACGTCACCGGGGACCCGTGGAACGGCCGCACGCTGGAGTGGTCGACCTCGTCGCCGCCGCCGATCTACAACTTCGCCGTGCTGCCGCACGTCGATGCGCTGGACGCGTTCAACGAGACCAAGAAGCGCGGCCACGAGGCCCGTGAGACGCCGGTCTACTCCGACATCCACATGCCGAAGAACACGCCGGCCGGCTTCATCATGTCGGTGTTCGCCGGCATCCTCGGCTTCGCGCTGATCTGGCACATGTGGGCGTTCGCCATCGTCGGCTTCGTCGGCATCTTCGCCACCTTCATCGTCCGCTCATGCAGCGACGACCACGACTACTACATCCCGGCCGCCGAGGTCGCCCGCATCGAGGCGTTGCACGATAGCCGCGTCGCGAGCCTGGAGCTGACGCATGTCGCCTGACAGCCTCGTCGCCCACCATGGCGAGTTTGCTGAAGACCACTCCCATGAGCCGAACAACGTGTTCGGCTTCTGGCTCTACCTGATGACCGACTGCATCCTGTTCGCCTCCCTGTTCGCGGCGTTCGCGGTCAGTCGGCATCAGTACGCTGGCGACGTCAGCGGCCGCGACATCTTCAGCCTGCGCTACGTGGGCGTGGAGACGGCGCTGCTGCTGATCAGCTCGTCGACCTACGGGTTCGCGATGATCAACGCCTACCAGCACCGGTTGCCCGCGGTGGTGGTCTGGCTCGGCGTCACCTTCCTGCTCGGCGCCGGCTTCGTCGGCATGGAGATCAACGAGTTCCACCACCTGGTCGCCGAGGGGCACGGCCCCGCCCACAGCGCCTTCCTGTCGGCGTTCTTCACCCTGGTCGGCACGCACGGCCTGCACGTTACCTGCGGCCTGATCTGGATGTTGACCCTGATCGTGCAGATGACGGTCATGGGGAAGGGGTTGTCGACCGTCTACCTGAACCGTCTGATGTGCCTGAGCCTGTTCTGGCACTTTCTCGACATTGTCTGGATCTGCGTCTTCACCCTGGTTTACCTGATGGGAGTGCAGTGATGGCGCATCGTCCCACCCAGCACCCGGCCCTGGCCGGCCATTCGCACGAGACCCTCATCGAGGGTTCCGGCGGCGCCGGTCATGCTGGCTACGGTGCCTACGCGGTCGGCTTCGTGCTGTCGGTGATCCTGACGGCGGCGGCATTCTATCCGGTGGTGGTGCCGGGCACCCTGCCGATCGGCTGGCTCGTGCCGATCATCACCGCCCTGGCCGTGGTGCAGATCGTTGTTCACCTGGTCTGCTTCCTGCACATGAGTGCCGCTTCCGAGCAGCGCTGGAACGTGGTGGCGCTCGGCTTCGCCATCCTGGTGGTGGGCATCCTGATCGTCGGCTCGCTGTGGATCATGCAGAACATCAGCGACAACATGATGACGCCCGACGTGCCGGCTCTGACGCCGAACAGCGATCAGCCGCCGCCGCCGATGAAGGGCATGTAAGGTGCTGCCAGGGCCCGTGCAGTCGCTACGCTCGCCGGGCAACCGGCAGACCTAGCGGGGCCGGTGCCGCGGTGGCGATGAGGAAGCGGGCGGTCATCATCGCCGCCACCGCCGCGAGCGCGATGGCCAGCGCGCTCCACAGCCCGACGATGCCCAGGCCTAGGCGGAACGCCAGCAGCCAGCCGACGGGCAAGCCGATCAACCAGTAGCCGATCGCGGCCAGGACCATCGGTACCGTGCTGTCGCCCATGCCGCGAAGTGCTCCGATCGCCACCGCCTGCACGCCGTCGACGACCTGGAACAGCGCCATGATCCCGAACAGGCCGACGGTGATGCGGAACGCCGGGACGGTGCCGCTCCCACGCGGGTCCAGGAACACCCCGGCCACCATCTGGCGGCTGCCCAGCAGCGATAGCCCGACGGCCGCCATCACCAGTGCCGCGAGCCCGATCGCGACCAGTCCGGTGCGCCGTACGGCGACGCGGTCGCCGGCACCGGTGGCGATGCCGGTCAGCACGTTGGCGGCCTGACCCAGCGCCATCGGTACCATGAACAGGAAGGTGCCGACCGCGAGGATGACCTGGTGCGCCGCCAACGGGTCCGCACCCAGCCGGCCGGCGGCCAGGCTGGACAGCAGGAACAGCAGCGTCTCGGCGGCGATGGTGGCGGAGATCGGCAACCCGAGGCGCAGCAGCGGCCGCAGCCAGGCTGCACGTGGGCGCAGCGGCGAGAGCAGCCGGCGCCGCCGGCGGCTGCCGTGCAGCAGCCCGAACAGCGCCAGCGCCGTCGCCCACAGGGTCAGCGCGGTGGCTAGCGCCGAACCGCGTAGGCCGAGCCCGGGCAGCGGGCCCGCGCCATAGATCAGGGCGTAGTTCACCAGCCCGTTCGCCACCGCCATCAGCGGCGTGACGCGGAGCAGCAGGTCGGCCTGGTCGATCGCCGGCAGCACGGCGCGCAGCACGCCGAGCCCGGCCAGGAACGCCGGCGTCGCCCAGCGCAGGATGCCGAGATAGCGCCCGGCGTCGCGGGCCAGCGCCGGCGGTTCGTGCAGCCACAGCAGCAGCGGCCGGGCCTCGCTGTAGAGCAGGAACGCCGGCCCGCTCAGCAGCAGTCCCACCAGCAGCGCCGTCGTATAGATGCCGGCGATCTCGCCGTCGCGGCCGGCGCCGCGCGCCTGCGCCACCAGCACGCCGGCGCCTACCAGGGTGCCCTGCAGCACCACGCCGGTGGTGAAGAACAGCGTGGTCGCCAGCCCGCCGGCGGCCAGCGCGCGGCCGCCGAGATGGCCCAGCAGGATGGTGTCGGTGAGGCCCATGGCGATCTGCGACAGGCTGGCGATCGCCAGCGGGCCGGCGATGCGCGCGAGTGCCGCGGCCAGCGCGGGAATACTGGTCCCTGCCGCCGTCACCGCCCGCATCCCCTCCGCTGTTGCCGGACCCCGCGGTTTCCCGCAAAACCGGCCAATGGCGCTCCTGTCCCTGCACGACAGCCTGACCCGGACGACGGCGCCGTTCGTGCCGCTCGATCCCGCCCACGTCCGATTCTACTGCTGCGGACCGACGGTCTACGATCGCGCCCATATCGGCAACCTGCGGACGTTCCTGATCGCCGACGTGCTGGTGCGCGTGCTGCGGGCGCTGTTCCCACGTGTCACCTACGTGCGCAACGTGACCGACGTCGACGACAAGATCAATGCGCGCGCAGCCGCCGCCGGGATCGGCATCGAGGCGCTGACCGAGGCGACGCTGGCCGAGCTGCATGTCGACCTGGCCGAGGCCGGCCTGCTGGCGCCGGACGTCGAGCCGCGCGCGACCCGCCACATCGCCGAGATGATCGCGCTGATCCGGCGCCTGCTCGTGTCCGGCCACGCCTACGAGGTGGCGGGCCACGTGCTGTTCGAGGTGGCGGCGTTCGCCGAGTACGGCCGGCTGTCCGGCCGCAACCCGGACGAGCTGCTGGCCGGCGCCCGCGTCGACGTCGCCGGCTACAAGCGCGACCCCGGCGACTTCGTGCTGTGGAAGCCGTCGACGCCCGAGCTGCCGGGCTGGGACAGCCCGTGGGGCCGCGGCCGGCCGGGCTGGCACATCGAGTGCAGCGCCATGGCCGCGCGCTACCTGGGCCAGAGCTTCGACATCCATGGCGGCGGCGACGACCTCTTGTTCCCGCACCACGAGAACGAGCGCGCGCAGAGCCTGTGCGGCTACCCGGGCAGCACGTTCGCCCGGGTCTGGCTGCACAACGCCATGCTGCACGTGGACGGCGAGAAGATGTCGAAGAGCCTCGGCAACTTCCTCACCATTCGCGACGTGCTGGATGACGGGCCGGCCGAGGCGCTGCGGCTGCTGCTGCTGCAGACGCACTACCGCTCGGTGCTGAACTTCACGCGCGCTGGTCTGGCCGAGGCGAGGCGCACGCTCGACCGCTTCTATCGCGCGATCCAGCGGGCCGGCCCCGCCGCCGACGACCCGCCGGCGCCGATTCCGGGTGCGGTGATGGCGGCGCTGTGCCAGGACCTGAACACGCCGGCCGCGATCGCGGCGCTGCACGGCCTGGCCGATGCGGCGCTGGCCGGTGACCCCGGCGCCGGCGCGCGGCTTCGGGCCGGCGGCGCCGCGCTGGGGCTGTTGCGGGCCGATCCCGCCGGGTGGTTCCAGGCCGGCATCGACGCCGGCGCGGTGGAGCGGGCGATCGCCGAACGGCTGGCCGCCCGCGCGGCGCGCGACTACGCCGCCGCCGACGCGATCCGCGCCGGCCTGCTGGCGGACGGCGTGGTGCTGGAGGACGGACCGTCCGGGACCACATGGCGGCGCGCATGACCGGCCGACCATGACCGGCCGTGACGGCGGCGCCGACATCGGTCCGATCGGCCGCAGCCCGGTGGTGGTGCTGGTGCGGCCGCAGCTGGCCGAGAACATCGGCAGCGTGGCCCGCGCGATGGCCAATGGCGGGCTGTTCCACCTGCGGCTGGTGGCGCCGCGCGACGGCTGGCCGCAGGAGCGCGCCTGGCGAGCGGCGTCGGGGGCCGACCGCATCCTGGAGCAGGCGAGCGTGCATGCGGACGTGGCCGACGCGGTCGCCGACCTGCACCGGGTGCTGGCGACCTGTCCGCGGCCGCGGCACGTGGTGAAGCCGGTACTGACCGCGCGCGGCGGGGCGGCCGAGCTGCGCGAGATCGCCCGCCGCGGCCTCGACGCCGGCATCCTGTTCGGGCCCGAGCGCGCCGGGCTCGACAGCGACGACATGGCCCGTGCCGACGCGCTGATCCGCTATCCGCTGAACCCCGCCTTCTCGTCGCTGAACCTGGCGCAGGCGGTGATGGTGATGGCCTACGAGTGGTGGCTCGGCGACGACGGCACGCCGCCCCGCACGCTGATGACCAACGAGACCCGCGTCGCCACCAAGGGCGAGCTGGAGAACTTCCTCGGCCACCTGACCCGCGAACTCGACGCCTGCGGCTTCCTGCGCAACCTGCCCAAGCGTCCCGGCATGGTGCGCAACCTGCGGCACCTGTTCGAGCGCGGCGAGGTCACCGAGCAGGAGCTGCGCACGCTGCACGGCGTGGTGACCGAGCTCGCCCAGGGACGGCGGCTGCGCGGCCGCGACGAAGGCTGACCGCCAGGAGCTGGCCGCTTGCAGTTCGATACAGCCGCCGCCGCACGCTCGACACAGCCTGCCCGCATCCTGCCGCCCGTCCACAAAGGCAGGAGCCTGATCATGCATCGCCATCTGGTCCGGATCGGACTGCTCGCCGGCCTGGCGCTGGCCGGCCTCTCGCTCGGCGGCTGCATCGTCGTCGTGCCGCACTACCACCATTATGGCTACTACTGATCAGCCATCGCGTTGACTCCGCAGCCCGGCGCCGTTATGGGACCGGCCACTGCCGGGAACGTGGACGGTCCGGCCGATGCCTCTCCCGTGGCGCATCGGTGACACGGAACGCGCCCGCCGCGACCATCATGGCTTGCGGCCTACCGGTGCAATAAGCGGAACAGGGCGACGGGCGATGGCTCGAACGCGCGACCGCACCGAAGAGCAAGGATCGCTCGTGACCAAGCGCCTCGAGAGCAAGTACAAGATCAACCGCCGCCTCGGCGTCAACCTCTGGGGCCGGGCGAAGTCGCCGATCAACAAGCGCGAGTACGGCCCCGGCCAGCACGGCCAGCGCCGCAAGCAGAAGCCGTCCGACTTCTCGGTGCAGCTGATGGCCAAGCAGAAGCTCAAGGGCTATTACGGCAACATCAGCGAGAAGCAGTTCCGCAAGTACTACGACGAGGCGGTGCGCCGGAAGGGCGACACGTCGGAGAACCTGGTCGACCTGCTGGAGCGCCGGCTGGACGCGGTGATCTACCGCCTGAAGTTCGCGATGACGCCGTTCGCGGCGCGGCAGTTCGTGAACCACGGCCACGTCACGGTGAACGGCCGCAAGGTGAACATCCCGTCCTTCCTGGTGCGGGACGGCGACGCGATCGAGGTGCGCGAGAAGTCGAAGCAGCTGGCCGTGGTGCTCGATGCCGCCCAGAGCGGCGAGCGCGACGTGCCGGAGTATCTCGAGGTCGACCACCGCGCGATGAAGGGCCGCTTCCAGCGCAGCCCCAAGCTGACCGACGTGCCCTACCCGGTGACGATGGAGCCAAACCTGGTCGTCGAGTACTACTCGCGCTGAGGCGTCGCCCTTGTCGAGGCGAGCGGAACACCGCCGATGTGGCTAGACGCCCCGTGCCGGCGTTCCGTACGCCTCGAGCTCGCGGAAGTGGAAGAAGTCGTCCTGCCCTGACTGCACCCGCAGGAACTTGGCCGCGGTGTATAGCGCGATCCGTATCGGTTCCGCCGGCCGCCGAAGGCTCGGGTTGAACATCTTCAGGTAGCTCGAACCCTCGCGAACCATGTGGTAGATCTTGCCGTCGTGCGGCGGCAGGTAGTCCAGCCGGAACAGCACGTCGTTTGAGAAGGTCTTGTCGTCGTAGTAGTCGCCAAGTGACTTGAAGGCGGCGCACTTGAAGTCGTGATAGCGCAAGTCGCAGGCCATGAACGCTTCGTTACTCGGCCATAATGGCCGTGACCCCGGTGCGATCGCCATCATCCTCGACGAGGCCAGTGTCCGGCGCTCGAGCGGGAGGTCGATTGCACGGCCGGATACCCGGACCAGCGGAAAATACGACTGCCAGACCACCTCATACTCCGGCATCGTAACGCTCCACAACCAGTCGGGCTTGCACTCCCGGAAGTAGGTCGACAGGAAGTCGTGATCGTGGATTCCATCAAACTCGCGAAAGAAGCTAATCGGGTCCACACGATTATGACGGCGTCGTATTCGATCAGCCAGTAGTTGTTGACGTCTGGGAACTCGCGTCGCGCGAGGTAGAGTGGATGATCACCACACAGCCAAAGGATGTGCTCCAGTTCTGCATAAAGACCGAAGGTTCTAAGCAACTCGTTCCTCATCGGCAGCTTTGCAATCTCCTGGATGTCGATCGTGCCCCTCTTCTCGTCGACAACGATGATGGCCTCATAATCCGGGGCGGCGAGAATCAGATCGGTGAAGTTCCACAGCCGCTGATCAAAGAAGTGGGTGCGCACGATGACTAGGTTCTTTGGAGGCATGCGAGACTCCAGTAGGAGCAGGCTGGTCATGTCGATTGCGCAGGATTGTCGCCGCCTGTGGCTGGGGGCCCCCTCGGCGGCAGGCAGGAAAGCGGTGAATCTGGTCATGGTCAAGATGGCCGGATCAAGCCGGGACGGCGGTTCGACCCGACGACGACGCGACTCGACGATGACATGACCGGAGCCGTTGGGATCGCCACCGAACTGGGCCTGGAACGATCCGGGACCGGGTTCCGGGCGCGCCACGGCAGCCCACGTCGCCGATGATCGCGTCCGCCGCGGCGTCACCCGTCAGCCGTCACCGTCAGGCTTGAGCGATGCCGTCATCGGGACGATCAATGGTCCCGGAAGCTTGCGGTCCACGCCTGGTCAGTGCCGCCGCGCTGGACAACCCTTGAGCGCCGTCTTAGCTGCACCGCATGGACCTGGAACCCGAGATCGCCCGCCGCCGCACGTTCGCGATCATCTCGCATCCGGACGCCGGCAAGACCACGCTGACCGAGCGCCTGCTGCGTGCGGGCGGCGCGATCCAGCTCGCCGGCAACGTGCGCGCCAAGGGCGAGCGCCGCCGCACCCGCTCCGACTGGATGGGCATCGAGCGCGAGCGCGGCATCTCCGTCGTCACCTCGGTGATGACGTTCGAGTACGGCGGCTGCATCTTCAACCTGCTCGACACGCCCGGCCACGAGGACTTCTCCGAGGACACCTACCGTACGCTGACCGCCGTCGATTCCGCGGTGATGGTGATCGACGCCGCCCGGGGCATTGAGGAGCGCACGCGCAAGCTGTTCGAGATCTGCCGGCTGCGCGACATCCCGATCATCACCTTCGTCAACAAGATGGACCGCGAGGCGCAGGATCCGTTCGCGCTGCTCGACGAGGTCGGGCAGGCGCTGGCGCTCGACACCGCGCCGGCGACCTGGCCGATCGGCCGCGCCGCCACCTTCGTCGGCACCTACGACCTGCGCGCGCGCGCGGTGCACCTGGCGGCGCCGCTGCCGCAGTCCGATCCGCGCATGATCGCTCTCGGCGAGGAGCTCGAGCTGGTGCAGGCGGCGCTGCCGGAATGGGACCGCGAGGGGTTCGACGCCGGCCACCTGACCCCGGTGTTCTTCGGCAGCGCCATGCGCGAGATCGGCGTCACCGACCTGCTGGACGCGCTGGTGAGCTTCGGCCCGAGCCCGCGGGCGCAGGCCACCGACGGTCGCCTGGTGCAGGCGGACGAGCCCGGCATGACCGCGCTGATCTTCAAGATCCAGGCCAACATGGACCCGAACCATCGCGACCGCATGGCGTTCGCGCGGGTCTGCTCGGGCCGGCTGGTGCGCGGCATGCGCGTCAAGCACGTGCGCTCGGCCAAGCAGTTCGCGCTGCACACGCCGCAGTTCTTCTTCGCCCGCGACAGGCAACTCGCCGAGGAGGCGTTCGCCGGCGACGTGGTCGGCATCCCCAACCACGGCACGCTGCGCATCGGCGACACGCTGACCGAGGGCGAGGAGATCCGCTTCACCGGCGTGCCGCACTTCGCGCCGGAGATCCTGCGGCGCGTCCGCCTCGACGACGCGATGAAGGCGAAGAAGCTGCGCCAGGCGCTGCAGGAGCTGGCGGAGGAGGGGGTGGTGCAGCTGTTCCGCCCACAGGACGGCAGCCCGCCGATCGTCGGCGTGGTCGGCACGCTGCAGCTCGACGTGCTGCAGGCGCGGCTGGCGGGGGAGTACGGAGTGGGCATCGGCTTCGAGGGCACGCCGTTCTCGCTGGCGCGGTGGGTCGACGGCGACAGGGTGCCGCTGGCCGGCTTCATCGCCGCCAACCGCAGCGCGATGGCCGACGACCTCGACGGCGACCCGGTGTTCCTGGCGAGCTCGGCGTTCATGATGCGGCGGGCGGCGGAGGCCAACGCGGCGCTGCGGTTCGTCGACATCAAGCAGATCGGCAGCGCCTCCGCCTGATCGCCGGCCCCGGCCGGCCCCCACAAAATCGTGATAATTGCGTCAACGGCGGGGGTCCGACCTTCATAGCCCGTTAAGTCCTGCCCCCTAGCAATCGTGGCCAGCACCGGGTGCCGACACCCAAAAACGGTTCCACGCCAGCAGGACATTCGTCATCATGAGCACGCAGAGTCTCCAGGTCACCGGCATCGATGCCGTCACCGCGATCAGCGGACAGACCGTCTCTCTGATCCCCGACATCCAGATCGCCGACCCGGACGGCTCCACCATCTCGGCGATGCTGCTGGTCGCGGCGAACGAGGGCACGCTGTCGGTGGATGCGGTCTCGCACGACGTCGAGGCGACGCTGATCCAGCGCCCGGACGTCTCGACCACGGTGGTGTCGCTGTCCGGCACCGCGCAGCAGGTCGAGACCGCCCTGGCGAACATTGAGCTCACGACGCCCAGCGGCCTCGCGGCCGATGCCGACGACAGCTACCAGCTGATCCTGAGCAACGACGATGCCCACGGCTTCGTCACCGGCAGCTTCGTCGTCTCGCCGGTTCCGGTCGTGGTCGTCAGCGGCGCCGGCAGCGCGGGCAGCAGCAGCACGAGCAGCGGCAGCACGAGCAGCAGCACGGCCAGCGGCGCGGGCACGACCAGCACGGCGACCGGCGGGACCGGCACGACGGCCGCCTCCCCTTCCGGCTCCACGACCGTCGTCCTGAGCGGCTCGTCCGCGTCCGGCAGCGCGGCCGGAACCGCGCCGCCCGGGCCCGTGACCGTTCCCGCCCCGGTTTCCATCGCGACGACCGGCTACGTGGAGACCGGCAACAGCTACGTCGTCGGCAACGACATCTTCCATCCGGCGACCATCGACACCGGCACCCAGGCCGTCACCGTGACCGGCGGGGCCAGCACGCTCAACTTCACCGGCGGCAACGCGACCCTGATGCTGGACGGGACCGGCAGCTCGATCGTCCAGAGCGAGGGCGGCAACACCGTCTGGGTCGGCAGCGCCCCGCTCACCTACATCAGCGGCGGCGACAGCACGTTCCACGTCAGCAACGGCAGCTTCGACATCGTCGGCGGCGCGCCCACCGACAACAACACCATCATCCTGGACAGCAGCGGCGGCGGCGACGGCAGCGTCTCGCTGACCAACACCGGTGCGGCCAACACGGTCGTGTTCGGCGGCGCCTCGTCGCTGCACCTGCACAGCGCGAACACGACCCTGGTCCTCAACGGCCCCGGCATGACCGGCGACGCCGTGGTCGACAGCATCGGCAACAACGCCGTCTGGGGCGGTGTCGACGCCCTCGTGTTCAACGCCGGCGGCACCAGCACGCTGACGCTCGGCAGCGGCGAGACCACGGTCAACGGTGGGGCTTCGGACGCTTCCACCCTCATCTATGTCCGCACCGGCGCGCTCGACTACGTGGGCGCCGCCGGTTCGGCCACCGTGCACGGCGGCATCGGCATCGCCTCCATCCACGGCGGCAGCGGCGACCTCCATGTCGATGGCGGCGACTTCACCGTCTCGCTCACGACCGGCAACGCCACCGTCGCCGGCGGCGGCGCCGGCACCACCAACGACGCCTACAACGGCAGCGGCGACCTCACCTATACCGGCGGCGCCGGAGCCTCGGTGGTGCTGGGCGGGGACGGCTCCGATACGGTCCATGCCGGCTCCGGCGGCGGCTGGTTCGGCGCCGGCCTCGGCGGCGACAGCTATCTTGAGGCCGGAGGCGGCCTCACCTTCCTGAAGGGTGCGGCGCAGGGGGACGCGCTGGTCGGCTGGTCCGGCGGCAGCACCTGGATGCAGGCCGGCGCCGGCAACGAGACGCTGGTCGGCGGCAACTCGAGCGGCACGGTCAGCATGCAGCTGGGCTCCGGCGCCGACCTAGTGCAGCTCAGCACCGCTGGCAGCGCGATCAGCACCGGCACCGGCACCGCCACCATCCAGGGCGGCGGCGGCACCGACCACATCGCCATCGGGGTCGACAGCGGCGCCACCCTGTTCACCGGCGGCAACGGCGGCAACGCGGTGATCGACGGCTTCCGCGTCGGCACCGATCACCTGTCGCTGGGGGGCCAGACGCCCAGCAGCGTCTCGGTCGTCGGCGGCAGCACGGTCATCGCCCTGTCGCAGGGCGGCTCGATCACCCTCACCGGCATCGAGCACGCCAGCACCGGCGGCCTGTTCGGCTGACGATCGCGGCACCTTCCCCGGCCGGGACCGGCGGCTGGGGGAACAGCCCGTCATCCCGCCGGTTCATCCCGCGCGACGGCCGGGATGACCGGGATGGCGGACATCGAGGAACGCCGGATCGCGGTGCTGGCGACCGGCGGCGTCGAGGAGGTTGAGCTGACGGCGCCGACCGAGGCGTTGAAGCGGGCCGGGGCGGAAGTCGCCCTGGTGTCGCCGAAGCCCGCCGGACCCAGTCGGTGAGGGGCGACGTCAACGCCAGCGACACGTACGGGGTCGACATGACGGTGCCGGCGCCTGGGCCAGCGACTTCGACGGGCTTCTGCTGGGCTGCTGCTGCCTGGCGACACCATCAATCCGGACACGCTCCGGCTCGATGCCGGGGCGGCCGTGTCCGTAGGAGCGTTCGTCGATGCCGACAGGCCGATCGCCGCGGTCCGCCGCGGCCCGTGGATGCCGATACAGGCCGGCGGCGTGTCGGGGCATGCGATCACCGCGTGGCCGTCGCCGCGGATCGACCTCCGCAACGCCGGCGCCACGTGGGTCGACGAGACCGTGTTGACCGACGGCAGGCTGGCAACGTCGCGCAAGCCGGACGACCTGCCGGCGTTCCGCGACGGCATCGTCGCGTCGTTCGATGACGTTGCGTCGGCGTCATGCGCCAGCAGCGGGAAGGGCGGCCCGTGTCATCGGGCAGCATCCCGCTCCGACCAGGCCTCGAGCAACAGACGCGCCGACGGCAGCAGCGTCGGTTCGTCGTCCATCAGGAAGAGGGGGATCCGGGCGTAGGGAATGACCCGCAACTGGTCGTATTCGCCGTTGCCGCAGGCGGCGTGCAGGCGCTGGATCTCGTCGAACCGCAGCGAGGTCCGCAGCAGGAAGCCGACATCGACGATCCTCGTGTCCGCATGCTCGATCGCCAGCGCCGGCTGCATCGCCCGCACGTCGGAGGGTCGCAGGCCGAGCTCTTCCTCCAGCTCGGCCAGGAGCTGCGCGGCCAGGTCCGGCTCGTCATCCCCGCGCGCCTCGACGCTGCCGGCGGGCGCTGCCTGCCAATGGCCGGACAGGTAGACGGCCTCCTGGTGCCGCCGCCCGAGCAGCAGCCCGTCGGGACAGCCGATCAGCCCGTTCACCGCCAACGACCGAACGCGGAGCGCGTCGCACAGGGCGGGCTCCCGGATCTGTGCCAGCACGCGCCGATACTCGGTCCAGTGGCCGACGATCTCGTGGCGCCCGATCGCGTCGGCGCAGAACACCCGCCCGTTGAACAGCGCCGGCCGGCGGCGGCATTCCTCCATCCAGATCCCCGACACGATCGCGGCCAGGTCGGCCGGCAGCGGCGGATCGGCGCCCTGGACCCGGACGCGGAGGTCGGCGGCGACCGGGACGCCGGTCCAGCGAGGGTCTGCCGGCACGGCATGCCGGCCGTGCGCCCGCCCTCAGCCCATCTCCTCGTGCCAGACATGACCGGTCGAGGCGATCAGGTCGTGGGCGGCGGCCGGGCCCCAGCTGCCGGCGCCGTAATGCTGCAGCGAGCCCGGCCGCTCCTGCCACGCCTTGAGGATCGGCTCGACCCAGGTCCAGGCCGCCTCGACCTCGTCGCGCCGCATGAACAGCACCGGGTCCCCGCGCACGGTATCCATCAGCAGCCGTTCGTAGGCGTCCGGATAACGGGTCGAGAACGCCTTCTCGAACGAGATGTCGATGTTGGCCGGGCGCAGCGCCATGCCGTCCGGTCCGGGATCCTTGGTCATGACCGAGAGCTGGATGCCCTCCTCCGGCTGCAGCCGGATGATCAGCCGGTTCGGCTCTAGCCGGGTCGGGAAGATCGACCACGGCGTCTCGCGGAACTGCACCACGATCTCGCTGACCTTGGCCGGCAGCCGCTTGCCGGAGCGCAGGTAGAACGGCACCTTGCCCCAGCGCCAGCTGTGCACCTCGGCGCGGAGCGCCACGAACGTCTCGGTCTCGCTCTGCCGTCCCTCGCCGAGCTCCTCTAGATAGGCCGGGACGATCTCGCGGCCGACCAGCCCGCGGCCGTACTGGCCGCGCACCGCGACGTGCGGCACGTCGGCTGCCGTGATCGGCTTCAGGGCGCGCAGTACCTTCAGCTTCTCGTTGCGCAGCTCGTCGGCGCTGAGCGAGCCGGGCGGCTCCATCGCCACCAGGCAGAGCACCTGCAGCAGGTGGTTCTGGATCATGTCGCGAAGCGCGCCGGACCGGTCGTAATAGTCGCCCCGCCCCTCGACACCGACGGTCTCGGCGGCGGTGATCTGCACGTGCTCGATCGCGTCGGCGTTCCACAGCCGCTCGAACACCGGGTTGGCGAAGCGCAGCGCGATCAGGTTCTGTACCGTCTCCTTGCCCAGGTAGTGGTCGATGCGGAAGATCCTCTGCTCATCGAAGTAGCGGCCGACCTGGTCGTTGATGGCGCGCGCGGACTCGAGGTCGTGGCCGATCGGCTTCTCCAGCACGACCCGGGTCGCCCCGGTGATCAGCCCGTGCTCGGACAGGTTCTCGCAGATCCGCCCGTACAGCTCCGGCGAGGTCGCCAGGTAGAACACGCGGATCCGGCCCTGGTCGGCGTCGTCGAACAGCCGCGTCAGGTTGTCCCAGCCGCTGTCCGCCTCGGCGCCGTTGACGCTGGCGTAGAACACCATGGCCAGGAACCGGGCGACCAGCGCGTCGTCGAGCGCGTCCGGCTTCACGAAGCGCCGCAGTGCCGCCTCGGTGCGGCCGCGGAAGTCGTCGTCGGACAGCTGCGAGCGGGCGGCGCCGACGATCCGGGCCTGGTCCGAGATCTGCCCGTCACGGAACCGGTAGTACAGCGACGGCAGCAGCTTGCGCATGGTGAGGTCGCCGGTGGCGCCGAACACCACGTAGTCGAAGGCGTCGATGGCGTTGCTGGGGGGCATCGGTCCACTCCTGCTGCGGGGCCATTGTCGTTGACCGGCCGCGCCCTGCCAAGGTAAGCCCGCCGACCTCGCCGGTCGCTGGGACCGCGCGTGGGTGGGTTGGGGCACGGACGTCATGATGCTGCAAGCGGCCGGACGCGGCGCGACACAGGGCGATGCCGCCAACGACACGTCGGCGACCACTGGGGCCACCACGGGAGGCGCCGCCGTCGGCGGCGTGGCGGCCGACCGGCTGCGCAGCATCATCGAGCGGGTCGAGCGCCTGGAGGAGGAGCGCAAGGCGCTCGGCTCCGACATCAAGGACATCTTCGCCGAGGCGAAGTCGGCCGGCTTCGACGTCAAGGTGATCCGCCAGGTCATCCGCATCAGGAAGCAGGAGCCGGCCGACGTCGAGGAGCAGGAGACGCTGCTCGACATCTACCGCCGCGCGCTGGGGATGTAGTCGGTTGCCGGCAGGGGGAAGAAGGCCAGGGACTTTGCCCCTGGCCTTCTTCCCCCTGCGACAGCGCGCCGCCCGCTGGCCTGTGCCGCGCGGTCCGCCTATCATCGGGCATGCCGATGACGCTGCCCCTGCCGGACTGGATTCCCTGGTGGGGACAGCTCGCGATCGTCGTGGTCGCGATCCTGTTCGGTTTCGCCCTGCTGTTGATGCCGTTCGCTGTGTTCGGGCTCCGGGGCCGGCTCGAGTTCCTGGAGGCGCAGCTTGACGACATCCACGCCGAGATCCGCATGCTGGCGATGCGGCTGCCGGAGATCGACCGCCGCGTGACGCGCCCGGTCGACCCCGAGCCGGCCGCCCGGCGCAGCACCGACGACTGGGCCCCGCCGGCGCCCTCCTACGGCGATCCGGAGCCGATCCTCCGCCGTCCGCCGCGTGCCGCCGCCGTCCGCGAGCCCGTGAAGGGTCGTGCGGAGCCCACCCTGCGGCGGCCGACATCCTGACGAACGACCGGGTCTCGGTCACGGCCGGGACGGCCCGGTGGCGTCCGCGATGTCCCAGCCGCCGCCAAGGGCCCGGTACAGCGCCACCAGGTCGGTCGCGATCTGGGTGTCGCTGCTGGCGAGGTCGTTCTGGCTCTGCAGCAGCTGCGACTGCACCGAGTTGACGTTGAGGAAGTCGATCACGCCGTCGGCGTAGCGCTGCCGCGCGACCTCCAGCGCGGTGGCGTTCTGGGTCGCGGCGTCGGCTACCGCCGAGCGCCGGCGCTGCGCCTCCGCGTAGGCGGTTAGCGCGTCGTCCACCTCCCGCCAGGCGGCCAGCAGCGTCCTGCGGAAGCCGATCGCCGCCTCGCGCTGCTGCGATCGGCGCAGGCGCAGCGTGCCGCGCAGTCGCCCGCCCTCGAACAACGGAATCGACACTGACGGACCGACCTGGAACTCGCGGGAATAGAGGCTGAACGCGTCCTTGAAGCGCAGCCCCTGCAGCCCGAAGGTGCCCATCAGCGTCACGTCGGGGTAGAACTCCGCGACCGCGACCCCGGTCTGCGCGGTGGCGGAATGCAGCCGCGCCTCGGCCTGCCGCACGTCCGGTCGCCGTCGCACCAGCGTCGCGGGCAGGCCGATCGGCACCAGCGGTGGCACCGCGGGCTGCGCCGCCGGCGGGCGCAGCTCGGCCTCGAGTGCCCGCGGCAGATCGCCCAGCAGCAGGCCGATGGCGTTGATCAGCGCGGCCTCCTCGGCGCGCAGCGGCGGCACGGTGGCGGCGATGGTGGATCGCTCGGCGCGGGCCTGGGCCAGATCGAGGGTGGTGGCGACGCCGTCGGCGAACCGCCGGCCCACCAGCTCGATGTCCTGCTGCGCCAGCGCCAGGTTGCGCTCGGCGATGGCCTGCTGCGCCTGCACGCCGCGCAGCTGCAGGTAGTCCTGCGCCAGCTCGGCGATGGCGGACAGCGCGATGCCGCGGCGGTCCTCGATCGCGGCCTCGGTGTCGGCATTCGCGGCCTCCACCCCGCGGCGCACCCGGCCGAACAGGTCGAGCTCCCACGACGAGCTGAGGCCGTTCTGGAACACGTCGAACTCCGCCGGCGCGCCGGGCGCCGGGACGATGAGGGATATCGGGTTGCCGACCAGGCTGTAGCGCGTTCGCTGGTAGTACGATTGCTCGCCGATCTGCGGCAGGCCCTGCGACGCCACCACCTCGCGCTGCGCCCGGCCCTGCAGGATGCGCTCGGCGGCCTCCTGCAGGTCCAGGTTCTGCCTGGCCAGGCGCACCACCAGCGACGACAGCGTGGGATCGGCGAAGCTGTTCCACCAATGCGGATCGACCGCGGCACTGACGGTACGGCTGGCGACGTCGGCGCGTTCCGGCTGCCAGTCCTGCGGCGCGCCGGCCGCGGGCGGATGGAAGTCCGGCCCCACCGTGCAGCCTGCTAGCACCACGGTCCAGGCCGCCCAGCCCAGGGGCACGCGCATCAGGATGGCGGCGCCAGGACGGACGGCGCGGGGGCGGGCGGCAGGGGGTCGGGGGCAGGGGCGGCCGGGAAGACGAGGGCCGGCGATGCCGTCAGCCGGACCGTGGTGCCGCGCTGCCGGGCGGCGACGTCGGCCAGGCCGGTGTCTATGGTGGTCTCCACCGAGAAGCCGAGACGCAGCAGCTTGGCTTCGTTCTGTCCGGGCGAGACCAGGATCTTCACCGGCAGGCGCTGCACGATCTTGGTGAAGTTGCCGGTGGCGTTGTTGGGCTGGATGGCGCCGAACGCAGCACCCGACGCGGGCGGCACGCTGTTCACCACCCCAACGAGGTCGAAATTGTAGGCGTCGACATGGATGCGGACGCGCTGGCCCGGCAGCACGTGGCGCAGCGCCTCCTCGCGGTAGTTCGCCTCGATGTAGATGCGGTCCAGCGGCACCACGACCATGAGGGCCGCACCCGGGGCCACGTAGTTGCCGACCTGCACGGTGCGCTCGCCTACCATGCCGTCCAGCGGCGCCAGCAGACGGGCGTAGCTGAGGTTGAGCCTGGCCTGCTCGACCTGCGCCTCGTCGGCCTTGACGGTGGCCGCCGCCGCCGCACGCTGCGCCTTCAGGATCGGGATCTGCCGCCTGGCCGCCTCGGTGGACGCCCTTGCCTGGTCCACCATGGCGCGCGCCTCCTGCGCCTGCTCGTCCGCCTGCTGGCGTTCCTGGACCGTGCCGGCGCCGGTGGCGGCGAGGTCGTGGTACCGCCTCTGGTTGGCCTCCGCCAGGGCCAGCTGCGCCGCGGCCGACGGGTTCTGGGTCTGGGACTGGTCTACCACGGCGGGCTGGCGCGCGATCGAGGCGTCGGTGTCGGCGAGCTGCGCCCGGTCCCGCTCCAGCATCGCCTCGGCGTTGGCCAGCGAGGCGCGGAAGTCGCGATCGTCGATCGTGGCCAGCAGCTGGCCGGCCCGTACCGGCTGGTTGTCGTCCACGTCCACCGAGGCGATCTGCCCGGAGATGCGGGGTGCGATCGTCGCGTAGTGCGCGGTGACGTAGGCGTCGTCGGTCCACACGTCCGGGGCGGGTGCCAGGATGATCGCCAGCACGACGGCGACGAAGCCCGCGACGACCGCGCCCCCCACGATCCACGGCCATACCGGCTGGCGTTTGGGCGGCGCGCCATCGTCCTTTCCGGATTTGTCGGCCTTCCTGGCCTCGCCGCCCCTCGGTGGATCCGTCCCGTCCGGCTTCTCCTCGCCGTTTGGGTCGGCCTCGGATTTGCCGTCGCCGTACCGAGCGGCCTCGTCGTATCTCTTCGCCATCATGGCCGTCCTAATGATGCTGGGCGAGGATGCGGGGCGGATACGTGCGGACCGGCAGCACCACCAGCACGACGATCAGCGCCGCGGCGATGCAGGCGATGATCAGGAAGGCGTCGCTCAGCGTCAGCACCGCGGCCTGCACCTGAACCGCGCCCTGGAACGCGGCTAGGCTCGCCGGGTCGTGCCGCTGCAGGGCGCTGAAGGCTCCCTGGCCCGACTGGTCGACGATGCGATTGTAGTGCAGCGCGCCGCGCCAGTGCAGGATCAGCTGCAGCAGCCAGACGCCGACCGGCTCCGCCACCGCGCGCATGCTGTTCACCAGGGTGGAGGCGAACGGCCCGTCCGCCGGGTCGGTGATGGCATTGGTGGACAGCATCAGCAGCGGCACCACGATCAGCGGGGCGCCCAGTGCCTGGAAGCCCTGCCACAGCAGGAAGGTGTCGGCGTCCCAGACCGAGGTCAGGAACGAGTTGCCGATGCAGGCGGTGATGACGCAGGCGATGCCGGCGAAGATCACGACCCGGCCGTCGACGCCCTCGAAGTTCAGCAGCGCCGCCACCAGGGGCAGCAGCACGAGCTGGGGTGCCGCGATCAGCAGGGTGACGATGCAGGATTGCAGCGGCCGGAAGCCGGACACCTCGGTCAGGTAGTCGATCGGGATGGTGGAGGCGGACAGGTTGAGGACGAGGAAGGTGAACAGGGTGATCAGCCCAAAGGCGAGGTTGCGCCGCTTCAGCAGGGAGAACTTGTACAGCGGCACCTCCACCATCCGCCCGTTGAGCGCCAGCAGGGGCAGGGCGACGGCGGACACCAGCGCCAGCACGCAGATCAGCGGTGAGTTGAACCAGTCAAGGCGGTTGCCCTGCTCGAGCAGGGTCGTCAGCGACCCGAACCCTGCCACCACCAGCAATGCGCCGCGCCAGTCGAACTGGCGGATGCGGTCATACTGCGGTGGCTTCGGCGCCACGCCGTGCCAGACCAGCAGCCCGGCCAGGGTGCACAGCGGCAGGTCCTCGTAGAACACGAACTGCCAGCCCACCAAGTCGGTCCAGAGCGCGCTCAGCGCGGTAGAGACGTTCGGCCCGAACGTCGCGGTGAGCGCATAGGCGGCCAGGCCGTAGAGCTTGATCGGCGGCGGCAGCACCTGCAGCGCCACCGTCAGCAGCAGGGGGATGGTGAAGCCGGACGCTAGGCCCTCGACGAAGCGCAGCCCGTACAGGAGCGCCAGGTCCGAGGTGGCCGGGATGCACAGCGTGGAGGCGGCGCTCAGCGCGATCGCGAACAGGGCGAAGCGGCGGATCGACAGCGTGACGGCCCAGAACGTCGCGATCGACATGCCGATCACCTGGGCCGAGGAGAACAGGCTGGTGAACCACGTGCCGGGATCGCTGCTGACGCCGAGCCCGCCGCGCACGTCGATCAGCGCGGTGCCCACCACGCCGTCGTTGAACTCGACCGTGAGCGCCGCGAGCAGGACGCCGAGCAGGCCGAGGAGCGGTTTCAGCGTCACGTCAGCTCCATGTGGACCGGTCGCCGGCTGCACCACCACGATACGGTCCGTGGGCGCAACCCACAAATCAGGCGCCGGCATGGCGATCGCATCAGGAAGAAGGCCAGGAGCTTGGCCCCTGGACCCCAGCGGGGCCGCGGGGTCCCAGACCCCGATGCGTTAAGGACGTAACTTCATGAACGGGCGATCTTGTTACGGATTGGAATTAAGAGCCCGCGGCCTCAACCGGTCCAGGGCAACGCCCTGACCTTCTTCCGATGCGACATCCAGCACCAGGTCGTCGCGATGGATCATCTCGTCGCGCCCGCGCCAGCCGAGCAGCGCCTCGATCGCGTCCGATCGACGGCCGGCGATGCGGGCTGCATCGGCGCTGCCGTAAGCCGACAGCCCGCGCGCCAGCGGCAGCCGCCGTTCGGACAGCACCAGCAGCAGGTCGCCGCGCTCGAACGTGCCTTCGACGCTGCGCACCCCCGCCGGGAGCAGCGAGCTGCCGCCGGTCAGCGCCCAGGCGGCGCCGTCGTCGACGATCAGCGCGCCCGCCGGCTGCAGGCCGCCGGCGATCCAGCTCTTGCGCGCCGAGCGCCCGTCCGGCCGCGGCAGGAACCAGGTGCAGCGGGCGCCGTCCTGCAGGGCGCGCAGCGGGTGGGCGACGGTGCCGAGCCCGATCGCCATCGCGCAGCCGGCCTCGGTGGCGATGCGGGCGGCCTGCAGCTTGGTGCGCATGCCGCCCGACGAGTAGCCCGGCGGCGGCGCCCCTCCCATCGCCTCGATGGCTCCGGTGAGCGCCGGCACCAGGGGGATATAACAGGCCGCCGAGTCCAGGCGCGGGTCCGCGGTGTAGAGCCCGTCGATGTCGGAGAGCAGTACCAGCTGGTCGGCCCCGATCATGGCCGCGACCCGCGCCGCCAGCCGGTCGTTGTCGCCGTAGCGGATTTCGGCGGTCGCCACGGTGTCGTTCTCGTTGATGACCGGAACGCAACCGAGTCCCAGCAGCGTCGACAGGGTGGCGCGCGCGTTCAGGTAGCGCCGTCGGTCCTCGGTGTCGCCTGGCGTCAGCAGCAGCTGCGCCGCGGCGAGGCCGTGCGCCGACAGCGCCGTGCTCCAAGCCTGCGCCAGCGCGATCTGGCCGACCGCGGCGGCGGCCTGCTTCTCCTCGAGCCGCAGCGCCTGCCGCACCAGGCCGAGCCGGTGCCGGGCTAGCGCGATCGCGCCGGAGGACACGACGATCACCTCGGTGCCGGCCGCGCGCAGGCCGGCGATGTCGCCAGCGACCTGATCGAGCCAGGCCGCGCGGAGGGAGGCGGCCTTGGCGTCGACCAGCAGCGCGCTGCCGATCTTGACCACCAGCCGGCGGGCCCGGCCGAGCGACGGGGCTGCCGGCACGTCGGCGTGCTCGGGCATCAGCCGGCGGGCGGACCCGGCAGCGGTGCGGCGGCATCGGCCGGACGCGGCCGGGGGATGGGCGGGCTGTCGCGCCGGATCGCCGTCACGCGGTCCTGCAGCCGCCGCAGCGCCTCAGCGACGTTGCCGTGCGTCGCCGCCGACAGCATCAGTACCGGACCGCCGGTGGCGCGCTCAAGCGCCCGGCGGCGGGTGCCGATCTGCTGCGGCGTCATCGCGTCGGTCTTGTTGATGGCGACGATCTCGGGCTTGTCGGCTAGCCCGCCGCCATAGGCGGCGAGCTCGTCCCGGACCGTGCGCCAGGCCTCCACCACGTTGCCGGCGGCGCCGTCGACCAGGTGCAGCAGCACCGCGCAGCGCTCGACGTGGCCGAGGAAGCGGTCGCCGAGGCCGGCCCCCTCGTGCGCACCCTCGATCAGGCCGGGGATGTCGGCCAGCACGAACTCCTCGGAGTCGGACAGGCGGACCACGCCCAACTGCGGGTGCAGCGTGGTGAACGGGTAGTCGGCGATCTTCGGGCGCGCCGCCGAGGCCACGGACAGGAAGGTCGACTTGCCGGCGTTGGGCAGCCCGACCAGCCCGGCATCGGCGATCAGCTTGAGCCGCAGCCAGATCCAGCGCTCCTCGCCCGGCCAGCCGGGATCGGCGCGGCGCGGCGCGCGGTTGGTGCTGGTCTTGAACGACGCATTGCCGAACCCGCCGTCGCCGCCGCGGCACAGCACCACGCGCTTGGACGGACGGTCCAGGTCTGCCAGCAGCAGCTCGCGGGAGTCGTCGAAGATCTGCGTGCCGATCGGCACCGCGATCACCACGTCGCCAGCGCCGGCGCCGGTGCGGTCGGAGCCGGCGCCGGCGCCGCCCTTGCGCGCGCGGAAATGCTGGGTGTAACGGAAGTCGATCAGCGTGTTCAGGTTGGCGACCGCCTCGAACACGATGTCGCCGCCGCGGCCGCCGTTGCCGCCGTCCGGACCGCCGAACTCGATGTACTTCTCGCGCCGGAAGGCGATGACACCGTCGCCGCCGTCGCCGGATTTCACGTAGATCTTGGCCTGGTCAAGGAACTTCATGGTGGCGTGGGGTCCGGTGCAGGAGCGGAGCGGAGACGCCCCGGTCACGGCCGGGGAGGATTATTCGGCCGCAGCGGGTAACGCGTCGACCGAGACCTGGACGCGGCCCTCGGTGCGAGTTTCGAACTTCACCTGGCCGTCGACCAGCGCGAAGATGGTGTGGTCGCGGCCAAGCCCGACGTTGCGGCCCGGCTTCATCTTGGTGCCGCGCTGGCGGATGATGATGTTGCCGGCGATCACGCTCTCGCCGCCGAACTTCTTGACGCCGAGGCGCCGGCCAGCGGTGTCGCGCCCGTTGCGGGACGAGCCGCCCGCCTTCTTGTGTGCCATGC
Organism: uncultured Acetobacteraceae bacterium; assembly: GCA_964247725.1. Lineage (GTDB taxonomy): Bacteria > Pseudomonadota > Alphaproteobacteria > Acetobacterales > Acetobacteraceae > Lichenicola. The sequence goes on along the minus strand of CAXTVM010000019.1, from coordinate 31,601 downwards.
CTGAACTCCTGATGCCGTGTGCCGCTGCCGGACCGTCCGGTTCAGGCGGCGCTGATCTCGCCGATGCGCAGCACGGTGACCGGCTGCCGATGGCCGTTGCGGCGGCGGCTGTTCTGCCGGCGGCGCTTCTTGAAGATGATGACGGTGTCCAGCCGGTCCTGGGCAATCACGGTGGCGGTGACGCTGGCGCCGGCGACCAGCGGGGCGCCGATCACGGTGCCGCCGCCGCCGCCGCCGACCGCCAGCACGTCGGTGAAGGTCACGGTGCCGCCGGCCTCGACCGGCAGCTTCTCGACCTTGAGCACCTGCTCGGGACTGACGCGATACTGCTTTCCGCCGGTGCGGATGACTGCGAACATGCCTGCTGCTTTCCGATCTCTCGAACCGCCGGTGCCCGCGTGGCGGGACGCCGATCCGGCTCCAGTCGCTTTTTCTGATGGGCCGCGCGGGTCGACGCGCGGCGGCGGCCCGCCACGGTCCTTCTACGGACCCGACGCGCCGAGCGCCTGCGGATATCCGATCGGACTTTCCTCTGTCAAGCCGATTGCCAACCCGTGCCGGGTCGCCCTATAAGCCGCCCGCCGCGAGCCTACGGAGAGGTGCCAGAGCGGTCGATCGGGGCGGTCTCGAAAACCGTTGTGCGTGCAAGCGTACCGTGGGTTCGAATCCCACCCTCTCCGCCAGACTGCGGCTCCCGAGCCGTGACGGCCGGCCGCGAACCCGACCGTGAGCTCGGCCGGGCATGGTCCCCCGCATTTCAGCGCTGGGCGGCGTGACGCTCCAGGTCTTCCAGCGCACAGTGGTCGAGCGCCCCGGCGTGGGTCGCCTCGAGCGTCACCGTGGGCGCGCAGCCGGCCTCGAACGCCTCCTGCCACCGCGGTGCGCACAGGCACCAGCGGTCACCTGGCCGCAGGCCGGGGAAGCCGTGTTCGGGCCTCGGCGTAGACAGGTCGTTGCCGCGCTGCCGGCTGAAGCGCAGGAACTCGGCCGTCACCACCGCACACACCGTATGGCTGCCGCGATCCTGCGGCCCGGTGTTGCAGCAACCGTCCCGGAAGAACCCGGTGAGCGGCTCCGTCGAGCAGGCCCGAAGCGCTCCGCCCAGCACGTTGCGGCTGGGTTCGCGGTCCGGCTCGCCGCCGAACCGTCCGGTCTGATCAAGTGGCACGGTGCGCAGGCTCCGGTCGCGTCGTCAGGCGGTGGTCCGCCGTCCGGGACGATACGAACCAGCACGGCAGGCGGTTGCGCAGACGGTTGCGCAGGCGGGCCCTAGGTCTGGATCACCCGCTCCGGCAGGAAGCCGCCCGACTGACGCTGCCACAGCGCCGCATAGACATCCTGCCGCGCCAGCAACGCGGCGTGGGTGCCCTGCTCGACGATGCGGCCGGCCTCGATGACCGCGAGCCGGTCCATACGGGCGATGGTGGACAGGCGATGGGCGATCGCGATCACCGTGCGGCCCTGCATCAGCTCGTCGAGCTGCTCCTGGATCGCCGCCTCCACCTCGGAGTCGAGCGCCGACGTCGCCTCGTCCAGCACCAGGATCGGCGCGTCCTTCAGGATCACCCGGGCGATCGCGATCCGCTGCCGCTGACCGCCCGAGAGCTTCACGCCGCGCTCGCCGACATGCGCGTCGAAGCCGCGCCGTCCCTGCCAGTCCTCCAGCCGCTCGATGAACTCCAGCGCGTGCGCGCGCCGTGCCGCCTCCTGGACCTCGTCCTCCGTCGCCTCCGGACGTCCGTAGCGGAGGTTGTCGCGGATGGAGCGGTGCAGCAGCGAGGTGTCCTGGGTCACCATGCCGATCTGCGCGCGCAGCGACTCCTGGGTCACGCCGGCGATGTCCTGGCCGTCGATCAGGATCCGCCCCGAGCCCGGATCGTGGAACCGCAGCAGCAGGTTGACCAGCGTCGACTTGCCCGCGCCCGAGCGGCCGATCAGTCCGACCCGCTCGCCCGCGCCGACCGCGAGGTCGAGCCCGCGCAGCACCCCGCCGCCGCCCTCCCGCTCGCGGCCGTAGTCGAAGCCGACCCGCTCGAACCGGATCTCGCCGGCGATCAGGCGCAGCGGCACCGCCCCGGGCGGATCGGCCATCTGCCGCGGCACCGCGATCGACCGCATGCCGTCCTGCACCACCCCCACGTTCTCGAAGATGCCGGTGATGTTCTGCGAGACCCAGCCCGCCATGTTGGAGATCTGCCAGGCCAGCGGCAGGGCGGTGGCGACGGTGCCGATCGGCACCCGCCCGGCCCGCCAGGCCAGGATGGCGAGCGCGCCGACCCCGGTCACCATCAGCGCGTTCATCACCGCCAGCGTCACGCTCCACAGGGTGACGAGGCGGAGCTGGCGCCGGAACGCCGCCGTGTGCTCGTCCACCGACTCGCGCACGAACGCATCCTCGTCGCGCGACCGTGCGAACAGCTTCACCGTCAGGATGTTGGTGTAGCTGTCGACGATCCGCCCGGTCAGGCTGGAGCGCACCTCCGACATCCGCCGCGAGCGCTCCCGCATCCGCGGCACGAACAGGCTCAGCGCGGTCACGTAGCCTGCGAACCACAGCACGATCGGCAGCGCCAGCCGCCAGTCCATCCGGGCCAGCAGCACGATGGCGCCGGTGCCGTAGACGATGAGGTACCAGACCGCATTGGTTCCCTGCACCACGCTCTCGCGCAGGCTGGCCCCGGTCTGGATCACGCGGTTGGCGATCCGTCCGGCGAAGTCGTTCTGGAAGAAGGTCCAGCTCTGCCGCACCACGTGCCAGTGGTTCTGCCAGCGGATCATGTTGGACAGGCCGGCCGCGATGGCCTGGTTGGTGACCAGGTATTGCGCCAGCAGCGCCGTCGGCCGGGCCAGCAGCAGCACCGACGCCATGCCGAGCAACTGGGTGCCGGCATCGTGGAACAGCATGGCCGGAGTCTCGCTGGAGACGAGGGACGCCACGTGCCCGATGAACACCGGGATCGTGGTGTCGAGCAGGGCCACCACCAGCCCGGTCCCGAACAGCGCCACCACCAGCCAGGGCGCCTGGCGGATGAAGTGCCAGTAGAAGCGGAGCAGCGCGCGCGGGCTGCCCTCGGCCGGCGGCGGCGCATCCGGGGGAAGGGCGGTGGGCGTCAGCAGACGCTCGAAGTGGCGGAACATGCGGCAGCGATGGGCGAGGACCGGGATGGGGTCAACCGGTCCCGTCGGCGCGACCCCGATCGCGAGGCCGAGCGACGTCGACCGGCAGGCTGCCGTCTCTCGTGAACGCGGCACATCGAACGGACTGACCGCAGCGGCGAGGCATCCGTGGCCGCAGCGCGGAACACCGGCCGCCGGCGCCGGCGCCATACCACCAGGACGGCGAGCCGGCCGTCACGACCCTGCGGAGCTCATCGTGGCGATCTCGACCCGGCTGCACGGATCGATCGATTGCGCGGCGGCGATCTCGCTGGGCGCTCTGCTGCGTGAGGTCGCGGTCGTGCTCGGTGTCGTGCTGCCCTCGACCCTTTGAATCGCGGCGATGATCGGTGCGGCCTTCCTGCCGAGCTGGCTGGTCTGGTCGGCGCTCCACGCGATCGGCCGCTGGCTGGCGTGGATCTCGAAGGCCGGCACGACCGCCGCGGCGCCGGACTACAGGCTGCGCAGCAGGATGCCGGCCGCGAGCGCCGACAGCGCCGCGACCGCGAACGGCGCGCCGGGGAAGCCGTGCGAGACCGCGGCGTAGAACAGCGCCGCGGTCAGCAGCGGCGCGAAGATCGCGGTGAGGCCTTCCACGGCCGACAGCACGCCCTGCATCTCGCCCTGGTGGTGGTCGTCCTGACGGCCCGAGACCATGGCTCGGACCGACGGGGTCGCCAGGCCGCCCAGCGCCATCAGCACCACCGCCGGCATGATCATCCAGCCGGCGAACGCGACCGAGAGGGTGGCGTAGCCGGCCGCGCCGAACGCGTAGCCGGCGATGGCGACGCGCTTCTCGCCGAGGCGGCCGACCACCGGCCGCAGCACCAGGCCCTCCACGATCACCTGCGACACGCCCACGCCCGCGAGCAGCAGGCCGTTGAACTCCGCACCCCACCCGAACCGGTCGCCCGTGAACAGCACCAGGCTGCTCTGGATCGCGCCGAGGCCGATCCAGGAGCACGACCAGGCGACGGCGAGCCGGCGCAGCGAACGGTCGCGCGCGACGCCGGCGAGCAGGCCGAACGGGTTGGTCCGCGCCCACTCGATCGGCCGGCGGCGCTCGCGCGGCAGGCTCTCGGGCAGCACGAACACGCCGAACAGGGCATTGAGCAGCGCCAGGCAGGCCGCCGCAAGGAAGGGCAAGCGGAGGCCGTGCGCGCCGAGCAGCCCGCCGATCGCCGGGCCCACCACGAAGCCGGCGCCGAAGGTGGCGCCGATCAGGCCGAACAGCCGCGAGCGATCCTCCGGCTTCGACACGTCGGCGATGTAGGCGGTGGCGGCGGCGACGTTGGCCGAGGTGGCGCCGGCGACGAGGCGGCCGGCGAACAGCCACCACAGGTTGGGCGCGAACACCAGCAGGAGGTTGTCGCAGCCGAGCCCGACGACGGAGAGCAGGATCACCGGCCGGCGGCCGAACCGGTCGCTGAGGGCCGCCAGCACGGGGGCGATCAGGAACTGGGTGGCGGCGTAGGCGGCGATCAGCGCGCCCACCCAGGGGGCCGCCGCCGCGGGCGGCAGGTGGGCCAGGGTGCGGACCAGGCCGGGCACGATCGGCGCGATCAGGCCGGTGCCGAGCGCGTCGAGGCCGAGGGTGACGAGCACGAAGGCCGTCGAGGCGCGGGACCGGGCTTTGCTCATCGCTGCGCATCTGGTGGGTCGCGGCACCGGTGCAACGGCCGGGCGATCACGTCGTTCGGACCGGGGTGCGCTCTCCGCTCCCGCGTTTCCTCGTGCTCTACGCCGTGCTGTTCGCGGCCTTCGGGGTGGCGTCGCCGTTCCTGCCGGCGCTGCTGCAGCAGTTCGGCCTCACGTCCGAGGCGATCGGCGCGGTGCTGGCCGCCGGCACGGCGATCCGGCTCCTCACCGGCCCGCTCGGCGGGCGCTGGGCGGACCGGTCCGGGCGGGCGCCGCTGGTGCTGGCGGCCTTGCTGGCGGCATCGTCGTGCGTGGCGCTCGGCTACCTGTCCGCGCGCGGGTTCGCGCTGCTGCTGCTGGTCAGCGTGGCGCACGCCGCGGTGCTGGCGCCGCTGACGCCGATCGCCGACGCGCTCGCGCTGGGGTCTTCGGCGCGCGCGCCCGGCTTCCCGTACGGCTGGGTGCGCGGCGCCGGATCGGCCGCCTTCATCGCCGGCACGCTGGCGTCGGGCCAGGCGGTGGCGCGGTCCGGACTCGGCGCGTTCGTGTGGATGAACGCAGCGCTGCTGGCGGCGGCGGCCTGCGTGGCGCCGCTGCTGCCGAACCGAGTGGCGGGGCGGACGGAGGCCGTGCCCGGGCCGGCGCCCGTGCGGCCTGCGGAGCGCGGCTCAATGCTGGCGCTGCTGCGCACGCCGTCGTTCCCGCGCCTGATGCTGGTGGTGGCGCTGATCCTGGGCAGCCATGCGCTGCATGACGGGTTCTCGGTGATCCGCTGGCGGTCGGCGGCTCTGTCGTCGGGCCAGGTGAGCGTGGTGTGGTCGATGTCGGTGGCGGCCGAGGTCCTGATGTTCGTGCTGCTGGGACGGCCGATCCTGGACCGGATCGGGCCGGCGCGGTCGCTGATGCTGGCGGCCGCAGCCGGCGCGGTGCGCTGGAGCGTGTCGGCGTGCACGGCCTTCTTCCCGGTGATCGCCTGCACCGAGACCCTGCAGGGGCTCAGCTTCGCGCTGATGCACCTCGCCTGCATGCGCGTGATCGCCGCGGTGGTGCCGGCGCCGCTGGCCGCGACCGCCCAGGCCTTCTACAACACCGTGGCGGTGGGGGCGGTGAGTGCCGTGGTCACGCTGGCTGCCGGACCGGCCTATGCGCGGCTGGGCCCGGGCGCGTTCTGGGCGATGGCGGCGATGTGCGTGGTGGCGCTGCCGCTCGCGGCGGGACTGCGCGTTCCGGACGATGCCGGCCGGACCGATCCTTGACAGGCCCCGAGCACCACCTGGCATGGGCCGCGACGATCGTCCGATCGGGGTCGGGCGGACCCGGCATCCGACGGGTCGCGTCGCCGTGGCCGGCGTGGACGGTCGGGTGCGATCCGCCGACGGCGCGGCGGGATGCCGCCCCGGGCCGCGATGGGAAGGGACGCCGTGAACGGTTCCGCTGAGCACGCGGGGCGTGGCGACGCGGACCTGGCCCCGATCGCCGCGGCTGCAGCCCGGTCCGCGTCGGGCGGCGGTTTCACGGATGGCGATCAGGCCTTCGGCGAGGCCGACTCGTTGGTCCTGGGCGCGATCGTCGCCGGCCGCAGGACGCGCGGTCGGCCGGTCGTGGTCGGCCTGTCGGGTGCGCAGGGCAGCGGCAAGTCGACGATGGCGGCGCGGCTCGTGGAGCGCCTCGGCGCCACAGGCCTGCGCGCGGCCGCGGTGTCGCTGGACGATTTCTACCTCCTCCGGGCCGAGCGCGCCGCGCTGGCGCAGGCCGTGCACCCGCTGCTCGCGACCCGCGGCGTTCCGGGCACGCACGACGTGGCGCTGGCCGGTGCCACGATCGACGCGCTGCTGGGGGACGGCCAGGGGGACGACCGGGCGATCCCGGTGCCGAGGTTCGACAAGACGAGGGACGACCGCGCGCCTCAGCATGCATGGCCCCGCCATGCGGGGCCGCTCGACGCCGTGCTGCTCGAAGGCTGGTGCGTCGGCGCGCGACCCATGCCCGAGGCCGGGCTTGCGCACCCGATCAACGCGCTCGAGCGGGACGAGGACCGCGACGGCGCCTGGCGCCGCCACGTCAACGCGGCGCTGCGCTCCGAATACGGCCGCCTGTGGAATCGCCTCGACCTGCTGGTCCTGCTGCGGGCGCCCGGTTTCGAGCACGTCCATGCCTGGCGGACGCAGCAGGAGCGGGGGCTCGCCTGGTCGCCGGACGGCGCCGCCGCGATGATGGACGAGGCCGGCATCCGGCGCTTCGTCGCCCACTACGAACGGCTGACGCGCTGGATCCTGGAGGACGAACCGGCGGACATGGTGCTGGACATCGCCGCGGATCGCCGGCCGCTCCGCTGGCGGCCCGGACGGCGGCAGGCGAGCCCGTCGTGAGCCGATCCGTGCCGGTGCCGCCTGCCCCGGCCGACCAACCCTCGTCCATGGTCCGGCGCAGGGGCCGGATCGGGACCGCAACGCCCTAGCGAAGATCGGGATAGTCCCGCTTCAGGCCCCGCCTTGCGCCGAACCGCCAGCGCAACGCCACGCTCAGGTAGGTCCAGTTCGCACGCAGCGGGCCCCAGGCGGCGACGCGCCGATCGGAGGTCAGCACCACGCGGTTGACCAGCCGGGCGCGGCCGACATGGCTGAAGCGGACGCAGAGATCGGCATCCTCCATCAGCGTCAGCCGCTCGTCGCAGCCGCCGATGGCGAGGAACTGCTCGCGCCGGAAGAACATCGCGTGGTCGCCGAACAGCAGCCGGCCGCCGCGCAGGAACATGCGCGGCCGGAACAGCAGCGGCGCGTACCAGGTCTTGATCCAGTTGTGGAAGCTGGTGCCCCACCGCACCGTGTCTGGCCCGCACAGCAGCGAGGTGAAGCCGCCCAGCGCGATGCGCGGATCGGCCAGGGTGCGGCGCATGACCGCCACCGCATCGTCAGGCAGCAGCGTGTCGGCGGGCAGGATGCACACGATCGGTGCCCGGGCGGCGGTGACGGCGCGGTTGATCTGCGCTGCCCGGCCGCGCACGTCGTGCTCGACCATCCGGATGCCGCCGGCCCGGGCGATCTCGCGGGAACCGTCGGTGCTGCCGCCATCGACCGCCAGCACCTCCGCCGGAGCCGGCTCCAGCACGGCCAGCCAACGCAGGAGCCGCGGCAGCGACGTCGCCTCGTTCAGCATCGGGATGACGATCGCGACATCGTCGGCGCGGTCGGGCTCGGTCACGCGGTTCTCCGGACGACAGGATGCCGACAACGTGCCGGCGGGGCCAACGGCGCCGAATCCGACGGGAGAAGGCCAGGGCGCTGCCCTGGACCCGTTGGGGCCGCGGGCCCCAAACCCCGATTCGCAAGGAGATGGTCCCTGCATGAAGGTATACGCTTAACGAAACGGGGTCTGGGCCCGCGGCCCAGTGGGGTCCAGGGGCAAAGCTCCTGGCCTCCTCCTGATGCGAACGCCGCGGCCCTTGCCCCCCGGGCGGTGATCGACCAGGGTGCCTACCGTGAACAGGCCGGCCATTTCCATCCAGGGGGTCACCAAGACCTACCCGTCCGGCGCCCAGGCCCTACACCGCATCGACCTCGACATCCGGCCCGGCGAAATCTTCGCCCTGCTGGGGCCGAACGGCGCCGGCAAGACCACGCTGATCAGCATCGTCTGCGGCATCGTCCGGCCCAGCACCGGGACCGTGCTGGCGGACGGGCACGACGTCGTCGCCCAGTACCGGGCCGCCCGGCGCGAGATCGGGCTGGTGCCGCAGGAGCTGGCGACCGAGGCGTTCGAGACCGTGCTGGCGACGGTGAGCTTCAGCCGCGGGCTGTTCGGCCGGCCCGCCGACCCCGCCGTGATCGAGCGGGTGCTGCGCGACCTGTCGCTCTGGGACCGGCGCTACAGCAAGATCATGACCCTGTCCGGCGGCATGAAGCGCCGGGTGATGATTGCCAAGGCGCTGTCGCACGAGCCGCGCATCCTGTTCCTCGACGAGCCGACCGCCGGCGTCGACGTCGAGCTGCGGCGCGACATGTGGGACATGGTGAGCCGGCTGCGCGCATCCGGCGTCACCATCTTCCTCACCACCCACTACATCGAGGAGGCCGAGCAGATGGCCGACCGCATCGGCGTCATCAGCGGCGGCCGCATCCTGCTGGTGGAGGACAAGGTGGCGCTGATGGAGAAGCTGGGCACCTCCCGGCTGACCGTGACGCTGCGCGAGCCGCTGGCCGTCCTTCCGCCCGGGCTCGCGCAATTCCATCTGGAGGCGGCCCCGGACGGGATGGCCCTGACCTATGGCTACGATGCCAGGGCGGACGACAGCGGCATCGCCGCGCTCATGCGCCAGCTCGACGCGTCGGGCATCGGCGTGCGGACGGTGCGGACGCAGCAGAGCTCGCTGGAGGAGATCTTCGTCGGCCTGGTGCACGCCCCGCCGCCGCAGCGAGCCCGCGCATGAACCCGTACGCGGTCCGCGCCATCTACCGGTTCGAGATGAGCCGGACCTGGCGCACGCTGCTGCAGAGCATCGTCTCGCCGGTGATCTCGACCTCGCTCTACTTCGTGGTGTTCGGCGCCGCGATCGGGTCGCGCATTCAGTCCGTGGACGGGATCAGCTACGGTGCCTTCATCATCCCGGGCCTGATCATGCTGTCGCTGCTGACGCAGAGCATCAGCAACGCCTCGTTCGGCATCTACTTCCCGAAGTTCGTCGGCACGATCTACGAGCTGCTGTCGGCGCCGGTGTCGCCGGCCGAGATCGTGCTGGGCTATGTCGGAGCGGCCGCCAGCAAGTCGGTGCTGCTGGGGACGATCATCCTGATCACGGCGCGGCTGTTCGTGTCGTTCGGCATCGTGCATCCGATCTGGATGGCGGCGTTCCTCGTGCTGACCGCGGTGACCTTCAGCCTGTTCGGCTTCATCATCGGCATCTGGGCCGACAGCTTCGAGAAGCTGAGCCTGGTGCCGCTGCTGGTCGTGACGCCGCTCACCTTCCTGGGCGGCAGCTTCTACTCGATCGGCATGCTGCCGCCGTTCTGGCGCACGGTCACGCTGTTCAACCCGGTAGTCTACCTCATCAACGGGTTCCGCTGGAGCTTCTTCGGCCAAGCCGACATCGGCATCGGCGCCAGCCTCGGCATGACGCTGGCCTTCATGGCGCTGTGCCTGCTCGCGATCGGCTGGATCTTCCGGACCGGCTACCGCCTGCGCCGGTAGGAGGGCCAGGGTTCTGCCCTGGACCCGTTCAAGGCGGAGCCTTGAAAATCCATTACTTATCGAACGGTTTCCAAAGGCCTCGGCCTTTGGCGGTCTGGGCAGAACCCAGCCTTGCCTTCCCAGCGCTCAGCCTATCACGCCTCGCCATCGCTCTTGTCCCCGCGCCGCACCACGCGCAGCGCGTCGTCGGGCAACGGCCGCTGCAGCGCGATCGCGTCAACCGTGGGCGCCGTCAGCCAGAGGTCGATCTCCGCCTGCGAGGTCAGGATCACCGGCATCGCCTTGGGGTGATAGGCGCCGACCACGGCGTTCGGCTCGGTGGTCAGGAAGCCGAACAGGTCGTTGGTGGTCTCGCCCTCGCGGACCTTGCGGACCGAGCTCCAGCGCGTCCAGATCCCGGCGAAGCAGGCGAGCGGCCGGCTCTCGTCCAGCGCGAACCAGATCGGCGGCCGCGAGCCGTCCGGCAGCGGCTCGTGCTCGGCGAAGCTGGTGAACGGCACCACGCAGCGATGCTCCACGTCCAGCCAGCGCCGCCAGTGCGGCGAGCCGACGTTCCGGATGTTGGTGACGCCGGGGTCGCTGTTGCGGCCCTTCAGCGCGAAGGCGGGCGAGGGCATGCCCCAGCGCGCCATCGCGAGCTCGCGGCCGTCCGGCTGGTTGCGCACGATTGGCGCCGGATAGTCGGGGAACACGCCGGGCAGGCGGGGCAGGTTGCCGGTGCGGTCGGTCATCGCCCGCGTCAGCTCGCGAATCGCCTGTTGGTTGGTCGTGATCGCATAGAGATTGCACATCGCCTACTGATAGCCGGATTCGGAGCGGCCGACCCTGGTCCGGCCGATCAGAACCCCGTGCCCTCACCCCCGCGTATGGCCACGCAGGCGCAGGCTGTCCCGGTTCAGCCCGGGCAGCAGCTCCGGCCGCGCCACGATGGCCTCCGCCTGAGCCACGGCCTGGCGGAGCTGCCCGTCGCTTAGGTGCCGGATCGCCGGCCGGCGGACGACCGTGTCCCAGCGCGCGCCCAGCGCCGTGTCCAGGCAGACCCGCATGAAGCAGTGGTCCAGCCGGATCGGCCAGCTGTGCTTTGCCGCCATCGCCGGCAGGACCGTCCGGGTCAGCAGCATCCAGCGCTCGATCAGGTCTTCGCGCGGGGGCGGCGCATCACCCATAAATAACATGACGCAGATCACGTCTGACCATCTGCTGGAGCCTGCCGGAGCCGGACGTTCGAGGATCGATCCGTTTCCTCCTTGCCGACGTCATGGCGGGAGCCGGGAGCCGGGAGCATGGAGTCTTGAGAGGCGCAGCCGTCCAAGAAACATCGCTTTATCCTTGGAAAAAGATAATAAGCCTGGAAGATCAGGTCCCATCGAACATGCGGGCAGGATCTAACGATGGCGTCTCCACAGGATGACACGATCGACCACAGCGGCGGGATCGTCGCCTTCACGGTACCGGTGACGGGCACCTACGACATCACCGCGTTCGGCGCCCAGGCCGGCTACTCGAAACAGGCGGGGCCTTGGTGCGGAGATCGGCGCCGATGTCACCCTGACGGCGGGCGGGACGCTGGAGTTCCTGGTCGGCGGCGCCGGACCCAACGGCATCGTCCCCCTACCCAGCGTTGATGCCGGGTATGGCGGTGGCGGCGGCGACGGCCAGGCCGTGGAGGCGGGGGCCAGGAGAGGGCTTGCGGGTACCGGCACCGGTGCCAGCCCCGCCGCAGGCGGTACCGATGGGAACGGCGGCGGCAGTTCCATGGCCGGCAACATCGCGCCGTTCAGCGGCGGCGGTTATTACACCGCCGGCAGTAATGGGTATGTAAGTGCTACCGGCGGCGGTTCAATCGAGGGCGGCGGCAGCGCCTTCAGCGGCGGCGGCGGCGGATCCTACTCTGCCACGCCCGCGCGGGTCGCGATCGTCGGAGAGGACTCCGGCAACTGCGAGGTCACCATCGATCTGCTCTGCTTCCTCCGCGGCACCCGCATCGCCACGCCTCGCCGATGAGAATGCCGGCCCTGATCAGGCCGGCCCGGATGATCCGCGCGGCTTGGGATACCGCCCGAACAGCGTTGTCAACCGGATCCCACCGGCCGTGAGCGGTACGGCCAATACAGGGTGTGCGCTCGCACGCCGCGTGGACTCGCGGCAGTTGATCCAATGTCAGATGACGCGCATGCGCCGGGGGATCCGTATCGGCCCCGGCGGTAACCTCCCGTCGGATGGATCGGCAAGGGCACGGTAATCGGCTGGAGCGCGTCCTCGCCGGGCGCACGGCCACTTCGTGATGACAGCAGCATTGCACGAAACGCATAAGCCCCAAGCTTGCGATCCGCAGGGCCAGGCAGGATACTTCTTTACGGTGACGAGCAGCCGCGAAGGTGGCGAGGCGATATCAGCATGCGCGAGATGGAAGCGGCGCCGTCGCCGCCGCATGGCGTTTTGCAAGCGCCTCATCGTTGTTGACGACATACCCGCAAGAATAAACTTAACGGCGCATTGGTGGAGATATTCACTAACAGAATAGTGACAAAGATTATATTGACCGTTTTGTTTTCGCGGTGGATGATCCTCAATGTCCTGGCAGGCATGACGATGTCGTCTGCAGGGCGAGCGATTCGGCTCCGTGCGATCGTCATCCTCAGACCGGCTTCAACCCAATCTGTTGGGGAGTTGTGATCTTCACGCGAAGATGTTGGGATGGCGGCGCCTATGTCTTGGATGCCGATATCAGTAACAAATAAAGTAAAAAAACCGCTTTGGAGAGGACGACAATGAAAATGGAAACGTTCCGTGCCCCGATTGGGGCGCCTCCTGCCTCGGAGATCCACCCGACGACGTGCGTCTCCGGATCGGTGATGTCCGTGATTGAGATCAAGCGGAACCCATCCCGTCGCGTGGCGGAGCGCGCCCGCGCCGCAGTCGTGGGCGCGATCGGAACCATCCTCGCCACAGGGGCGGCGATGGCGCAGTCCGCACCGGTCACGACCTCGTCCGGCTGGGTGCAGGGCAACTCGGCCGATGCCAACGGGATCACCTCGTTTCTGGGCATCCCCTACGCGGCACCGCCGGTCGGCGCGTTGCGCTGGCATGCGCCGCAACCAGCAGCTGCCTGGAGCGGGGTCAAGCAGACGACGGCATACGGCAACTCCTGCTATTCCTCGAATCTGTCGGTTCCCAACCCGTCCCAGAGCGAGGACTGCCTGTCGCTGAACATCTGGACGGCGGCACCGAGGACCACCGCCCTAAAGCCCGTCATGGTCTACATCTACGGCGGCGGGTTCCAGTTCGGCACCTCGAACAACCCCGAGCTGAACGGCTCGCACCTTGCCACGAAGGACGTGGTGGTCGTCACTTTCAACTATCGGACCGGCGTGCTCGGCTTCCTCGCCACGCCCTCGCTCGACGCCGAGTCCGGCACGTCGGGGATGTGGGGCATCCAGGACCAGATCGCCGCCCTCACGTGGGTGAAGCAGAACATCCTGAACTTCGGCGGGGACCCCTCCCGGGTGACCGTGTTCGGGGAGTCGGCGGGGTCGCACTCGATCGGCATCCTTCTGGCCTCGCCGCTGGCGGCGGGCCTGATCAACGGCGCGATCATGGAGAGCGGCGCATTCTGGGACAGCGCGCAGTATGGTTCGATCGCCACGCACCAGGAAGCGCTCGCTCTGGGTAATGCGTTCAGCGCCAATTTCTCCGGCCAGAACCTACGCTCGATCGATCCCGGCACGCTGACCGCGGCGGCGCCGTTCAACAACGGCCAGCCGATCACCCTGATCTCTCCCAGCGTCGATGGGAGAGTGCTCACGGCGGCGCCGGCGGCGGCGTTCGCGAACGGCACCTCGCCCCGGATACCGATCCTCGCCGGCTGGAACGCGGCGGAGTACTACCTGTTCGCGGGGCTGCAGCTCCCCGCCTCGACACCGGCCCAGTTCGACGGCGAGGCCGAGAACCTGTTCGGCGCCCGGTGCCTCCCCACCTTCGAGGCGCTCTACCCGGCGACCAGCAACGCCCAGGCGCAGGCCTCCTCTCTCAAGCTGCTCGACGACCAGATCATCGCCGAGCAGACCTGGGAGGCGCTCGCCCTGTCGCGCCGCAGCGGTGCCCCGACGGCATACGCCTACAACTTCACCTACACGTCGCCATACTCTCCCGTCGCCTCGCACACGGCCGAAGTCCCGTTCGTGTGGGGCACGACGGCTGCCGTGCATCAGGTCTTCGCGCCCACCGCTCCGGCGGCGACCGCGGCCGACCAGCAATTCTCGAACATCATGATGTCGTATTGGACCAATTTCGCGCACACCGGCAATCCGAACGGACCGGGGCTGCCGACCTGGCCGGCCTTCACCGCGCCAACCTCGCAGGTGATGGATCTCAACGCGTCGCCCTTCGGGCGCGCCAACACCGACCTCAGCGACTTCCAGTTCCTGGCCGCCTACCGCGGCACGGACGGACGCTTCCCGGCCGCTTGGCGGACGCTGGGCGTCGGATCGCCTGACACCTACAGCAACGTCGTCTGCGGCGGCTAGAGCATCATGCGTCCAGATGGAAACATCTGGACGCATTAAATGCTCGCAAGACACGGAGTTAGACCGCGGTTGAGTGAGCCTATGTGAATTCATGCTGCTCTATAAGAACCGCGATATGGAATATGGAATGACGCCGGCCGCTCTCGAGCGGCCGGTTCTTTCATCCTCGGCCGAACGGCCCTCGATCCCGGTCCGGCCCGCTCGGCTCAGTTCATCTGCGCCCGCGACAGCCGGTCCAGCACCGCCATGCGCACCGCGACGCCCATCTCCACCTGCTCCTGGATCACGCTCTGCACCGGGTCGTCGGCGACCTGGCTGTCGATCTCGACGCCGCGGTTCATCGGGCCCGGGTGCATCACCAGGGCGCCCGGCTTGGCCCGCGCCAGCCGCGCCGCATCCAGGCCGAAGAAGCGGAAATACTCGCGCGCACTGGGCACCAGCCCGCCGGTCATGCGCTCGCGCTGCAGCCGCAGCATCATCACCGCGTCGACGCCGTCGAGCCCGCTCTCCATGTCGTGGTGCACCGACACGCCCAGCCGCTCGATCTCGGCCGGCATCAGAGTCGGGGGTCCCACCACCCGGACCTGGCTGCCCATCGCCGTCAGCAGGTGGATGTTCGAGCGCGCCACCCGCGAGTGCGCCACGTCGCCGCAGATCGCGACCACGAGGCCGGCCAACCGGCCGCACCGCCGGCGGATGGTGAGCGCGTCCAGCAGCGCCTGGGTCGGATGCTCGTGGGTGCCGTCGCCGGCGTTGATCACCGAGGCGTCGACCTTCTGCGCCAGCAGGGCGGGGGCTCCCGACTGCGCGTGCCGCACCACCAGCAGGTCGGTGCGCATCGCGTTCAGCGTGGCCGCGGTGTCGAGCAGCGTCTCGCCCTTGTTCACCGAGGAGGTGCCGACCGTCATGTTGATCACGTCGGCGCCGAGCCGCTTGCCGGCCAGCTCGAAGCTGGTGCGGGTGCGGGTGCTGTCCTCGAAGAACAGGTTGATCAGCGTGCGCCCGCGCAGCAGGTCGCGCTGCGTCTTGCGGCTGCGGTTGAGCAGCACGTAGCTCTCGGCCAGGTCCAGGAACGGCTCGATCCGGGTCGGATGCATGCCCTGCAGCCCCAGCAGGTGCCGGCCGCCGCTCGACTGGAAGAAGCCGTCAGCCATCGGTCACGGCTCCCAGCACGGCGCCGATCCGGGCCAGCGCCTCGTCACGTCCCAGCGCCTCGAGCGTGGCGTCGATCGGCGGGCTGGTGGTGCTCCCCGTCATCGCCGCGCGCAGCGGCTGCGCCACCTGGCCAAGCTTCCGCCCGTGCGCCTCGGCGTAGCGGCGCAGTGCCGCGTCGATCTCGGCGGCGGTGAACGGCTCCAGCGCCGCGATCTCGCCGGCAAAGCCCCGCAGCAGCGCGCGCGCGTCCGGAGTGAGCAGCGAGCTTGCCTTCGCGTCGAGCGGCAGCGGCACCGGACGGGCCAGGAACGCTGCCGCGTCGGCCAGCTCCACCAGCGTGCGCGCGCGCTCCTTCAGGCCCGGCATCAGCCGCAGGATGCGCGCCGCCGCCACGTCGTCCAGCACCAGCCCGGCGCGGCCCCGGAGGCGCGCCAGCACGTCGGCGGCCAGCCGCCGGTCGTCGGCGCTGCGCAGCCAGACCCCGTTCAGGTGGGTGAGCTTGGTGTAGTCCATCCGGCTCGCCGAGCGGCCGACGCCATCGAGGTCGAACAGCCGGACCTGCTCGTCGCGCGACAGCACCTCGGCGTCGCCGTGGCCCCAGCCCAGCCGCAGCAGGTAGTTGCACAGCGCCTCCGGCAGGTAGCCCTGCTCGCGGAACTCGACCACGCTCTGCGCGCCGTGCCGCTTCGACAGCTTGGCGCCGTCGGGCCCGTGGATCAGCGGCAGGTGCGCGAAGCGCGGCCGCTCCCAGCCCATCGCGGCGTAGATCTGGCTCTGCCGGAAGGTGTTGGTCATGTGGTCGTCGCCGCGGATCACGTGCGTGATCGCCATGTCGTGGTCGTCGACCACCACCGCGTGCATGTAGGTGGGCGAGCCGTCGGCGCGCAGGATCACCATGTCGTCCATCTCGGCGTTGGCGACCCTGATCTCGCCTTGCACCAGGTCGTCCACCACCGTCTCGCCGTCCCGCGGCGCCCGCAGCCGCACCGTGAACGGCGCCCCTGCCGGCGCCTCCGACGGGTCGCGGTCGCGCCACAGCCCGTCATAGCGCGGCGGCCGGCCCTCGGCCGCCGCCTGCTCGCGCATCGCCTTCAGCTCGTCCTGCGTGCAGTAGCAGCGGTAGGCGTGGCCCGCCTCCAGCAGCGCCCGCGCCACCTCCGCATGCCGCGCCTGGCGCGCGAACTGGTAGACCGGCGGCTCGTCCGGCGTGAGCCCCATCCAGTCCAGCCCGTCCAGGATCACGTCCACCGCATGCTGGGTCGAGCGCTCGCGGTCGGTGTCCTCGATCCGCACCAGGAACTGGCCGCCGTGGTGGCGGGAGAACAGGAAGTTGAAGAGGGCGGCGCGGGCGTTGCCGATGTGGAGCAACCCGGTCGGGCTCGGCGCGAAGCGGGTGCGGACGGTCATGGCGGGTGTCGTATCACCCTTGAGAAAAGGAAGGCCAGGGCTCTGCCCTGGACCCGCCAAGGGCCGCGGCCCTTGGAACCCTTGACTTAAGGACTGGTGTCCAGAGGCTCCGCCTCTGGCGGGGTCCAGGGGCAGAGCTTCTGGCTTTTCGTTGTTTTATTGTTAAAATCCTGGCGTGGATCAAGCGATCGCCTTCCTTCGCCCGGCGCTGACGGTCCCACGTTGGACCGTGCTGCGCGATGCGGTCGCGGCCGATCGGGACCGGCTCATCCTCTGGCTGCCGGCCTGCCTCGGCACCGGCATCCTGATCTACTTCGTCCTGCGCACCGAGCCGCCGCTCTGGCTGGGCGTGGGGCTGGCCGCGGCGTCGCTGCTGCTGTTCGCGCTGATCCGGCGCAGCCGGCTGGCGCACGCGCTGGCGGCGGCGCTGCTGGCGGGCTCGATCGGCTTCCTCGCCGCCGAGCTGTCGACCCGGCGGATGCCGCCGATGCCGGCGCTGCCGCACCGGGCGGCGCTCGCCAACGGGCGCATCGCCGCCATCGACGTGTACGCCGACGGGCGGCGCCGGCTGACGCTGGAGGCGGTCGGCATCGCCGGAGCGCCCAGGGCCGACGGCTCGCCCGTGCCGGCGGCGCCGACCACGCCGCGCCTGCTGCGGATCAAGCTGCGCGCCGACGACCCGGCCGTGCTCTCGACCGGAGACCGCGTGCAGCTGCGCGCCCTGCTGCGCCCGCCGCCCGCACCCGACGTCCCCGGCGGTCGCGACCCGCAGCGGGACGCCTTCTTCTCCGATGTCGCCGGCTCCGGCAGCGCGCTCGGCCCCGCCCTCGTGGTCTCGCACGGGCCGACGCGCGGCCTTGCCGCCTCCATGCGTCGGCTGCGGGAGAGCATCGCCGCCCGCATCGTCGCCGTGCTGCCGGGCCCGCGCGGCGCCGTCGCCGCCACCCTGCTGACCGGGCTCAGCAGCGCCATTCCGCAATCCGACCGCGACGCCTTCGCCGCCGCGGGCCTGGCTCACCTGCTGGCGGTGGCCGGGCTGCACCTGGGCATCGTCATGGGCCTGGCGCTGTCGATCGTGCGCACCGGGCTGGCCGCGTGGGAGTGGGCGGCGCTGCGGCTGCCGTGCCGGCAGATCGCGGCGCTGTCGGCGCTGGCCGCCGGCGGGCTCTACATGCTGCTGACCGGACTGCACCTGCCTGGGCTGCGCAGCCTGGCGATGGCCGCCATCGCCATGCTGGGGCTGGTGATCGGCCGGCGCGCGGTGACGATGCGGGCGCTGGGATGCGCCGCCATCCTGCTGCTGCTCGCCAACCCGGCGACGCTGCTCGACGTCGGCTACCAGATGAGCTTCGCCGCCGTGCTGGCGCTGCTGGCCGGCTACGAGGCGGTGCGGCCGCTCATGCAACGCCTGCAGGACGGGACGATCGGCCACAGGGTGGCGCTGCACGCCTTCCAGCTGTTCTTCACCAGCCTGGTCGCCGGGGCCGCGTCGCTGCCCTACGCCGCGTTCCATTTCGGCCGCGTGCAGTTCTACTTCGTGCTGGCCAACCTGGTCGCGGTGCCGCTGACCGCGTTCTGGGTGCTACCGCAGGGGCTGCTGTCGCTGCTGCTGATGCCGTTCGGGCTGGAGTGGGTGACGCTGCGGCCGATGGGGGCCGGAATCGACGTGATCCTGTTCCTGGCGCGCACCGTGTCCGGCTTCCCGGCCGCCAGCCTGGCGGTGCCGGCGCCGCCCGGCTGGGGCCTGCTGCTGGTCAGCTTCGGCCTGCTCTGGCTCTGCATCTGGCGCACCGGCTGGCGGGCGCTGGCGGCGTTGCCGCTGGTGATCGGCTGCGCCTCGCCCTGGCTCGTGCGGGCGCCGGACCTGCTGGTGTCCGGTGACGCACGGCTGATCGCGCTGCATGACGGGGGCCGGATGCTGGTCGAGCGGTCGGCGGGGGCCGACCTCATCACGCTGGAGGACTGGCAGCGCGCCTGGGGCCTTACCGCGGACCCTGTGGCGCTGCCCGATGCCGGTGCGGTCGCGGGCGTGGCTGACGACATCGTCTGCTCCCCGGCCGCCTGCCTCTTCGCCCGGCGCGGCCGGAACCTGCTGCTCCTGCGCGACGCGGGCGGGGCCAGGGCGCACGACGAGGACGAGGACAGGCGTCCCTCCGCGATCAAGCCCGGCGATTGCGCCGGCATCGCCGTGCTGGTGTCGCCGGAGCCCGCGCACGGAACCTGTCCCGGCGTGCCGCGGATCGACCGGTTCACGGTCTGGCGCGACGGGCCGCAGGCGGTCTGGCTGCAGCCGGACGCGGCCGTGATCGAGAGCGCGCGAGACACGCGAGGCGATCGGCCCTGGGTGCCGGAGGATGCCGCCCGCGTCCGCGACCGTCCGACGCTGCCGATGGCGCAGGCGGAGTGACGGGAGGAGGGTCCGGACGCCGCACTGGCCGGGGACCCGGCGGATCGGACGATCCATCGCCCTGGCCCCGCGTCGGATTCAGCCGGGTCAGGGCAAGGCCGGGCGCTCCCTGACGACCCCGGCGTTCCTGCCGGCGGCGGGATCAGTAAGGCAGGCCGACGAAGGCCGCGCCGTTCGAGGGTGTGGCGGAGCCGATCTGGGAATAGTCGGATTGGCTGGACTCGTTTCCGGCGCAGGCGGTCAGGCCGAGGGCGGTGACGAGCACGGGAATGCCGCGAAGGAGAGGGGAGCTGAACGGAACATGTCTTGAACCCTTCGAGCTTCCGTCCGCACTCTCGCCGGATCCGGAGCGGTCGAGGCGACGTCCCATTCTGGATTGCCGCACTGCATAAATCGTCGCTCGTCCATCCCGATCACGCTTTATTTTGCAGTGCGGCATATTATCGGAAGCCGGCTCCTTGCCAGTCGAACGATCGGTCGCCGGACCGCCACCGTCCCCGACATGGCCGATCAGTTCCCCGCGATCCGACTTCTGATCGGAGCCGCCGGCTGCCGCAGCTTGTCCGGATAATGGCACCACTCCCGCGCGACGCAGCGCCAGCACTCCGGCGCCCGCGCCTTGCACACGTAGCGGCCGTGCAGGATCAGCCAGTGGTGCGCCGGCCGCAGCACCGCCTTCGGGATGCGCCGCACCAGCCCGTCCTCGACCGCGCGCGGCGTCTTGCCGGCGGCGAGACCGGTGCGGTTGCCGAGCCGGAAGATGTGGGTGTCGACCGCCATCGTGCTCTCGCCGAACCCCACGTTCAGCACCACGTTGGCGGTCTTGCGGCCCACCCCCGGCAGCGCCTCCAGCGCCGCGCGGTCCCCCGGCACCTCGCCGCCGTGCCGGTCCAGCAGCGCCTGCGACAGCGCCACCACGTTGCGCGCCTTGGCCCGCCACAGCCCGATCGCGCGGATGTGCCGGGCCACGCCCTCCTCGCCGAGGCGCACCATCGCCGCCGGGTCGGGCGCGTCCGCGAACAGCCCGACGCTGGCCTTGTTCACCGACGCGTCGGTCGCCTGCGCCGACAGCACCACCGCCACCAGCAAGCTGTAGCGGGTGCCGAAGCTGAGCTCGGTCTGGCCCTCCGGGTTGGCCTCGCCGATGGCGGCGATGAAGGCGGCGACCTCCGCCCGGCTCATCGGCCGGACCTTCGACGTTGCGACAACGGGGGGCGATGGGGAGTCGATCATGCTGGGTCTCCGACCGGCAACGCCCTATCTACGCGACACGGCCCCTGCGCGATGCGGGATCGCACGACCGGAGACGCCCAACCCTTGACCTCTGCCACCGACCGGGACGCGCCGCGCAGCGGCGGCGCGGTGTTCGTCGACGTGCTGCGCTTCCTGGCCCGGCGCTGGGCCGACCAGAAACCGATGCTGGCGGTCGTGATCGGCGGCATGATCCTGGCGACGCTGACCGACGTGCTGACGCCGGTGCTGGCCGGGCGGCTGGTCGACGACGTGGCGCACCTGCCCGACCGAGGCGGTCCCCCCGCCGCCGCCGGCGCCGCCGGCCTGCACGACGCGGCGCTGATGCTGGGCGGCCTCACCCTGCTCGGGCTCGTGGCGCTCGGCGGACGCCGCGCCGCCTTCATCGGCATCACCCGGCTCACCGTGCAGATCATGGGCTGCATCGCCCGCACCGGCTTCGCCCGCATCCAGCGCTTCTCGGCCGACTGGCACGCCAACAACTTCGCCGGCTCCACCGTGCGGCGGCTGACGCGCGGCATGTGGGCGATCGACACCCTGAACGACACCCTGCTGCTGATGCTGCTCCCCGAGCTCTGCGTGCTGGCCGGCACCACGCTGGTGCTGGCGGTGCGCTGGCCGGTGATGGGGCTGCTGCTCGGCCTGGGCTCGGTGCTGTTCGCGGCGCTGTCGATCTCGATGACGCTGCTCTACGTGGCGCCCTCGGCGCGGCTGGCCAACCGCTGGGACACCCGCATGGGGGCAGCGCTCGCCGACGCGGTCACCTGCAACGCGGTGGTCAAGGCGTTCGGCGCCGAGGGACGCGAGGATGCGCGGCTCGGCCGCGTGCTGGACCGCTGGGCCGGCCGCACCACCCGCACCTGGCTGCGCGGCACCGACAGCGGCAACCTGCAGGCGCTGTGCCTGCTGGCGCTCCGCATCGGCCTGGTGTCGGCGGTGCTGTGGCTGTGGTGGCACGGCCGCGCGGGTGCGGGCGACGTCGCCTACGTGCTGACCCTGGTGTTCCTGGTGCAGGGCTACCTGCGCGACATCGGCCAGCAGATCAGCGTGGCCCAGCGCTCGGTCAACGAGATGGAGGAGCTGGTGGCGCTGTATCGGGCACCTGCCGGCGTGCAGGACCAGCCCGGCGCGCGCCCGATCCGCATCGGCAGCGGCGCCATCCGCCTCGAGCGGGTGGCGTTCCACTATCCGAGCCAGGCCGGCCCGCTGTTCCAGGACCTCGACCTCGACCTGCCCGCCGGCACCCGCGTCGGCCTAGTCGGGCCGTCCGGTTCGGGCAAGACGACGCTGACCAAGCTGATCCAGCGGCTCTACGACCTGGATGGCGGCCGCATCCTGATCGACGGGCAGGACATCGCCCGGGTGGCGCAGGAGACTTTGCGGTCTCAGATCGCGCTGGTGCCGCAGGAGCCGCTGCTGTTCCACCGCTCGCTCGCCGAGAACATCGCCTATGCCCGGCCCGACGCCAGCCTGGTCGAGATCGCCCGAGCGGCGCGGCTCGCCAACGCCGCCGGCTTCATCGCGCGGCTGCCGAAGGGCTACGCCACCCTGGTCGGCGAGCGCGGCGTCAAGCTTTCGGGCGGCGAGCGGCAGCGGATCGCGATCGCGCGCGCGTTCCTGGCCGATGCGCGCATCCTGATCCTGGACGAGGCGACGTCCAGCCTCGACTCCGAGAGCGAGGCGCTGGTGCAGGAGGCGATGGGCCGGCTGATGGTCGGCCGCACCGTGATCGTGATCGCGCACCGCCTCTCCACCGTGGTCTCGCTCGACCGCATCCTGGTGTTCGCGCAGGGCCGCCTGGTCGAGGACGGCCCGCACGACGCGCTGCTGCGCCGTCCCGACGGGCTCTATCGGCGCCTGTTCGACCACCAAGCCCTAGGCCTGGCCGCGGAGTGACCGCCCGTCTGAGAATGCGCTGTGCCGGCGATCCGACGCGGCTGCCTCCCGCTTTCGGTGCTCACGGCCCGACGGCCGCTCCGCTCCGGTTCCGGGCGGCCATGCCGGCCGTGCCGCTGCGCGGCACTCTCATCCGGCACACCCCATTCTCAGACGGGCTCCACGGATCGTAGAACTTCATGGTTGCGATGCTTGACCGGATAGGGCTGACGGCGCTCGATACGTGACCGAACAATCTCCTGCATGCCGAGTGTCCGTGATGTCGATCCAGACCCGCCTTCTCGTTCCGGCCGCGATCCTCGCCGCCGCCTGCCTCGGCGCCGCGATCCCGGCCGGTGCGGCGAAGGCGTTGAGGAGCGCCGACGTCGCCGGCAGCTTCGTCGGCGAGCACGGCACCACGGCGCACCCGGCCGGCGACGTCACCGGCCATTACGACGCCGCGACCGGGGTGCTGACCTACAGCATCAGCTATGTCGGGCTGACCGGCCCGGTGATGGCCGCCCACATCCACGGCCCGACCTCGCCGACACGGCAGGACGCCCCGGTGGTGCAGCCGATCGCGCCCCCCTATGCCAGCCCGATCACCGGCAAGGTGACGCTGACGTCCAGGCAGGCCAGGGACCTGGGCGAGGGCGAGCTGTACGTGAACCTGCACACCACGGCCTCGCCCGACGGCGAGGCGCGCGCGAAGCTCACGGAGAGGTAGCGCCGGCCGGTCCTGACGGCCACAGGTCCGGGACCGCCGGCCATGGCGCGTCCGGGTCACGCCCGTGAGGCGTTGGAGGATCGGCGCGCCCTCAGGTCAGGAGCGTCGTCGGGATGCCGAGCATCGGGCCCGCCGCGGCAAGCCGATGGTCGAGCGTATGAACCGCGGCGCCCTTCTCCGATGCGGTCGCGAGATGGAGCGCATCCCCGGCGCGCAGTCCGAGCGCATGCTGGTCGACGAAGCGCGCCGCCGTCCGGAAGTGCGTTGCCTTCACCTGAAGGACGGTGAGGCTTTCCAGGACCAGCCTGTTGAACTCGGCCAATGCCGCTGCGCGCTGATCTCGCGTGATCTGTCCGGTCCGGAGCTTGAGGGCCATGGCGGACGAGAACTCGGTAACCGTCCAGTCGCTGATCAGGAGCCGCGCCGGATCCTGATCGCCGAGCCACGACTGCACAGGGCCGGTCATGGCCTCGTTGGAGAGCGCCGCCACGATCAGCGACGTGTCCAGGTAGAGCACTCAGTAGCGGTCGCCGTCCCGCATGGACCGTATCAGATCGGCAGCATCCTGCGTCTGCGGCGGCATGGTGGCCGTGAGCGTCCGGAGCGTGGTCACGTCGACCCGCTTCCGCGGCCTGGAACTCCCGATCAATCGGGCAACCGGCTTCCCTCGGCGGCTGATCTCGATCGTATCTCCTGCCTCGACCCGGTCGAGGAGTTCGCTGAGATGAGCCTTGGCGTCGGCGAGGTTGATGAGCTCCACATCCGGCTCCTGACCATTTGATTGGTCATCTTAGCGGACGTCGACGCGGGACGGCAATCGGGCATTTCAAGCCGGTCCTGAGGCGCTGTCGCGGTGGGCTGCGGCAAGGCCCCGGACCTACCCGGCCGGCGCCACCTCCGGCGCCAGCATCGGCCCGAGCGGGCCGCCGCCGAAGAGGTGGACGTGGAAGTGCGGCACCTCCTGCCCACCCTGCGCCCCCATGTTCGAGAGCAGCCGGTAGCCGGGCGCCTCCAGCCCGAGCTGGCGGGCGACGGTACCCACGGCGCGGAAGAGGCCGGCGATCTCGGCCTCTGGGGCCTGCGCCGCGAAGTCCGCGAACGACACGTAGGCGCCCTTCGGGATCACCAGCACGTGCACCGGCGCCCGCGGCGCGATGTCGTGGAAGGCCAGCGCGTGCGCGTCCTCGAACACCCGCCGGCACGGGATCTCGCCGCGCAGGATGCGGGCGAAGACGTTCTGCGGGTCGTAGGCGCCGAGCCCGTCCACGCTCATCGTCCGGGTCCCTCCGCGGATGCCGCGGCCGGCAGGCCGCGCGACGCCTTCTCGGCGATGCCGCTGGTGCCCTGGCGGCGCTGCAGCTCCGACCAGACCTCGGCCGGGTCGAGCCCGGCCGCCACCCACAGCACGATCAGGTGATACAGCACGTCGGCGCTCTCGCCGACCAGCTTCGCGCTGTCGCCGCCGACCGCCTCGATCAGGCACTCGACCGCCTCCTCGCCGAACTTCTGCGCCACCTTGGCGGTGCCGCGCGACAGCAGCCGGGCCGAGTGGCTGATGGTCGGGTCGGCGTCGCGCCGCGAGGTCACCACCTCGAACAGCCGGTCCAGCACCTCGGCGGTGGCGCCGGACAGGTCGACCGGCGACGGGACGCGGACCTTGCGCACCGCCGCCTTGCCTGCG
Source organism: uncultured Acetobacteraceae bacterium (assembly GCA_964247725.1). Classification (GTDB taxonomy): domain Bacteria; phylum Pseudomonadota; class Alphaproteobacteria; order Acetobacterales; family Acetobacteraceae; genus Lichenicola. The sequence continues at coordinate 6,594 of CAXTVM010000019.1, read as the reverse complement.
GCGCGCTTCTTCGGCGCCAGGCGCTTCTTCGCGACCGCGACCGCGGTCGTCCTGAGCTTGCCCGCCTTGGCGGGGCCGGCCTTCTTGGCCGGCTTCACCTGCTTCTGGGCCCGCTTCGGCGATTTGGTCATCGTTCTCCGTCCCCCATGGGCGGGGTCGGCCGCACCGGCTGCCCGGCGGCCCGCAGCGCCCGCTTCACCTCGGCCACGGTGAACTGGCCGAAATGGAACACGCTGGCGGCCAGCAGCCCGGAGGCGCCGGCCTCGGCGCCCTCGACGAAGTGGGCCAGCGCGCCGACGCCGCCGGACGCCACCACCGGCACGGTGACCGCGCCGCAGACCGCGCGCAGCAGCGTCAGGTCGAAGCCGCTGCGGGTGCCGTCCCGGTCCATGCTGGTGAGCAGGATCTCGCCGGCGCCGGCCTTGGCCATCCGCTGGCACCAGGCGACGGCATCGAGGCCGGTGGCCGTGCGGCCGCCATGGGTGAACACCTCCCAGCCCCCGTTGCGGTCGGCGCGGGCGTCGACCGCGACCACGACGCACTGGCTGCCGAACCGGGTCGCCGCCTCCGACACCAGCTCCGGCCGCGCCACCGCGGCCGAGTTGATCGCGCACTTGTCGGCGCCGGCCAGCAGCAGCCGGCGGATGTCGTCCGGGCTGCGCACGCCGCCGCCCACGGTCAGCGGCAGGAAGATCCGGGCTGCGGTGCGGCCGACCACGTCGAGCAGGGTGTCGCGCCGCTCGTGGCTGGCGGTGATGTCGAGGAAGGCGAGCTCGTCGGCGCCGGCCGCGTCGTAGACCGCCGCCTGCTCCACCGGGTCGCCGGCGTCGCGCAGCGAGACGAAGTTCACCCCCTTCACCACCCGCCCGTCCTTGACGTCGAGGCAGGGGATCACGCGCAGCTTCAGCATGGCGGGCCGGGACGGGCTGGGGCGTCGGCCTTCATGCCAGCGCCGCCAGCGCGGTCCGGACCTCGATGCGCCCGTCATACAGCGCCCGCCCGACGATCACCCCCTCGATGCCGGGGAAGTGCGCCGACGCCGCCTTCAGCGCGGCCAGGTGCTCGAGCCGGCCGACGCCGCCGCTCGCCACCACCGGCGTCGACAGCCGGGCCGAGAGCGCGCAGGTCTGCTCGATGTCGAGCCCGGTCAGCATGCCGTCGCGGGCGATCTCGGTGAACACGATCGCGGCGACGCCGGCATCCTGCATGCGCACCGCGAGCTCGATCGCGGAGAGCTCCGAGACCTCGGCCCAGCCCTCGGTGGCGACGCGGCCGTCGCGGGCGTCGATGCCGCAGACGATCCGCCCGGGATGGGCGCGGCAGGCCTCGCGCACCAGGCCCGGATCCTTCACCGCGGCGCTGCCCAGGATCACGCGGGCGATGCCGGCCGACAGCCAGCGCTCGATCGCGGCCCGGTCGCGGATGCCGCCGCCGAGCTGCACCGGCACCGGGCCGTCCGGCCCCCCGGCATTGGCGATGATGGCCTCGATCGCCTCGGCGTTGACCGAGCGGCCGGCGAACGCGCCGTTCAGGTCGACCACGTGCAGCCGGCGGCAGCCGGCGGCGATCCAGGCCCGCGCCTGCGCGCCGGGATCGTCGGAATAGACCGTGACGTCGTCCATCTCGCCGCGGCGCAGGCGCACGCAGGCGCCGCCCTTGAGGTCGATGGCGGGATAGAGCGTGAGCGGCCTCGGCTGCGGCGACGGCCGGTCGGGGCCGGCCGCCGGCGGCGTCCCGGACTCCGGCGGCGGCGCCCCGACCGTCGCTGCGGCGGCCGCCGCAGCCGGGGGACGGGCGCCGTCGCGCAGCCGCTTGGTGAAGAAGCAGCCGCCCACCACCTCGCCGCCGACGCGGGCGTAATGCGGGTGCTTGCCCCACTGGTGGTAGCCGAGGCTGGCATAGAGCCGGATCGCCGCGGTCTGGGTCTCGCGCACGTCGAGGTTCAGCACCTGGTAGCCCAGCGCCCGCGCGCAGTCCTCGACCGTCACCGTCATCAGCCGGGCGAGGCCGTGGCCGCGCGCGTACGGCGCGATGTAGCTGTGCATCAGCGTCGCCGCCATCGCCTGCGCCTCGTTGTTGCGCGGCGGGCGCAGCAGCTGGGTGGCGCCGACGATCACCCCGTCCAGGCGGCCCACGAACAGCGTCCGTTCCGGCACCAGCAGGATGCCGCGGAAATACTGCTCGAGCGTGCGCCGTCCGGGCGAGGTGACCCAGCCGAAGCCGCCGCCGTCGAGGATGGCGGCGTCGGTCGCCTCGCACAGCGCCTGCAGCTCGTCGTCGTCGAGCGTGCTGACCCGAGCCGCCGCCAGCTTCGGCGCCTCCATCTCACGGGCTCCAGCGCAGGAAGTTGGCCAGGATCGCGAGCCCGACGTCCTGGCTCTTCTCGACGTGGAACTGGGTGCCGGCGCGGTTGCCGCGCGCCACCAGCGCCGGCACCGGGCCGCCATAGTCCGTGGTGGCGACCAGGTCCTGGGCGTCGTGGCCGGCCAGCGCGTAGGAGTGCACGAAGTAGGCGTGGTCGCCGGGGGCGAGGCCGTGCGTCAGCGGATGCGCCCCGGGCGCGAAGGCGAGCTCGTTCCAGCCCATCTGCGGCAGCCGCAGGCCGGGGACGTCCATCCGCGCGATGCGGCCGCGCAGCCAGCCGAAGCCCGCGGTCTCGCCGTGCTCGAGCCCGTGCTCGGCCATCAGCTGCATGCCGACGCAGATGCCGAGGAACGGCGCGCCGCCAGCCGCCGTCGCGGCCTCGATCGCCGCGTGCAGGCCGGGCACCGCCCGGAGCCCGCGCGCGCAGTCGGCGAAGGCGCCCTGGCCCGGCAGCACGATGCGGTCGGCGTCGCGCACCCAGCCCGGGTCGGCGGTGACGCGGATCTCGGCGGCGATGCCGGCACGCGCCGCCGCTTCGGCCAGCGCGCGGGAGGCCGAGGCGAGGTTGCCGCCCTGGTAGTCGACCACGGCGACGCGGCCCCCTGCCGCCATCATGGGACCGTCCTCATCGGGCCGCCCCCATCAGGCCGTCCCGACGGCGCCGCCGACCGCGGCCGGACGGGGTGCGGCCACCAGCAGGTCCGGGTGCCGGTCGAGCAGGCGCAGCAGCGCCGCCTCCGGACCGGCGGCGGCGACGATCGGACCAAGCACCCGCCCGGCCAGTCCCAGCTCCCAGCGGCGCCAGTCGGCGGCGAACAGCCCGATCGCCAGGTGCAGGCCCGGCAGCAGCGCCCACGCCCCGGGCACGCGGCCGGCGGCGAGGCCGATCAGCAGCGTGGCGAGCCCGGTCAGCATCGCCACCAGCCAGCTGCCCGGCCGTAGGAACACCAGCCAGCCGAGGATCAGCCCCCACCAGGAGAAGCCGTCGCACACCATCAGCGGCGGCGCGGCGGCGCCCGCCACCATGATCTCGGGCACGGCGAAGTGGCTGCTGTAGAGCCTCACAGCACCCCCTTGGTGGAGGGGATGCGGCCCTGGCTGCGCGGGTCCGCCTCGGTGGCAGCGCGCAGCGCCCGCGCCACCGCCTTGAAGCACGCCTCCGCGACGTGGTGGTCGTTGTGGCCGGCCTTCTGCGTCACGTGCAGCGCCATCAGCCCGTTGCTGGACAGGCCGCGGAAGAACTCCTCGAACAGCTCGGTGTCGATGGTGCCGATGGTGTCGTGCCGGAAGCCGACCGCCCAGACCAGGAACGGCCGTCCCGACAAATCCACTGCCGCCTCGACCAGCGCCTCGTCCATCGGCACCACGGCATGGCCGTAGCGGCGGATGCCGGACTTGGTCCCCAGCGCCCGGGTCAGCGCCTGGCCCAGCGCGATGCCGACATCCTCGGTGGTGTGGTGACAATCGACGTGCAGGTCGCCGGCGGCCTTCACCTCGAGGTCGAAGGCGGCGTGCCGGGCGAGCGCCGTCAACATGTGGTCGAGGAAGCCGATCCCGGTCGAGACGCTGCAGCGGCCGGTGCCGTCGAGCGACAGCGACAGCGCGATGTCGGTCTCCGCGGTCACGCGGTGCAGCTCGGCGCGTCTCGTGGACTCCATGGCCACACCTCCCCCGGGCGACCCGGCCTCTCTACAGGATCGTTCCGCACGAGGCCATCGCGCCCCGGACCGGGAACGGCCGCCGTCGCCAGGCGCTGCGATACCAGACTTCACCGCATGCGAAACGTCTCGTCCCGCCGGAGCCACCGCCATGACACGATCCGCTGCCTGGACTGGTCTCTGTGCCGCCACCCTGTCGCTGCCCCTGCTGCTGGGCGCCTGCGCCACGCAGCAGCAGCTGGTGGCGAGCAAGGAGGACAAGCTCATCGCCGCCGGCTTCGTCGCGCGCCCCGCCGACACGCCGCAGCGCCAGGCGATGCTGCAGCGCCTGCCTGCCGATCATTTCGCCAAGCGGGACGTGAACGGCCAGTACGTCTATCTCTACGGCGATCCGCTGGTGTGCGGCTGCGTCTATGTCGGCTCGGAGCAGGCCTACGGCAAATACAAGGAGGCGATGTTCCAGCAGCATCTGGCGGACGAGCGGCAGATGACGGCGCAGATCAATTCCGACCCTGCCTGGGACTTCGGCGGCTGGGGCGGGGCCTGGGGCCCGGGCTTCGGGGGTGGTTTCGGCCCCGGCTTCTACTAGGCATGGTCGTTGACGGCCTGCGGACGGGCGGGCGCCAGGGCCGCCCGCCTTCCCAAAGCTATCCCATTCGAGGAGACGTGAGAGAAGGCCAGAGCGCTGCCCTGGACCCGCTGGGGCCCGCGGCCCCGATGGGGTCCATGGGCGAAGCCCCTGGTCCTCTCCCTCATGCGATAGCCAAGCCCGCCCGGCCGCCGCCAAGGGTTGCCGGACGTCGCGGCGCGCGGCACGGTCGGGCTCCAGCGGCACCCATGTCCCGCCAGCCGCCGGACGGCGGGACGCCGCCCGCTCAGGAGACGCCGCCATGGCAGAGTCGCACCCGTTGAGCCAGATCGGGCTGCGCCGGATCGACGGCGCCGCCGCGACGCTCTCCGAATATGCCGGCCACGTGGTGCTGGTGGTGAACGTCGCGTCGAAGTGCGGGCTCACGCAGCAATACGAGTCGCTGGAGACGGCGTACCGCGCCCACGCGTCCGACGGGCTGGTGGTGCTGGGCTTCCCCTGCAACCAGTTCCGCGACCAGGAGCCGGGTAGTGCCGCGGAGATCCAGACCTTCTGCAGCAGCACCTACGGCGTCGACTTCCCGCTGTTCTCCAAGATCGAGGTCAACGGGCCCGGGCGCCACCCGCTCTACGCGGCGATGATCGCCGCGGCACCCGAGGCGGTCGAGCGGCCCGAGGGCGGCCTGCGCGCCCGCCTGGCCGGGTTCGGCATCGAGGCGCCGCCGCCGGGCGACGTGATGTGGAACTTCGAGAAGTTCCTGATCGCCCGCGACGGCCGCGTCGTCGGCCGCTACGCTCCCGACATCACGGTCGACGACTCGCCGCTGAGCGACGACCTCGCGGCCGAGCTCCGGCGCGCCGCTTGAGCGGTACCGGCGCCATGACGGAGATGGGTGCCGCCGCGGCGCTGGACCTCCTGCTCGACCGCGTGTCAGTGTCGGCGCTGCGCGAGCCCGCGCCTTCCGGCGCGGTGCTGGACCGCATCCTGGAGACCGCGCTGCGGGCGCCCGACCACGGCCGGCTCACGCCGTGGCGGCTGCTGCTGATCCGCGGGCCTGCGCGGGAGCGGCTGGCCGACATCGCCGCCGCGGCGCTGCTGGCGCGGGAACCGGGCGCCGCCCCACAGATGGCGGAGAAGCAGCGCTCCAAGTTCCTGCGCGCGCCGCTGGTGGTGGCACTCGGCGCGCGCATCGTTCCCGGCCACAAGATCCCGGAGTCCGAGCAGCTGATGTCGGTGGCCGCCGCCGCGATGAACCTGCTCAACGCGATCCATATGGCCGGCTACGGCGCGATCTGGGTCACCGGCGCCAACAGCTACGATCCCGCGGTGCACGCGGCACTCGGTCTCGCCGCACCCGACACGCTGGCCGGGTTCCTGTTCGTCGGCACGCCGTCCGAGCCGCCGCGGACGCCCCAGCGCGCGGCACTCGCCGACCACGTCGCCGAGTGGCACGGCGACGCCCGGACCGGTTGAGCCGATCCGCGCTACGGCAGCACAAGCGTCCAGTCGCCGCTCACCTTCTTGAACTGCAGCTGCGCGGTGTTGGTGCTCTTCTTGTTCACCGCCGTCACGGCGCAGGAATAGGCGCCGTTGTCCTTGGCGGTGCAGTCGGCGCCGGTGACCCTGAAATCGTTGACGTCGTAGGGCCCGCTGAACAGGCCGAGCGTGTTGTCCGACGTCTGCGCGTTGGCCGCCTGCATGCGGGCCTGGATCACGTGCTGGATGTCGGCCTTGGTGGGCGCGCCCACCTGCCCGCAGGCGGCGACGACCAGCGGCAGGGCGAGCATCATGGTGCGGGCGGCGGACGGGACGGCGATGGTCAAAGGCAACCTCCGATGGAGTCCAGGGTCCCTGGATGGACCTCGCTGCCGTAACGAGCGACCGCGTGGTCGGTTCGGAAGGCCAGGGCTTTGCCCCTGGACCCCACTGGGCCGCGGGCCCCAGACCCCGATTGGTTGAGGGTCTAACCCTCATGCAGGGACC
>CAXTVM010000018.1:42159-59369 GCA_964247725.1 uncultured Acetobacteraceae bacterium | reverse complement strand
GGGATGACGTGGCGCGGATCAAGTTTGAAGATGTCGGGCGTTTTGGTCCAGGCCTGGCAGATGGCCTCGAACGGCGTCTTCCACCGGATGGCCTCGAGGTGGTTGGCGAAGTTGCAGGCTGAGACGACCGCCAGGACGTGGGCCTTGAGGCTGTCGAGGTCAGGGTAGTCGAACGCCTTGATGGTGGCGTCCTTGACGGTGCGGTTCATCCGTCGGGCCTGACCGTTGGTCCACGGATGGTAGGGCTTGGTGGGCTCGTGCGTGATGCCATGCTCCTTGCAGACGCGGTCGAAGATGTGACCGCCGAACATGGCTTCCATGACGGCGTGGCGGCCACGGTTCTTCGGCAGGTCTGCGGACGCCATGCCATTGTCGGTCAGCACGGTGTCGCGCAGGCAGCCGAGCACGTCGTCGAGCGGCAGCAGGGTGCGGCGTCGGAACCCGACCACCATGGCTTCCTCCTCCGGGCTCGGCACGGTGCTGTGGGGCGCCATCGGCCTCATCGGGGCGCCGGCCGTGGTTGCTCCGCCACGCCACTTGTTCACGGTGGTGCGGCTCAGGTTGTAGCGCCGGGCCAGGACGCTGACCGCCTCTTGCGACGCTCGGATCGAACTTCCGGCGTCGTTCGAGCGCTGCCGTGAAGGCTGCCTGCCGCGGCACTTCCTCCGTTTCCCGCGTCAGGACAGCGTTACGACACCCCGGGACCAAACACCTAGCATCGGGATAGGGCAAAGCCGTTCGCGACTTGACCCCGCACGGCCCTGCCGAAACGTCTTTCACAGATTTACATCAACGCACCGACAATCATTCATGTCAAAGCCGTTCTACCATTCCTCTGCCATCCGACGACGATATCACCCCCGAGACAAGGCAACTTGTACTGGAAGGGCTTGAAAACGGACAGCGGGTTGATGTAGAGGCTAGAGCAAAAGCGCGTCATGGAAGCAGTCCACGAACGCGCTGAAGCTAAAGACAAATTCGCGAGTCGGAGGCAGCCCATCTAGATAACGCCGTCGAGCGTCGAAGTTGAATTTTTACCACAACCGATCCGTCGTCACTATGTTTGTAATTAGACAATCAGCCGTTTCACGGAGCTAGAGATGAGCACGCACCCATCGCAGTTTGCAAATGACGGCACAACGATCAGCCGGCGTCAAACCCTGGCTTCGGCGATCGCTCTTGGAGCAAGAAGCCTTCTGCGATCCTCAAGAAGTCGGGCGGAGGTAACGGAGATGAAAATGGACTTTGGAACGATCGATGTCCATCATCATTACTTTCCAACGGTCTTCCAACAGGACAACGACACGTTCCTGAAAGCCTTATTCGGCGCAGTGCCGGCCGGCATCAAGAACTGGACACCATCGGCCGCCCTAGAAACGATGGACAGTAATGGTGTGGCGAAGGCGGTGGTCAATACGTCCTCCCGTCCGCCCGGACCGGGCGTGACCACGGCAGAGTACCGCACCCAAGCGCGACAAGCTAACGAGTACGCCGCCAAGATGGTCCAGAACTATCCTCGACGCTTTGCGCAGTTCGGCTTCCTGCCTATGCCCGATATTGATGGAAGTTTAAAGGAGATCGAGTTCACTCTTGATGTCCTGAAGGCGCCCGGCATCGGAATGATGACGAGTTACGGAAGTTTGTGGCAGGGCAACCCTGCTTTTGCACCCGTCATGGAGGAGTTGGACAGACGAAAGGCGGTTGTTTTCTGTCATCCGTTAGCAGCAGCCTGTTGTACGAAGCTGATGCCGGATATCGTTCCCAATGAGGCTGACTTCGTTGAGTTCCCTTACGATACGGGCCGGGCGGTCGTGAGCCTGTTGATTAGCGGCTCTTTTGCCAAATATCCCAGTATTCGTTGGATCTTCTGCCACTGTGGAGATGTCATCCCGGTACTTTCCGGACGTATAAGACGGATTGTCGAAAGTATGCCGGCGCAGCACGTCTCCAAGTTCGCGCCGCGGGGCGTAGACTATGAGCTGCAGCGGCAGTTCTACGATACGGCGGACGCCGCCTATGGCCCGCCGATGGCGGCGATCCAGAACTACATTCCGCCTACCCAGATCATGTTCGGCACGGACTATCCCTACGTCAGCATCGAGTTGAACGCCAAAGAGCTGCATGAGCGGCATCTGTCGCCCGCGGAGATGGCGGCGATTCAGAGAGGCAATGCGTTGAGGTTGATGCCGCAGCTTTCGGACTGACGACCGCATCTGTGGTGACCCATGCCAGGCGAACGCCGCCACCCGCGCGGAGTAGAGAGGTTACAATGGACAAGACAGTGACGGTGTGTAGGCGTGTGCTTGAACTCGCCCGCCGAACGGGAGTCGACTACATCTTTGTTACCTTGGGCAGCGACCATCCGGCCTTTATCGAGGCCTTCGCGCAGTTCGGGCCCGACGACCTCAAGATCGTTGTCTGTCCACATGAGATAACAGCCCTTAGCGCAGCTCACGGCTACGCCATGATCACGCGTCGGCCACAGATGGTGCTGATCCACGTGGATGTCGGGACGGCCAACCTCGGCGGAAGCGTCCACAACGCCGCGAGAAGCCGCATTCCAGTGATAATCGTCGCCGGTCTGTCACCCTTGACCTTGAACGGCGAACTTACCGCCTCACGCACCGAGCTTATTCATTATCTCCAGGACACAACCCATCAAGCTGACATCGTGCGGCCCTACGTGAAATGGCTCTATGAACTGCGCGCTGCGCACTCAGCCGAAAGTGTCTTTCTCCGGGGTTATCAGATCGCTTGTACCGAGCCTCAAGGACCTATCTACCTTACTGGTGCGAGGGAGGTCTGGGATATGGCCGGGCCGGTGGCATCCGAGGTGGCGGCGCAATGGCCGGCCGCGAAGCTAGGCGAGCTGTCGCAGAACGCGGCCAAACAAATCGTCGACGCGCTGAAAGCATCAAAGCGGCCCTTGATCATCACCTCCTACTATGGTCGCCATCCCGCCGCCGTGACGGCACTTGTGCAATTGTCGGAGCGCATCGCCATCGGCGTTTGTGAGATTGTGCCGCAAGCGGTCAACTTCCCAGGAAGCCATCCCAATCACCTTGGCTACAACCTCGGCAGACATGTGGATGAGGCGGATCTCATCCTGCTTCTCGATATCGACGTACCCTGGTTGCCCATGAACACTTCTCCAGCAAAGGGCGCCCGCATCTTCCACATCGATTGCGACCCGCTCAAACCCGCGATGGGACTTTGGCACTTCCCGGTTGAGGCGGTGCATCAGGCCTGTTCTCATATGGCTGTGCAGCAGATCGCGGCGCAACTCTGCGAAGTAGGCGAGGGTCGCAGCGAACGGCTGGCGTGGCTCGCCTCAGCGCGGGTGCCAGCGGAGGCACCGTCTCGATACGGGTCTCTCACCAGCGAGCTCGTCGCAGACACGCTGCGCGACCTGGCGGACAGGCGAACGGTGTTCGTGCTCGAATCTCCTTCCGCGACAGAACCTACATCAACGCACCTGCGCCCGGATCGGCCAGGCAGCTTCTTCGCGAATGGCGGGACCGCGCTCGGATGGGCGTTGAACGCGGCGATCGGGGCCAAGCTGGCCGATCCGACGACAGACGTCGTCGTCATCGTCGGCGATGGAGCCTTCGTCTTCAATGTCCCGAGCAGCACCTTCTGGGTCGCCCGCACCTACGGCGCGCCGTTCCTGACCGTAATCGAAAACAACGGTGGCTGGGCGTCGCCCAAGCACTCCGCAGATTTGGTACATAAGAATGGCCGCGCCGAGGCCGCCGACACGTTTTGGATTACTATGACCCGAGGCTCGAAATTGCCCGAGATGGCCGCTGCTTCCGGGGATGCCGCTATTTTTCGCGTCACCGAGGCCGGTGCGCTCCGCTCCACGCTTCAGGCGGCCCTCGAGATAGTTCGGGCTGGGCGAAGCGCTGTGGTCGACGTCGTCTTCAAGCCGATCTCGCTTCAGCACCTGCCGTGAAGCTGGCGCGTCGCAAAACGCCGTCTCGGCCGCGATGGTGGACTTTGCCTCTCAGGTCAGACACGAAGAATTGCCTGCGCGTTCTCGAGCGCGACCGCCTGGCTCTCGACGTCGCTCAGCTTGCTTGACTGATCCAATCGGTAGCCGTCTCGGTGTCCTTGAACGGATAATCGGTCGAGAGCATAACATTTGCCACGTCGAGCTCGTCCAGAGCGCAGCGGACCGGAGCATTCAGCGGCACCACCTCGAACGAGCCCAGGCCGTAGCGGTGGAACCCCGGTGCCCGCGGGCGCCTGCCGTCCTGATCGTCCGACATGCCTGCCTCCTCCATCCCGGCCGGGCCAAACGGGATGGACCACCGGTCGCGCCAGCGGTGGGCGGTTTCGCGCCACCTGAACAAACCGCGGCTCGCGGGGGAACGGGCGGGGCGGGGTCCGGCATGACGCCTCCGTGTGGCGGCGATCCAAGCGGCATCCGCGCCGTTGACCCGCCACGCGCACCCCGCGCGGCGTTACGGAGCATCCACATGAGCGGCAGCGCGCTGGCCTCGCAGATCACCGAGCACATGGAAGTCGTCGGCAGCGACGGCGGCCATGTCGGCACCGTCGACAAGGTCGAGGAGGACCGGATCAAGCTGACCAAGAAGGACGATCCGGACGGCTCCGGCCAGCACCACCACTACCTGCCGGTGAGCGCCGTCGCGTCCGTGGGGGACGGCCAGGTGCGGCTCGGCATGGAGACGGACCGGGCGATCAAGCTCGCCACCATCAGCACCGGCTCGGAGGCCACGCACGGCATGGGCAGCATGGGGGCGGCCTCCTAGGCGCCTTGGGCAACGCCCGCCGGGCGGGTGCGGCATAACGTGGCTTAACCGGCCCGCACATGGACAAGCCAGGCGGCGCCGGCGCAACGTCCCGTTCCGGCGCGCGTCCTGTCCGCGTGCCGCGAGAGGGGCCGTCGCCATGCGCATCCTGCTGGTCGAGGACGATCAGACCGTCCGCGGCTTCGTCGCCAAGGGGCTGCGGGAGGCCGGGCACGTCGTGGACCAGGTCGACAACGGCAAGGACGGGCTGTTCATGGCGGTGAGCGAGAGCTTCGACACTATCATCCTGGACCGCATGCTGCCCGGCGGCATCGACGGGCTGCACCTGCTGGAGACCATCCGCGGCCAGCACAACCGCACTCCCGTCCTGCTGCTCTCGGCGCTGGCCCAGGTCGACGAGCGCGTGGCCGGGCTGAAGGCCGGTGGCGACGACTACCTGACCAAGCCGTTCGCCTTCTCCGAGCTGCTGGCCCGGGTCGAGGCGCTCGGGCGCCGGGCCAAGGGCGAGACCGGGCCCACCACCCGGCTGCAGGTCGCCGACCTGGAGATGGACCTGCTGTCGCGGCTGGTGCGGCGCGGCGGCCAGAAGATCGACCTGCAGCCGCGCGAGTTCCGCCTGCTCGAGTACCTGATGCGCCACGCCGGCCAGGTGGTGACCCGCACCATGCTGCTGGAGGGCGTCTGGGACTACCATTTCGATCCGCAGACCAACGTGATCGACGTGCACGTGTCACGGCTGCGGCAGAAGATCGACCGGCCGTTCCCGGCCGCGCTGATCCATACCGTCCGCAACGCCGGCTACATGCTGCGTGACGAGTGACCGGCCGCTCCGGCCGAGCCGCCTGATCCGCCCAGTCCGGGGCCGCACCGGCGGCGGCGGCTCCCACTGGAGCGACATCTTCCGCTCGGCCAGCCTGCGCCTGGCGCTCGTCTATGCGCTCGTCTTCATGCTGAGTGCGGTGCTGTTCATGAGCTTCATCTGGTGGGCCACGGTCGGCCTGCTGGAGCGCGAGGTGGGCGCGGCGATCGACGCCGACGCCCGCGCGCTGTCCGAGCGCTGGATCGAGGGGGGCCTGCCCGCGCTGGCCGACACCATCGGCCAGCGGCTGGAGCAGGACGTCGACGACGACGCCATCTACCTCATCGTCGACGCGGGCGGCGTTCGCGTCGCCGGCAACCTCAGCGGCTGGCCGTCCGCCGTCACCCGTGGCGACACCCCCTACCAGCTGACCGTGTCGCGCGACGGCATGCGCGGGCTCGCCGACGTGAAGGCGTTCGCGCTGCCGGGCGGCTTCCGGCTGCTGGTCGGGCGCGACGTGCGGGCGCGCGCGATCCTGAAGCGGCTGCTCACCGACACCCTGCTGTGGGCGGTGCTGATGGTGAGCGGGCTGGGGCTCAGCGGCGCCTTCGTGGTGCGCAGCCTGTTCCGGCGCATGGTGCGCAACGTCGCCCGCACCACGGCCGCGATCGCCGCCGGCGACCTCGCGCAGCGGGTGCCGCTGTCGGGCAGCGGCGACGAGTTCGACCGCGTCGCCGAGACCATCAACGACATGCTGGACCGCATCGCCCGCCTGATGGACGGCGTGCGCCAGGTGTCCAACTCGATCGCGCACGACCTGCGCACGCCGATCACCCGCGCCCGCAGCCGGCTGGAGGACGCCTCCATGCACGCCGCCTCCCGCGCCGAGATGCAGGCGGCGGTCGACCGCGCCGTCGCCGACCTCGACGGCGTCACCGCGGTGTTCGAGGCGCTGCTGCGGATCGCCGAGATCGAGGCCGGCGCCCGCCGCTCGGCCTTCGCCGCGGTCGAGCTGTCGGCGCTGCTGGACGACCTGGCCGAGCTCTACGCCGCCCTGGCGGAGGAGCGCGGACTCACGCTGCAGCGGCTGCCGGGCCGGCCGATCACCCTCAACGGCGACCGCCAGCTGCTGCAGCAGGCGGTCGCCAACCTGCTCGACAACGCGATCAAGTTCTCCGACGCCGGCGGCACCGTGCAGCTGTCGGCGCTGGCCGCGGCGGGGGAGGTCCGCATCGTGGTGCGCGACCAGGGCATCGGCATGGACCCGGCCGAGCTGGGGCGGGCGTCCGAGCGCTTCTTCCGCGCCGAGAGCTCGCGCAACACGCCGGGATCGGGGCTGGGCCTGTCGCTGGTGCAGGCGGTGGCGCAGCTGCATGGCGGCCGGCTCGAGCTGGGCCCGGCCGCCCCCGGACTGGAGGCGGTACTGGTGTTGCCGAGTGGCCCCATGGGCGGGCCTGTGGCGCCGCCGCCACGGCCGGGCGAGATGGAACCGTCGTCATCCGCGCCCCATACGCCGGAGAGGACGCAGTCCCTATCCTGGGCGAGATGATGCGACCCCTCCTTCTCGGCTCGCTGCTGCTGCTGGCCGGCGGCCAGGCCCGCTCGCAGGGGCCGCCGCCGGCGCAGCCGCTCCTGGAACAGCCGCCGGTGCTGGAGGTCACCACCGACAGCCGGGCCTACTGCCGGACGCTGGCCAAGCAGATCGAGAGCTACCGCGCGCTGCCCCGCGAGGTGCGCGACCTGCAGGCCGAAGGCTGGATGCTCTGCGAGGAGGGGCAGGTGCGCGGCGGCATCAACCGGCTGCGGCGGGCGCTGATGGCGATCCGCTCGGAACGGGAGGCGGCGCAGGCGCCTCCCTGATGCGGCCCTACGTCCGTCGGCAGCAGCACCAGCCGCGCCGGCCTGCCGCTCCGCACGACGACCACCGCGTTCTGCCGGAACCGCCGCGCCAACACCAGGCCGCGTGCCGCCGGCAGCGCCGCCATCAGCAGCGGCTCCGACCAGCGCCGCCACCGGCCCTCGCCCTCGGTGAACGCGGTCCGCCGCAGCGCCTGCCGTAGGGCCGCCATCCGCCGGCGGTTCCAGCCCGGCGGCCTCGGGCGCCCGCCGGGGTTGCAGGCGCTCAGCATCACCAGCTCGGCCCCCGTCCAGCGCGCCGGCACGGCGGTCCGCCGCCCGACCCGCGCCACCACGCCGCCCGCCTCGTAGGCGCTGCGGCGATAGGAGAGCAGCACCGCCGAGGTCGGCGGCAGCACGGCGGTCATCCCTGGCTCGTCAGGCTTCGTTTTCGCCGAAATGGGCGTCGCGGTGCACCCATACGGACAGCAGCAGCCCGAACCCGAACATCACCGTCAGCATCGCCGAGCCGCCGTACGAGATCAGCGGCAGCGGCACGCCGCCGACCGGGATCGCCCCCATCACCATCGACAGGTTCACCACGCAGTAGAGGAAGAAGTTCATCGAGATGCCGAGCGCCAGCAGCCGGCCGAACTGGTGCCGGCAGCGCAGCGCCATCACCATGCCGCCCAGGATCATCACGCCGAGCAGCGCCATCACCGACAGCCCGCCCACCAGCCCCCATTCCTCGGCGATCATGGTGAAGATGAAGTCGGTCTGCTTCTCGGGCAGGAAGTTCAGCTGCCCCTGCGTGCCGTGCAGGTAGCCCTGGCCCCACAGGCCGCCGGAGCCGAGCGCGATCTTGCTCTGGATGATGTTGTAGCCAGCACCCAGCGGGTCGCTCTCCGGATGCAGGAAGGTGGTGATCCGCGCGCGCTGGTAGTCGTGCAGGTGCTGGTAGGCGATGCGGGCCAGGAACGGCATCGGCAGCAGCACCAGGGCGATCTGCCAGAGCCGGGTGCCGGCGGCGAGGAAGATCGAGCCGCCGACCGCGGCGATGATCACCGCGGTGCCGAGGTTGGGCTCCTTCAGCACCAGCGCCACCGGGGCGGCCACCATCAGCAGCGGCGGGATCAGGAACAGCGGGTTGCCCATGCGCGCGCGCCCGGCGCGATGGAACCAGGCCGCCAGCACCAGCGCCAGCGCGATCTTGGCGAGCTCAGACGGCTGCAGCTGCACGCCGCCCAGCACCAGCCAGCGCTCGGCGCCCTTGCCGACATGGCCCACCCGCAGCACCGCAGCCAGCAGCCCCAGCGACACCGCGTAGAGCGGCCAGGCCAGCCGCACCAGGGCGGCCGGCGGCACCGTCGCCAGGCCCAGCATCATCGCCAGCCCGATGCCGAAGCGCAGGCTCTGCGGACCGGCGAACGGCTTGGCCGAGCCGCCGCCGGCCGAGTAGAGCGCGGCGTAGCCGACCCCGCCCAGCGCGCAGATCAGCAGCACGTAGAGCCAGCTGACCCGCCACAGCTTGGCCAGGACACGGAAGCTGGGCTCGGCGCGGAGCAGGCGCTTGTCGGTGATCATGCGGGGGAGACATCGCGCTTGTGACGGCGAAAGGCCAGGGCTCCGCCTCGACCGCGTCCAGGGGCCATCACGCACAGCGTCCTGGCGCACGACGGCCGTTGAAACCCATCTTGTTAAGCGGCTTCCAACGGCGAGCCTTTGGCGGGGTCCAGGGGCGGAGCCCCTGGCCTTACTGCTCCGGCGGCAGCGGCGTGCACGCCACGGTGGCAGCACGGCCCAGCACGATCATGCGCCGGGCGGCGACGGCGCCGCCGGCCATCTCGCCGGCGAGGTGGGTCAGCAGCGGCGTGCTCAACACCGCGTGCGCGGCAGTGTTGACCGCGGCCTCGGTCACCGCGGTCGCGGTGGCCGCGAACGCGGTCCGGCGCAGCAGCCCCAGCGTGCCGAACAGGCTGGGCCGCAGCCCGTGCAGCACGGCGATCTGGCGGATCAGCCGCACGGCGCGCCAGCTCACCAGCAGCACCACCAGCGACGGCGCCGGCGTCGCCGCCATACCCGCCACCACCTGGACCGCCGCCCGCCGGGCCAGGGCCTCCGCGCGCGCCCGCAAGGCCACCTCGAGGCCGGCGCGCAGCAGCGGCAGCACCGCATCCGGGTCGTTCAGCGCGTCGAGCGCCGGCCGCAGCGCAGGACCGCCCTCGATCCGCTCGAGCCAGCGCCGCGCCGCCGCCAGCTTCGCCTGCGGGTCGTCGCTGGCGAGGTCGCGGCGCAGCCGGTCGACCGCGTGCAGCGACGCCAGCGCCCGCAGCTCGCGCCAGATGCCCAGCAGGATAAGCCCGAAGCCCAGCAGCGCCACCAGCAGCGTTAGCACGCCGAGCGCCCGCCCGCGGGCGAACTGCGCCGCCACGAAGTTGGCGGCCTGCAGTGCCGCCAGCCCAAGCGCCAGCACGCCGAAGCCGCTCAGCACCAGGACCGGCATTCCCCAGCGCGGGTCGCGCGGCTCGCCGCCGGCCGGCGCCGGCCCGGACGGAAGGATGGCCTCGGTTGCCAGCTCCAGCCGGGCCGCCCGCCCGAGCTCGGTCTCGATCCGCGGCCTGACCATCGCTGAGGCTGGCAACGGCGCGGGGGGGCGCGGCGGCTCGATCACAGCAGGTCCTCCAGCAGGAAGCCGATCAGCGCGTCGAGGCCGATGTTGGGCACGCCGCCGCGTCCGCCTCGGGGCAGCCGGGCCGGCTCGAACTGCGGCAGCGCCAGGAACGGGTACGACCAGAACTCCGGCCCCGGCGGCCGGTGCGGCACCTCGCCCGGATAGGAGCGCGTCAGCCGCTCGTCGCCCAGCCGGCGGCCGCGCACCGCCGAGACCGGATGGCCGTCGAGGCTCCAGACGAAGTCCTCGGTGCAGCGCGCCGCGGCCACCGCGAAGCTGGCGCTGCGCGTCATGCCGCTACCCTCGATCGGCCCGCCGTCCGGTCCCCCGTCCGGCCGGGTCAGCGCGCCCATCAGCGCCGCGAGGTTGCCGCGCTGCCGCTCCGACACGTGGTCGGCCTTGCTGGCGACGTAGGCGATGCGCCCGATCGGCCAGGCCGGCAGCCGCAGGCTGGCCAGCGAGGCCAGCGCCGCCGTCCACGATCCCTGCCGGCGCAGCGCCGCCGCGGCCGCCGCCAGCGCGTCCCGCGCATCCGCGAACCCGTCCGCGCCGGTGTGCAGCGCGCCCAGCAGGTCGGCCAGCACCACCAGCCGGTCGACCTGCCCGAACGAGGGCGCCACCAGCGCCGCCCGGGTCGCCTCGACGTAGGCCTCGTAGCGGCGGCGCAGCAGGCCGGCGAGCGGGCTGCCGCCCGGCAGCGGGAAGAACGCGGTCCAGGGCGGCGCCGCCCCCGGTGCCGGCATCAGGAACCGGCCGGGCTGCAGCATCGCCAGCCCGTGCCGGTCGCGCAGCCGGGTCAGGGTGTCGACGTAGAGCCGGTGGCCGGCCGCGGCCAGCGCCTCGTCCGCGCCCGCCCCCGCCGGCAGCGCGCGCGCGAAGGCCAGGAAGTCGCGCGTCGTCGCCGCCAGCGCCGGACGCTCCAGCCGGCGCAGCGCCTGGTCCGACCAGGCGGCGAACGACAGCCCGAGCAGCGGCAGGTCGAGCAGCCATTCGCCGGGATAGTCGAGGATCTCGAGCCGCAGCCGTCGCGGCGGCAGCGCCGGCAGCTCGGGCGGCAGCGTGACGTCGAGCGCCAGCAGCGAGACCGCGTCGGTGCGGTCCGGCCAGCGCGGCGGGTCCGCCGCCAGCGCCGCCAGGTGCGCGGCCGGATCGAACCGCGGCAGCGCGTCGGCACCGGACGGCGCCAGCGCCACGCGGCCGAAGCGCCCCCCGGATGCCAGCAGGTTGGCCGCGAGCGAGGTCAGCAGCACGGTCTTGCCGGCGCGGGCGAGGCCGGTGACGCCGATCCGGACCGTGCGGGGGCGGACGTAGTCGAGCGGGTTGCGGAGGCGCATGGGAGCTCCTGAAGGCCAGGGGCTCCGCCCCTGGACCCCGCCAAAGGCTGGCCTTTGGAAACCGCTACTTAAGGAATCGGTTCCAAGGGCCGCGGGCCCTCGGGCGCGGTCCAGGGCAGAGCCCTGCCCTTCCTAGATCGCGTCCGCCACCCGCTGGCCGGGGGCTTCCTTCCGGTTGACCGGATCGCGGGTCAGCGTGTCCACCATGATGTCGCGGGCGAGCGGGGCCGCCACCTCGGCGGCAGCGTTGCCGTGCTCGATCACCACGGCGGCCGCGTAGCGGGGCGCGTCGTAGGGCGCGAAGCAGATGAACAGGGCGTGCGGCCGCTCCTCCCACCGCAGCTTGGCGGAGTTGAAGTGCCCGCTCTCGCGCAGAGTGCGGCTGACCCGCCGCACCTGCGCCGAGCCGGTCTTGCCGGCCATCTGCACGCCGGCCAGCGGCAGCCGGGCGAGCGGGGCGGTGCCGTACGCCTCGTTCACCACCCCGAACATGCCGGCCCGCAGCGCCGCCAGGTGCTCGTCCGGCAGGCCGAGCTCCGGCCAGTGGCCGGGGTCGGCCGCCGGCTGGACGACGCCGTCGATCGCGCGCGTCAGGTGCGGCTGCACGGCGCGCCCGGTAGCGATGCGCGCGGCGTAGGTGGCGAGCTGCAGCGGCGTCACCTGCACGTAGCCCTGGCCGATGCCGCTGACGATGGTGTCGCCGCCGTTCCAGTGGTGGCCGTGGCTGCGGCGCCAGGCGGGCGTCGGGATCAGCCCGGCGCGCTGGTGCGGCAGCTCGATGTCGAGTGCCGTGCCCAGCCCGAACCCGTGCGCGGCGGCGGCGATCGCCTCCATTCCGGTGCGGCGCGCCACCTCGTAGAAGAACACGTCGCAGGAGAACTTGATGCCGCCGTGCAGGTCGAGCGAGCCGTGGCCGTGCTTGGCCCAGCAGTGGAAGCGGGTGCCGCCGACGTCAATGTAGCCGCGGCAGTCGATGCGGTCGGCGGGCGACAGGGTGCCGGCCTGCAGCGCCGCCATCGCCACCGCCGGCTTGAAGGTCGAGCCGGGCGGATACAGCCCGGCCACAGCCTTGTTGATCAGCGGCGTGCGGGTGTCGGCGGTCCATTGCGCCCACTGCGCCTGGCTGACGCCGGCATCGAACAGGCTGGGGTCGAACGACGGCGTGCTGACCATCGCCAGCACCTCGCCGTTGCGGCAGTCCATCACCACGGCGCTGGCGGACCGGTCGGCGATGCGGCCGAGCACCGCCTGCTGCAGCCCGAGATCGACCGACAGCGCCACCGTCTCGCCCTGGACGCCGTCGCGGCGATCGAGCTCGCGGATCACCCGGCCGACCGAGTTCACCTCCATCTGCACCGAGCCCGGCGTGCCGCGCAGGGCCGCATCGTGGAACTGCTCGACGCCGGCGCGGCCGACGCGCATGCCGGGCAGGGCGAGGTCGGGGTCGGCGGCGACGTCGCGCTCGTTGGCCGGCGCCACGTAGCCGACCACGTGCGCCGCGAGCGGGCCCTGCGGGTAGAGCCGGGTGGTGCCGACATCGATCAGGATGCCGGGCAGGTCGGGCGCGTTGACCTCGATCCGCGCCATGTCGTCCCAGGTCAGGAAGTCGTGCACCACGACCGGGATGAAACGGCGGTCGCGCCTGAGCTCGCGGTCGATGCGGGCGCGGTCGTGCGCATCCAGCGGGATGATGGCGGAGAAGCGGTCGAGCGTGCCCGGGACGTCGGTGGTCTCCTCGGCCAGCAGCAGCGCCCGCCAGTTGACCTTGTTGCCGGCCAGCGGGATGCCGAAGCGATCGACGATGCGGCCTCGCGGCGGCGCCAGCCTGCGGGTGCTGACCCGGTTGTTCTCGGCCAGCGCCGCGTATCGCCGCCCGTCCGCCACCTGCAGCCGGTAGAGCCGGTCGCCCAGCGCGCCCAATGCGCCGACCTGGGCCGCCATCAGCAGCAGGGCGCGGCGGGTGAAGATGCCGCGCGACGGCAGGTCCGCCGGCGGCCGGCCGATCAGCCGGCCGCGACGGCGCACGGCGACCCCGAGCGCTGCCGGCACGCCGCGGCGCAGGCTCCGGAACAGGCGGCTCATGCCGGGCCCGGGTGGGGGACGGAACTCATGCGCGCGACGGGTCGGCGATCCCGCGATGCGCCCAGGTGAACAGCGCCGAGAGCAGCGGATAGAGCCCGGCGGCCAGCGCCACCTCGAACAGCGCCGGCTGCAACGGCAGCAGCCGCAGGCCGAAGCCGCAGATCAGCGCCCAGTCGAGCAGGATCGCCGCGGCGGCCACCAGCACGAAGACCACCCAGACCACGAGGAATCCCTGCCGTGCCAGCCCGTGGCGCCAGCCCAGTCCGACGATGTGCACGGTCAGCAATGTCAGGATGGCGATTCCGGGTGGCGAGAAGCTGAGTAGATCGTAGAGGAGGCCGAGCACGAACACCATCGGCGCCGGCATCGAGGCCGGCCGGAACACCGACCAGAAGAACACCGAGGCCATGGCGGCGCCCGGCAGCAGCGCCTGCTGCTCGGGCAGCCCGAACGGCGCGCACAGCAGCAGCACGAGGCCGAGGCTGAACGTCGCCGGCAGGGCGCGGCGGGCGGCCGCGTCGAGCCGCCGGCCGATCGTGGGGCGCGGCCGGATGCCGGGACGGCGCTCCGGCGGCGCCTCGATCGGCATGGGCGGCCGTCATCCGCGTCCGACGAGCGCGGACGGCGACCCGGGCAGGCCGGTCCCGGGGACGCTGACGCCGGGAGTGCCGGGGCCGACGGTCCCGGGCAGGGAGAGGTCGGGCGACATCTCGCCCGACCTCTGGCCCGGCGTCCCCGCCGCCGGCAGGACGTGCCCGGGCGCCTCGGGCGGGGTGATGTCGGCCAGGCCGTAGTCGAACACCCTGACGATCGAGACGTGGTCGAGCGCCGCATACGGCTCGACCACGGGCAGGTTGGGACTCAGGAAGTGCACGGTGCCGACCGGCAGCCCGGCCGGGAAGGCGTTGGCTACGCTGCTGGTCACCACGCGCTCGCCCTCCTCGGGACGCACGTCCTCGGGATAGTCCATCAACCGGGGTGCGGCCGCATTGGTTCCGGCGGCGATGGCGTTCGCGTGCGACGCCTCCAGCATCACCGGCACGCGGCTGCTCATGTCGGTGATCAGCATCACCCGCGCCGAACGGCTGCCGACCTCGGTAACCCGGCCAACCAGGCCGCCGGCGTCGACCGCCACCATGCCCTTGGCGATCCGCGCGCCCGGGTGCGCACCCGGGCGCGCGGGCGCCACCGACAGCAGCACGGCGCGGCCGTAGATGCCGCTGGCGTCGGCGACCGCGCGCGCGGTGACGAAGGACGGCGCCGGGTCCGGCATCCAGTTCAGGTTCGCCTTCAGGCTGGCGTTCTCGTCCGCCAGGGCCACCGCGACGTCGTACCAGCGCCGCAGCCGCTCGTTCTCGGCGCGCAGCCGCTCGTTCTCGCGGGCGACCGCCAGCAGGCCGCCAGCCTCGCGTCCCAGCCCGCGCAGCGCGTCGATCGGGCCGGCCAGCAGCGCGTAGAGCGGCGCCACCGCATCCGCCACCCCGACCCTGGCCTGCTCGGCCAGGCCCCGGTCGACCTGGCCCAGCAGCATGACGCCGCAGGCCAGGCCGATCAGCAGCGGCAGGGTCAGCTTGGCCAGGGCCTGGCGCAGCTGGATCGACAGACGGAACACGCTTCAGCTCCCGGGCAGCGGGATGGCGGGATGTCGGGTCCGGGACACCCGGCCTCTCCGCGATCAATACATCGTCGTGAGGACGTTGCGCAGGCGTTTCATCTCCTCCAGGGCCCGCCCGGTGCCGAACGCCACGCAGGAAAGAGGGTTCTCCGCCACCACCACCGGCAGTCCGGTGGCGTCGCGCAGCACCTCGTCGAGCCGGTGCAGCAGCGCGCCGCCGCCGGTCAGCACGATGCCCTTGTCGACGATGTCGGCGGCGAGCTCGGGCGGCGTGTTCTCGAGCGCCGTCTTCACCGCGTCGACGATCTGGCTGACCGGCTCGGCCAGGCTCTCGGCGATGTGGCGCTGGCCCACCGACACCTCGCGCGGCACCCCGTTCATCAGGTCGCGGCCCTTGACCTCGCGCCAGGGGCCGTACTCGTTCTCGTCGTCCGGCGGCCGCGCCGCGCCCAGCCCGATCTTGATCTTCTCGGCCGAGCTCTCGCCGATCAGCAGGTTATAGTTGCGGCGGATGTAGGAGATGATCGCCTCGTCCATCTTGTCGCCGCCGACGCGCACCGAGCGCGCATAGACGATGCCGCCGAGCGAGATCACGGCCACCTCGGTGGTGCCGCCGCCGATGTCGACGACCATCGACCCGGACGGCTCGGTCACCGGCAGCCCGGCGCCGATCGCGGCCGCCATCGGCTCCTCGATCAGCAGCACCCGGCGGGCGCCGGCGCTCTCGGCGCTCTCCTGGATGGCGCGGCGCTCGACCGCGGTGGAGCCGGACGGCACGCAGACGATGATCATCGGGCTGGCGAAGCTGCGCCGGTTGTGGACCTTGCGGATGAAGTGCTTGATCATCTCCTCCGCCACCTCGAAGTCGGCGATGACGCCGTCGCGCAGCGGCCGGATCGCGGTGATGTTGCCGGGCGTGCGGCCGACCATGCTCTTGGCCTCGTTGCCGACCGCCAGCACCTGCTTCTTGCCGCGCACCTCGGCGATCGCCACCACCGACGGCTCGTCCAGCACCACGCCGCGGCCCTTGACGTAGACCAGCGTGTTTGCGGTGCCGAGATCGATGGCCATGTCGTTGGACATGACGCCGAGCAGGCGAGAGAACATCCGAAACTCCAGTCGTGGCCCGGGCGATCCCGGCTCCGCGGCGCGGGCCGAAACGAGGTGGGCGGGCGATGGTGGTCGATGGCGCCCGGCCGACCGGACCCGGTGCGACGCAACCGCTTCATCCGGCGTTAACCGGCGGCCGGCAGACTGGACCCCGGCAGACCGAACCCGGCCGACGGCGCGCACGGCTTAACCGCGCGTCACCATACCGACAAGCGCCCGGACGGGCCGCTTCGCCACATCACAGACGCGTGAGGAACGCCGCCGCCTTGTTTCGGTCCCTCGCACGCCACCTTGCGGACGCCTTCCCGCAGCCTCCTTGGCTCGGGCTCATGGCGCTGGATGCGGGGACGCTGCCCGCCGCCCCATGAAACCGACGGCGGTGGCCGGCGGTTTTGACAGCACCTGCGGCACGCGCCGCACCCGATAGAAGGAAGATGTTAGATGCCCAAGTTGACGATGATCGCCGCCGCAGCGGCCCTGACCCTCGGCGTCGCCGCTTGCGATCCCTACAGCCCCGGCCAGCGCGCGGTCGGCGGCGGCCTGCTCGGTGCCGGCGCCGGTGCGGCGATCGGCGGCATCGCCGGCGGCGGCACCGGTGCCGGCATCGGCGCGCTGGCCGGTGGCGGACTCGGCGCGATCGGCGGTGCCGCCACCACCCCGAACCGGCCCTGATGGCCGGTAGGGGGCGGTCGGACCGGATCGGTTCGGTGCCGACCAGGCGCGCCCGCGGCGCGGCGCTGCTGGCCTCGATCCTCTCCGGCGCCGCGCTGCTGGCGGGCTGCACCGACCCGTATGATCCCGGCCAGCGGGCGGTGGGCGGCGGGCTGATCGGCGCCGGTGCAGGTGCCGCCCTCGGCGCGGTCGCCGGCGGCGGGCGAGGTGCCGCGATCGGGGCCCTGGCGGGCGGAGCGGTGGGCGCCGTCGGCGGCGCCGCGACGACGCCGCGGCCGTCCTACGGCTATGCCCAGCCTGGTTACGCCCAGCC
>CAXTVM010000018.1:34766-42059 GCA_964247725.1 uncultured Acetobacteraceae bacterium | reverse complement strand
GCCCAGCCTGGCTATGCCCAGCCTGGCTATGCCCAGCAGGCCTATCCGCAGCCCGCCTATGCGCAGCCGCAAGACTCGCAGCCGGGTTATGGCGAGCCGGGTCCGCCGCCGCCCGGATATGCGCCGTCCGGCTATCCGCAGCCAGGTTACGGGCAGGCACCGCAAGGTCAGCCGGGCGGCGCCCCGCCGGGCTACGCGTACTGACGCACCGTCGCCGGAGGACGAACGAGCGTGGCCGACCGATGGTCGTCCCGGCGCTCGTCGGGGCGGGCTAGGCCGACAGCGCGGCCGGCTCGGTGCGGAAACGCTTGACCAGCAACTTGTTCAGCGCATGGACGTAGGCACGCACCGCCGACACGATGGTGTCGGTGTCGGCGCCCTGCCCGTCCACCATCTTGCCGTGCTCCTCGAGCCGCACCGTGGTCCGGGCCTGCGCGTCGGTGCCGTCGGTGACGGCGCCGACCGAGAACAGCACCAGCGCCGCCTCGTGCGGGAACAGGCTGCGCACGGCGTTGAACGCGGCGTCAACCGGGCCGCTGCCGTCCGCGGCGCCGGCGACCGCGCCGCCGTCGATCTCGAGGGCGAGTTCGGCCCGCGCCGTGCGATGCGAGCCGCTGGCGACCGCGAGCGAGACGAAGCGGATGCGGGCGTGGTCGCGCATCTCGTCGTCGACCAGGGCGACGATGTCGTCGTCGTGGATCGCCTTCTTGCGGTCGGCGAGGTCCTTGAAGCGGGCGAACGCGTCCTGCACCTGGTTCTCGCCGAGCTCGCCGTAGCCCAGCGCCACCAGCTTGTCGCGGAAC
This sequence comes from uncultured Acetobacteraceae bacterium, assembly GCA_964247725.1. Taxonomy (GTDB): domain Bacteria; phylum Pseudomonadota; class Alphaproteobacteria; order Acetobacterales; family Acetobacteraceae; genus Lichenicola. Next base: position 41,256 of record CAXTVM010000018.1, on the reverse strand, counting down.
GCGGCGCGGCCGGAATGCTTGCCCAGCACCAGCGACGACTTGGTCCAGCCGACGCTCTCGGGCGTCATGATCTCGTAGGTGGCGGCGTTCTTGAGCATGCCGTCCTGGTGGATGCCGCTCTCGTGCGCGAACGCGTTGCGGCCGACGATCGCCTTGTTCGGCTGCACGTCGAAGCCGGTGATGGTGGCCAGCATGCGCGACACCCGCAGCAGCTCGGGCGTCCGCACGCCGTTGTGGAACGGCAGCGCGTCCGGCCGGGTGCGGATCGCCATCACGATCTCCTCCAGCGCCGCGTTGCCGGCGCGCTCGCCGATGCCGTTGATCGTGCACTCGACCTGGCGGCCCCCCGCCCGCAGGCAGGCCAGCGTGTTGGCGACGGCCAGGCCCAGGTCGTCGTGGTTGTGCGCCGACAGGATCACCGCGTCGGCGCCGGGCACGCGGCTGCGCAGCATCGCGAAGATCGCCGCCATGTCGGCGGGGGTCGCGTAGCCGACGGTGTCAGGGACGTTGATGGTGGTGGCGCCGGCGCGGATCGCCGCCTCGACGCAGCGGCACAGGAAGTCGGGCTCGGTGCGGCTGCCGTCCTCGGCCGACCACTCGACGTCGTCGACGAGGTTGCGGGCGGCCAGGGTGCCGGCGGTGATCAGCTCCAGCACCGCGTCCGGCTCCATGCGCAGCTTGTACTTCATGTGCAGCGGCGAGGTGGCGATGAAGGTGTGGATGCGCGGCCGCGCCGCCGGGCGCACCGCCTCGCCGGCGCGCGCGATGTCGTCCCGGCCGCCGGTGCGGGCCAGCCCGCAGACCACCGGGCCGCGCACGTGCGTCGCGATCTCGCGCACGCTCTCGAAGTCGCCCGGGCTCGCGACGGGGAAGCCGGCCTCGATCACGTCGACGCCGAGCTCGGCCAGAGCCAGCGCCATGCGCAGCTTCTCGGCCAGGTTCATCGAGAAGCCGGGCGACTGCTCGCCGTCGCGCAGCGTGGTGTCGAAGATGATGACGCGGTCGTCGGCGACGCGGCCGAAGCTCGGGTGGTCGATGCTCATGCTGGCTCCGTGGCGGGCCGGCGCGCGGCCTCAAAAGCGGCAGGTGGACCGGACCGGCACCCGGTCGATGCCGGCGGATCGGTCAGGGACAGGCCGCGCGACAGGTGGCGGACGGGCGGCATGACGCGCCGCCATCCTAGCGCGCGACGCCGGCTTTGCCAGCCTCGTTTCGCCACCATCCGTTACAGGACGGCCCCTCCCCAAGGCGGGCCCGAGCGATCATATGCGGCAAAGTCCGACGTCACTCACACAGGCTTGCCCGTCATGCGTATCCCGCCCGTCGCCTCCGTCGCGATCATCGGCCTCTTCGCGGTCTCCGCCTGCACGGTGGCGCCGCCGTCCGGCCCCACCATCCTGGCGGTGCCCGGCAAGAGCAAGACCGCGCAGCAGTTCGCCGCAGACGACGCGAACTGCCGGCAGTACGCGGCGCAGGCCAACGGCGGCGTGTCGCCGGCGCAGGCGGCCAACAACAGCGGCGTTGGCAGTGCCGTGATCGGCACCCTGCTCGGCGCCGGCCTCGGTGCGGTGATCGGCGCCGCCGCCGGCAACCCCGGCCTGGGCGCCGCCGCCGGCGCCGGCGGCGGCCTGTTGCTCGGCTCCTCGGCCGGCGCCGGCAACGCCGCGCGCGCCGGCGGAGCGTTCCAGGCCAACTACGACAGGGCCTATGCGCAATGCACGATCGCCGCCGGCAACCAGATCGCGCAGCCGGGTGTGGTCGAGTATGCCGGCCCGGCCGGCTACGGCGCCTATGCGCCGGTGCTCGTGGGACCGCCGCCGCCGGTGCTGGTCGTACCCCCGCCGCCGGTCTACGCGTACTAGCCGACGCGTTGCGGCCCGCTCATCCGGCAAGCGTGGTGAAGCCGGCGGCGGAGGCGGCGAAGTAGCCGTCGATCGCCCGGCCCATCGCCGAAGCGACGGCGGTGCGATGCGCCGCCTGGCACAGCGCCGCCTCGTCGAGGCGGTTCGACATGAACCCCATCTCCACCAGCACGCTCGGGATGTCGGCCGCCTTCAGCACCACGAAGCCGGCATGGCGCGCCGGATTGGTCAGCAGCGCGATGCGGGGCCGGAACGCGGCCACCACGCTGCCGGCCATGTGGGCGGAGCCGACGCGGGTCTCCTGCCGCACCAGGCTGGCCAGGATGCGCTGCACCTCCGGCGTGGCGCCGTGATAGCGGGGGCCGGCGAAGCGGTCGGCGCTGTTCTCGGTGCGGGCGAGCGCTGCGGTCTGCGCGTCGGAGGCGCCGTCCGACAGCGTGTAGACGCTGGCGCCGCGCACCGCGGGATCGTGCAGCGCGTCGGCATGCATGGACACGAACAGCGCGGCCTGCCGGCCCTCGGCGATGCCGACGCGGTCCTCCAGCGGGATGAAGACGTCGCCGTCGCGGGTCAGCTCGACGCGATAGCGGCCCGACGCCAGCAGCTGGCGCTGCAGCTCGCCCGCGGCGGCGGTGGCGACATGCTTCTCGTAGGTGCCGGAGACGCCGATGGCGCCCGGGTCCTTGCCGCCATGGCCGGGGTCGAGCATCACCAGCGGCCGCGGCGGCGCGGCCCGGCCGACGATGGCGGGCGCGGGCAGCGCCGCCGGTCCCGGCGCATGCCGGCGGGGAATGGCGTGCGCGGTGCGGGCGACGCCGCCGATGACGGCGACGGCGAGCAGGCGGCGGCGCGCCAACCCCGGGGCGCGACCGGGAGACGCGGCCGTTGTCGGGAACTCGTCCGGCATGCTGCTCTCCTGGAGGCGGCCTCGTCCTACCCCGCCGCGCTGTCAAATTATCCTAGCACACGGATCGGATGCGGGACGATCGTGCCCTGCCTGACACGGCTGACGCACCGGGAAGAAGGCCAGGGGCTTCGCCCCTGGACCCCACTGGGGCCGCGGGCCCCAGGCCCCGATTCGTTAAGGGTCTACCTTCAAGCTGGGACCATCTTCTCACGAATCGGGGTTTGGGGCCGTCGTGCGCAGCACGCTTCGCGTGACGGCCCCAACGGGTCCAGGGCAGAGCCCTGGCCTTCTTCCCGGGGCCCTGCCCGGCCTGATCGCGGCGCTTGCGGTGGATGGCGCGGTGCATCATAGTCATACTCGTGCGACGACACCGTTGCTTCCTGGTCTGCTCCTGGCGGCCCCGGGAAGTCGGGTCGTCCGGCACCCTGCCTCCCGGACGGAGCGCACGTCGATCGGCCTTCCCTGGCGCGACGATCCGGCGCCCCTCGGCCGCCGCAGATGCCGCGCCAAACGGGACGATCCTGCGTCGCTCCCCTTCATGGCCACAGGCCTGAACGAGGCATGCCCGGCACTGCCGGGCGCGTCTCGGGACTGAACGTGCTTCCCCAAGGACCGGATGATCAACGCCAGAGCAGCAGACACCGTTCGCGATCTCCCGGTGGCCCGCCGCCGGAGGTCGAGGACCGTGCCCGCCGCCCGCACGGGGATGGAAGCGGCATGCGCCGCGACCGGCCGGTCCCCCCTTCCCATTGCCGCGCGCGCGACGCCCCTGCCCGTCTCCATCGGCCGGATGCGGAGGCGCGAGCGCCCTGCCGCACTCCCCGGCCGGCCGCGAGCCAGGAGCGGTGCCCCGGCTCACCGGAGTGCAGCCCCCCATGACCAAACGCATGCTGATCGACACGACCCACGCGGAAGAAACCCGCGTGGTCGTGCTGGACGGTAACCGGCTCGATGATTACGACGTCGAGACGTCGGCCAAGAGGCAGATCAAGGGCAACATCTACCTCGCTAAGATCGTCCGCATCGAGCCCAGCCTGCAGGCGGCGTTCGTCGAATACGGCGGCAACCGCCACGGCTTCCTGGCCTTCGCCGAGATCCATCCCGACTACTACCAGATCCCGGTCGCCGACCGCGAGCGCCTGATCGCGCTGCAGGAGGAGGAGGCGCGGGCCGAGGAGGCCCGGGCGGACCGCGACGAGGACGAGGAAGGGGGCGGCGAGGATGGGGGCGAGCGCACCTCCGACCGCGACGAGATCCGCGACGACGACCGTGACGGGCGCGACGACGACATCGTCGACACCATGGCGCAGGCGCTGCCCGATGCGGCCGCCGACGGCGGGGAGGATCGGGCGGCGGCCATGCCGCTGGCGATGCCGGCCGAGGCGCTGCACGGCGATGCGCTGGAGGATGCCGGGGCGGAGACGGGCGGCGACGATCCGGCCATGGCCGAGGCGCACGCCGGCGACGTCGAGGCCGAGGGGGGGGCCGGCGCGGAGCTTGAGACGGCCGGGTCGGACGAGCCGGCGCCGGAGACCGTCGGCGGCGAGACCGTCGACGACGGCCACGCGCAGCGCCGCACCGCCCGCTTCCTGCGCCAGTACAAGATCCAGGAGGTGATGCGCCGCCGGCAGATCCTGCTGATCCAGGTCGTCAAGGAGGAGCGCGGCAACAAGGGCGCCGCGCTGACCACCTACATCTCGCTGGCCGGCCGGTTCTGCGTGCTGATGCCCAACTCGCTGCGCGGCGGCGGCGTGTCGCGCAAGATCACCTCGGCCGCCGACCGCCGGCGGCTGAAGGAGATCACGGCCGAACTCGCGATCCCGCGCGGCATGGCGATGATCGTGCGCACCGCCGGCGCGCAGCGGCCGCGGCCGGAGATCAGGCGCGACTGCGAGTACCTGCTGCGCACCTGGGACGACATCCGCGAGACCACCCTGCAGTCGATCGCGCCGTGCCTGGTGTATGAGGAGGCGAGCCTGATCAAGCGGGCGATCCGCGACGTCTACACCCGCGACATCGAGGAGATCGTGGTCGACGGCGAGCCCGGCTGGAAGGGTGCGCGCGAATTCATGCGCACGCTGATGCCGAGCAACGCCGGCAAGGTGAACCTGTGGCGCGACCCGGCGCAGACGCTGTTCTCGCACTACCAGGTCGAGCACCATCTCGACGCCATGCTGCAGCCGACCGTGCAGCTGCGCTCGGGCGGCTACCTGGTGATCAACCAGACCGAGGCGCTGGTGGCGATCGACGTCAACTCGGGCCGCTCCACCCGCGAGCGCAGCGTCGAGGACACGGCGCTGCGCACCAACATGGAGGCCGCCGACGAGGTCGCGCGCCAGCTGCGGCTGCGCGACCTGGCCGGGCTGATCGTCATCGACTTCATCGACATGGACGTCCGTCGCAACAACGCCATGGTCGAGCGCCGGCTGAAGGACGCGCTGCGGCACGACCGCGCCCGCATCCAGGTCGGCACCATCAGCCATTTCGGGCTGATGGAGATGTCGCGGCAGCGGCTGCGGCCGTCGCTGGCGGAGAGCAGCTTCGTCGCCTGCCCGCACTGCAACGGGTCGGGCTACATGCGCGGCACCGAGAGCTCGGCGCTGCACGTGCTGCGCGCGATCGAGGAGGAGGCCGGGCGCCGCAAGGCGGGCGAGCTCGTGGTCCACGTGGCGGCGGCGGTGGCGCTCTACGTGCTGAACAACAAGCGCGCCTGGCTGCAGGAGATCGAGGCCCGGCAGCACGTGACGGTGCAGCTGGCGATCGATGACGGGCTGGTGCCGCCGGCGCTCAGGATCGAAAGGGCCCGGCCCTATGCCGGGCCGCCGGCGGCGACGCCCGCCGCCCGGGTCCCGATCGAGGCGATGCCGTCGGCGCCGGAGCCGGACTACGAGGACGAGGCTCCGGAGCAGGAGCCGACGGCGGCGCGCGCGCCCTCCACCCCTGCCGCCGACGCGGCGGTGGCCGCGGACGGCGAGGAGGGCGAGCGTCGCGGCAAGCGGCGGCGGCGGCGGCGGCGTGGCGGCCGGCGCGAGGACGGCAGCCCGGTGCCGGAGGACGGCGCCGAGATTGGCGCCGAGGCCGGCATCGGTCACTCGCGGCCCGAGCCGGGCGACGAGTTCGACGAGGACGAGCCGGCCGGGCGGCCGGTCGCGAGCGCGTCGCCGGCCGAGGATGCCGGCATGCCCGCGACGGCCCAGACCGGCGACGGCGACCAGCCGTCGGGACGCGGCCGGCGGCGGCGCGGCGGCCGCAACCGCGGCCGTCCGGAGACCAGGGACCAGAACGGCGGCCAGGACGGGGATGCTGCGGGCCAAGCCGACCCGCTCGGCCTCGACGATCCGCTCGCGGCGCCGCGACCGTCGGCACCGCGCGCCTATGCCGGGCCGACGCCGGCCGATCCGTTCGCGGGCCGGTACGACATCTTCGAGATGATGGAGCGCGACGCCGACGAGACGCCGGGCCTGGCCCGCGAGCCCTCGGCCTCGGCGGCATCGCTGGCCACGCCGCCGCAGCCGATCGTGGGACGGGAGCCGGAACCCGAGCGGGGGCCGGAGCCCGAGCTGGCGCTGGAGACGGGGGGGGAGCCGGTGGCGCCGCCGCTGCCCGCCGACGCGCAGCCGGAGCCGGCTGCGGCCGGCGTGGCGGCGGATGCGGTGGTGCCGGAGCAGGTGCCGTCCGCCGACATCGTCGGGACGCCGGCCGCCGAAGCCCCGGCAGCCGA
>CAXTVM010000018.1:0-34666 GCA_964247725.1 uncultured Acetobacteraceae bacterium | reverse complement strand
CGGCCCGGCTGGAGACGGCCCAGCTGGAGACGGCGACGTCTCGCGCATTCGACCGCGCGGCCGGCGACCCGTCCCGGCTGCAGGCCTTCGTCCGGGCGATGCCGAAGGGCGGCGACCTGCACAACCACCTGTCCGGGGCGATCTACGCGGAGAGCTATCTCGGCTATGCCGCCGCCGGCGGGCTCTGCCTCGACGTCGCCACCCATGCGATCGCCCGCCCGCCCTGCGTCGGCAGCCTGCAGCCGGCGGCCGCGGCGCTGGCGCAGGCTCCGGGCCTGCACGACGCGATGGTCGATTCGCTGTCGATGCGCGACTTCGTGCCCACCCCCGCCGACGCATCCGGCCACGACCATTTCTTCTCGACCTTCGGCCGCTTCGACGCCGCCGAGGCCGGGCATGTCGGCGACATGCTGGCCGAGGAGGCCAGCCGGGCCGCGGCCGAGCACACCCTCTACCTTGAGATCATGTGGTATCCGCGGGTGCGGGAGGCGGCGGCGCTGGGTCTGGCGCGGCCCTGGTCGCCGGACGATTTCGGCGCCGACCTGGGCGCGGTGCAGGACGGGCTGCCGACCCTGCTGGCGGAGGCGCGGCGGGATACCGACCAGGCGGAGGCGCGGATGCGGCAGGTGCTGCGCTGCGGCGCCGCCGATGCCGACGCCGGCTGCGCGGTGACGATCCGCTACCAGACGTTCCTGCTGCGCACGCTGAGGCCTGCGGCGGTATTCGCGCAACTGGCCTACGGGTATGCGCTGGTGGAGGCGGACCCGCGCTTCGTCGGCGTCAACATCGTGGCCCCCGAGGACGATCCGGTGGCGCTGCGGGACTACGGGCTGCACATGCGCGCGTTCCGGTTCTTCCGCGCCGCCCATCCGGAGGTGAGGCTCAGCCTGCACGCGGGCGAGCTGGCGCTCGGGCTGGTGCCGCCGGAGGCGTTGCGCGACCACATCCGGCAGGCGGTCGAGGTGGCGGGCGCCGACCGGATCGGGCACGGCGTCGACATCGCCGGCGAGGACGACCCGGCCGGCCTGCTGGCCGAGATGGCGCGGCGCCACGTTGCGGTGGAGATCAACCAGACCAGCAACGCCGAGATCCTGGGCGTCTCGGGGGCAGCGCACCCGTTCCCGTTCTACCGCGCAGCCGGGGTGCCGGTGGTGCTGTCGACCGACGACGAGGGCGTCGAGCGCATCGACCTCAGCCACGAGTACGTGCGCGCGGTGCAGACCTGGCACCTGCGCTACCCGGACCTGAAGGCGCTGGCCCGCACAGCGCTGCGGTTGAGCTTCCTGGCCGGCGCGCCGCTGCCGACCGACCCGTCCGGGGCGCCGAGAGCCGACCCGGCGCTGGTCGCGCGCAGCGACAAGGCGCGCCTGCAATGGCGGCTGGAACTGGCGTTCCGGGCCTTCGAGGCGCGCACCGCCTCGTCCGGCTGAGGCCGGCCGTGGCCGATGACGGATCGGCCGATCGGCGCTAGGGTCAGGCCGGCAACCGCGGGCGGACGTCTCCATGCAGTTCACGTCGTTCACCTGCGGAGGCAGGGCCGGTCTTGGCATCGTCGACGGCGACGGCGTGCGGGGCATGCTGCAGGGCGAGTCCGACGTCCCGGTCTCGCTCGACCAGATCATCGCCGGCGGCCTGCCGGCGCTGCGGGACGTCGCCGCCAAGCTGCGCGACGGGCGCCGGTTCGACGGTTCCGAGATCGCGTGCCTGGTGCCGTTCCCGAACCCGGGCAAGATCGTCTGCCTCGGGCTCAACTATCGTGACCACTCGGCGGAGAGCGGCTTCGAGCAGCCGGCGTTCCCGGCGCTGTTCAGCCGGTATCCGTCCAGCCTGGTCGCGCACGACGCGCCGCTGGTGCTGCCGAAGGCCTCGGCGATGTTCGACTACGAGGGCGAGCTGGTGGCGGTGATCGGCAAGCCCGGCCGGCACATCCCGAGGGAGCGGGCACTCGACCACGTGGTCGGCTACTCGATCTTCAACGACGGCTCGATCCGCGACTACCAGTTCAAGACCGCGCAGTGGTCGATCGGCAAGAACTTCGACGGCACCGGCGCCTTCGGGCCCGGCTTCGTCACCGCCGACGCGCTGCCGCCCGGCGCCAGGGGCCTGCGGCTGCAGACCCGGCTCGATGGACGGGTGATGCAGGACGCCGACACCGCCGACATGGTGTTCGACGTCGCGGCCACGGTGGCGCTGCTGAGCAAGTGCTTCGTGCTGCAGACGGGCGACGTGCTGGTGATGGGCACGCCCGCGGGCGTGGGCTTCGCGCGGTCGCCGAAGGTGTTCATGGCCGCCGGCCAGGTGTGCGAGGTCGAGATCGAGGGGCTGGGCGTGCTGCGCAACCCGGTGGTCGCCGAGGCATAGCCGGCGGCTCTGCGGCGCCGACGGCACGCGGGCTCGGCGCCCGACCGCGACCTGCCGCGACACCTGCCTCCGGCCGGTCGTCCACCCCATCCAGCCGCCGCTCCGATGGACGCGACCGCGATCGGGATGCGGCCGCTCGCCGAGGGCGGGCTGGCGCGATCGTTCCCGGTCGACGCGCTGTCACCTACCCGGCGATGAGCTGCTTGATCCGGCCGGCGAGCGCCTCCATCGCGAACGGCTTGCTCAGCACGTGCATCCCGGGATCGAGCTGGCCGTGGCCGAGCACCGCGGTCTCGGCGTAGCCGGTGATGAACAGCACCTTGAGGTCGGGACGGCCCACCCGCGCCGCATCGGCCACCTGCCGCCCGTTCATGCCGCCGGGCAGGCCCACGTCGGTGACCAGGAGGTCGATGCGCACGTCGGAGCGCAGGATCTGCAGGCCGGCCGCACCGTCCGTCGCCTCCAGGGCGGTGTAGCCCAGCTCGTTCAGGATCTCGACGACCAGCATCCGGATCACGGGCTCGTCGTCCACCACCAGCACGGCCTCGTCACGCCCGGCCCGCAGCGCGGGGGACGGCTCCACCGGCCGCTCCGCCCCCTCGACGCTCCCCAGGTGTCGCGGCAGGTACAGGCAGACCATGGTGCCCTGCCCGACCTCGGACCGGATCTGCACCTGCCCGCCCGACTGCCGCACGAAGCCGTAGACCATCGACAGGCCGAGCCCGGTGCCCTGGCCGATCGGCTTGGTGGTGAAGAAGGGGTCGAACGCCCGGGCCCGCACCTCGTCCGACATCCCGGTGCCGGTGTCGGACACGCACAGCGACACGTACTCCCCGGCCGGCAGGTCGCGCTCGGCGGCGGCCCGGGCGTCCAGCCGGCGGTTGCCGGTCTCGATCGTGAGCCGGCCGCCGTCCGGCATCGCGTCGCGGGCGTTGATGGCGAGGTTGAGGAGCGCGTTCTCGAGCTGGCCGGCATCGACCAGGGTCGGCCAGAGCCCGCCGGCGGCGGCGGCCTCCATGCCGACGTGCGGGCCGATGGTGCGCCGGATCAGCTCGTCCATGCCCGCGACGAGGCGGTTCACGTCGGTCGGCTTCGGGTCCAGCGTCTGGCGGCGCGAGAAGGCCAGCAGCCGGTGCGTCAGCGCCGCCGCGCGCCGGGCGGCACCCTGGGCGGCGTCGACGTAGCGGCCCACCTCATCGGCGCGCCCCTGGGCGATCCGCGCGCCCATCAGCTCCAGGCTGCCGGTGATCCCGGTCAGCAGGTTGTTGAAGTCGTGCGCCAGGCCGCCGGTGAGCTGGCCCACCGCCTCCATCTTCTGGGACTGCCGCAGCGCCTCCCGGGCCGCCGCCAGCTCGGCCTCGGTGCGGACCCGGGCGGAGATGTCGACGGCGTGGTGGAACGCGCCGACGACGCGTCCCGCCTCGTCCCGGAGGGGATTGTAGGCGACCTCCCAGCACGGCTTGGAGAGATCGGGATCGCCGAACTCCTCCGTGACGGTGAACACCTCGCCCGTCAGCGCCCGTGCCATGAAGCCGCGCGTGACTTCCGACTGACCGGGCAGGAACAGGTCGGGAAAGACGTCGCCGAGCTTCACGCGGTAGCCGTAGATGCGGTGGAAGTCGTCGCTGTGCGCCTGGTTGAAGGCGATCAGGCGGAAGTCGGTATCGAAGGCGCAGATCGGCGCCGTGTCGGACTGCACGATGTTCTCGTAGAGGCGGAGCGCCGCCGAGCGCTCGGCGAGCCGCTCCTCCAGGGTTTCGTTCAGGAGCCGCACGGAGCCCGCCGCTGCCAGCCGTTCGTCGGCATCGAGATGGAAGGCGATCAGCTCCGCGAACAGTCGGAAGGTGCCGATCGTCTCCGGCGTGTCGACCTTCGCCGGCCGGGGATCGATCGCGCACAGCGTGCCGAAGAAGTCGCCGTTGCGACGCACGATCGGCATGGAGACGTAGCTCTGGAACCCGTACATCGCCGGGGTCGGGTGGTCGCGGAACAGCTCGTCCTGCGCCGCGTGCTCGATCACGACCGGCTTGCGCCTGTCCCGCACCTCCCGGCAGATGGTGGTTTCCACCCTCAGCTCGCCGCCCGGTTTCAGGCCAAACGCGATCTGGTCCCTGACCTGGCAGGTGATCCACCGGTCGTCGGTGACCCGCGCGATGGCGGCGAACCCCATGCCGGTGCTCCGGCACAGAACGTCCAGGATCAGCGGCACGGCCTCGATCCGGGCGACCGCATCCAGGTCGTCCTGGAACTCGTGCCGGCTCACGATGCGGCATCCGGGCGATCGCGCGCGGCGGGGACGCCGGGGCCCGGGGCCCGGGGCACGAGGCGGACGTGGTGATCCGCCATCAGCCGCAGCGCCGCCCGGACCACCTCGCCGACGTTCTGGAACCGGCCCGAGGCGACCTCCCGCCCGACGAAGGCGTCGAGCTCGGCGGCGAGGGACACGTTCCGGGAGACTTGGTTCGCCATGCGGAACGGAATGCCCGGCCTTGAGGCCCGCTGTCAAAGACGGACAGCGGGCGGTGACGGATGCGCCGGTCGCCGCCACCCCGGGCGCCTCCGGCGCGTTGTCGCCCCATGGCACGCATCTTCGTCACCGGCTCCTCCGACGGGCTCGGCCGCATGGCGGCCGGACTGCTGGTCGAGCGCGGGCACGCCGTGGTGCTGCACGCCCGGCACGCGGCGCGCGGGCGGGAGGCGATGGCGGCGGTGCCCGGCGCGGAGGCGGTGCTGATCGCCGACCTCGCCAGCCTGGGGCAGACCCGCGACCTGGCGGAACAGGCCAACGCGCTCGGCGCCTTCGACGCCGTGATCCACAACGCCGCGGTCGGCTACCGCGAGCCGCGGCGGCTGGTCACCGAGGACAAGCTGTCGCACGTGTTCGCGGTCAACACGCTGGCCCCCTACGTGCTGACGGCGCTGATGCGCCGGCCGCGGCGGCTGGTCTATGTCAGCTCCGAGCTGCACCGCCGCGGCGATCCGTCGCTGGTCGACCTGAACTGGGAGCGGCGGCCCTGGCGCGGCAACACGGCCTATTCCGACAGCAAGCTGCACGACGTGCTGCTGGCCTTCGCAGTGGCGCGGCGCTGGCCGGAGGTGCGGTCGAACGCGATGGAGCCGGGGTGGGTGCCCACCAAGATGAGCCCGCGCGCCACCGGCGACCTCGACGCCGCCCACCGCACCCAGGTCTGGCTGGCCGTCGACGACGACCCGGCCGCGGCCGGAACCGGCGGCTACTACTACCATCTGCGCCCGAAGGCCCCGAGCGGCGCCACGCGCGACCCGGCCCGCCAGGACCGGCTGCTGGCGGAATGCGAGCGCCTGTCCGGGGTGAGGCTGCCGGACGCCTGACCGCGGCCCGATCCGACGGTCGGCTCCGAACGCTCCGGATCGCCCCCACCCGGGCCGTGCCGCGACCGGGCTTGACGGTCCGGGTCCATATGCCGATGGGTCGGGCTTGGGCGGTCCGGCCCCACTGCTGTCGCATCAGGAAGAAGGCCAGGGGCTTTGCCCCTGGGCCCCACTGGGGCCGCGGGCCCCAGGCCCCGATCCGGTAAGGTTCTACTTCCATGTACAGGCTATCTTCTTACGGATCGGGGTTTGCGGCCCCAACAGGTCCAGGGCAGCGTCCTGGCCTTCTCCTTCCGCCTCTCCTCAAATGCGATAGCCCTGGGTACGGCCCAGCGTGCGACGACAGGATTGTCAGCGATGGCCCGTGTGAGAAACGGCGACCCGTTCCCCCGGCTCCGCATCCCGGCGGTCGGCGGCGGCACGCTGTCGCTGCCCGACGACCTCGTGGGATCGTTCGGGGTGGTGCTGACCTATCGCGGCGCCTGGTGCCCGTTCTGCGTCGAGCAGCTGCAGGGCTACGCGGCGGCACGGGCGGCGCTCGATGCGGCCAGCATCAAGGTCGCCGCCGTCTCGGTCGACGACGAGGCGACGGCCACGGCGCTGGCGCGGCGGCTCGGCCCCGCCGTCCGGATCGGGTACGGGGCGGACGCCGGCACGGTCGCGGCCGCGACCGGCGCCCTCGTCAACCCGGTGCCGCATCACCTGCAGCCGAGCGCCTTCATGCTGGCGCCGGACGGCTCGGTGCTGCTGTCGGCGCTGTCGAGCGGTCCGGTGGGCCGGCTGACGGCGGCCGAGGCGGTGCGGATGGTCACCCTCATCAGGGCGCGGCGGGCCGCGATCGCCGGGACCGCGGCCTGACGCGTCCGGGGACCCGTGCGGTCCGCAGTTACCCGGAGGCGAGCTTGTCCTGCGTCCGCGTCAGGAAGTCCGCCGCGTCGTGGCGCTCGTGCAGCTGCCCGGCCGGCTCGCCGGTGATCCGGTTGACCATGCAGCCGCGTTGCACCGCCGGACGCGCCGCGATCCCGTCCGCCCAGCGCTGCACGCTCGTGTAGTCCTGCACCTGCAGGAAGGTGGCGGCGTCGTAGAGCAGCCCCTGCGCCAGCCGGCCGTACCAGCACCAGACCGCGATGTCGGCGATGGTGTAGTCGTCGCCGGCCAGGAACGGGCTCTCCCCCAGCCGGCGGTCCAGCACGTCGAGCTGGCGCTTGGTCTCCATCGCGAAGCGGTCGATCGCATACTCGATCTTGACCGGCGCGTAGGCATAGAAGTGCCCGAAGCCGCCGCCGAGATAGGGCGCGCTGCCCATCTGCCAGAACAGCCAGGACAGGCACTCGGCCCGCCGCGCCGCCTCGGTCGGCAGCAGCGCGCCGAACTTCTCGGCCAGGTGCACCAGGATCGCGCCCGACTCGAACACGCGGATCGGCGCGGGCCCGCTACGGTCCAGCAGCGCCGGGATCTTGGAGTTCGGGTTTACGCCGACGAAGCCGCTGCCGAACTGGTCGCCGTCGCCGATGCGGATCAGCCAGGCGTCGTACTCGGCGCCCGCATGCCCGAGGGCCAGCAGCTCCTCCAGCATCACCGTCGCCTTCATGCCGTTGGGCGTCGCCAGAGAGTAGAGCTGCAGCGGGTGGCGCCCGACCGGCAGCTCCTTCTCGTGCGTGGCGCCGGCCACCGGCCGGTTGATGGAGGCGAAACGGCCGCCGTTGCCCTGCTTCCAGCTCCAGATCTCGGGCGGCGTGTAGGCGGGCAGGTCGGTCATCGTCCGGGCCTCCAATCGTCGGTTAGGTCGTCGATGCGACACCTGGCGGGGTCCGCACCTCCTGCCAGAAGGCGGCCTTGCGGCCGTGCTCGGCTCGGAGAGCCCGCTCGTAGGCCGCATGATCGGGCACGGTCCCCGGCTCCGCGATGCGCGACGCCATGCTGGCACAGTCCAGCAGGTGACGTGCCGCATGCTTGTAGCGCGACGAGCGGGCGGCGCCGAGCGTAAAGTCGATCATGGCACGCCGCAGCAGCGTCGCCGCCAGGGGGTGCCGGTCCTGCAGCGCGTCGGCGGCGGGGGACAGCACCGTGTAGAGATCGCCGTCCAGCTCGCCGCCGCGGTCGAGCGCCAGCCTCGCCGCACGCGGCAGGTCGGGCCAGCCGACCAGGAACGCCAGCGCCCGGTGCGGGTCGCGATGGCCGGAGGCGAGCGCCAGGCCGCGCTGCTCGGCCTCGAAGTCCTCGAACTCCGGCAGCCGCCCCATGAAGTCGCGAAGGTGGCTCGCCTCCAGCGTCTCGGCGAAGCACGCCCAGCGGAACGCCTGCGCCTCGTCCGGCCGGCCGAGCGCCTCCAGCGTCCGGGTCCGCGCCCGCTCCCAGTCGAGCGGCATCGGGCCGAGCCGGTCGTCGGTGGCCTGCACCGCCTTCCAGGCATCCTGCGCCCGGCCGGCCTCCAGCAGCCGGCGCGCGATGTCGGCGGCGATCCGCGGCACCGACCGCGCGCGAGGGTCGAACTGCGCGACGTAGCCGTCGACGTCGCCGAGCGCGTCGGCGATCTGCTTCAGCACGAACCTCGCCGTGCTCAGGCGACGGCTGGCCTCCAGCTCGTCGGCATGGATCCTGCCCGACAGGCTCCAGCCGACCACCTTCCGCGCGGCCTCGGGCGGCGTCGGCACCGGCTCCGCCCGCCACGCCTCGACCAGGCTCCTGAGCGCGCCGAGTCCGGTCCGCCCGAGCGGCGCGGCAAGGATCGGGACCAGCTCCTTCCAGACGTCGTGGCCGTCCCCGCGGATCGCCTCGAACGCGCATTCGGCGAGCCGGACGGTATCCGGTCGGGCCGCCGTGGCGAGGCCGCCGAGGTCGCGCGCCGCGGCCCCGAAGACCGCCGCGAGCCGGCCGCTGCCGTCGTCGCCGCGCCCGTGCACCGGCCCCGCGCAACAGAGCAGGCGCCAGGCGAGCTCGAAGGCCTCCCGCGGGTCGCCCGGCGCCACCAGGTCGAGGATGGCGCGGCGCTGCGCCTCGAGCTCGGCCGCCAGCGCCTTCACCTTCCGCCAGTCGAGGACGCTCCTGGCGGAGGCGATGCGGGCCAGCCGCTTCGCCACGGCCGCGGCCGCCGCCGCCGGCCCGGCGCTGCCCGCCAGCGCCAGCCGCAGCCGCCGCCTGACGACGGGATCGTCGGCGCCGAGCTGCAGCAGGAGGGCAGCCAGGCGGGCGGCGCCGAGCGCCTCGAGGTTGGCCTGGTTGAGCGTCTTGCCGGATGCCATGGCGGCTTCTTGCAGCGGCCGCGCATCCCGTTCAAGGACGCGCGAGGCCAGGCGGGCTCAGCGCCAGTGGGCCGGGATCCAGACGGTCTCGCCGCCGCGCGGCGCCCAGTGCCCCGGCACCCAGGCGCCGTAGTGCGGGCGCCAGGCCACGTAGTGGCCGGGCCGCCAGACATAGGCGCGGCCGTCCTAGTCCCAGCCGCCGGCCTGCCAGGCCAGGTGCGGACCCGGCGGCGGCGGTGGCGGCGGCGGCTCGAAGCGCGGCGGCGGCAGCGGCGCATAGCCGTAGGGCTGCGTCCGCGCCGTTCGCGCGCCGGCAAGGCCGGCCGCCAGCAGCAGGAGGGCAAGGACGGGACGATGGGTCGTGCGCACCGAACGGTCTCCCTGACGCGATAGGCCCTACGATAGCGGCGATCGTGGCAGCATGACGGCAGGGGTCCCAGGTGCCGGGCCGCCGGTCAGATCGAGAACGCCGCCTCGTCGCCGGGCCCGAACACGCGCTCCACGATCAGCTCGGCCGCCGCCTCCGGCGTCGCCGCCGCGGTGTCGATGCGGATCTCGGGGTGCTCGGGCGGCTCGTAGGGGCTGTCGATGCCGGTGAAGTGGCGAAGCTCGCCGCGGCGCGCCTTGGCGTACAGCCCCTTCACGTCGCGGCGCTCGGCCTCGGCCAGCGGGACGTCGACGTGGATCTCGACGAACTCGCCCGGGGGCAGCATGTCGCGGACCAGCCGGCGCTCGGCCCGGAACGGCGAGATGAAGGCGGTCAGCACGATCAGCCCGGCGTCGGTCATGAGCTTGGCGACCTCGCCGACGCGGCGGATGTTCTCGACCCGGTCGGCGTCGGTGAAGCCGAGATCCTTGTTCAGCCCGTGCCGGATGTTGTCGCCGTCGAGCAGGAAGGTGTGCCGGCCCAGCGCGTGCAGCCGGCGCTCGACCAGGTTGGCGATGGTGGACTTGCCGGCGCCGGACAGGCCGGTGAACCACAGCAGGCGCGGCCGCTGGTTCTTCTGCGCCGCGTGCGCGGCACGGCTGATCTCGATCGCCTGCCAGTGCACGTTGGCCGCCCGGCGCAGCGCGAAGTGCAGCAGCCCGGCGCCCACCGTGGCGTTGCTGATCTTGTCGATCAGGATGAAGCCGCCGAGCTCGCGGCTTTCGGCATAGGGCTCGAACACCAGCGGCCGGTCGGTGGACAGGTTGGCGACGCCGATCGCGTTCAGCTCCAGCGTCCTGGCCGCCAGGTGCTCCATGGTGTTGACGTTGACCTGGTATTTGGGTGCCTGCACCTGCGCCGACACCGTCTGGGTGGCCAGCTTCAGCAGGTAGGAGCGCCCGGGCAGCATCGGCTCGTCGGCCATCCAGACCAGCGTCGCCTCGAACTGGTCGGCCGCCTCCGGCGGGCTGGCGGCGGCCGCGATCACGTCGCCGCGCGAGCAGTCGACCTCGTCGGCGAGCGTCAGCGTCACCGACTGCCCGGCGACGGCGACGGGAAGGTCGCCGCCCGAGGTGACGATGCGGGCGATCCGGCTGGTGCGGCCCGACGGCAGGATCCGCACGGGGTCGCCCGGACGCACCGCGCCGGCGGCGATCAGCCCGGAGAAGCCGCGGAAGTCGAGGTTGGGGCGGCGGGCGAGCTGGACCGGCATCCGGAACGGCCGCTCCTGGTCGGCAGCGACGTCGAGCGGCACCGTCTCCAGGTGGCCGATCAGGGTCGGGCCCTCGTACCAGGGCATGTTCGCCGAGCGGGTGGTGACGTTGTCGCCGGCCAGGCCCGACAGCGGCATCGGCACGAAGCCGGCGATGCCGATCGAGGCCGCGAACACGCCGTACTCGCCGACGATCTCGGCGTAGCGGGCGCGGTCGTAGCCAACCAGGTCCATCTTGTTGACCGCCAGCACCAGGTGGCGGATGCCGAGCAGATGGGCCAGGTAGCTGTGCCGCCGGGTCTGGGTGAGCACCCCCTTGCGGGCGTCGACCAGGATCACGGCCAGGTCGGCGGTCGAGGCGCCGGTCACCATGTTGCGGGTGTACTGCTCGTGGCCGGGGGTGTCGGCGACGATGAACTTGCGGGTCTCGGTGGTGAAGTGGCGGTAGGCGACGTCGATGGTGATGCCCTGCTCGCGCTCGGCCGCGAGCCCGTCGACCAGCAGCGCGAAGTCGATCGCCGACCCTTGCGTGCCGATGCGGCGGCTGTCCGCCTCCAGCGCCGCCAGCTGGTCGTCGAAGATCATCCGGCTGTCGTAGAGCAGCCGGCCGATCAGGGTCGACTTGCCGTCGTCGACCGAGCCGCAGGTGATGAAGCGCAGCAGCGACTTGGCGGCATGGCGCTCGAGGTAGGCGCCGATGTCCTCGGCGATCAGCGCGTCGCCGCCGTAGGAGGGCGTGCCCATCAGAAGTACCCCTCCTGCTTCTTGCGCTCCATGGAGGCGCCGGGATCGTGGTCGATGGCCCGGCCCTGACGTTCGCTGGTGGTGGTGAGCAGCATCTCCTGTATCACCGCCGGCAGGGTCGCGGCGGTGCTCTCCACCGCGCCGGTGAGCGGGTAGTCGCCCAGCGTGCGGAACCGGATGCTGCGCATCGTCGGCACCTCGCCCGGACGCAGCGGCAAGCGGTCGTCGTCGACCATCAGCAGCAGCCCGTCGCGCTCCACGGTCGGGCGCATCGCCGCGAAGTAGAGCGGCACGATCGGGATCTCCTCGGCCTGGATGTACTGCCAGACGTCGAGCTCGGTCCAGTTCGAGATCGGGAACACCCGGATGCTCTCGCCGCGCGCCTTGCGGGCGTTGTAGAGCCGCCACAGCTCGGGGCGCTGGGTCTTGGGATCCCAGCGGTGGTTGGCCGAGCGGAACGAGAACACCCGCTCCTTGGCGCGGCTCTTCTCCTCGTCGCGGCGCGCGCCGCCGAACGCGGCGTCGAAGCCGTGCCGGTCCAGCGCCTGCTTCAGCCCCTCGGTCTTCCACAGGTCGGTGTGCAGCGCGCCGTGGTCGAACGGGTTGATGCCGCGCGCCATCGCGTCGGGGTTGCGGTGCACCAGCAGCTCCATGCCGCTGTCCGCCGCGACGCGGTCGCGCAGCCGGTACATGTCCCGGAACTTCCAGGTGGTGTCGACGTGCAGCAGCGGGAACGGCGGCGCGCCGGGATGGAACGCCTTGCGCGCCAGGTGCAGCATCACCGCGCTGTCCTTGCCGACCGAATAGAGCATCACCGGGCGCTCCACCTCCGCCACCACCTCCCGGATGATGTGGATGCTCTCCGCCTCCAGGCGCTGCAGATGGGTGAGCGAGATCACGACCGTATGCTCCTGGGGGCGCGGCTGCCGCCGATGCCGGGCCTGTCGAAGATAGAGGCTCCGGCCGGTACCGCCAGCAGCAGCGACGCAACCAGGACCAGCGCCGCCGGCAGCCCGACCGCGCCGGCGGCGAGGCCGACCAGCGCCGGCCCGGCGAGCAGGCCGGCATAGCCGAGCGTGCCGGCCGCGGCCACGCCCGCCGCCGGCGGCACCGACCGCTGCCGCCCGGCGGCGCCGATCAGCAGCGGCGCCAGGTTGGCGGCGCCGGCGCCGGCGAGCGCGAAGCCGGCCAGCGCCGCCCACGGCGCCGGGCTCGCCACCGCCAGCAGCAGGCCGGCCGATGCCAGCAGGCCGCCGCCGGCCAGGACCGCCCGCCCGCCCGCCCGTCGCACCACGGCGTCGCCGCAGAGGCGGCCGAGCGTCATCGTGGCGGAGAACGCCGCATACCCGGCCCCCGACCAGGCCGGGCCGAGGCGGCCGCCGCGCCGCAGCAGGAGCGCGCTCCAGTCGGCGACGGCGCCCTCGGCGAGGAAGCAGACGGCGCACAGCAGGCCGATCAGCAGCACCGGACCGCGCGGCAGCGCCCGCACCAGGGTCCGCACCGGCACCGGCGCCGCGCCTCCGTCCGCGCCTATGCCAAGGCCCGGCGCCGCCGCCAGCAGCAGCAGCAGGCCGGAGCCGGCCAGGCCCGACGCGGCCGCGAGCGGGCCGGCGCCGGCCGACAGCAGCGCGCCCGTGCCGAGTGCCCCGGCGATGCCGCCGGCGCTGTAGATCCCGTGGAATCCCGACATCAGCGGCCGGCCGGCCTCGGCCTCCACCAGCACCGCCCGCACGTTCATCGCCACGTCGAGCGAGGCCAGCGCGGCCCCGAACAGCACCAGGCAGGCCGCGGTCGCGGCCAGGCCGGGGACGGCCGCCAGCAGCGGCAGGCAGCCGCAGAGCAGGCAGCCCGCCGTCAGGATCACCGCGCGGCAGCCGAACCGGTGGGTGAGCAGGCCGGCCAGCGGCATGGCCCCGACCGAGCCGGCGCCGAGCCCCAGCAGCAGCAGGCCGAGCGCCGCGTCGCCGATGCCGAGCCGGGCGCGCGCGAACGGCACCAGGCAGGCCCAGCACGCGGTCGAGAGACCGGCGATCAGGAAGGCCAGCCGGGTAGAAGTCATGCAGGTCCGCAACGAAGGGCTTCCAGACAGGCCAGCCCATGATCCGGCGGATCCGTCCGGCTCGAAGACGGCCAGCCGACTGTATCGGTCGGCCAAACCCCGCTATCCATCCACCGCCACCGCCAGGAGCAAGGCCGACGTGCCCCGTTCATCCCCGCCGCACCGTCCGGGCCGTCGGCGCTCCGGGTGGGCGGGCGGCCTCGTCCTGCTCGCTCTCGCCAGCTTCGCTGGGGCCTCGGCGGCACTGGCACAGCGGCCGATCCCCTATCCGATGACCGCGGACAGGTGGACGCTGGCACCGCCGATCGGCTGGGTGGGCCAGGCGCCGGGCGTGCTCGGCTTCAGAAGCTACGAGGGCACGCCCCTGGGCACCATGACCGTCAACGAGGCGGTCGCGGTCTCGGATGACGCCGGCTTCTCGAACGGCATTATCGACTTCGACATCAGGCCGCTCGCCTACGGCGACACCGGCATCGTCTTTCGCCGCCAGGGCAACCAGGCCGGCGGGATCGTCTACCTGCGCGCCAACCCAGACTGCCCGGCCGCCGACGACTGCATCCAGTATGCGCCGATCACGCACGGCCTCATGCAGTGGGACATCTATCCGGATCGGGCGGGCCCGGCGCCGGTGGCGCCCACCGGCTGGAACCATGTCCGCCTGGCGGTCGCCGGCGATCGGATGCTCGTCTACGTCAACCATGAGGCAGAGCCCTCGCTCGTGGTGCCCCGGCTCCAGGGCGTGACCCGGGACGGCGGGATCGCGTTCAAGGGACCGGCCATCTACGCCAACCTCGTCATCCATTACGGCAACCCGCCGGCGCTGGCCGGCCTGCGCCAGGCGCCCGCCGATCCGGGCACCGTCACGGCGTGGCTCGCGGCGCCGCCGACGGCGCTTGCCACGGGTCACCCGGTCGCGACGGCGGGTATCCCGCCGCCCGGCGCCTGGAGCAGGATCGCGGCGGAGCCGACCGGGCTGGTCAACCTGAGCCGCGCCTTCGACGTCGGCCTGGCGCCCTCGACCTCCGTCGGCTGGCTCAAGACCGTGGTCACCGCCGCCGCGGCCACGCGCCGGACCGTCCGGATCGGCTGGGCGCGGCAGGTGTCGGTGTTCCTGAACGGCACGCTCGTCTACTCCGGCGCCAACCCCTACTAGTCCGAGGAACGTCGATTGTCGCCGAACGACCGCCTCGGTCCGGACAACGCCCGGGTCCCGCTCGATCTCCGACGCGGCCGCAACGAGATCGTGCTCGCGGTCGGCAACGGCTGGCGGACGCACGCGGGCGTGATGAAGGCGGGTCTCTACGGCTGGGGGGCCGAGGCGCATTTCGACGACCTCTCCGGCATTGGTCTCCGATAGGGCCGCACATCGGACCCGGAAGAAGGCCAGGGCCCTGCCCTGGACCCGTCGGGGCCCGCGGCCCCAGTGGGGTCCAGGGGCAAAGCCCCTGACCTGCTTTCTCATGCAACAGCCCGGCCTGATTTACAGCGGACGCAGGTCGGCGCTAATGGGCCATGGCTTCATCCCCCGCCGCGACCCGCGTCGTGCTGCTGACCGGCGCGTCCTCCGGCATCGGGCTGGGCAGCGCCGCCCTGTTCGCTGCCCAAGGCTGGCGGGTCGGGCTGGTGTCGCGCAGTGCCGAAGGGCTCGCCGCCGCCGCGGCGCTGATCGAGCGGCAGTCGCCCGGTGCGGTGACCGCCTGGGCGGTGGCCGACGTCACCGACAGCGCAGCACTCGATGCGGCCGCGCAGGTGGTGGCGGCGGCGCTCGGCCCGATCGACGTCTGGGTCAACGCCGCCGGCAACGGCGTCTATGGCCATTTCGGCGACGTCTCCGAGGCGGAGTACCGGCGCGTCACCGACGTCACCTACCTCGGCACCGTCAACGGCACCCGGATCGCGCTGTCGCACATGCGCCCGCGCGACGCCGGCACGATCGTCAATGTCTGCTCGGCGGTGGTGTTCCACGGCGTGCCGCTGATGACATCCTACTCCGGCGCCAAGGCTGCGGTGCGGGCGTTCGGGCAGTCGCTGCGGATCGAGCTGCGGCTGGCGGGCAGCCGGGTCAGGCTCGGCACGCTGTTCCCGCCGGCGATCAACACGCCGTTCTTCGAGCACGCGATCTCGCACATGGGCTTCCCGGCGCGGCCGGTGCCGCCGGTCTACCGCACCGAGGTGGCGGCGCGCGGCGTCTATCGCTGCGCCACCGGCCGCGGCGGCGAGAGCATCCTGACCGGGGTGGTGCTGGCCTACGACTGGCTGGCGCGGCTGTCGCCGCGGCTGGCCGGGTACCTGGTGTCCAAGAGCGGCTTCGCCACCGAGCTGCCGTGCGGCGAGGCACGGGCGCCGATCGCCTGCCTGTTCGAGACCCGGCGCTCCGGCCACTCGATGCACGGCCCGTTCGACCGGTGGGCGCGCGGCTGGAGCAGCCAGGACTGGCTCGCCGGCGCCTGGCGGGCGCTGCGCGGCGTCAGAGAAGCGCCCGGGTCGCGGCCAGCACGCGCGCCCGCAGCGCCGGATCGAGCGCCCTACGGTTCGGCCGGGCCTCGCCCCGCGGGTTCAGATAGCGGCCGCTGACGCCCTGCAGCGCCGGCGACAGCGCCGCCCGCAGCGGCGTCTCGGCCCCCTGCGGCGCGGTCAGCGCCACGGCGGCGAGCGCCCGCCAGACCAGCTTCGCCGCCACCCCGTCGCGTACCAGGCCGGTCGCCACCAGGCCCGGATGCACCACGTTCAGGAACACGCCCGCCTGCCGCCCCGCTTGCTGCAGCGACGGCGCGAGCTCGAGGCCGGTCATCAGCGAGGCCAGCTTGGACCGCGCGTAGGCCCGGCTCATGAACCAGCCGCGGCGCAGCTCGAGGTCGTCCGGATCGATGCGGGCGTGATCGGAGCTGGACGAGCCGACCATCACCACCCGGGCCGCGGCGGACGCGCGCAGCGCCGGCAGCAGCGACTCGGTGAGCACGAACGGCGACAGGTGGTTGACCGCGAGCGTGAGCTCGTGCCCTTCCGCGGTCTCGATGCGATGCCGCGACAGCGTCCCGGCATTGTTGACCAGGATGTCGAGCGACGGCGCCAGCGCCGCCACCTCCGCCGCCGCCCGCCGGGTCTCCGCCAGCAGCGAGAGGTCGGCGCGCACGGTCCGCACCGGGCTACCGCCGGGCGCCTCGTGCGCGATCCAGCGCACCGTGTCGGCCAGCCGGCCGGGGTCGCGGCCGATCAGGACGAGCGCGCAGCCAGCCTGCGCCAGGCCGAGCGCCACGTAGCGGCCGAGGCCGCCGGTGGCGCCGGTGACGACGGCGGTGCGCGCCGTCAGCGACGCGCTTTGCGAGCGGCGTAGCGGGCGTCGCGCGCCGCCTTCTGCTGCAGCTTCAGCAGCGCCGCGTCGCGCGCCTCCTCGACCGCGCGGGCCTCGTCCGCCTTGCGGCGCTCGGCATCGGCCGCCTCGGCCGCGAGCCGCTCCGCCGCCTTGCGGGCGGCCTCGGCCTCGCGCTCGATCCGACGCTCGGCCATGCGTGCCTCGCGCGCCTCGGCGATCGCCCGCCGCTCGGCGGCCCGTGCCTGCACGGCCGGGTCGTCGGCCGGCGGACGCGACTGGAACTTGGCCAGCACGGCGCGCTTGGCATCCGCCGAGGCCGACTGGCGCTCGTTGAACTTGTTTCCCTTGAAGATGGTGGCAGTCCTCGATGATGGTGGAGCGGCGACGGCTCCGGCCGTCACGAACGCCGACGGACCAGGTCGGTTGCGGCGTTCGGCCCGCTTATAACGGAGTCCGGCTTGTGCCGCGACCGCGCGCCCTTCACATAGCCGCTGCGACGGGCAGGGATGCGATGCAGCGACCGGACGGGGCCGATTGAGCGTGCGACCGAATGGGGATCTCCTGGTCACCGGCGGCGGCGGTTTCCTGGGCTCGCACCTGGTGGTCGACTGGCTGCGGCGCCATCCGGCCGCCGTCGTCGCCTGCCTGATCCGGGCACCCGACGCCGCCGCCGCCACGGCGCGGCTGCACGCGGCGCTGCGGCGGGCGGCGGCCGACAGCGGGGACGCGATCGGCCCGGCGCTGCTGTCGCGGGCGTCGGCGTTGCGCGGCGATCTCGGTGACGCGCCGGGCTGGATCGCCGCCGCCGCCGCCTGGGCGGCGCGGCGCGGCGGCCGGCCGCCGCGGGTGGTGCACTGCGCCGCCAGCCTGTCGTTCCGCGCGGACGACCGCGAGGCGGTGCGGCGGGTCAACGTCGACGGCACCCGGTCTCTGCTGGACGCGGCGGCGCGGCTGGGCGCGACGGAGTTCAACTACGTCAGCACCGCCTACGTCGCCGGCGACCGGGCCGGCGACATTGCCGAGGACGAGGTGCGCCGGCCGACCGGCTTCAGCAACGGCTACGAGGAGAGCAAGTGGGACGCCGAGGCGGCGGTGCGCGAGCGCTGCGCCGCATACGGGCTCGGCTACCGGATCCTGCGGCCCAGCATCATCATCGGCCACTCCACCACGCACCGGCTGTCGTCGTCGTCGGGCTTCTACAACGTGGTGCAGACGATCTTCCAGCTCGGCCGGGTGCAGCGCCACCAGGGCCAGTCGATCCGGCTGCCGCTGCCGCCGGACGCCACCCTCGACCTGATTCCGGTGGACGTGGTGGTGGACGAGTTGATCCACCTGCTGGAGGCGGGTGCGGCCACGCTGGAGCACGCGTTCCACCTGACCAGCGACAGCCCGCTGTCGCTGATCGAGGTGCTGGCCCAGCTGTCGCCGCTGGCCGGGTTCTCGATCGATCGCCAGGACGAGGCCGAGCCGGTGGGCCGGCTGGCCGGCATGCTGCTGCAGCGGCTGCGGCACTACACGCCTTATCTCGGGCAAGTCCGGCGCTTCGATCGCGGCAACGTGCGGGCCGCCGGCATCGCGCCGCAGCCGATGCTCGATATCGACCGGCTACGGGACTTCGTGCTGGAGTTCGTGGATGGGGACAAGCCGGGGCGGCCGGATGCCCGCCTCCCGGCCGCGCAGCCGGCGATGGCGCCAGCTCACACCTAGAGCATGATCCGATCGCATAACCTCACGGATCATGATCTAGCTTGTTGTTTCTGCGAGCATCTTCATCCGACCGGACAAGCCGTTCGATCGGATGATGCTCCGGAGCATCTAGTTGGGGTGATTCGCCGCCAGGCCCTGCGCCACCGGGCTCGCATTGGTGTAGGCGGTGCCGAACGCGCCGATCTGGGCCCCGGTCTGGTCGTCGACGCCGTCGTGCCGCTCCTGGTCGCCGGAGATCTTGTAGCGCCCGAGATGCGCCGGCGGCTTGTCCGGTGGCGGCGGCAGCGGCGGACCCGGCATCGGCGCGCTCTCGAACTTCTGGCGGTGGCCGGTCACCGTGAGGCTCTCGGAATTGCCCGGATCGGCAGGCGCCGGCGCCTGTCCGGCGCACAGCAATGCCGCCAGGGCTCCGATCAGCCGCCTTCGCCTGTCCATATCCGTCCCTCCGCCGCGGCGCGACATCTAGCAGGTGTTTCGGTCGAAGCGGTAGGAAGGCCGGGGGCTCTGCCCCTGGACCCCGCCAAAGGCGAGCCTTTGGAAACCTTAGCTTAAGGAGTCGGGTTCCGGGCCGCGGCCCTTGGCGGGTCCAGGGCAGAGCCCTGGCCTTGCTCACCTGCCCGAAACCCGCGCCGCCACGCAGTCGACGACGTGGCTGACGTCGGCGTCGTCGAGCTCGGGATGGATCGGCAGCGCCAGGATGCGTTCGGCGAGGTCGTCCGACACCGGTAGTGCCGCGCCGTCATGGTGCGGCTGATAGGCGGGCTGCCGGTGCAGCGGCCGCGGGTAGTAGATCGCGGTCGGCACGCCGTGGCCGCGCAGCTCGGCCTGCAGCGCGTCGCGCTCGGCGCGACCGGGCAGCAGCACCGCATACACCGCCCAGGCGCTGGTGCTGTCCGGCACCCGCGCCGGCACCTGCAGGTGGGGGCCGAGGCCGGCGTCGTAGGTGCCGGCGATCCGCTCGCGCCGGACCAGCTCGGCCTCGAACAGGTCGAGCTTGGCCAGCAGCACCGCCGCCTGCAGCGTGTCGAGCCGGCCATTCATGCCGGTGCGCAGCACCTCGTAGCGGGTCTCGCCCTCGCCGTGCGAGCGCAGGCTGCGGTAGAGCCGGGCGCGGTCGGCGCAGTCGGTCAGCAGCGCGCCGCCGTCGCCGTAGCCGCCGAGCGGCTTCGACGGAAAGAAGCTGATCGCGGTGGCGTCGGCCTCGCGGCCGAGCCGGTTGCCGGCGAGGCTGCCGCCGAAGCTCTGCGCGCAGTCGTCGAGCAGGAACAGGCCGCCCTCGCCGGCGATCTCGCGCAGGGCCGGCCACGGCGCCGGCTGCCCGAACAGGTCCACGCCGATGATCGCCGCCGGGCGCAGCCGCCCGTTCCGGCGGACCTCCCGGATGCGGGCGCGCAGGTGCTCGGGGTCGATCTGGAAGGTGCGCGGGTCGACGTCGACGAACACCGGCTTGGCGCCCAGCACCAGCGGCACCTCGGCGGTGGCGGTGTAGGTGAAGGCGGGCAGGAACACCGCGCAGCCGGGACCGATGCCGGCCGCCATCATGGCGATCTGCAGCGCGTCGGTGCCCGAGCTCAGCGCCACGCAGTGCGCGGCGCCGCAGAACGAAGCCAGCCGGTCCTCGAGCTCCGCCACCTCCGGGCCCAGCACGAACTGGCAGTGCCCGAGCACCGCCTCCAGCCGCGCCCGCAGCCTCGGTGCCATGCGCGCCTGCTGCGCCTTGAGGTCGAGGAACGCGACCTGCCGGAAGCCGGCGGGACGGGTGGCGACGGTGCGCGCGATGCTCATGGCAGGGCCTCTACTGGTTCGGCGGCTTCTTCGGGCAGCTTCGCCTCGCCGCCTTGGGCGCCTCCGTGGGCACCGCCTTGGGCACCGCCTTCCGCATTGTGCTCGAACTCCGGCACCAGCCGCTTCAGCAGCGCCAGCGCCTGCTCCGGATGGCCGTCGCGGCAGGCGCCGCCGATCGCGTCCAGCGCCTGGCCGACCGCGCGGGGGTCCTGCACCCGCGGCGTCGCCACCAACAGGCCGGGATGGCGGGTCGGCACCGGCGGCTCGCTGCCGTGGAACAGCTCCTCGAACAGCTTCTCGCCCGGGCGCAGGCCGGTGTAGCGGATCTGCACGTCCTGGTCCGGACGCAGGCCGGCCAGCCGGATCATCTGCCGCGCCAGGTCGACGATCTTCACCGGGGCACCCATGTCCAGCACGAAGATGCCGCCGCCGCGCAGCAGCCGCCGGGTATCGGAACCCGGGCCGGCGACGGCGCTCGCCTGCAGCACCAGGCCCACCGCCTCCGGCACCGTCATGAAGTAGCGCTGCATGTCGGGATGCGTCACGGTCAGCGGGCCGCCGCGCTCGAGCTGGCGGCGGAACAGCGGCACCACCGAGCCGGTGCTGCCGAGCACGTTGCCGAACCGCACGGTGACGCAGCGCAGGCCCGAGGCGACCTCCTGGACGGCCCCCCCTTCGGCTCCCCTTTCAGCCCGCCTTTCCGCCCCCCTTTCCGCGATGATGTCGAGCGACTGGCAGTACATCTCGGCGGCGCGCTTGGAGGCGCCCATCAGGCTGCTCGGGTTCACCGCCTTGTCGGTGGAGATCAGCACCATGACAGCGGTGCCGGCGACGCGGGCGGCGTCGGCGACGTGGCGGGTACCCAGGATGTTGGTCAGCATGCCCTCGGACGGGTTGGCCTCGACGATCGGCACGTGCTTCAGCGCGGCGGCATGGAACACGATCTCCGGCCGGTGCTCGGCGAACAGGGCGGCCAGCCGGACGGGATCGCGGACGTCGGCGACGACGCTGCGCCGCTCCACCGCGGGCGCCGCCTCGGCCAGCTCGAGGTCGATCTGCCACAGCGCGAACTCGCCGTGGTCGAGCAGCACCAGCCGCTCCGGCGACAGGGCGGCGAGCTGGCGCGCCAGCTCGCCGCCGATGGTGCCGCCGGCGCCGGTCACCAGCACGCGGCGGCCGGCGACCAGGCGGGCCATCGCCGCCCGGTCCAGCGCCACCTCGGGCCGGTTGAGCAGGTCCTCGATCGCCACCGGACGCAGCTCGACCCGGGTGGCGGGCGTGAGCGCGGTCGGGTCGGGGGCGCGGCCGACCGGGATCGACAGCGCCTCGGCCGCGCGGATCACCGCGGCCAGGTCCTCGCCGCGCAGCTCGGGGTCGGTCACCACCAGCCCGTCCGGACGCCGGCCGCGCCGTTCCAGCCGCTCCAGCACCGCGGCCGCCTCGCGCACCGTGCCCAGGATCGGCACCCCGTGGATGCGGCGGCCGGGCTGGTTGCTGCCGCGGGCCAGCAGGCCCTGGACGCGCAGCGGCGTGCCGCGCTCGCGCCGCACCGCGCGCAGGAAAAGGTCCGAGGCGCGGTCGGCGCCGACCAGCAGCACGCGCTGGGTGTCGGCGCCGCCGCTGCCGACCAGCCGGCCCTGCGACAGCCGGTAGACGACCCGCAAGCCCCCCAGCAGCACCAGCAGGGTAAGCGCGTGGATGATCGGGAAGGTGACGCTGGGCAGCGGGAAGCCGGTCAGCAGCAGCAGCGAGGCGAACAGGGCGGCGCTGGCGACCGAGCCGCCGGCGATGCCGAGCAGGTCGGCGACGCCGGAGAACCGCCAGTATTGCTGCGAGACCCGGAACGGCACGCCGCCGACCAGCAGCGTGATGGCGCCGCCGGCCAGGAACCAGAGCGGATGGAGCAGCCCGCCGCCCGGGTCGGCGAGCCAGCGCGCCAGCGGCGCCGCCGCCGCGGCCAGCGCGCCGTCCAGCGCCATGTTGACGAGGATGCGGTTCAGCGGCCGCAAACCTCGTGCCAGCGGACCCCGTGCCAACAGGCGCCCTGCCACCGGATGTCGGCCGGGCCCCGCCGGGGCCGGCGCCGGGCCGGGGTGCTCCGGATCGTCCGAGGGGCGTTGCGAGGGCATGGCCGCACCCCTATAGCCCAGCCTCCCCTGGGCAAGAAGACCGGTGCGCGCAGGTGCCGGGCGGGAGGCCGATCGTGATTCCCCCCCATCCGCAGACCCTCTTGCGGCCGTTCTTGCAGCTTGGAGCGGGCGCATCCTGGCGGCTGCCGGCCTGCCTCGCCCTCGCCGCCTTCGCGATCCCGCTCTCGGCGGCGCTCGTGCGGCGGATGATCCGGCTTGGCGTTGTGGACGTGCCCGGCGCCCGCAGCGCTCACGACCGGCCGACGCCCAAGGGCGGCGGCGTCGGCGCCGTGGCGGCGTTGCTGCTCGGCACTCCCGCGGCGCTGGCGCTGCTGCCGAGCGGCGGCGAACGGTGGCCGGCGGCGCTGCTGCTGCTGTCGGCACTGCTGCTGCTGGCGGTGGTCTCCTGGCTCGACGACCTGCGCCAGTTCGGCTACCGCGCCAAGCTGGCGGCGCAGATGGGGGCGGCGGTCCTGGCGACGGCGGCGGCTCTGGCCTCGATCCGTGCGATGCCCCCGACGCCACTGCTGGCGCTGCTGGTCGCGGTGGCGCTGGCCTGGCTGATGCTGACCACCAACGCGATGAACTTCATCGACGGGCTGAACGGCCTGGCGTCCGGCAGCACCACGATCGTCTGCCTCGCCGGGGCCTGGCTCGGCTGGACGCTGCACGACCCGCTGCTGCTGGCCGCGATGCCGATGGCGGCGACCGGCCTGCTCG
Organism: uncultured Acetobacteraceae bacterium; assembly: GCA_964247725.1. GTDB lineage: Bacteria > Pseudomonadota > Alphaproteobacteria > Acetobacterales > Acetobacteraceae > Lichenicola. The sequence continues at coordinate 11,615 of CAXTVM010000018.1, read as the reverse complement.
GCTTCCTGCCGTTCAACTATCCCCGCGCCCGCATCTTCCTGGGCGACGTCGGCAGCCAGCCGGCCGGGCTGCTGGTGGGTACGCTGGCGCTGCTGGTGCTGGCGGACGGCGGCGGATGGCGGGCGCTGCTGGTGCCGCTGATGCTGGCCGGCATCCTGTGGGACGTGCTGTTCACGCTGGCGCGCCGGGCGCTGGCCGGAGAGCGGCTGGCGCAGGCGCATTGCAGCCACCTGTATCAGGTCGCCGCCCGCACCAGGCTGCCCGCCGCCGCGGTGTCGGCCCTGCACTGGGGGTTTGCCGCCTGGGGCCTGCTGGCGTGGTTCGCGGCCGAGGGGCGGCCGGCAATCGCGGTCCTGCTGGTGGCGGTCCCGCAACTGGCGTGGACGATCGCGGTCCGGCATGCCGCTGCGAACGATCGGCCCGCGCGCGGGCCGGCCTGATCCGCGCGCGGACGAGCTGGTCCCGCTACTTGGTCCCGGACACGTGCAGGGTGACGCCGTCGGTGGCCCCGGCTAGCCGGGCGCCCTTGGTGAAGTCGTCGATCTTGATCAGCACGCCGTCGCCGTTGCCGTTCTTCATCACCTGGCCGCCGAGACCGGTGCCGACGGTCGCCTCGCCGTTCAACGCCACGTAGGTGCCGTTGAAGTCGCGCAGGCTCTTCAGCCCGTAGACCCGGCCGTGCCCGCTGATCTCCGAGAAGCCCACCGCCGCCACGTCCACGCCCTTGAGCGAGAAATGGTAGGCACGGCCATGGTAGTGCAGGGTGCCGCCGCCCCAGGTCGCACCGACGCCGATGTCTGCGGCCTTCTCCGAGATCAGCATGGTGGCGTCCGGCGGCCCGCCGGTGGGATCGGTCGCGGCGACCGCCGGCACGGCGAGTGCGGCCGTCGCGAGGAGCAGGCTGGTGGCAAGTGCGGCCGTCCGCATTTTGGTTCATCCTTCGAGCTGGAGTCGACCCGCGTCATGCGGGGCCACGTCCCTGCCCTAGCGCCGCAGCGCCCCGGTGGTTGCGGGACCGGATCAGCCGGCTGCGCGGCGGCCCGCACGCTCCTCGGCCGTGCCGCCCTTGCGGCCGGTGCCGCCGGCTTCGGCCATGATCGCGCGCAGCTCGCGCAGGTAGGCCGCACCCTTCAGGGTCCGCTGCACCAGGATCGAGCGCCGGTCCATCGGGTCCACCTTGCGACGGGCGAGGTCGAGCTCGCCGAGCCGGTCCAGCGCCCGGGTGATGGCGGGCTTGGACACGTTGAGCTCGGCAGCCAGGCCGCGGACGGTGTGGGCGCCATCCTGCAGGTAGCAGGTGAGGAACACGCCGAGCTGGCGCGCGGAGAGGTCCGGACCATCCCTGCGGACCATCGAGACAACGGTGTCCCGGAGGGTGACGACCAAGTGGTCGGTCGTTGCGGCCTGAGCCATCGTCGAAAATCCTTTCCTGAACGATCCGGAGCGGCGGCAGCCGGTCCGGCGGGTCGCGCGTGCGGGCGAGATCGCCCGATGGTCCGGCCTCGAGAGATCCGTATCGCGATGCCGGAGATCATCTCGGACATCCAGCAACCACGACAAGTATGGGATATAATGCTTGGAAATGACTTGGTTCAGTCCCAATTACGTTACCAGACTGTTTCGGTCACCGATCAGCATTAAAAATCGGCAACAGTGCCCCGAACAGGGCGCGCAGCCCGAGCGCCTCGCCGCCCTCCGGTCGGCCCGGCCGTGCCTGATCGTTCCAGGCATAGGTGTCGAGATGAGCCCAGCGCACCGACGGCGGGACGAAGCGCCGCAGGAAGAGCGCCGCGGTGACGGCGCCGGCCATGGGCCTCGATGAGACGCTGTTCAGGTCCGCCACCGTGCTCGACAGCCAGTTGTCGTAGCCGGGCCAGAGCGGCAGCCGCCACAGCGGGTCATGGACGCGCCGGCCCGACTCCAGCAGCAGTCCCGCCACCGCGTCGTCGTTGCTGAACAGGGCCGGCAGGTCGGGGCCGAGTGCCGTGCGCGCCGCCCCGGTCAGGGTGGCCACGTCCAGCAGCAGCGACGGCGCCTCGCCCGCCGCCTCGGCCAGCAGGTCGGCCAGCACCAGCCGGCCTTCCGCATCGGTGTTGCCGACCTCGACGGTGAGGCCGGCGGCGGTGCGCAGCACGTCGGAGGGCCGCATCGCGCTCCCCGACACGCTGTTCTCGACGCAGCCCAGCCGCAGCGCCAGCCGGATCGGCAGGTCTAGCTCCATCACCAGACGCGCGAGCGCCAGCGCGATCGCGGCACCGCCCATGTCCTTCTTCATGCGCAGCATCGCCGCCGACGGCTTCAGGTCGTAGCCGCCGGTGTCGAAGCACACGCCCTTGCCGACCAGCGACAGCAGCGGCGAGCGCTCGGTCGCCGCCGAGCCGCGCCAGTGCGCCACCGACACCCGCGGCGGCCGCGCCGAGCCGGCGCCGACCGCCGCCACCGCCGGATAGGCGTCGGCCAGCGCGCCGCCCTCGACGATGCGGGCGGCGGCGCCGAAGCCGGCCGCCACCGCCCGCGCCGCCTCCGCCAACTCCGCCGGCCCGAGCAGGTTGGCCGGCATGTTGATGAGGTCGCGGGCCAGCCAGGTCGCGCGCGCGATCGCCGCCGCCTCGCCGGCACCGGATGGTGCCACCAGCCGGGCCAGCGGTGGCGGCGGGGCGCTGCGCAGCGCCCCGAAGCGATAGGCGCCGAGGCAGAAGCCCAGCACGGCGTCGTCGGCGGACACGTCGTCCGGCAGCTCCAGCCGCCAGGCGGTCGGCGACGATGCCGGGTCCTCGCCGCGCGGGGCGAGGGCGGTGGCGAGGGCGCCGAACGCGAACGGCCCCTGCGTGTCCCCGCCGGCGAATGCGCCCAGCCCCAGCACCGCGCCGCCGATCCCGTCCGGGCCCGGCAGCGTCGCCAGCTCGCCGGCCTGGGCGGCGAAGCCCTGCGCCCGCAGCCAGGCGGCGTGCGCCGGCAGGAGCTCGGCCAGCAGCGCCGCCAGCCGTTCCGGCCGCACCGCACGGACATTGGCGATCGCATCCTCCGGACCGGCCGCGTCCGGTGCGATCAGGCAGTCGAGCGGGCGGTCGAACATCGGCATGGTCCTCGGTCGGGGTCCTGTGCGCCCGACGGTCCGGCGGCGGTGGGCCGAGATCAAGTGCCGATGCATGGAAGCGCTGGCCGTCGCCTGTTGCAAACCGGCGCCGCCGGACCGACCATTAGCGCATGACGGACACCCCATTCCGGCCGCGCGCCGGTTCCCCGGGCGGGCAGGGTCCGTTCGCCCCGCGCGTCCGGGCGGTGCTGGGACCGACCAACACCGGCAAGACTCACCTGGCGATGGAGCGGCTGCTGGGCCACGGCTCGGGCATCATCGGCTTCCCGCTGCGGCTTCTGGCGCGGGAGAACTACGACCGGATGGTGGCGCAGAAGGGGGCGGCCCTGGTCGGGCTGATCACCGGCGAGGAGAAGATCGTGCCGCCAGGGGCGCGCTGGTTCTCGTGCACCGTCGAAGCGATGCCGCTCGACCCGATCAACAGGGCTGGGCGCGATCTCGGTGGCGACGAGATGCCGCGGCCCGAGTTCGTGGCGGTCGACGAGATCCAGCTCTGCGCCGATCCCGATCGCGGACACGTGTTCACCGACCGGCTGCTGAACGCGCGCGGGCTGGTCGAGACCATGTTCCTCGGCGCCGAGACGATCCGGCCGCTGCTGCAGCGCCTGGTGCCGGGGGCCGAGATCGAGACCCGGCCGCGGCTGTCGCAGCTGCTGCACGTGGGCGGCGTGAAGCTGACCAAGCTGCCGCCGCGCTCGGCGGTGGTCGCGTTCTCGGCCGCCGAGGTCTACGCGATCGCCGAGCTGATCCGACGCCGCCGCGGCGGCTGCGCGGTGGTGATGGGCCGGCTCAGCCCCCGCACCCGCAACGCCCAGGTGGCGCTCTACCAGGACAAGGAGGTCGACTACCTGGTCGCCACCGACGCCATCGGCATGGGGCTGAACATGGACGTGAACCATGTCGGCTTCGCCGGGCTGTCGAAGTTCGACGGCGCCCGGCCGCGCCGCCTGAGTGCGGCGGAGGTGGCGCAGATCGCCGGCCGCGCCGGACGCGGCATGCGCGACGGCAGCTTCGGCACCACCGGCACCTGCTCGGCCATGCCGGACGAGATCGTCGAGGCGGTGGAGGCGCACCGCTTCGACCCGCTGGAGCAGCTGTCCTGGCGCAACGGCGCGCTCGACCTGTCGGGCCCCGACGCGCTACTGGCCAGCCTGCAGGAGATGCCGCCCCTCCGCGGCCTGGTGGCCGGCAACGAGGCCTCCGACCTGCAGACGCTGCAGGCGCTGGCGGCGGACCCGGAGGTCCGGCGGCTGGCGGTCGGGCGTGGGGCGACCCGGCTGCTGTGGGAGGCCTGCCAGATCCCCGACTTCCGCCACCTCGGCGACGACAGCCACACGCGGCTGTGCGCGCGGGTGTTCCACGAGGTGACGGGGACCGGCCGCGTCTCGGCGAGCTGGCTCGAGCAGCTGCTGGGCACGCTGAACCGCGCCGACGGCGACATCGACACGCTGATGCAGCGCCTGTCCGGGGTGCGGGTGTGCGCCTACATCGCGGCGCGGCGGGACTGGCTGGCGGACGCCGCCACCTGGCAGGCGCGGACGCGCGAGATCGAGGACCTGCTGTCGGACGCGCTGCACGAGCGGCTGACCGCGCGCTTCGTCGACCGCCGCGCGGCGCTGCTGATCCGCAGCCTGGACGAGGCGGAGCGCGGCGGCGGCGCCGAGCTGCTGTCGGCGGTGACGCCGCGCGGCGAGGTGGTGGTCGAGGGCCACTCGGTCGGCCACGTGTCGGGCTTCTCGCTGATCCCCGACCCGCAGGCGGAGGGGCCGGAGCGGCGGCTGGTGCTGCGGGCGGCGCGGCGGGCGCTGCGCGACGAGATCCCGCGCCGGGTGCAGGTGCTGGTGGCGGCGGCGGACGCGGCGTTCGGACTCAGCGGCGATGGCCGGCTGGTCTGCTGGGAGCAGTCGCCGGTCGGCCGGCTGCGGCCCGGCCCGACGCTGCTGCGGCCGATGGTCGAGGTGCTGGACAGCGAGTTCCTGGACGGCGCGCAGCGCGAGCGGGTGCGGGCGAGGCTGCAGTCGTTCCTGGACGGGACGGTGGCGCAGGGGCTCGCGCCCCTGTTCGACGCCGAGCGCCGCGCCGCCGACGATCCCGACCTGCGCGGGGTCCTGCACGGGCTCTCCGAGCACGCGGGACTGGTGCCGGGTGCTGCGCGGGGAAAGCTGGCGGCACCGGTGCGGGCGAAACTGAAGGGGCTCGGCGTGCGCGCCGGCCGGTTCGCGCTGTTCATGCCGGCGCTGCTGAAGCCGAGGCCGGCGCGGTTGCGCGCGATCCTGCTGGCGCTGCGGGCCGGGATCCCGCTGCCGTCGCTGCCACCGGAGGGGAGGATCTCGCTGCCGCGGCCGGAACTGGCCCGACCCAGGCCGGCGGTGGGTGCGGCGTCGGCAGCGGGCATGGAGACCGGCGTCGTTGCGGGCCCAACCACGGCCGTCCGCGAGACGCCGGCGGACGATGCGCCGCGAGCCGCACCCGCCGCCCCGCCCCCGTCCGCCCCATCCCCATCCGCCCTGACGGGCGCGCGGGGTGCCGAGGCGACGCCGGCCTTCCTGGCCCGGCTCGGCTGGGTGGCCTGCGGACCAATCATGCTGCGCCTCGACATCGCTGAACGGGTCGCCGGCGAGCTCGGCTGGCTGGCCCGGCGGCGGCCGACCGCGATGCCGGCCGACCTCGCCTCCCGGCTGTCGATCCGCGCCGAGCTGCTGCCCGACGTGCTGCCGGCACTCGAGGTGCGGGTATTGCCGGCAGCCGCCCTGCCGGACGGCGCGTTCGGACCGCCGGCGCCGCCCATGCTGGCGGCCCGCCGCGCGGCCGGGACCATCCGGTCACGCGGCCGGCCCGCCCCGGCCCATGCGGTGGCGACCGAACGGCCGGAGGCCGGCGCGGCGGGTCCCCCGGATGCGACGCGGTCCGCCGACGCGATGCGCGGCGACGGCCGGCGACGGCCGCGACGGCCCAACCTTGCCATCGAAGTCAGGCCGGCGACAGCGGCCGACGCCGCCTCGGGCATCGCCCGGCCACCGGTAGAACCAGTCGCCGGCGCACCCGCGCAGGCGCCGGCGCCGCGGCCACGCCCGGCCATGCCGCCGCCGCGTCCGCCCCGCGTGGTCAATCCCGACAGCCCGTTCGCGGTGCTGGCCGGCCTGAGGTTCGGGCGCTGAGGCTTGGGCGGCGGGGCGGCGGCGGGTGGCGAGGCCGAGGATCGCGACTGGCAGCGGCTGGACGTCTGGCTGTGGTCGGCGCGGTTCCTGAAGGCGCGCGCCGACTGCGCGCGCTTCGTCCAGGACGGGCTGGTGCGGATCAACCGGCAGCCTACGGCCAAGGCGCACACGAGGCTGCGGCCGGGTGACGTGCTGACGCTGCCGCTGCCGCGGGCCGGCGTGAAGGTGGTCCGGGTGCTGGCGCTGGCACGACGGCGCGGACCGGCGACCGAGGCGCGCGCACTCTACGAGGAGATCCCGGAGTAGGCCGGCGCCCTTGCAGATCGGGAAGAAGGCCAGGGGCTTTGCCCCTGGACCCCACTGGGGCCGTCGTGCGCAGCACGCTTCGCGTGACGGCCCCAACGGGTCCAGAGCAGCGCCCTGGCCTTCTTCCGTGCCACTATTCCCTGAGCCCGCCTTGCCTTGCATGGGACGGCGAACGCTCTCATATCTCGCCCCCGCAGAGACCGGTTGCCGGACGGCGATCGGCGAGGCCCACACGAGAACCAGGACGGCCGCCGATCGTGCCGGCGCCGCATGATCGGAGATGGCGATGACCTACGTGGTCACCGAGAACTGCATCCGCTGCAAGTACATGGACTGCGTCGAGGTCTGTCCGGTCGACTGCTTCTATGCCGGCGAGAACATGCTCGTCATCAATCCCGACGAATGCATCGATTGCGGCGTCTGCGAGCCGGAATGCCCCGCGGAGGCGATCTTCCCCGACAGCGACGACCGTGCCGCAGCCTGGGCGGAGGCCAACACCACCTACTCGAAGAGCTGGCCCAACATCACCCGCAAGGGCGAGCCGCCGGCCGATGCCGACGCCTGGAAGGACAAGCCGGACAAGGGGAAGCTGTTCTCCGCGCAGCCGCAGGGCTGAGCGCCGCTCCCGTCCTGCCCGTCTCCGACCAGCCGCCCGGCCCCGTGCCGGGCGGCTTTCTGCTGGTGGCGCCGGGACCGCCGGTCTCCCGCCTGGTGTTTACGACCCTGGTCTTCGCCGCCCTCTATGCGGTGGGCATGCCGGCGGTGTTCCTGCTGGTGATGGCGGTGTTCACTTGGGAGCTGCTGCGCTGGCTGCTGTTCGCGATCATGCTGGTGCCGTTCCTGCTGGGCCTGGGCCTGCTCGGCCTGCTGAAGGGGTTGTTGCCGACCGGCCTGTTGCTGGGCGCCGTCGCGGCGCGCACCCCGGACCGGCACTGGCCGAAGCTGCTGGCGGCGGCGACGGTGCCGCTGGTCGACCTGCTGCTGCTGCGCCAGGCGCTTCCGTCGCGGCTGCTGGAACGCGGCAGCCTGCTGCTGATGGGGCACGGCACCCTGTTCATGCTCGATACCGCGGCGCCGCTGGCGGCCTCGATGGTGACCGCTTGGCTGGTTCCGCAGCGCCTGGTGCGCCGGCTGCTGCGTCCTTGAGGGCGGTGACGGCGGCGTAACCCGGCGCCGGCAACGCCTGGCCGTCTCGGGCGCTATGACCGGCATGCGTGCCTCGACGTCGCCATCCCTTCCGGCGCCCGGCTGGATCGCCGCCGACCGGCGGGTCTATGCCGTGGGCGACGTGCATGGCTGCCTGGACGCGCTGCTTGCGCTGCACGGGCTGATCGCAGCCGATCTGGCGGCGCGGCCGGTAGGCCACGCGGAGCTGGTGCATCTCGGCGACTACGTCGATCGCGGGCCGGACAGCGACGGCGTGCTGCGGCACCTGCTGTCGCCGGAGGCGCTGCCGCCTTGCCCCGTGGTCAACCTGATCGGCAACCACGAATCGATGATGCTGAAGGCGATCGAGGGCGACGGCAGCCGGATGCCGGACTGGCTGGCCAACGGCGGCGACGCGACGCTGGCCAGCTGGGGCATCCGCGCGCCGGCGGACGAGCTGGAAGACCCGCCTGCCTGGCTGCACCGGGTGCCGGCGGAGCAGCGCGCGATGCTGCACGCGCTGCCGGTGCGGCACGACGTCGACGGCTACCTGTTCGCGCATGCGGGCGTGCGCCCGGACCGGCCTCTGGACCAGGCGACCCCGGGCGAGCTGCTCTGGATGCGCGAGCCGTTCCTGTCCTGGCCGGACCGGCTGGAGCGCGTGGTGGTGCACGGCCACACGCCGGTGCGGGCGCCGGCGGTGCGGCAGCACCGGATCGGCATCGACACCGGGCGGGTGTTTGGCGGACGGCTCACCTGCGTGGCCCTGGAGGCGGACCGCCTGCGGTTCCTGGCCGTGGATGGACCGCACCCTTCTCCGACATGAGTCGGGGCATGGTCGGCAGGTCGTGCCCCGGACGCGTCAGAGGTCGAACGTGACGCCCTGGGCCAGCGGCAGCGCGGTGCCGTAGTTCACGGTGTTGGTGGCGCGGCGCATGTAGGCGCGCCAGCTGTCGGAGCCGGACTCGCGGCCGCCGCCGGTCTCCTTCTCGCCGCCGAAGGCTCCGCCGATCTCGGCGCCGGATGGGCCGATGTTGACGTTGGCGATGCCGCAGTCGGAGCCGGCGGTGGACATGAAACGCTCGGCCTCGGCGAGGTCGCGGGTGAAGATCGACGAGGACAGGCCGGCGCCGACGTCGTTCTGGGCCGCGATCGCCTCGTCGAGCTCGGCGTAGCGCATGACGTAGAGGATCGGCGCGAAGGTCTCCCGCCGCACGATCGCGGCCTGTCCGCGCTGATCCAGGGCCGGCATCTCGACCAGGGCCGGGCGGACGTAGAACGCTTTGGGGAACGCTCCGGGGAACGCGTCCGCGCCGCCGATCTCCACGCGCTCGCCGCCGGTCACGACGCCGCCCTCGGCGCCGGCCTCGTCGAGTGCGGCCCGCATCGCGTCGTGGGCGGCGCCGTCGATCAGCGGGCCGACCAGGATGCCCGGCGCGCGCGGATCGCCGACGCGCACCGAGCGGTAGGCCGCGCGCAGCCGCGGCAGCAGCGCGTCATGGATGGAGTCGTGCACGAACAGCCGGCGCAGCGTGGTGCAGCGCTGGCCGGCGGTGCCCATGGCGGCGAACGCGATGCCGCGCAGCGCGAGATCGAGGTCGGCGGTGGGCGCCACGATGGCGGCGTTGTTGCCGCCGAGCTCCAGGATCTGGCGGGCGAAGCGGGCGGCCAGCCGCGGCGCCACCGCGCGGCCCATGGCGGTGGAGCCGGTGGCCGACAGCAGCGCCACCCGGGCGTGGTCGACCAGGACGCCGCCGATCCCGGGCCCGCCCAGCAGCAGGGCGGCGAGGCCGGCGGGGGCATCGGGCCCGAACCGGGCCATCGCGCGGCCGAACAGGGCATGCACCGCGAGCGCGGTCAGCGGGGTCTTCTCGGACGGCTTCCACACCACGGCGTTGCCGCACGCGAGCGCCAGCGCCGCGTTCCAGGACCAGACCGCGACGGGGAAGTTGAAGGCCGAGACGATGCCGACGACGCCGAGCGGGTGCCACGTCTCCATCATGCGGTGCGACGGCCGCTCGGTGGCGATGGTCAGCCCGTGCAGCTGGCGCGACAGCCCGACCGCGAAGTCGCAGATGTCGATCATCTCCTGCACCTCGCCCAGCCCCTCGGCGGCGATCTTGCCGGCCTCCAGCGTGACCAGCCGGCCGAGCTCGGCCTTCGCGGCGCGCAGCTCCTCGCCCAGCAGGCGCACCAACTCGCCGCGGCGGGGCGCCGGCACCAGGCGCCAGGCGAGGTGGGCGGCGTGCGCGCGTTCGATCAGCTCGGCGGCCTCGGCGGGCAGGGTGGCGGCGAGGTGGGCGGTGGCCTCTCCGGTCAGCGGCGAGCGGGCGACGAGGCCGGCCGGCCGGCCGCGCCCGGCCTCCAGCACGCCGGGTGCGACGCCGAGCCCGGCCAGGAGGCCGGCGGCCTCGGCGGCGACCGACGGCGGCTGTGGATCGGCGGGGTTCATCGCGGCCCCTCAGGCGGCGCGGCGGGGGGCCGCGCCCGACGTCGGTTCGGGCGTGGCGGCGCCGTCGTAGTGGCGGCCGAAGCGGTTGGCCAGGAACGCCGGCAGCGCCACCTGCTCCTGGCGCACGAAGCCGGCCTGCGGCAGCCCGCCCTCCAGCAGCAGGTCGAGCACGGCGCAGATGCCGGCCGCCGTGGTGATCTGGATCGCGCTGCGGCGGACGCCGCCGAGTGGAGTGGAAAGGATGCGGTTGGCGTAGCTCTCCTGCATCAGCCGTCCGTCCCGCCGGCCGGTCGCGGTGACGAACACGATCACCACGTCCTGCAGGGTGGCAGGGATCGCGGTCTCCAGGATGTCGCGCAGCAGCGGCCGGCGGTCGCGCAGGCCGAGGTCGTGCAGCAGCGTGCGCATGATGGCGGCGTGGCCGGGATAGCGGATGGTGCGGTAGTTGAGGTGGCGGACCCTGCCCTCCAGCGTCTCGCACAGCGAGCCCAGGCCGCCGGAGGTGTTGAACGCCTCGTACGGGACGCCGTCCAGCATGAAGGTCTCGAGCTCCTCGAGCGGCATCGTGCGGGCGATCCTGCCGTCGACGATCGCCTCGCACGGCTCGCAGTACTCGTTGATGACGCCCTCGGTGCTCCACGTGAGGTTGTAGCCGAGCGCGTTGGTCGGGTACTGCGGCAGCGCGCCGACGCGCATGCGGATGTCGGCCAGGCTGTCGAAGCGGATGGCGAGGTCGTGCGCCACGATGGTGACGAAGCCCGGAGCCAGGCCGCATTGCGGGATGAAGGCGGTGGCGGCGCCGTCGGCCAGGGCGCGGACGGTGCGGGTGCTGGCGACGTCCTCGGTGAGGTCGAGGTAGTGCGCGCCCGCGGTCCAGGCCGCGGTCGCGATCCGCGTGGTGAGGTGGAACGGCCCGGCGTTGAGCACGGCGGCCTGCCCCGCCAGCGCCGCCGCCAGGGCTTGCGCATCGTCGATGTCGACCAGCCGGCACCGCACCGGGCGGCTGGTGCGGAGCCCGCCGAGCTGGACGGCGTCACGGTCGAGGACGGTGACGTCGTAGCTGCCGCAGCCGGCGAGCAGCTCGGCGATCATCGTGCCGATCTTGCCGGCGCCCACGATGGCGATGCGCTGCATGATGCTCCCCTCCCCGGCACGGTTTCGCCCGACCGGCGCCGTGCGGGCGGACGCAGTGTGGCAGCGGCGGCGGCGGGTGCCAGCGCCGCTTCGCAAGCGATGGTAGTCGCGGTCTCGGCGAATCGTCCGTTGCGTCCTCGCAACGCCGAGGCGCTGGCTGCGGCACGTCCTGGAGAAGAAGGCCAGGGCGCCGCCCTGACCCGTTGGGGCCGTCACGCGAAGCGTGCTGGCGCACGACGGCCCCAAACCCCAATTCGTTAAGGAGATGGTCCCTGCATGAGGGTTAGACCCTCAACCAATCGGGGTCTGGGGCCCGCGGCCC
>CAXTVM010000017.1:16934-63639 GCA_964247725.1 uncultured Acetobacteraceae bacterium | reverse complement strand
CTAGACCGCCCCAGTACAGATGCCGATGCCGGAGGAAGATATTCGACAATGTGTGCTGAGGCGTATAGCAGCGCTTAATTGTCTCCTTGCAAACCAGTTTCGGCGACCCAGGCGACTGTTGCGGCCCGTCCGCTTCGATCGTCAGTCGGTTATAAAACGATGCACCGCGGTATTGGCGTTGTCCTGATAGCTGAGCTGGGCCAACGCAGGGAAAATGGTGCTCTGGTCGACCACTGGGCCGGTGAGAGCGTCTGCTCCGCTGGCATAGAAAGTACCGGTCCTGAGACTAGGCTCGTCAAGAGCTTGAACGAGGCGCGCCGCACCCTTTTCGACGGGCTGGACGAGACCAAAGAGCGGCATGACGACTGGGAGGAGAACAAATCTCATAAGTAGACGAGCGGGTGCGGGAAGATCGCGCGCCACGTCTGTTCCTGCGGTGTTTCCGGGGCTCATGGTGATGAAGCGTAGCTCGGGGTGTCGGCGCGCCATCGACGCCATCCATAGAGCCGCAACGAGCTTGACCTGTCCGTAGGCAAGCGTTCCATTCGGTCTGCGTCCGGCGAAGTAAGATCCGTCGCAGAAGGCCGTGAGCTCGTCCACGGAACCGGTCTTCAACTCGGGGCGCTTCATCCCGAGCTTGGAAACGCCACGGGCCGCCTCGCTGCCAGCGTACACAGCGGCGTGCCGGAGACGTCTCGTTTTGAGCAGTCCGTCCAACAGCGCGACGTGGCCTAGAACGTTGGAGGCGAAGATGTCCGTTACTCCTGTTTGATCAATGGCGAGGGGCGTCTTTCCACCGGAGCCTCCTGCGTTCATCACCAAATCGTCGATTGGCTCCTGCAGCGCCGCGAGCGCTGCGGCTACCGAGGCCAGGTCGGACACGTCCAGCTGCAGGATCTCGAAAATGGCCTTGCCTGTGGCATCCCGCAGGTCGGCCTCCGCAGCGCGGGCCCTAGCCCGGTTGCGGCAGGCAAGGTAGATCTTGCTGTAGCGACCCGTGACAGCGAGCTGCCTGGCGGTCTCCTTGCCGATGCCGACATTGGCGCCGGTAATCAGCGCGGTTCTTCCATCCTGCACCATATCGCGCCGGATCAACTGCGCAGCTCCCGAACGAAATCGGCCACGGCCTCTCCGATCTCCGATCCGCTCGACTCCTGCAGGAAATGGATGCCTTTTACGTGGACCTCGGTTTGGTTCTTGAGTGTCCGACAGAACGCCGCCAGTCGCTCACCGCTGATGAAGCCGGGCTCTCCCTTGATCCACAGCTTGGGCGTCTCGCTGTTCTTGAGCCAGTCGGAAAAGCCGGAGACGATGCCCGCCACGTCCGACGGCGATCCGTCCAGCGGGATCTGCCGAGGCCAGGTTAATGTCGGGCGCCGGTCTTCCCCGGGATTGAGGAATGGTCGGCGGTACTCCGCCTTGTCGGCTTCCGTAAGGTGATCCTTCTCCATTTCGATCACGAACGATTCGACGAAGAGGTTGTTCTGTAGAACCATTTCCTCACCAGCAGCCGACCGGAACGCGCCGATGATGTCGCGCGCCTGGTCGTTGGGAAAGTCGCTCCAGGTGAGCGGCAGTGGCGCGGCTTCCATGTAGGCGATGCCCTGCACGCGGTCGGAGTGTTGGTGCGCCCAGTCAAAACCGAGCGTGGCGCCCCAATCGTGGATGACGAGGATGACATCGCGGTCGAGACCAAGCTCCTCCCATAAGGCAAACAGGAAATCGCGCTGTTCGACGTACGAGTAGCGCTCAGGCCCCGAGTTCGGAAGCTTGTCGGAGTCGCCCATGCCGATCAGATCGCACGCGATGAGACGACCAAGCCCGACACAGGCCGGCATAACCTTGCGCCAGAGGTAAGAACTGGTGGGATTGCCGTGCTGGAATACGATCGGCGCGCCTTCGCCCTCGTCTAGATAGGCCATCTTCCGGCCCTTTATCTCGATGAACTTCTTTCCCGCGAACGCACCATCTACCACTCGGACCTCCAGGGTTAATCCCGACCCCTCTGGCATTCGCTGGACGAACGCCGTGCGAGGTAGTAGAGTGATCGCTGCAATAGGTGGCGGAGTCAATCACTTTCTAGACCGACCACTCTAGAACGAGGCTGTCAGATATGGGTCGACCGCGCGGTTTTGACATGCAAAAGGCGGTTATGACGGCTACAACGCTGTTCTGGCGCGGTTACGACCGCACGTCGCTGACTGACCTGACGGACGCGCTTGGGGTAGGGCCCGCAAGCTTCTACTTCGCTTTCGGCAGTAAGGAGGCGCTGTTCCGCCAGTGTGTGGAGCAGTATCTGGCGGCCCGGGAAGTAGCGTTCCAGGCGGCGTTCCAAGCCCCCACGTCACGCGCGGCCGTGGAGGCGCTGCTGCGGGGTTACGCCGACGTGGTGACCAACCCCGCACACGCGCCCGGCTGCCTGGTGGTCAACAGTTCACCCTCGACGGAGGTGTCGGACGCGCTTCGGCGATGGCTCGCAGAGCATCGGGAGGCCTTGCGGCTCCGACTGGAGCAGCGCTTCTTGACCGACGGTGCGACAGCCGCGATTGATGCTAAAGCGATGGCTCGCTTTGTCGCCACCCTTGCTGGAGGGCTGGCGGTTGAGGCAGGATCGGGCGCGACCCGACAGGAGCTGTATGACGCCATTGCAGTCGCGCTAAAAGCGTTTCCCGATACCCGGATCAAAAAGGGCAGGAAATCGTTATGAACGATGAGGATATCCGCGACCTTTTCGCACCTCTCGGCCCGGTTTCAATCCGACGGATGTTCAGCGGTAAGGGAATTTACTTTCAAGGTGTGATCGTCGCCATCGTCTACGACGACGAACTGCGCCTGAAGGCGGACTCGATCAGCGCTCCGGCATTCGAAGCTGCGGATTCTACTCAGTGGGCCTACAAAGGTCACCGGGGCAAAGTCATGATGCCCTATTGGTCGATCCCGTACGAGGCTTTTGATGATCTTGACACGATGAGTTTTTGGGCGCGTCTAGCGTTTGAGGCCGGGCTGCGGGCGCAAACCTCCGGGTCAACGATAAAGCCGCGTGCGACGCCAAGTCGCTTGCGTCGAGCGACGTAGTCTACGGCGTGTAAACGAACAGCAACTAGTAGCGGCCGAGATCGCGGGAGGCGCTGCCGCTCACATCGGTCGCCAACTTCCCGGCGACCGCGATGCGTCGTCGAGGCGACTACTTGAAACAATGCGCCGGCTTGTCCGCTTTCAGGTGCTCTCGCCCGAAAGCGGAATAGCCGCTTTCGGCCAATGCCTGATCGCTGCATCTCCGAGACGGCCGAGATATGGCAGTGCCTCGGACGATCGCTCCCGTATTCTGGAAACCTAAGCGGATCAACATGGGAAGGCTTGGGATCCGCTCTGGCCCTGACATATAGGACTACTGTAGTTACAAGGTGGCGAGCATGAACCGGATTCAGTTGCGGGATGCCGAGGCGACCTTGTCGGCGGTGGTCGATCGGGCGTCGCAGGGTGAACCGTCGGTGATCACCCTTCACGGTCGCCGGAGGCCGTGGTGCTCAGCTTCGAGGAGTGGCACCGCCTGTCCCGGGTGCCCTCGTTCGGCCGCCTGTTGATGGAGGCCCCCTTGGACGCAGGGGATCTGCCGGACCGCGAGGGTGGCCTTCGCTCGACCGGCCTCTAAGACCCTGTATCTGGTCGACACCAACATCCTGTCGGCCTCGGCGCCGATCAAGGTCGTTGCGCAGCGTGCGCTGCGAGACTGGATGGACAGGAACAGCCACGGCCTGTTCCTGTCTGTGATCACCGTGGCCGAGATCGAGGAGGGCATCAGCCGCAGTCGCCGCACCGGGGCCCACGCCAAGGCGGCCCGGCTCGCGGAATGGCTGGACACGCTGCTGCATCTCCATGCCGACCGGGTCCTGCCGATCGACCTCGGGGTGGCCCGGCGCATCGGCGGCCTTGCGGACCACGCACGCGGACAGGGTCACGATCCAGGGCCGGCCGATGTGGCGATCGCCGCGACCGCCGCCGCTCGCGGCTACACGGTCCTGACGCGCAACCTGCGCCACTTCGCGCCCCTCGCCGTCCAGGCTTTCGATCCGTACGAACGCCTGCCGGCCGATCCGTGCGTGGGATAGAGAGAAGGCTGGGCTCTGCCCAGGCTTGCCAAAGGCTCGCCTTTGGAAACCGCTTCCTAGAAGAATCGGATTTTCAAGGCTCTGCCTTGAACGGGTCCAGGGCAGAGCCCTGGCCTTGCTTTCACGAACCGGCGTGGGCGGCGAGCCTGAGCGCCGCCGGGCCGCCGTCCGGGCGGCGCGGCCTGGATGGGCTGGACGTCGCGATCATCTGGCTGCCGCTCGGCGTGGAACCGATCCCCACGCCGCCGCCGGCCCGTCATGGGCCGGGGCGGGATGCCGGTCGCGGATCAGTCGGCGGCGAAGGAGGTGCTGGTCAGGTGGACCTTGCCGGACTCGATGTCGGTCACCGCGATCACCGGATAACCGACGCCGATCGTCTCGCTCGACTTCCACGCGTCGTAGATCTCGTCGCGCAGCTCGGCGGCGCCGGCGGCGAGCTGCTGCGCCGCGAACTGGACCTCTGCCGGTGCCGGCGTCGTGAACAGGTCGATCTTCGCCACCTGGTAGAGCGGCTGGACCTGGCTCAGCGTGCGCGCCATGTACTGCCCCACCTTGACCTCGATGGCGCAGCCGCAGTCATGGTAGGCGGGGATCAGCGCGGCGATGGTGGCCAGCGGAACGTAGTCCTTCACGAACGGGCCCTCGAACTGCGCGTGGATCGGCTTGGTGGTGTAGCCGTTCGGGTTGGGATAGTTGCCCCAGCCGTTATAATGGATCGAGACGTGCAGCGGCTGGCTGCCGTCCCCGACGTAATGGCTCCAGACGCCGATGTCGCGGATCGTCAGCTGCTGGCGCAGCGCCAGCTGGTAGGAGAAGTACTGCTGGTCGGTGGAGTTGTTCGCCGTGGCGAGGCCGATCTGGTCGGCGCGGATGTAGGCGAAGTCCTTGCGCACCTGCTGCCAGCCGTCGACGATGTTGTACGGCAGGTAGCCCTCGCCGTACTGGTCGCTGCCGGCGGCACGGAGCATGGTGTCGAAGCCCTCGCGGGTCAGGTTCACCGGGGTGCCGTCCGACTTGAGGAGGCTGCCGCCAGGCACGGTCCCGTCGTCGTTGAGGTCGATGTAGTGGCCCGGATCGCGCTCGTCGTCATGCGTCGTCCCGGCACTCTTGGAGATGTCCGGCTCCGGCCCGAGCTGCTGGATCGCCTGGACCGCATCGGGGGTGCGGAGAAAGGCCGGAACGTCGCTCGGCAGGGCCGAGGCGGCGAGGTAGCTGATCTCGAGATGGCCGGTATGCCCCCAGGCCCAGGCTGGCAGCGAGCCGAGGTTGCTGGCCAGGAGGGTCGTCCCAGCGAGGATGGACAGGCGCCTGGGGGACAGAAACGCAAAACGGGCCATCTTGGCCTCCCTTGGTGGTACGAGGCGAAGGCTTACAGACCGAGCCGCCCCGGCAGGTTACAGGCCGGAGGCGTTTCGATGATGTTGCCGCCGGAAAACGAAGTCGAGGCCGGAAGATCGGATCGAACACACGGGACCCGTGGCGACCTGCTGCGCTGCCGCCTCTCAGTTCTGCACGGCGTCCGGGTGCCGCGCCGTCCAGTGGGCGGCGAGCTCGATCACCGCGGCGGCGGTCTCCTCGATCGAGCGGTGGCTGACGTCGACCACCGGCCAGCCGTGGCTGAGGCAGATGCGGCGGGCCCACAGCACCTCGTTGCGGACGAGGTCGGGGTCGACGTAGGTGTTCTCGCGCTCGTCCATCTCGCGCAGGCCGGTGTTGGGGGCGATCAGCTTCAGGCGGTTGCGGCGGATCTCGATCAGGGTGCGCGGGTCGATGGTGAGGCCGATCACCGGGCGATGCACCTCGACCAGCTCGTGCGGCAGCGGCACGTTCGGCACCAGCGGCACGTTGGCCGCCTTCACGCCGCGGTTGGCGAGGTAGAACGAGGTCGGCGTCTTGGAGGCGCGCGACACGCCGACCAGCACCACGTCGGCCTGCTTCAGCCCGGCGGTGGCCTGGCCGTCGTCGTGCGCCAGCACGTAGTGCATCGCCTCGATGCGGCGGTAGTACTCCTCGTCGAGCACGTATTGGCCGCCGGGCCGCCCGACCGCCTTCTCGCCCAGGTTCTCCTGCAGCAGGGTCAGCACCGGGTCCAGCACGTTGACGATCTGGATCTGCATGTGGGCGCAGGCGCCGTCGAGCTCCTGGCGCAGCCTGCGGTCCATCATCGAGGACAGCACCGGGCCGGGATCGGCCTCGATGCCTTCCAGCACGCGGTGCAGGTGCAGCCGGGTTCGGATCAGGTTCCAGCGGTGGTAGACGACGTTGGCGTGCTCGAACTGCGCCACCGTCGCCCGGGCGATGGAGTTCAGCGTCTCCCCCGTCGCATCCGACACCAGATGCAGTGAGATCCGATGCTCGTCCATAAGGCTACCTAAACGAACGGGTGTGCAGAGGGCTCCGCCCTCTGCCGGGTCCAGGCCGTCGTGCGAAGCACGCTTACGCGTGACGCCCTGGCCTTGTCTTTCTGCCTTACGCCGTCTGCTTCGTCTTCATGGACAGCGCCGCCTGCGCCGCCGCCAGCCGCGCGATCGGCACCCGGAACGGCGAGCAGGACACGTAGTCGAGCCCCAGCATCTCGCAGAACTCGATCGAGGACGGGTCGCCGCCGTGCTCGCCGCAGATGCCGAGCTTGATGCCGGCGCGGGTGGATCGCCCCTTCTCGACGCCGATCCGGACCAGCGCGCCGACGCCGTCGCGGTCGAGGGTCACGAACGGGTCCTTCGGCAGCAGGCCCTTCTCGATGTAGAGCGGCAGGAAGGTGCCGGCGTCGTCGCGCGACAGGCCGAAGGTGGTCTGGGTGAGGTCGTTGGTGCCGAACGAGAAGAAGTCGGCGTGGGCGGCGATCCGGTCGGCGGTCAGCGCCGCGCGCGGCAGCTCGATCATGGTGCCGATGGTGTAGTCGATGGTGACGCCGGAGCTCTCGACCACCTCGCGGGCGACCGCCTCGACGTCGGCGCGGGTGAGCTTGATCTCGCTCTCGCTGCCGACCAGCGGGATCATGATCTCGGGATGCACCGGCGTGCCGGTCTCGCGGCCGACCAGCACCGCCGCCTCGAAGATCGCGCGCGCCTGCATGCGGTAGATCTCGGGGTAGCTGATGCCGAGCCGGCAGCCGCGATGGCCCAGCATCGGGTTGCTCTCGGAGAGGGCGGCATGGCGCTGCGTCACCGCCTCGATGCTCTCGCCCATGCTGTGGGCGAGCTCGGCCAGCTCGGCCTCGGTGTGCGGCAGGAACTCGTGCAGCGGCGGGTCGAGCAGGCGGATCGTCACCGGCAGGTCGGCCATGATGCGGAACAGCGAGGCGAAGTCGTCGCGCTGGAACGGCAGCAGGGTGTCCAGCGCCTTCGCGCGCGCGGCGGCGTCCTCGGCCATGATCATGCGGCGGACGGCGCCGATGCGCTCGGGCGCGAAGAACATGTGCTCGGTGCGGCAGAGGCCGATGCCCTCGGCGCCGAAGCGGGCGGCGGCGGTGGCGTCGGCCGGGGTCTCGGCGTTGGCGCGCACCTTGAGGCGGCGGACCTTGTCGGCCCAGCCCATCAGGGTCGAGAAGTCGCCGGACAGCGTCGGCTCGATGGTGGCGACGCGGCCGACGAACACCTCGCCGGTGGAGCCGTCGAGCGTGATCCAGTCGCCGGCCTTCAGCGTGTGGCCGCCGGCCGACAGGGTCTGCGCCTTGTAGTCGACGCGGATGCCGCCGGCGCCGGCGACGCAGGCGCGCCCCATGCCGCGGGCGACCACGGCGGCGTGGCTGGTCATGCCGCCGCGGGTGGTGAGCACGCCGCGGGCGGCGTGCATGCCGTGCACGTCCTCCGGGCTGGTCTCGATGCGGACCAGGATGACGTCCTCGCCCTTGGCGGCGCGGGCCTCGACCTCGTCGGCGGAGAACACGATGGCGCCGCCGGCCGCACCCGGGGAGGCGGGCAGGCCGCGCGACAGCACGGTGCGCTCCGCCTTGGGGTCGAGGGTCGGGTGCAGCAGCTGGTCGAGCGAGGCGGGCGAGATGCGGCTGATCGCCTCCTCGTGGGTGATGCGGCCCTCCTGGGCCATCTCGATGGCGATGCGCAGGCTGGCGGCGGCGGTGCGCTTGCCGGTGCGGGTCTGCAGCATGTAGAGCTTGTTCTGCTGCACCGTGAACTCGATGTCCTGCATGTCGCGGTAGTGGCGCTCCAGCGTGTCGCGCACCCGCAGCAGCTCGGCGTAGGCCTCGGGCAGCACGCGCTCCATCGACAGCTCGCCCTCCTTGGCGCGCAGCTGCGACATCGGCTGCGGCGTGCGGATGCCGGCGACGACGTCCTCGCCCTGCGCGTTCACCAGGTACTCGCCGTAGAAGATGTTCTCGCCGGTGGAGGGGTCGCGGGTGAAGCAGACGCCGGTGGCGCAGTCGGTGCCCATGTTGCCGAACACCATGGCCTGCACGTTGACCGCGGTGCCCCAGGTGGCCGGGATGTCGTGCAGGCGGCGGTAGGTGTTGGCGCGCGGGTTCATCCAGGAGCCGAACACGGCGCCGATCGCGCCCCAGAGCTGCTCCTTGGGCGATTGCGGGAACGGGGCGCCGGTCTCGCGCTGCACCAGGTCCTTGTAGCTCTCGACCACCTGGGCCCAGTTCTCGGCGGTGAGCGCCGTGTCCTCGAGCGCGTCGAGCTCGGTCTTCATGTCCTCGATGATCTCCTCGAACCGGTGGTGCGAGACCCCCAGCACCACCGAGCCGTACATCTGGATGAAGCGGCGGTAGCTGTCCCACGCGAAGCGCGGGTCGCCGGACGAGGCCTGCAGGCCCCGTACGGTCGCATCGTTGAGGCCGAGGTTGAGCACGGTGTCCATCATGCCGGGCATCGAGACCCGGGCGCCGGAGCGCACCGAGACCAGCAGCGGCCGCTCCTCGTCGCCGAACCGCAGCCCGACCGCGGTCTCGACGTGCGCGAGTGCGGCCTCGACCTGGGCGTCGAGGTCGGCCGGATAGCGGCGCTCGTTGCGGTAGAACTCGGTGCAGAGATCGGTGGTGATGGTGAAGCCGGGCGGCACCGGCAGGCCGATCCCGGCCATCTCGGCCAGGTTGGCGCCCTTGCCGCCGAGCAGGTTGCGGAGGTCGGCGCCGCCCTCGTTGCGGCCGGCGCCGAAGCTGTAGACCCACTGCGTCATGAACCGTCTCTCCGTTTCGGCACCGAACCCACCGCGGCTGGCGAACCCCGAGCCGGCCCGCCGACGCCGCCGCCAATCGACCAATCCTATACGACAGCCCGGCGCCACGAAAGGACAACGACGCTTGCCGTCACGGGTATCGCATCGGGGGGAAGGCCAGGGGCTTTGTCCCTGGACCCCACCGGGGCCGCGGGCCCCAGGCCCCGATCCGTCAGGGTTCTACTTCCAAATACGGATGACCTTCTTGCGGATCGGGGTTTGGGGCCCGCGGCCCCAACGGGTCCAGGGCAGCGCCCTGGCCTTACTCCTTTGCCCGCCCGGGTCGACTGCCGCGGCACCCGACCGTTGATGTGGAGGCGGGTCGTGGGCACATAGCCAGCGCACCGGGTCGGCTGCGGGTGCGCCGGGGAGTGCTGGGGTCCGAGATGAGCGAGCAAGTGCGCGAGGCGATGGAGTTCGACGTGGTCGTCGTCGGCGGCGGGCCGGCGGGGCTCGCGGCGGCGATCCGGCTGAAGCAGCTCCGTCCCGACAGCTCGGTCTGCCTGGTCGAGAAGGGAGCCGAGATCGGCGCCCACATCCTGTCGGGCGCGGTGATCGAGCCGCGCGCGCTCGACGAGCTGATCCCGGACTGGAGGGAGCGCGGCGCCCCGCTCGACACGCCGGCGACCGACGACCGCATGCTGTATCTCACCCGCCGGCGGGCGGTGCGGATCCCGATGCTGGACACGGTGATGCCGCACATGGGCAACCACGGCAACTACGTCGTGAGCCTGGGCGACGTGTGCCGGTGGCTGGCCGGGCAGGCGGAGGCGCTGGGGGTCGAGGTCTATCCGGGCTTCGGCGCCGCCGAGCTGATCGAGGAGGGCGGCCGCATCGCCGGCGTCGCCACCGGCGACATGGGCGTCACCCGCGGCGGCGCGCCGGGGCCCAACTTCGCGGCCGGGATGGAGCTGCGCGCGGCCTACACCCTGTTCGCCGAGGGCTGCCGCGGCAGCCTGTCGAAGCGGCTGATGCAGCGCTACGACCTCCGCCGCGGCGTCGACCCGCAGACCTACGGGCTCGGCGTCAAGGAGCTGTGGGAGGTGCCGGCCGCCCAGCACAGGCCCGGCCTGATCCAGCACACCTTCGGCTGGCCGCTGGACCACCGCACCTATGGCGGCTCCTGGATGTACCATTTCGGCGCCAACCTAGTATCTTACGGCTTCGTGGTCGGGCTCGACTACCCCAACACCTGGCTGTCGCCGTTCGACGAGATGCAGCGGCTGAAGACCCATCCGGCGATCCGCCCGCACCTGGAGGGCGGCCGGCGCATCTCGTACGGGGCCCGGGCGCTGTCGGAGGGCGGGCTGCAGTCGATCCCGCGCCTGACCTTCCCCGGCGGCGCGCTGCTGGGCGACGCCGCCGGCTTCCTCAACGTGCCCAAGATCAAGGGCACGCACGCGGCGATGAAGTCCGGCATGCTGGCGGCCGAAGCGGTGGCCGAGGCGCTGGAGGACGGCCGCCCGGCCGAGCCGGCCGCGTTCACCGCTAAGGTGCGGGACAGCTGGCTCTGGGAGGAGCTGCGCGCGGTGCGTAACGTCCGCCCGGCGTTCGCGCGCTACGGCACCATCGCCGGCGCCGCCTATGCCGGCCTCGACGCCATGCTGTTCCGCGGCCGGGCACCCTGGACGCTGCGCCACCGCCATCCGGACCACGCGGTGCTGGACAGCGCCGCCGCCTCCGCGCCGATCGCCTACCCGAAGCCGGACGGCGTGCTCACCTTCGACCGGCTGTCCTCGGTGTTCCTGTCGAACACCAACCACGAGGAGGACCAGCCGGTGCACCTGCGGCTGCGCGAGCCGGAGCGCTGGCGGAGCGTCAACTGGGACATCTATCGCTCGCCCGAGAGCCGCTACTGCCCGGCCGGCGTGTACGAGGTGGTCGGCGCCGATGGCGCCGGGGAAGTGGCGGGCGCCGACGAGGTGTCCGGGCCGCGCCTGCAGATCAACGCGCAGAACTGCGTGCACTGCAAGACCTGCGACATCAAGGACCCGACCGAGAACATCGACTGGGCGGCGCCCGAAGGCGGTGGCGGCCCGAACTACATCGGCGGCATGTAGTGCCGCACCGTTCCGCAACCCACCGCAGAAGTTGAACCGATGAAGCTCCTGGTCCCGGTCAAGCGCGTGCTGGACTACAACGTGAAGCCGCGCGTGAAGGCCGACGGGTCCGGCGTCGACCTCGCCGGCTCCAAGATGTCGATGAACCCGTTCGACGAGATCGCGGTCGAGGAGGCGGTTCGCCTGCGGGAAAAGGGCGTCGCCGGCGAGATCGTCGCGGTCTCGATCGGCGTGCAGCAGTGCCAGGACACGCTGCGCACCGCGTTGGCGATGGGGGCGGACCGCGCCGTCCTGGTGCTGACGGAGGCGGCGCCGGAGCCGCTGGCGGTGGCCAAGCTGCTGCGGGCGCTGGTGCTGCGCGAGCGGCCGGGGCTGGTGATCATGGGCAAGCAGGCGATCGACGACGACATGAACGCCACCGGCCAGATGCTGGCCGGCCTGCTCGGCTGGGCGCAGGGCACGTTCGCCAGCCGGATCGAGGTCGCGGCCGACGGAGATGGCGGCACCGCCACCGTCACCCGCGAGGTCGATGGCGGGCTGGAGACGGTCGCCGTCGCCCTGCCGGCGATCGTGACCGTCGACCTGCGCCTGAACGAGCCGCGCTACGCCTCGCTGCCCAACATCATGAAGGCGCGCAAGAAGCCGCTGGAGACGCTGTCGCCGGCCGAGCTCGGCGTCGACGTGGCGCCGCGCCTGGTCACGCTCAGCGTGTCGGAGCCGCCGGTGCGCAAGGGCGGCGTCAAGGTGGGCTCGGTGGAGGAGCTGGTGGCGCGGCTGCGCAGCGAAGCCAAGGTGATCTGATCATGACCGTCCTCGTCCTCCTCGACCACGCCGACGGCCAGGTCAGCCCGGCCAGCCGCTCCGCCATCGCCGCCGGCGGCCGGCTGGGCCCGGTGCACGCGCTGGTCGCCGGCGCCGGCGCCGGCCTGGAGGCGGCGGCGCAGGCGGCGGCGCGCATCGCCGGCGTGCAGGCGGTGCTGCGTGCCGACGACGCCGTCCACGCGCGGCCGCTGGCCGAGCCGCTGGCCGCGCTGATCGTCTCGCTGGCCGACCGCTACGACCATCTGCTCGCGGCCGCCACCGCGACCGGCAAGAACGTGATGCCGCGGGTGGCGGCCCTGCTCGACGTGCAGCCGATCAGCGACATCGTCGCCGTGGTCGACGCCGAGACCTTCGTGCGGCCGATCTATGCCGGCAACGCGCTGGCGACCGTGCGCTCGTCGGACGCGAAGAAGGTGGTGACGGTGCGCGCGGCCAACTTCGATCCGGCCGCGGCGGAGGGCGGCAGCGCCGCGGTCGAGGCGGTGGCGACGCCGGAGGGCCCGTCGCTGTCGCGCTTCGTGTCGGCCGAGCTGTCGCGGTCGGAGCGTCCGGAGCTGGCCTCGGCCCGGGTGGTGGTGTCGGGCGGGCGCGGCATGCAGAACGGCGAGAATTTCCGGCTGCTCGACCCGATCGCCGACCGGCTGGGGGCGGCGATCGGCGCGTCGCGCGCCGCGGTCGACGCCGGCTACGTGCCGAACGACTACCAGGTCGGCCAGACCGGCAAGATCGTGGCCCCCGACCTCTATATGGCGATCGGCATCTCGGGCGCGATCCAGCACCTGGCCGGCATGAAGGACAGCAAGGTCATCGTCGCCATCAACAAGGACGCCGAGGCGCCGATCTTCCAGGTCGCCGACTACGGGCTGGTGGCGGACCTGTTCGCGGTGCTGCCGGAGCTGGAGGGGGCGCTCAAGGCGGCGGGGTGAGGAAGGCCACGCTATCGCATGAGGAAGAAGGCCAGGAGCTTCGCCCCTGGACCCCACTGGGGCCGCGGGCCCCAACGGGTCCAGGGCAGCGCCCTGGCCTTCTTGTCGCTTCCTCTCAAGTGCGATAGCTCTCCAGTCCAGGTGCGCCGCCCCTGGCTCCATCCACAGATGGGATCCAGGGAGCCTCATCGGGCTCTTTCCTCTATGTGTTTACGGCTTAGGGAACGGCCGGACCGCCGCCGCCCTGGATGCCTCCGGTGACGCCCATCCCGCCATTGACCCCGCCCGGCCCCATGCCGCCGTTGCCCCGGTAGTCGGGCAGGGACGGCCCGTTTACCCGGTCAAGCAGCGGCACCTCACTATAACCCGGTAGCGGCCCGCAGGCCGCTACGCCGAACAGCGTAATGAACCCTAGCAAGGCTATGTGTTTTAGATAATGAGGAATTGTGTGCAAAAGAATCTCTCTCATCGGACGGCGACGCTATCGTTCTTTGCCAGAACTTCCACAGCGCTAAAGACAAAGAGATGTCAATCGGGTAGCATCGCCTCCCGTTAGCGTCAAAAAAAGCTTCCAGAATGGAAGTTTCAAACGGTGCGGACTATGAGTATCACTGTGCGTCCCGTCTCCGAGCTATCGGCTGGGAGATAAAGGGAACCGGTCGGAGTGGCGACCATGGTTGTGACATAATCGCAACTCTCGGTGGTATAAGAGTAGCGATCCAGTGCAAGTTCTCTGGCAAACCGGTCGGCAATCGTGCGGTTCAAGAAATCTACGCTGCTAAGGCTCATTATCGCGGTAGTTTTGCAGCAGTGATTACAAATGCTGGCTACACTCCAGCCGCAGAGACGCTGGCTCGCTCTACTAGCGTCAAGCTTTTGCGAACTAAAGACCTGGAAGTTCTTGATCAGCTAGTCGGTGCGCGGTGCCAAGCTCCTAAACCAGCATCGTATACTTACTATCATTCTGCCACACTGCGTCCGGAGCCGAGACATAAGCTAGAACCAGCTCCGCCACTGCATCTAAACCCTCCGATGGGATGCTTCGAGCGGACGTGGCGGCGTATCTCCGGCATACGCAAGCGGTATCCTCCGGCTAAAATTCTATATGACAATCCAGCGGGATGCTCCGACAGAGGATATCAATTCCGATCCTCCGAGATGGTCGCTAGATTGCCTCCTGACAGCGAGGTCACGACCGCTTCGGCTGAGAGTTCCGTCATGGTCTCATCGAACAAGGTTGTTGAACCATTGGTCAGGTTATCTGAGCGCGAGCTTTGGGCATGCAGGCGATGCCCTACGATCCTGCGGCTACCAGCGGGTAAAGCAGGATTTGTAACCTGCCCATCCTGTCAACACCGTTCATTCTACTCCACTTGATCGGTAGGTGCTTAATGATATTGCCCCCTAAACGATAGAGATCCAGATAAACTTGGAAGTTACTTCGGTATCAGGGTCCGGACCCTAGTAGATTGGGGTCTGGGGCCCACGGCCCGAGCGGGTCCAGGGCAGCGCCCTTGCCTTGCCTTGCCTCACTCTTCCGCCGGATCGATCAGGTCGAAGAACGGCTGCCGGTCCACCGTGAAGTGCTTGCTGTAGAACGGGTCGCGCCGGTAGCGCGGGTTGGCGCCCCAGCGTTCCTGCATGGTCCGCGTCTCGGCGTAGAAGCGCGCCTCGTGCTCGGGCCGGTCGTCGCTGCCCCGCGACAGGCTCTCGTGGTGGTAGGCGATGAACTCCGCGCACCAGATGATGCGGTGGCCGGCCTCGCGCACCTTCAGGCACAGGTCGATGTCGTTGTAGGCGACCTTGAGGTGCTCCTCGTCGAAGCCGCCGACGGCGCGGAAGGCGTCGGCGCGGATCAGCATGCCGGCGGCGGTGACGGCCGAGACCTCGTGGCTCAGCATGGCGCGGCCGATATAGCCGTAGTCGGTCATCGGCGCGCCGCGGTGCGCGTGGGCGGCGACGCCGGCCGGCCCCACCACCACGCCGGCATGCTGGATGGTGTCGTTCGGATACAGGAACTTGCCGCCGACGACCGCGATGTCGGGGGCGGCCAGCATCTCGCCGACGATCGTGCGCAGCCAGCCCTTGTCCTGGACGAACACGTCGTTGTTCATGAAGAAGAACAGCTCGGCGTCGTTGTCCTGCGTCGCCAGGTTGTTGAGCCGCGAGTAGTTGAAGTCCTCCTCGACGGTCAGCACCCGCACGCGGTCGCGGCGCGTCACCCGCCTGATGAAGTCGGCCGCCTCGCGGGTGACCGACCAGTTGTTGACCAGTACGATCTCGAACGCGCGGTAGTCGGTGTGCGCCAGAAGCGCGTCCACGCAGCGACGGGTGGTGTCCACCTGGTCCTTGAACGGGATGATGATCGAGACCCGGGGCTGCGCGCGCTGCCGCCACCGGATGCCGTACAGCGTGAGGCCTCGGATCGACCCGACCTCGGCCTCGAGGCCCTGCCGCGCCAGGTGGTCGCCGACGGCCCGCACCCCGGCGTCGATGGCGTAGGTCTTGTTGCCGATGTTGACCGCGGTCGAGTTCGGCGTCTTGCGCCAGTGGTAGAGCACTTCCGGCACGTGGTGGATCTCGGCGGCCGGGATCGCCTCGGCCAGCCGCAGGATCAGGTCGTGGTCCTGCGCGCCGTCGTAGGTGGCGCGCAGCGGGCCCACCTCGGCCAGCACCTTCGCCTCGACCATCAGCAGGTGGCAGATGTAGTTGCAGCCGAGCAGGTAGCGGTGGTTGTAGTCGGGCTTCAGGTTGGGCTCGAGGAAGTAGCCGGCCTGGTCGATCTTGTCCTCGTCCGAGTAGAGCATGCGGGCGCCGGTGCGGCCGGCTGCCCGCACCATCAGCTCGATGGCGACGTCGACCAGCAGGTCGTCATGGTCGAAGAACGCCACGTAATCGCCGCGCACCTCGGCCAGGCCGGCGTTGGTGGCGCCGCTGATGCCGAGGTTCCGCTTCAGCGTGACGGCGCGGATGCGCGGGTCCTGCTCGGCATACTTCTTGATCCGGGCCGCGATCTCCGGCGACTTGGCGCCGTCGTCGACGATGATCAGCTCCCAGTTGCGGTAGGTCTGCGCGATCACGGAATCCACCGCCGCGGTGAAGTCCGACATCATCGGCTTGTAGGTCGGCACCAGGACGCTGACCAGCGGTTCGAAGGCCGGGCCGGTGGAGGTGGCGCCGTCGTGCGCGCGCTCGGCCGACACCCGCGCCCGCAGCCGGTCGTAGTAGCGCCGCGCCCAGCGGTCGTAGTCGCCGAGGTTGTAGGCGGGCTTGGGCATCACGTCCGACACGTCGGCGCGCAGCCGGCTGATCTCGCCGTAGAGGCGGTCGACGGTGGACTGGATGTCGAGCAGCCGCGCCTCGAGCTGGTCGTCGACCAGGGAGGTGGTGAACGGGCTGCCGGCGAGCTCGTGGTCGTCCGGCGTGACCACGAAGCGGAAGGTCTGCTGGCCGCCGCGCCGGAACGCGTTGGGCAGGATGATCTCGAAGCCGCAGTTGGGATCGCCGCCGAGTGCGGCCGCGACGTCGCCGCGGTAGCGGTCGGCCTTCACCTGCGCCACCCGGACGCCGTTCGCGGTGACCAGGATGTGGCAGCCGCCGGTCCGCTCGCGCGTGAACGGGTCCTGCCGGACCACCCAGCCGCGCAGCGCGCCCTGCTTCATGCCGTCGATGAAGCTCATGAACTCGTAGGTGCGGTGCAGGGTGAAGTCGTATTCCTCGTGCAGGACCTCGGAGTTGCCGGCATCGAGGTGCGGCACCACGGTGCGGTCGCCGAAGCGGAACGACAGCGTGTGCGGGTTGCCGTCGACGAACTCGGGCGGCAGGTCGAAGCTGAAGCCGAGGCGGCCGTTGGGGTGGCCGATCGCGATCTGCACGTCCTCGCGCGGCTGGTCGCAGACGACCTGCGCCACCTCCTGGCGATCGACCAGCACGTGCAGCCGGGTGGGCGTCTCGGGGCGGCGCGTATCCACCGCCCAGCCGCGCGCGACGCCGTCGGCGAAGGCGTCGACATAGCCCAGGAACGGGGACGGCCGGCTGCGAGGGGCCTGCTGCAGGGCCAGGGTCGGCCCGGGTGCCGCCGGCGCGGGGGGCGGGACGGGGGCCGGCACGTCAGCGAGCCCGGTTCCGGCCCGATCGGCCGCTCTCGATGCCCTGGTCTGGCCCATCCCGTCCTGCTCCGCGGTTCACGGCACCGTCAGCCTCGATCAGCACCATCGTCCACCATGCGCCTGATCGTTGCGGCGTGCGCCCTGGATCGCATCGCGGACGATCTGCCGGTCGTCGTCATCGACCCGTTACCCGATCGCCTGCGGCATGGCGAGACCGGCCAGCCTGCGTCGGAGCGCCGCCCTGGCGCGGGCGGCATCGCGGCCGAGCGCCAGCAGCTCCGGCAGCTGGCCGGGCCGGCGCAGGATCGAGGCCGCCACGCGGGCCCCGTCCAGGCGGCCGTCGGCGCGCAGCGGGACGCAGGCGGCCGGCGGCAGCGTGCGCGCCGCCGGGTCGCAGACCGCGCGCAGCACCGCGAACGGCAGCCCGGCCGCCTCGGCCGCCTGCGCCACCGCGCCGCTCTCCATGTCGAGCGCCACGCAGCCCGACGCGTCGTGCAGCGCGGCCTTCGCCGCCGGCGCCGCGACCAGCGCCTCGCTGTGCAGCAGCGGCCCGTCGCAGCCCTCGCCGAGCCAGCGGCGCAGCGCCGGATCGGCACGGTGGCGGCGGGCCCCGGCCACCACCTCGGCCGGCAGCAGCAGCCGTCCGGCCGCCAGCGCCGGATCGAGCCCGGCCGCCAGCCCGAAGCTCAGCAGGTGGGTGGCGCCGGCGGACACCAGTTCGGCGGCGGCCCGCGCGGCGCCGGCGGCGGTCGCGGCGCCGACGGCCACGCGGAGGGACGGGTACAGGCGCAGCAGACGGGCTTCCGCGTGCAGGCCGACGACGATGCCGAGGTTCATCGGCGGGAAGGCCAGGGGCCCTGCCCCTGGACCCCGCTGGGGCGAGCCGCCCCAGACCCGCGTTCGTTCGGTTGGGTTTCCATAGGGCAGCGCCCTGCTTTTAGAACCCATACCCGACGCGGCTGCCGTTGCTGCGGGCGAGCGCCCGGTAGCGGGCCAGCGCCATCAGCGGAAAGAACATCCGGTAGCCGTGGTAGCGCAGGTAGAACACGCGCGGGAAGCCGACCGCGTTGTAGGGCTGCTCCTGCCATTCGCCCTGCGCGTCCTGGGTCCGCAGCAGGTGCTCGACGCCGCGCGCCACCGCCGGGTGGTCGCGGTGGCCGGCGGCCATCAGCCCGAGCAGGGCCCAGCCGGTCTGCGACGGCAGGCTCTGGTGATAGGCGCCGGGTGCGGCGTCCTCGAACGAGGCGCAGTCCTCGCCCCAGCCGCCGTCCGGGCGCTGCACCGACAGCAGCCAGCCGGTCGCGCGCGTCACCATCGGGTCGTCGGGCGCGATGCCGGCGGCGTTCAGCGCGCACAGCACCGACCAGGTGCCGTAGATGTAGTTGGTGCCCCAGCGGCCGAACCAGCTGCCGTCCTCCTCCTGCTCGCGGCGCAGGAAGTCGAGGCCGGCCTCGATCGCCGGCCGGTCGGCGGCATGGCCGAGCTGGGCCAGGAACGACACGCAGCGCGCGGTGACGTCCGCGGTCGGCGGGTCCAGCAGCGCGCCGTGGTCGGCGAACGGGATGTGGTTCAGCAGCTCGAGGTCGTTGTCGATGTCGAACGCGCCCCAGCCGCCGTTCCGGCTCCGCATGCCGACGATCCAATGGCGCGCGCGGTCGAGCGCCTCGGCGTTGCCGGCGGCGTCGTGGCGGTGCAGCAGCATGCCGACCACGGCGGTGTCGTCGACGTCCGGATAGTGCGGGTTCTCGTACTGGAACGCCCAGCCGCCGGGCGGCAGGCCGGGGTTGCGCACCGCCCAGTCGCCCTTGACGTCGAGCACCTGCCGCGGGCGCAGCCAGGCCGCCGCCTGGTCCAGCCGGGCCGCGGTGGCGTCCGAATGGGCGCCCGGCACGGCGGCGGCGGCCTCCGCCAGCGCATGGCCGGCGAGCCCGGTGTCCCAGATCGGCGACACGCAGGGCTGGCAGAACGCCTCGCCGCCGCCGCCTTCGCCCGGATCGACCAGCAGCCGGCGCACGCCCTCCCATGCGGTGGCGGCGCGGGGATCGTCCGCCGGCACGCCGAGGGCATCGAACATCATCACGCTGTTGGCCATCGCCGGGTAGATCGCGCCGAGCCCGTCCACCCCGTTCAGCCGCGCCCCCACGAAGGTGCGCGCGGCGGCGATCGCGTGCCGGCGCACCGGCCCCGGGACCAGCCGCTCCAACGGCCGCAGCGCCGTGTCGATGGCCTTGAACACCGGCCCCCAGGGCGAGCGGTACGGTCCGCGGATCCAGTCGCGCACCTGCTCCGGGTCGGTGCGGAACAGCTCCCGCACGCGGATGCCGCGCGGGTTGCGCGCCATCGGACGCAGCGCCGCCAGCACCAGCAGCGGCGTCATCACGGTGCGCGACCAGTACGACATGTTCCAGATGTTGAAGAAGAACCAGCGCGGCAGCAGCACGATCTCGACCGGCATGCAGGGGGTGCCGCGCCACGGGACCTCGCCGAACAGCGCCAGCTGGAAGCGGGTGAACACGTTGGCGCGCTCGGCCCCGCCGGCGGCCAGGATCGCCGCCCGCGCGTGCGCCATGTGCGGCGCCCGGACGTCGTCGCCCACGGCCTTCAGCGCGAAGTAAGCCTTCACGCTGGCCGACAGGTCGAACCGGCCGCCATGGTAGAGCGGCCAGCCGCCGTGCTCGCCCTGGATGCGGCGGAGGTAGAGGCCGAGGCGGGCCTGCAGCCCGGCATCGATGCGGTCGAGGTAGTGCTCGAGCAGGATGTACTCGGCCGGGATGGTGGCGTCGGCCTCGAGGTCGAA
Organism: uncultured Acetobacteraceae bacterium; assembly: GCA_964247725.1. Classification (GTDB taxonomy): domain Bacteria; phylum Pseudomonadota; class Alphaproteobacteria; order Acetobacterales; family Acetobacteraceae; genus Lichenicola. Next base: position 43,638 of record CAXTVM010000017.1, on the reverse strand, counting down.
CAGCCAGTGGCCGTCGTCGCGCTGCCGCCCGGCCAGCGCCGACTGCGCCCGCTCGATCCCGCCGGTCAGCGACTCGTCGGACGGCAGGGTGGCGATCCGGTCGAGCACGACATCCCTGGGGTGCTCAGGCGCGGCGTTCAGCATTCCGGTCGGCAACTCGGAGCCTGTCTGAGAATGGGGGGTGCCGAGTGAGAGTGCTGCGCCGCGCCAGCGGCGGAGCACGCCCGGCGTGACCATCGAGAACCGGAGCGGAGCGGCCCCCTGGCCGTGAGCACCGGAAGCGCAGATGGGCGCGTCGGATCGCCGGCACACGCCATTCTCAGACAGGCTCCAGGACGGGGATCTCGGTCATCCTGCGCTCGCTGGGGTCAGGGACGTCGGCGGGGCTACGGCATCCGCTCGCCCCACGGCCTGCCCCGGCACGCGCGGTCCATCGGAGAGCAGGATCCTGGCCGCCGCCAGTCCCGACCTCATTGCACCTTCGATGGTGGCCGGCAACCCGGTGGCGACCCAGTCCCCGGCCAGCAGCAGGTTCGGCACCGCGGTGCGGCATTCCGGCCGCAGCCGGTCCTGCGCCGGCGTGGCGGCGAAGGTGGCCCGCTTCTCGCGCACCACCCGGCACGGCGGCACCGCCTCCGGCAACGCGGCGCCGCCAAGCCACGGCGAGACCACGGCCCGCACCTCGCGCCAGACCGTGGCCGCGAGCTCGTCGCCGCCGCGGTCGGCCAGGTGGTTGGCCGCACTCACCGTCACCGACAGGATGCCCGGCTTCACGAACACCCATTCGGCGACGCCGCCGACCACGCCGACGAAGCGGGCGCGGGCGAGGTCGCCGGTGAGCCGGTCCAGCACGCCGGCGCGGTAGTGCAGGTTGAGGATGCTCTCGAAGCGGTCCGGCACGCGCAGGTCCGGCAGCGCCTCGCCGGCGAGGTCGCGCACGCCGGCAGCCGGCACCGCCAGCACGACCTGGTCGCCGTCGGCGAGTTCCACCGCGCCCGCCGGCAGCCTGAGCGCGCCGACGCGGCCGTGCACGAGCGCGAGCCCGGTCACCCGGCAGCCGGTGCGGACGGTGGCGCCGAGCGCCCGCAGCCGCGCCAGCGCCGGGTCCACCAGGCTCTCGGACAGCCCGTCGCGCGGGAACCAGGGCACGCAGGCGGCACCCCCCCGGGCCATGCTTTCCCGCATGACGTTGCCCATCAGCCGGGCGCTGGCGACCTCCGGGCGGGTGTTCAGCACCGAGACCGCGAGCGGGATCATCAGCCGCTCGGCCAGCGCGCCGGGGCGCATGCAGTCGGCCACCGTGGTGTCCGGGCCGGCCCGCAGCAGCCGGAGCAGCGCGCCCAGCTCCGACAGCCGCATCCCCGGCACCCGGCGCCGCCGCGACAGCACCCACCACGGCACCCGCCCGCGCGACAGCCGCACGGTCCAGCCCCGGCCGGCGGCGAGGTCGTGGAACGGGAACACCGGCGCCCCCGGGCCGACCAGGGTGTCGCGGGCGCCGACGCGGTCCAGGAAGTCGAACACGGTCCGGTTCGCCGACAGCAGCAGGTGGTTGCCGTTGTCGAGCCGGCAGCCGAGCTGCCTGTCCTCGTACGAGCGGGCGCGGCCGCCGCAGGCGGGCCCGGCCTCGTAGATCGTCACCGGGCGGCCGGCTTCGGCCAGCTCCAGTGCCGCCGACAGCCCCGCTAAGCCGCCCCCGATGATGTGGACGGTGCCGATCATCCGTCGAGGCCAGGGGCTCTGCCCCTGGCCTTCCCTTGCCTCATGGCACCAGCGCCCGAGCCGCGACCAGCAGCTTGCGCCAGCGCGGCACCGCGACCCGCCGCCACGGATCGCGCCAGCCCTCCGCGACCAGGGTGGACAGGATCGCCGCATAGCCGGCCGCCATCAGCCGGGCCGGCCGCATGGCGCGGCGGTCGCACAGCGCCATGGCCGCGTGCGCGTCGCGGAAATGCCCGCGCGCCTGCGCCGCGAGCGCGCGGCAGGCCGCCGGCAGCCGCGGCGACGCCAGCCCCGCCTCCGCGTCGTGCGGCACCCCGGCCGCGTCCAGCAGCTCGGCCGGCAGGTACAGCCGCCCGCGGCCGGCATCCTCGCCGAGGTCGCGCAGCACGTTGGTGGCCTGCAGCGCGCGGCCCAGATGGTGCGCGACCAGGTCGGCCGCCTCCGACGAGTCGCCGAACGCGCGCACCGACAGCCGGCCCACCGCCGACGCCACCCGGTCGCAGTAGAGGTCGAAGGTCGCCGCACTCGGCGCCACGATGACCTCCTCCGCGTCCATCTGCATGCCGTCGATGATCGCCGCGAAATCGGTCTCGCGCAGCCGGTAGCGCCCGATCGCCGCCAGCAGCACCCGGTCCAGCGCGTCGTCGACGCAGCCCTCGTAGAGCCCGGCGATGCGGCCGCGCCATTCCATCAGCCGCGGCAGCTTGTCGGCGAACGGGCTGTCCTCGTCGGCGACGTCGTCGACCAGGCGGCAGAACGCGTAGATCCCGAACATCGCGTAGCGCCGGTCCGGCGGCAGCGCGCGCATGCCGCGCGCGAACGAGGTGCCCGACCGGCGCACCGTCGCCTCGACGTGGTCGAGGTCGGACCGGGCGCAGCCGAGCGGGGTCGCGGCCGCGGGCCCGGCCGGGGACGCCGCCCGATATCCTTCCATCGCCTCAGACGACATGGCGCAGCGCCGCCAGCACGCTGGCGGCCACGTCGCCGCGGGACAGCTTCACCCGCGCCGCCACCGGGTCCCGCCGGCGCAGGCGGCCGGCCAGGCGATGCGACAGCCCGACGATCACCGCCGCCTCCAGCCGCATGCGGCGGTCGGCGACCAGCCCCGGCAGGGTCGCCGCGACCCGGTTCAGCCGGTCGACCTCGTCCAGCGCCTGGTCCAGCACCCGCCGCAGGCCGGGGCTGGCGCGGTCGCGGCGCACCGCGTCCACGGTCTCGCCCGCCGCCGCCAGCCAGTCCTCCGGCAGATAGCAGCGGCCGAGCCCGGCCAGGTCCTCGCCGCAATCCTGCAGGTGGTTCAGCACCTGCAGCGCGGTGCAGAGCGCGTCCGAGGCCGCATGGGTGGCCGCACCCTCGCCATGCAGGTCGAGCAGGTAGCGCCCGACCGGATTGGCGGAATAGCGGCAGTACCCGGCGAGCTCGGACCAGTCCGCATAGCGGTGCTTCACCGCGTCCTGCCGGAACGCCACCAGCAGGTCGGTGCCGCAGGCCGGCGCCAGGCCGGTGACGCGGAGGCTGCCGCGCAGGCGGACCGCGCTGGCCGCCTCGGCGCCATCGGTGGGGCCGGGAGCCCGGCGCCCCAGCAGCAGCGCCTCCATCGCGTCGAGCCGGGCGACCTTGTCCTCCGGCGACAGCACGGCATTGTCGGCGATGTCGTCGACGGCGCGGGCGAACGCGTAGTAGGCGTGCACGTGCGGCCGCAGCGCCGGCGCGATCAGGATCGAGCCGACGGGGAAGTTCTCGTCCGCCCGGCCTTTGCCCGACGACACGTCGCGCGCCTCGGGTGCGGCGGCGGGCGGGATCGCGTTCATGCGGCTCCGATGTCCTGTTCGCCGTCCCGGCGGGGCTCGCCGTCCCGGTAGGCACGGTTCTTCCAGACCACGCCGCGGCCGCGGTGGTGGTCGAGGGCCGACCCGATCGTGGCCAGGGTGTAGAACAGGGCGATGGCGGGCAGCAACAGCGCCCAGGCCGGCGACAGCCGGAACCGCCGCAGCGTCGGCAGGAACGACGCGGTCGACAGCAGCCAGGCGCCGCCGCCGATCCAGCGCGCCGGGCCGTGGCCGGCGAGCAGGCAGGCGAGCGGCGCCAGCCACACCAGACCCATGCCGAGCACGGTGCCGAGCAGCATCACGGGCGAGTGCCGCAGCTGCACGTAGGCGGTGCGCGCCACCATCCGCCACACGTCGGCCGGGCCTGGGTAGGGCCGGATCGAGCGCGCCAGCATCGAGTGGCCGAGCCAGATCCGGCCGCCGCCGCCCTTCACCCGCCGGGCCAGGGCGACGTCGTCGATCAGCGCGCCGCGCAGGCTCTCGATGCCGCCGATCCGCGCCAGCGCCGCCCGACGGATCAGCACGGTGCCGCCGGCCGCGGCCGCGGTGCCGCTGGCGGGATCGTTCACCCGCGAGAACGGATACAGCAGCTGGAAGAAGAACACGAAGGCCGGCACCAGGGCACGCTCGGCCGGGCTCGCGCAGTTCAGCTCGACCATCTCCGAGACCATGTCGAGCCCGCCCGCCAGCGCCGTGCCGACCAGCGTGGTGACGTGCGCCGGATCGTGGGTGATGTCGGCGTCGCACAGCAGCAGGAAGCCGTCCTCGCCCGGATGGAGGCGGCGCGCCTCGGCCACGCCCTGCGCCACCGCCCACAGCTTGCCGCTCCAGCCGGGCGGCCGCGCGCTGCCGTCCAGCACCGCCAGCCGGTCGTCCCGCAGCCCGCGCGCGATCGCGCCGGTGCCGTCGCCGCTGCGGTCGTCGAGCAGCAGGATGCGCAGCGGCCCGGAATAGTCCTGCGCCAGCAGGGACGCGAGGCAGGCGGCGACCGAGGCCGCCTCGTCGCGCGCCGGGACCACCACGTCGACCCGCGGCCAGTCGGCGCGGGACGCGGGCGGGATCGGCCGCAGCACCGGGCCGGCTTGCCAGAAGCGGCCGTGCGCCAGGGTCAGGGCGAGCCACAGGGCGAAGGTCAGGATCGAGAGGATGAGCATCAAGGAAGGCCAGGGCTCTGCCCTGGACCCGCTGGGGCCGCGGGCCCCAGGCCCCGACTCGTTAAGAAAAGGATTTCAGAGGCTCCGCCTTCAAGGGAGTTCAAGGAACGGAGCCTTCTGGCTTGACCATTCCCGCAGACCGGAACCAGGCCACCGCATCGGCTACCGCGTCCCGCGCCGGACGCGGTGCGTAGCCGAGCTCGCGGCGCGCCTTGTCGGACGAGAAGTACATCTTCTTCCGCGACATCGCGAGCATCTCCCGGGTCACCCGCGGCGTGATCCCGAAGCCGCGCGCCAGCGCCTCCGACGCCACCGCGACCGGCCACAGCACCCGCTGCCCGAGTTCGATCCGCGGCGCCCGCACGCCGGCCACCTCCGACACCAGCGCGAACACCTCGCGCAGCGGCATGTCCTCGCCGCCCAGGATGTAGCGCTCGCCGATCCGGCCGCGCTCGAACGCCAGCAGGTGCCCCGCCGCCACGTCGTCGACATGCACCAGGTTGAGGCCGGTGCCGACATAGGCCGGCATGCGGCCGGCGGCGGCGTCGCGGATCATGACCCCGGTGGGCGTCGGCTTGATGTCGCGCGGACCCACCGGGGTCGACGGGTTGACGATCACCGCGGGCAGGCCGCGCTCGCGCACCAGCGCCAGCACCGCCTGCTCGGCCCGGTACTTGGAGCGCTTGTAGGCGCCGACGATGGCCTCCTCGTGCACCGGCGTGGTCTCGTCGGCGACGCTGCCGTCGCCGACCAGGCCCAGCGCCGCCACCGACGAGCAGTAGACGATCCGCCGCACGCCGGCCGCCTGCGCCGCCAGCATCAGCGCCCGGGTGCCCTCGACGTTGGCGCGCATCATCGCGTCGGGGTCCGGCACCCACAGCCGGTAGTCGGCGGCGACGTGGAACAGCGCCTCGCACCCCGACAGCGCTGCGGCGAAGCCCTCGGGCCGGGTGAGGTCGCCCTCGACCAGCTCGGCCTCGAGCCCGCGCAGGTTGCGCCGGTCGCCGCCCGGCCGCACCAGCAGCCGCAGCGCATGGCCCCGGGCCAGCAGCGCGCGCGCCACCGCGGCGCCGACGAAGCCGGTGGCGCCGGTGAGGAGAACGGGCGAGGGCATCGGGCGGCGGTCTCCGTCGGCATCAACTGCCGCGAGATGTGCCCGCCGGCGCCCGCGCGGTCAAAGGCAGGGCGCTGCCCTGGACCCGCTGGGGCCGCGGGCCCGGACCCCGATCCACAAGAAGACCGCTCATACATGAGGGTGCAGCCCTAACGAATCGGGGTCTGGGGCCCGCGGCCCCAGTGGGGTCCGGGGGCAAAGCCCCTGGCCTGCTTCCCTGACGGCTGGGCCGGACGCTGGCCCGGCGCAATCGCCTGGTGTAGAGCCCGCGCCGACGCCCCGCCCCCGCCGGAAGGACCGCCCGCCTGAAGACCGTCTCGATCCTGCTGGCGGTGCTGGGCTTGGCGCTGATCACCGGCTTCACCGCCTGGCTCGGCGCCGGCGCCGTGCTGCACGCGGTGCTGTCGGCGGGCGCGCCCGGCTTCGCCGTCCTGGTGGCGGCCCAGCTCGCCACCGATGTCCTCCTGGCCTGCGCCTGGCGCGTCGCCTACCCGGCACTCGGGCTCGGCCGGCTGTTCCGCGCCCGCCTGGTGCGCGAGGCGGCGACCACCTGCCTGCCGTTCTCCCAGCTCGGCGGCATCCTGATCGCGATCCGCGCCACTTGCGCCGCCGCCACCGCGCGGCACCGCGCCGTCTCCTGGCCGGACGCCGCCGCCGCCAACGTCGTCGACATCACCACCGAGGTGCTGGGCCAGATCCTGTTCGTGCTGCTGGGCCTGCTGTTCCTGCTGGACCGCCATCCCGAGACCAGCCTCGCCGGGCCGGTGGCGCTCGGCATGGCGCTGATGGCGCTGGCCGTGGCCGGCTTCATCTGGGCGCAGCGCAGCGCCTCCGGCCTGGTCCGCCGCGTGATCGCCCTGCTCGGCGGCCATGTCGCCGGCCGTTGGGCGGAGCAGTGGGGCGGCGCGATGCGGACCGGCCTCGACACGCTGCAGGGGCGGCTGAACCGCTGCTACGAACGTCCGGGGCGGATCGCCGCCGCGTCGCTGGTCCATCTTTGCGCCTGGCTCGCCGGCGCCGCCTGGGTCTGGCTCGCCTACCGCCTGCTCGGCGCCCCGATCCGGATCGGCGAGGCCGTCGCCATCGAGGGCGTCGCCAGCGGCATCCTGTCGGTCTCGTTCCTGGTGCCCGCCGCGCTCGGGGTGCAGGAGGCGGCCTACGTCGCGCTGGGCAGCCTGTTCGGGCTGGACCCGCATCTGTCGCTCGGGCTGTCGCTGCTGCGGCGCGGCCGCGACCTCGCGATCGGCGTGCCGGTGCTGCTGGCCTGGCAGGCCGCCGAGGTTCGCCGCCTGCGCCGGTCGGTTCGCGTCACGGCGTAAGGAAGGCCGGGGCTCTGCCCTGGGCCGCGCCCGAGGGCCGTCACGCGCTAGCGTGCTCCGCACGACGGCCCTTGGAACCCAATTCCTTAAGTCAAGGTTTCCGAAGGCTCGCCTTTGGCGGGGTCCAGGGGCAGAGCCCTTGGCCTTCTCCTCCCGCTGGCGCCCCGGGAACGGTTCGGCTATGGCGCACGCACCATGACCGCACCCCTCTTCGAGCGCCTGGCCGTCGTCGGGCTCGGGCTGATCGGCAGCTCGCTCGCCCGTCGCGTGCGGCTGGACCGGATCGCGGGCGAGGTGGTCGGCCATGACTCCAGCCCGGCGGTCCGGACCCGGGCGGCCGAGCTCGGCATCGTCGACCGGATGGCGGAGACCGTGGCCGAGGCGGTGCGGGAGGCCGACGGCGTCGTGCTGTGCGTGCCGGTCGGCGCCATGGGCGCCGCCGCCGCCGGCCTCCTGCCGCACATGCGGCCGGGCGCGATCCTGAGCGACGTCGGCTCGACCAAGCAGTCGGTCATCGACACGATCCGGCCGCTGCTGCCGGACGGCATCGCGTTCGTGCCGGCGCATCCGCTGGCCGGCACCGAGCATTCGGGGCCCGATGCCGGCTTCCCGACCCTGTTCGAGGGGCGCTGGACGCTGCTTACCCCGCTGGATGGCGGCGACCCGCGGGCGACCGGCCGGATCGCGGCGCTGTGGCAGGCCTGCGGTTCCATGACCCGCGAGATGGATGCCGCGCACCACGACCGGGTGCTGGCGATCGTCAGCCACCTGCCGCACCTGCTCGCCTTCACCATCTGCGGCACCGCCGACGACCTCGAGGGCGAGGGCCGCAGCGAGGTGCTGCAGTTCGCGGCCAGCGGCTTCCGCGACTTCACCCGCATCGCCGCTTCCGATCCCACCATGTGGCGCGACGTGTTCCTGAACAACCGCGAGGCGCTGCTGGAGATGCTGGCCCGCTTCACCGAGGACGCGCAGGCGATGGCGCGCGCGATCCGCTGGGGCGACGAGGACTTCATCGTCGACCGGATCGAGCGCGGCCGCCGCATCCGGCGCGGCCTGATCGAGATCAGGCAGGCCTGAGGGACGGTCCCCGGGCCGGCCGTCACAGCCAGGCGAACATGCCGGCCAGCGCCGAGACCGGCAGCAGCGCCAACCCGAGCCGCATCGCCACGCCGGCCGCCGGGGCCAGCCGCCGCAGGTCGGCCAGGGTCGCGTCGCCGACCGCCCGGATCGCGGGCGCATGCTGGCGGGCCGGGGCATAGGGGCGGTGGCCGTGGGAGGCGGTGCGGATCGAGATCGCCGTCATGGTGGTCATCGTCGTGGTCCTTCTGGAGCGGCCGGGGTGGCCTGCCGGAAGGAAGTGCATCGGCCGTGCCAGCCGTGCCACCCGAATAACCAGTTGAAGACGCTACGAACTTTTGAGAGCTTGGCCGCATCTTCCGAAAGGCGTGTGTCAGCGGGCCAACAACTTGCCCTTTTCCCCAGTTGTTGGCCGGATCAGTCCCCTGATTCGTCGATGAGCCGCTCGATCGGGTCCCAGAGGATGGCGACCTGCGGCACCGGGACGCCGCCGACGTGGGTGGTCGAGCGCAGGACGGGGCGGCCGCCGAGGCGTTCGTAGAACCAGCGGCTGGGGTTCTCCGCCAGCACCCACAGGAACAGCGAGCGGCAGGACAGGTCGCGCAGCGCCCGCGCCGCCGCCTGCATCAGCCAGCGGCCGATCCCCTGCTCGCGCCAGTCGTCGAGCACGTAGAGGGTCTGGACCTCGCCGTCGCCCGGCGCCCCGGCCGGCCGCCGCGACATCGTGGCGAAGCCCACCACCAGCCCGCCGCCGCGCGCCACCAGGACGCCGCCGCCGCCGCGGATCGCCTGCTCGTACTGCCAGGCCAGAAGCGGCCGCGACAGCCTGGCCAGCGAGTGGTCGGGCAGCATGCCGGGATAGGCGGTGCGCCACACCTCGACATGCACCCGCGCGATGCCGGCCGCGTCGGCCAAACCGGCGCGGCCGACCGTGACCGGCGCCGCCTCGCGCTCGTCGGGGTCCATGACAGTCCGATATCCTGCCGGGACGGGTGCCGCAATCGCGCCGAAGTCCAGGCCATCGGCACGAACGATCGGAACGTTAGGGATTACTTATTTGACCCCGTTTCCGCACCGCACCATATGTTTCTCGAACTGCAACAGGCTCGGGCCGGTCGGCGTCCGGGCCAGTCCTCGTGGAGAATCTGATGCTGACAATCGGCGACGCGTTTCCGTCGTTCAAGCTCGCGGCCGTCCGGGGCGGGCCGCAGGGCCTCGACCTCAAGAGCGCCTTCACCGAGATCACCGACCAGACCGATCTCGGCAAGTGGAAGCTGGTGTTCTTCTGGCCGAAGGACTTCACCTTCGTCTGCCCGACCGAGATCGTGGCGTTCGGCAAGCTGAACGGCGAGTTCGCCGACCGCGACACCGTCGTCTACGGCGTGTCGACCGACAGCGAGTTCGTGCACCTGAACTGGCGCCTGCACCACGACGACCTCCGCACGCTGGAGATCCCGATGCTGGCCGACATCAAGCGCGAGCTGTCCGAGGCGGCCGGCGTGCTGTCCAAGGCCGAGGGCGTGGCGCTGCGCGCGACCTTCCTGGTCGATCCCCAGGGCATCATCCGCTACGCCGCGGTCAACGACCTCTCGGTCGGCCGCAACCCGCTGGAGGTGCTCCGGGTGCTGGACGCGCTGCAGAGCGACGAGCTGTGCCCCTGCAACTGGAACAAGGGCGAGGAGCACCTCCGGGCCGCCTGAGCTCGTCCCGCGAGCGAACGCGACCGGGTCGTCCCCCAGGTCCAACGGCCCGCCCGCCCCCTCGGGACGGGCGGGCCGCGGCGCCGGTGCGCGGCACACCCGTCAGTCAAGGAACCCACGATGTCGATCGAGACGCTCAAGGCCCGCATCCCCGACTACGCCAAGGACCTGCGGCTCAACCTGGGCTCGCTGGCCAACGAGACGCTGCTGACGCCGCAGCAGCTCGCCGGGACGTTCGTCGTCTCCGCCCTGGCGTCGCGCAACGCCCTGGTGATCGAGGCGATCACGGCCGAGTTCGCGCCGCGGCTGAGCGCCGAGGCTCTGACGGCGGCCAAGGCCGCGGCGGCGATCATGGGCATGAACAACGTCTACTACCGCTTCGTGCACATGGCCGGCGGCGACTACGCCAACCTGCCGGCTCGGCTGCGCATGAACGTCATCGGCAAGCCGGGCGTCGACAAGGTCGACTTCGAGCTGTGGTCGCTCGCGGTCTCCGCCATCAACGGCTGCGGCATGTGCATCGAGAGCCACGAGAAGACGGTCCGCGGCCATGGCCTGACCACCGAGCAGGTGCAGGCGGCGGTCCGGATCGCCGCCGTGGTGCATGCGGTCGCGGTCGCGATCGAGGGCGAGGCGGCGCTGCAGGTCGAGGCCGCCACCCGCGCCGCCTGAGGTCTCCAGGACGCCCCCCTGTCGCATCCGCCCGGAACGCTCGGATCATGGGCGCCTGCCGGTCATGCCGTGCCGTGCCGACGCTGGGGTCGGAACGCTGGACGCGCAGCTCCGGTCAGGCCGAAGCCGGCCGACCGGAGCCGGCGCAGGGCCTCGGGAGGCGACGCCGTCACCTCGTTCGGGAAGACACCGAAGCCCTGCGCGGCACCGCCCGCATGGGCGATGTCGAGAGCCTGTGCCGGCGTCCGCGCCAAGATCAGGCCGTCGCTGCGGTTCGAGACGAAGTCGAAGCGGTCGCCCGGCATGGCGGCGCCGGATGCCTTTGGCCGCAGGCTGGAGATCGCGTCCGCCAGCACGCCTGGCCCCGGACCGACAGCGGCAGGCGGACGGCGCGCGGCCTCGGTTCCGGGCACGCCGGCCGCGCTGGCGATGTCGGCCGGGTTGATCGGGCCAGCGGCGGAGCCGGCCGGCAGCGGAGACACCTTGTCCTCGAACGGGTCGAACCTCCGACCCGGCGCGACGATCCCGGTCGCGACCGCGACCGTCGTGACGCCGGTCGCCAGGTCACCGCAGCGGTCGACACATGACCTCGATAGCCATCCGGTTCGTCTCGTCGCCATATCGAGGAGTCGTGTCCACCACGGACGAGGCATGGCCGTTGCTGGAGGATCGTCCCCAACCGCTGACGGATCGAGCGTGGAAACGACCTTTCCCGAAGCCGGATGGAACATGAAGGCTGGTGGCGTGGGGTCATCCGGCGATGCCGGTAGAGGGTCGCGTCATCAGCCGGGCCGAGCCGCATGCCGACCTGATCGGCACCGATGCCGTCCTACAGGCTGCTGGTCCACTTCCGGTCGTCATCGGTCTGCCGCAGCTCCTCCGCTACCCTCCTGTCGAGCCTGACGAGCACGGTCGCGACGACGGCCAGCAGGGCCGGAACCGCGGCGCCGACGACGATCATCCAGCCCGTCATCGCGGCACCCCCAGAACATCATCCGATCGAACGGCTCGTCCGGTCGGACGACGCTCGCAGAAGCAGCAAGCTAGATCATGATCCGTGGGCCCATGCGGTCGGATCATGCTCTAGCCGCAGTGCTGGTGCAGGTAGCGCGCCGGATCGACGCCGCCGATGTTCAGCACCGTCGGGCCGAACGTGTCGCCGGCGAGATCGTCCGTGACCGTGCCGACGCGGAAGGTGGCGCCGCTGCGGCCGGTGAAGACCTGCCCGGTCACCCGCACGAAGTCGTCGCAGCGGGCCACCACGTCGGCCGGGCCGGGCCGAGCTCCAGGAAACGCGGCAGGGGTCGCGGCAGGGGACGTGGCAGGGGCGGCCGCCTGCGAGCCGGCGCCGGTGAGAAGGCCGATCGTGACCAGGCTCGACTGCAGCCAGCCCATGGCGTCCTCCTCGTGCGGGATCGAGGCCCGCACGGTCGCATGGTCCTGGTTAAGGAATCCTCTAGGCCGAGCGCGCTGTGCAAGGTGGCGCCGGGATGGACATCCTTGGCTGCTCTGCGGATCCAGGGCCTATCGCATGTGAGGAGACGTGACAGGAGAAGGCCAGGGCGCTGCCCTGGACCCGTTGGGGCCGCGGGCCCCTAACCCCGATCGTCAAGGAGATATGCCATGTGTGGAGGTATGACCTTGACGAATCGGGGCCTGGGGCCCGCGGCCCCAGTGGGGTCCAGGGGCAGAGCCCCTGGCCTTCTTCCTCATGCGACAGCCGTGGGGACGGCCCTCGCCGTCGACGCGTTCAGCCCGATGTTCGGGTCGGCGCTCCCGACCCCTCCCGGACCAGGTCCGCAACCGCCTCCCGCGCGGAGCCGAACAGGCCGTGCCGGGTCCAGAACCGGCCCAGGATCTGCCGCGAGACGTCGTCCAGCTTCGGGATGACGCGGCGGTGCACGGAGAAGATCGGGGTGCCGCCTTCCTCCGCCTCCCGGATGGCCGACAGCAGGGCCGCAGGCTCCTCCATCCCGTCCCAGATCACCGGGCAGGCGACCCGGGAGAAGTCGTATCGGTCCTCCAGCACGCCGCGTCGCACGAGGCGGGCCGCCAGCAGGAAGAACTCGGTGATCCTCCGGTCGACGAAGCCCTCGGCGAACCGCTTGCCCGTGCCGGCCTCGACGAAGGCGATCGCCTCCCGCGCATCGGCGCGGTCGATGGTGAAGGGCGTGTCGGCCTGCATGAACCAGCCGAGATGCGCCTCGGGCGGCACGTCGCAGAACAGCAGCGTCCGCTCGAGGAAGTGGCGCAGCGGATGCCGACGGTAGTCGTATCGCCGCGCCAGCATGCGGCCGTCGGCGGCCTCGAGGAAGCCCCGGCGCAGCGGCCGCACGAGGTGGTTCTTGGCGTCGAGAACCACGTATCGCGGGGACGCGACGTCGCGGCACGCCAGCAGCTTGAGCGCCTGCTGGGTCCACCAGCCGGGGGCGGGCGGCATCGGTCCCAGGAGTTCGGACGGGACGAAGCGCATCCGGTCGGCCAGGTCGCCGTACTCCGCGCGCAGCCGGTCGCGCCACGCGACGTGCCGGCCCGCCCCGAAGTTTTCCACCACCACGATCTCGCCGACCAGCGCCGGCGGGAGGTAGAGGCGCATCGAGCGCGCCTGCAGGCGAAGCAGCCACTCGTCGTCCGCATGCGCGATCGTGACGAACGAATAGGGCATGTCAGCTCATCCACCCTACGTCTGCGTTCCGGGTCCTGAAGCATCATCCGACCGGACGGGATCGTTCGGTCGGACAGGAATGCCACCTGTCCCGGACATACGGTCGTGGTCGCGCCGCCCCGGCCTACGGCAATCGCTTAAGGAAGAAGGCCAGGGGCCTTGCCCCTGGACCCCACTGGGGCCGCGGGCCCCAGACCCCGATTCGTTAAGGTTGCACCCCCACGTACGGATGATCCTCTTACGAATCGGGGTTTGGGGCCCGCGGCCCCAACGGGTCCAGGGCAGCGCCCTGGCCTTCTCCTTCCACGTCTCCTCGAATGCGATAGCCCTGACATCCGGCCGCCGCCTTGCGCGTCCGGCCGCGGGGCTGTTACGGGCTGGCCCGAACCGCGGAGTGCCGGACGTGTCCCAGGCCAGCGACGCCGAGACGCTGATCCGCCGGCAGGGCGGGCTCGGCCGCATCACCCTGAACCGGCCGCGCGCGATCAACGCGCTGACGCTCGGCATGATCCAGGCCATCGACGCCGCGCTCGATGCCTGGGAGCCCGAGCCGGCGGTGCTGGCGATCCTGATCGACGGCGCCGGCGAGCGCGGCCTGTGCGCCGGCGGCGACATCCGCTCCCTGCACGACAGCGTCCGGGCCGGCACGCCGGAGCTGGCGGACGGCTTCCTGCACGCCGAGTACCGGCTGAACGCCCGCATCGCGCGGCTGTCCAAGCCCTTCATCGCGCTGATGGACGGGCTGGTGATGGGCGGCGGCGTCGGCGTCTCGGCGCACGGCTCGCTCCGGATCGTGACCGAGCGCACCCGGCTGGCGATGCCCGAGGTCGGCATCGGCTTCGTGCCCGACATCGGCAGCACCCGCCTGCTGTCGGCGGCACCGCGCGAGCTCGGCACCCATGCGGCCCTGACCGGGGAGACGATGGGGGCCGCCGACGCCCTGCTGTGCGGCTTGGCCGACCGCCACGTCCCGTCCGACCGCCTGCCGGCGCTGACCCGGGCGCTCGGCGCATGCGGTGACGCCGAGGCGCTGGCCGGCGCGATCGACGCGCACGCCGCCCCGCCGGACCCCGGCCGCTATGCCGCCGACCGTGCCTGGATCGACGCCTGCTACGGCCACGACGACGTGGGGACCATCCTGGCGGCGCTGCGGGCGCGCGCCGAGCCGGCGGCGGGGGCGGCGGCCGGGCGCATCGCCGGCCACTGCCCCACCTCGCTGGCGGTGGCGCTGCGGGCGCTCCGCGCCGGCCGCGCCGACGCCCGGCTGGAGCCGTGCCTGGAGCGGGAATACCGGCTCGCCACCGCGCTCCTGCGCCGCCCGGACTTCGTCGAGGGGGTGCGCGCCGCCGTGATCGACAAGGACCGCGCCCCGGCCTGGCAGCCGGTGGGCGACGTGGACGCGCTGTTCCGCCACGAGCCGACGCGGCCGCTGCTGTTCGGGTAGGGCAAGGAGACGAGCCCCGCCCGGTTGCCGAGATGGCGGATCGTTTCCACACCTGCCATCCTGTCGGCGGGTGGTCGCGTTCGCATTGGAAGAAAGACCATGGTGCTTCTGAGGTGCGCGGATCTCGAAGGCGAGGAGACGCTCGTCGAGCAGGATCCGGCGATCCTGTCTCTGCCAGACGTGATCTACGTGCCTGTCAACTATGCAAAATCGCAATGGGGCATCTACGACCACGGCGGACGCCTGGTTCCGTCCTGCTGCTATTTCCGCGGACCCCACTCGGGTGCGATGGGACACGAGTTGATGATGCCCTTGCGTCATGGTGACGTCGTTGCCCACGCCCCTGAGAGGCTCTACGTCTATGGCGGCTTCATCCATGGTCACTACGGTCATTTCATACTGTCGACCTTGAGCAGGTACTGGAACGTCGTCGAAGATCGTCGCGATGACCTCCGGATCCTCTACCACTCGAACGAAGACATCGCCGCCTCCTTCCAGAGACCGTTCATCGCGGACCTGTTCGGCGCCATGGGCCTCGGGCTGGACAACTTCGTATGTTTCGACGAGCCGACGCGGATCAGCAGGCTCGTCGTGCCCTGTCCCAGCTTCGAGGAGACGGGATTCGCGCATCGTGCGTTCGCCCGGCTCGGACGTGCGCTCGGCGACATCCTGACCGGCGGAGACGTACAGGATCGATCGGAAACGCCCATCTACATGTCGAAGGCCAGGCTGGCCCACGGCATCGGACACCTTGTCAACGAGGAGGAGTTCAGCGATGTGCTGTCGCGACACGGCGTCGAGGTCGTCCATCCGGAGGAACTCGATCTCGCACGGCAGATCGCCCTGTTCCGAAGCCGGCCGCTCATCGCGGCGCTGACGGGCTCGGCCCTGCATACCAGCATCTTCGCGCCGGGACGGACGATGGTCGGTCTCAGCTACGGAGACACGCTGTATTCCAGCTATACGATGATCGACCGTATCGGCGACCACCGGAGTTTCTATTTCTACCCGCACGGCGAGATCGAGCTGCTGCCCCGCAGCGCCCAGTTCCACCTGGACTACCGCCTGACGGATGTGCGTCGGACGGCGGAACAGTTCCTCCGCCTGATCGAGATGGCGGCGGACCTCGCCCACGAGAGGGTCGGGTATCGGCTTCCATCCGACAAGACCCTGAACGGGCCGTCCTCATGCCCGAACGTGGCCAGGGGCAAGCCCACGCGTCAGAGTTCGTTCGGACCGAGGGAGGCGCTGGGCGGGCCGGAGGGATACCGCTCGACGGCAACGAGCGGCATGCTGACGGGCCGGTATCAGTTCCATACGGATCACGAAGACCGGCCGTGGTGGGACGTCGACCTGTCGTGCCGACACGAGATAGCCGAGATACGCATCCACAACAGGTCGGACAACTCGCAGGAGCGCGCCTCCCGGTTCATGATCCTGGTATCGGATGACGACGCCGAGTGGAGGGAGCTGCACCGGCAGGATGTCCCGCTGACCTTCGGCAACGGGTTGGACGACTCCGCCTTCGTCTGGAAGGCCGAGGACCGTATCGCGACGCGTTTCGTTCGGATCATGCTGCTCGGGACCAGCTTCCTTCATCTCGATCAGGTCCAGGTCTTCGGTCGTCCGTCGCCGAGCGGCCAGCAGCCGGCGCCGATCGCCGAATGCACCAGGAGCCGGCCGAACTTCCAGGTCTAGAGCATCGTCCGACCGAACGGACTCGTCCGGCCGGACGAAGATGCTCGTAAAGGCGACAAGCGTCGGATCGCCTGCCCGGCGCATCCGCGAGCAGCCCCTCAGCCCCGCCCGCGATAGCCCGGCACGTCCTGCGCCGGCACCCAGACGCCGTCCGGAGCCGCGCCGGTCTGCCAGAACACGTCGATCGGCATGCCGCCGCGCGGATACCAATAGGCGCCGATCCGCAGCCAGGCCGGCGCCAGCAGCTCGACCAGGGTGGTGGCGATCCGCACCGAGCAGTCCTCGTGGAAGGCGCCGTGGTTGCGGAAGCTGGTGAGGTACAGCTTCAGCGACTTGCTCTCGACGATCCAGCCGGCGGGCACGTAGTCGATCACCAGGTGCGCGAAGTCCGGCTGCGCCGTCACCGGGCAGAGCGAGGTGAACTCGGGCGCCGTGAAGCGCACCAGATATTGCCGCCCCGGGTGCGGCGCCGGCACCCGCTCCAGCACCGCCTGCTCGGGGCCGGCCGGCTGCGCGGCGGGGCGGCCGAGCTGGGTGAGGCCGGCGGTGGCGTCGTCGCTCATGATGGTCTCCCGCGTCACGCGACGCTCATGTCGGGCCGGCGCCACCAGCACGCCTGCGGCGGCCGCGGCGTCGGCAGCAGCTCCTGCGCCGGGCCGGACAGCACGACGGCGTTGGTCGGCGTCTCCTCCAGCCGCAGCTCGGCGCAGCGCAGCGGGCTGTCGTCGTCGGCCAGCAGAGCGTCGAGCTTGGCCATCAGCAGGCAGGCCATCAGCTCGGTGGTGGGGTCGCCCGGCGTCACCACGATCCGCCGCGCGCGATCGGGCTCGTTGGCGCGGAACCAGTCCAGCAGCGGGTCGGCTTCCGAGAGCTGCAGCGCATGGTCGAGGCGCTCGTCGACGAAGCGGTGCCAGCGCGCCTTCGCGCGCTCGAACGGCACCAGCATGTTGACCGTGCCGTCGAGCGGACGCGCCTCCAGCGGCCGCAGCCGCACCGCGACCAGCTCGTTGTGGCCGTGCGGCAGCGCGCAGGTCTCGGCGGCGCCGGAGATCAGCCGGTGCCCCATCGAGAAGCGGCGCGTGAACAGCAGCTCAAGCATCCCGGTCGTCCCGGTAGCGCGCCCAGCCGTTGCGGCGCAGCGCGCAGGCCGGGCAGGTGCTGCAGCCATAACCCCACTCGTGGCGATGCGTGCGGTCGCCGAGGTAGCAGCTGTGGCTCTCCTCCCGGATCAGCCCGACCAGCCCGGCGCCGCCCAGCCGCTCCGCCAGGCGCCAGGTCTCGGCCTTGTCCCGCCACATCAGCGGCGTGTGCAGCACGTGGCGGGCGTCGAGGCCGAGGTTGATCGCCACCTGCAGCGCCTTGACGGTGTCGTCGCGGCAATCCGGGTAGCCGGAATAGTCGGTCTCGCACATGCCGCCGACCAGGTGGCGCAAGGCCCGGCGCGTCGCCAGGGCGGCCGCGAACACCAGGAACAGCAGGTTGCGCCCCGGCACGAAGGTGTTGGGCAGGCCGCGCGCGTCCAGCGCGATGGCGGCGTCCCGGGTCAGCGCGGTCTCCGACAGCTGGCCCAGCGCGTCGAGCGCCAGCGTGTGGTCCGGCCCCAGCCGCGCCGCCCAGCCGGCGTTGCCCGCCGCCATGCCGTCCCGCAGCGCCGCGCGGCAGGACAGCTCGACGGCGTGGCGCTGGCCGTAGGCGAAGCCCAGCGTCTCCACCCGCGCGAAGCGGTCGAGCGCCCAGGCGAGGCAGGTGGCGGAATCCTGGCCGCCGGACAGCAGCACGAGGGCCCCGGCGCCCGCCCCGGCACCTGCGTCGGGCGGCGCCACCTCAGGCGATCCCGATCAGCTTGTGGGTCTGCAGGCTGAGCCGCCAGCGCGGATGGGCCAGGCAGTAGGCGACCGCGGCGGCGGTGTGGGCGACGCGCTCCGGCCCGTCCATCGGCTGCAGCCAGCGATGGCGGAAATCGAGCCCCCGCAGCGCCTCCGGGTCGAGCCCGGCCTGCGGGAACACCAACTTCAGCTCGGCGCCGGAGCGCTGCACCAGCGTCGCCCCCGCCTTCGGGCTGACGCAGATCCAGTCGATGCCGCCCGGCGCCGGCAGCGTGCCGTTGGTCTCGACCGCGGCCTCGAAGCCGTGCGCGTGCACCGCGTCCAGCAGGGCGCCGTCGAGCTGCAGCAGCGGCTCGCCGCCGGTGAACACCACGTACCGGTGCAGGGAGCCGCCCGGCCAGCGCCCGGCGATCGCCCGGGCCAGTGTCGCCGCGTCCGTGTACCGGCCGCCGCCCTCGCCGTCGGTGCCGACGAAGTCGGTGTCGCAGAACCGGCAGGCGGCCCTGGCGCGGTCGGGCTCGCGTCCCGACCACAGGTTGCAGCCGGCGAACCGGCAGAACACCGACGCGCGCCCCGCCTGCGCGCCTTCGCCCTGGAGGGTCGCGAACATCTCCTTCACCGCATAGGCCATGCGCGGTGATGTCGGTCAGCGCGCCGGTTTGCGCAAGGAGTCCGTTGGCGGCGCGCGGCGCTACCCCGCCGACACCGAGACCGGCACGCGGTGCCACGCCGTGCTCAGGTAGCCCTTGAAGTTCCAGACCTCCTCGGTCCGCGACGGCTGGGTCTGGCCGGCCTCGTCCCAGGCCCGCACCGCCAGCTCGTGCCGGCCCGGCGGCAGTTCCAGCGTGGCGCTCCAGAAGGTCCAGCTCCAGGGCGCCCCGGCATCGTGGTCCAGCTCCGCCTGGCGCCAGTGGCGGCCGCCGTCCGCGGACACGTCGACGCGCGCGACCGCCCGCCCGCTGGCGACCGCGTAGCCGCGCAGCGCCACCGCGCCGGCCGGCAGCGCAGCCTCCGGCGCCGGCTCGCAGATCGCCGAATTGAGCGGCATCTCGTTGATCACGATGCCGCGCTCCCAGTCGACCGTCGCCTCGGTCACGTCCGGCGGCAGCAGCCTGTAGTCGCGCGCCTGCATGGCATTGTCGGACGGCCGGTCCTGCACCGTGATCGCGCGCAGCCATTTCGGGCTGCGCACGCCGGCATAGCCGGGCACCACCAGGCGGAGCGGATGGCCGTGCTCCGGGGCCAGCGGCGCGCCGTTCATCCCGAACGCGAGCAGCACCTCGGGCGACAGCGCCTTGGCCAGCGGGATCGAGACGCCGTAGTGGCGCCGCCCTTCGTCCGGCACCTCGACCTCGTCGCAGGCCTCGAAGGCGACGTGCAGGCCATTCCCGGCCCCGGTCCCGGCCCCGACTCCCGCCGCGTCCAGCACGTCGGCCAGCGCCACCCCGGTCCAGGCCGCGTTGCCGATGGCACCCGGCGCCCACGGGTCGCCGGTGGTCGGATGCACCGCCTGCATGTCGTGACGGCGGTTACCGGCGCATTGCAGCACCGCCGTCACCGTCCGCGCCGGGAACCGGCCGCGAAGCTCGTCCATCGACAGCTCGAGCGGTGCCCGCACCCGGCCGCCGACGCGCAGCCGGTGCGTGCGCGCGTCCAGCGTCGGGATGGCGCCGTGGCTGCGGATGTAGAAGTCGGCGTGCGCGGTGGTGAGGGCGCGGCGCAGCCGCGCCAGCGGCGGCTCGGCGTTCAGCGGCGTCGTGGAATGCACCAGCAGGTCGGCGCCGATGCTGGAGGGATCGAACATGGGTGCTGTCTCGTTGACGCCGGTGCAACGCGGGAGCGGCGGTGCGGATTGCAGGACGGGGCCAGGGGCTCTGCCCCTGGACCCCGCCAGAGGCGGAGCCTCTGGACTCCTTGACCTAAGGAATGGGTTCCAAGGGCCGCGGCCCTTGGCGGGTCCAGGGCAGAGCCCTTGCCTTCCTTCCTTGCGGCCGCGCGCCGATCTCCATACCACGGTCTCGCACACGGAAAGGACGCCGCGCATGGATCGGGACGAGCTGACCGCCTGGGCGCTCGGCCATGGCTGGCAGATGATGGCGGGCGTCCCCTGCCTGACCAAGCCGTCGGCGCCGAAGGAGGCGATCGTGCGGATGGTGCTGCTGGCCACCGTGGTCAACGTCGAGGTCAAGAAGCCGGCCGGCAAGTGGGAGAAGGTGGCGGGCGCCGCCTACGGCGACGTGGTGGCGGACCCGGACGGCGACGTGCCGCTCGGGCTCGACTTCGAGAAGATCCCGAGCTTCCGCAAGCTGATGCAGGACAACAGGGACCGCCAGGTGTTCGCGGGCTTCGGCGGGCCCAAGCGCTAGTTCGGGCGTGACGCTGGACGACCTGCGCGCCGGCCGGCTCGCTGGGATCACCAGCCTGCGGCTGCGGAGCCTGTCCGAGTTCCCGCGCGAGATCCTGGACCTCGCCGACACGCTGGAGGTGCTGGACCTCAGCGACAACCCGCTGGCAGGGCTGCCGGAGGATTTCGGCCGGCTGCGGCGGCTGCGGGTGCTGTTCTGCTCCAACACCCGCTTCGAGCGGCTGCCGCCGGTGCTGGGCGACTGCCCGGCGCTGAGTCAGGTCGGGTGCCGCGCCACCGGCCTGTCCGAGGTGCCGGCGGAGGCGCTGCCGCCGGCGCTGCGCTGGCTGACGCTCACCGGCAACCGCATCGAGGCGCTGCCCGAGGCGCTGGGGCGGCGTCCGTTCCTGCAGAAGCTGATGCTGTCCGGCAACCGGCTGCGGCGGCTGCCGGACAGCCTGGCCGGGGCCGAGCGGCTGGAGCTGCTGCGGCTGTCGGCGAACCGGCTGGAGGCGCTGCCGCCCTGGATCGGCACGCTGCCGGCGCTGGCCTGGCTGGCCTGGTCGGGCAACCCGTTCGCCCCGCCGCTGCGGCACGGTGCGACGGCGACGGTGGACTGGTCGGCGCTGAGGCTCGGGCCGCTGCTGGGCGAGGGGTCGTCGGGGCGGGTCCACCGCGCCGACTGGGGCGGCGCCGCGGTGGCGGTGAAGTCGTTCAAGCACGCGATGACCAGCGACGGGCTGCCGGAGCACGAGATCGCCGCCTGCCTCGCCGCCGGGGCGCATCCGCACCTGCTGGGCGGGCTGGGCGCGGTGCGCGACCACCCGGAGGGCGTGCCGGCGCTGCTGCTGCCGCTGCTGCCGGAGGGCTGGACGCCGCTCGCCGGGCCGCCGAGCCTGGAGAGCTGCAGCCGCGACGTCTATCCGCCGGAGGCGCGGTTCGCCGCCGGCGCGGCGCTGCGGCTGGCCCGCGGCATGGCGTCGGCGGCGGCGCACCTGCACGGGCGGGGCGTGCTGCACGGCGACCTGTATGCGCACAACGTCCTCTGGGATGGGCGGGACGGCCGGGCGGTGCTGGGCGATTTCGGCGGCGCGTCGGCCCTGGGCGGCGACGCCCGGGAGCGGACGTCGCTGCGGCGGATCGAGACCCGGGCCTGGGGACTGCTGCTGGGCGAGCTGCTGGAGCGCAGCGATCCCGACGCGGCCCTGGCGGCGCTGCAGCGCGAGTGCGTGCAGCCGTCGGTGGCGGCGCGGCCGGAGATGGCCGATGTCGCGGCGGCGCTGTAGGGTTGAGAAGGATGGCCAGGGGCTTTGCCCCTGGACCCCACTGGGGCCCGCGGCCCCAACGGGTCCAGGGCAGCGCTCCGGCCCTCTTCGTCACCCCGGACGCATCACTGGAGTTTTGCATGCGCCTTGCCCGCCTCGTTCTCCCGCTCCCCTTGCTGGCGGCCGGCTGCGGCGGGCACGCCGACAAGTCGACGCCGACCCTGTCGGTCACCTGCGAGGGCAACCTCCGGCTGGCGGGGGCGGCCAGCATCGACGTCGCCACCGTCGGCGGCGGCACCCTGCTGAGCTTCCCCGACCCGGCCAATCCCGGCCATACCGGCACCCTGCCGCTCTCGCCCGGCACGCCCTGCACCGTCACCCCGGAGCTCGGCAAGCATGACGCCGGCAACGCCTCGGCCGGCTGAGCGTCCCGCATGTCCCCGCACCTGAACCGCCTGTTTCCGCTGGCCGTCGCGGCGGCGCTCGCCGGCTGCGCGCCGGCGCCGGCCGCCTTGCCCGGCTCGCTCGCGCGCGGCCCGCTGTCCTCGGCGCTGCCGACCTCCACCACCGTCGGCCCCGCCGACACCGGGCCGGCGGGATCGGCTGCGTCGGTCGGCGACGGCACCGCCGCGCTGGGACGGTGAGACCGGCCGCCGGCCGCCTCCGCACACGCATCGGTGCCGTTTCGCGCGATCCCGTGCTGCTGTAGGAACGGCGGCTCACACTCCAACCGGACATCACGATGGCAGAAGAAGACGGTCAGGCGATCCTGACGCTCACCGCGCAGATCGTCTCGGCCCACGTCTCCAACAACAGCGTCCCCGCCGAGGCGCTGCCGAACCTGATCCGCCAGGTCCACCAGGCGCTGTCCGGTGCCGGCCAGCCGGCGGCGGAGCCCGAGAAGCCGCAGCCGGCGGTGCCGGTGAAGCGGTCGGTGTTCGCGGACTACATCGTCTGCCTCGAGGACGGCAAGAAGCTGAAGATGCTGAAGCGCCACCTGCAGAGCGCCTACGGCATGACGCCGGACCAGTATCGCGAGCGCTGGGGCCTGCCCTCCGACTACCCGATGGTGGCCCCGAACTATGCCGAGCGCCGCTCGGCGCTGGCGCGCCAGATCGGCCTCGGCCGCAAGGACGGCGGCCGGCCCGCCGAGGAGGCGCCGGCCGAGGAGCCCAGCCGGGATGTCGGCCAGGAGGATGCGGCGCCCAAGCCCGGCCGTCGCCGACGCGCGGCCAGGGCCTGACCCCGCCGCCACCGGGCCGGTGGGCTCAGCCGGCAGTGGCTCGATCGAGGAACGGTGCCCGGCCTTCCAAGGCTGCCCGCAGCGCTTCCGTCGCGATCGGCTGACCGTGGGCCGATGCCACCATGTCCAGCCCGGCGCGAGAGGCGGAACGGTTGCCTCGCGGATCGCCATGCAGGCGGATGATCAGGGACGCGATGTCCGCGGGTTCTTGCGCCACCAAGTCATGCAGCTTCGGTGGAAGCCGCAGCCCCTCGGCGGCGATCGGTGTCATGACGCAGGGAATGCCGGCGGCCAGGCTGTCCAGCACCTTGCCCTTGACGCCCGCCCCGAACCTCAGCGGCGCCACCGTCAGCCGCACGCGCCCGAAGACATCGTCATGCAGGTCGCCGACATGACCTAGGATCGTGACGCCGGGCCGCGCCAGCCGCCTCAGGCTCTCCGGAGGTTCGCTGCCGGCCAGCAGGCACTCGATCGTCGGGTCGTCCCGGTGCACGAGCGGCATGATGGCCTCGACGAGCCAGCGTGCGGCGTCGAGGTTGGGCGGATGGGCATAGGAGCCGATGAAGGCGATGCCATGCCGATGGATCCATCCGCGCCTCTGGCGGCGCACCGGCACCCCCCACGGAACCCGATGCACGGTCGCCTCCGGCACCGCCGCGCGCAGCACCGCCGCTTCCTCGGCGGAATGCGTGAGCACGGCGTCCGCCGACCAGGCGGCGGCGTATTCCTGCAGCCGCACCCTCCGGCTCAGCGCGCGCAGCTCCGGGCGGTCCTCGGCCGCGGCCTGTCGCTCCAGCCGGACATGGTGCAGGTCGGCGACGCTGTAGAGGATGCGGGCCCGGCTCATGTAGTGCCGGACCAGCGCCATGTAGCGCGAGGCGACGCTGACGCGGTGCAGGTAGACGACGTCGAACGTTCCGGCCTGCCGCCGCAGCACCTCCTCCACGGAGGGGTAGGCCGGCGCGGTGCAGCAGCCGATCCCCGCATCCGTCAGCGGCGCCAGCGACGATGCGGCGGCGCCCATCTCCGCGGCGGCGACGAAGCTGACCGCGTAGCCGAGCTCGGAAAGGGCCTGCATGTGCGACAGCAGCGCGCGGGAGCCGGCATCGCGCGACGGCACCGGAACCCGGTCGTCGATCACGAGCGCATGCCGTGCGGCCGGATGGCCCTGCCGGCCGGGTCGCGCATCGGCCTGCTGCTGCAGCACCCGCTCGGCCTGCGCCAGCATGAACGAGTGCACGCGGTGCCGGTCCGGCGCGGCATCGAGCGCGTCGACCGCCTCCGCCACCACCTGTTCGAGCGCCTGGTCGAACCTGTCGGCCCGCGCGATCCGCACTGGCGAGCCGGAGAGCTCGGCGCCATCGGACTCGCGGCATATCCGGACGAGATGGTCCGAGAGTGGGTCCAGGCCGCCTTGCATGACGACCTCGAAGCCATGCCAGCCGCCGCCGAGACCGAGCCGGTGCAGGTCGGCGCGGTAGCGGTTGGCGACGACGCCGGCGATCGGAACGCCGTTGTCGAGGATCCGCAACGCCACCGGCTCGCCGGACTCCATTGCCGCCCAACCGACGATGCGGTGGCGGGTGGCGGAGTCGACGAAGCCCTGGAGGGCCGGCTCGTCGTCGGCAGCGGCCAGGCTGTTGGGCGGCACGTCCCAGGGCGAGTGGGCGAGCTCCTGGTCGTCCGGCAGGTGCAGCGCGCGGATGCGATGGCGCGCGCCGGCGGCCAGGCCGCCGGGGACGATCAGCTCGAAGCCGTGCCGGCCGTCGCCGATGCCGGCCAGGCCCAGGTCCGGACGATCGATCTCGGCCGTGACCAGCCCCAGGATTACGTCGCCGTCGAGGATGCGTAGCCGCACCCGCCGGTCCGGCACCGCCGCATCCCGGGCCCAGCCGGCGATGCGGTCGCGCCGGACCTCGTCGAGCACGCCCTCGATCCGCGACGCGGCCGGGGTCGGGGCCGGATCGGCCCGCCTGGCGAGGCGCCGCCGCATGGCTTCCAGCGCCTCGCCGCCGTCGAGACGCGGTGCGCAGTACAGGGCGGGTCGCAGGCCGATGTCGGGATGGAGCGCGCGATACTCCGCGGCATTGTGGAACATGCCCCGGCTGTCGTCGTCGACGAAGCTCTCCGCAGGCGTGCCTTCAGCGAAGAGGACGTCGTGGGTGTCAAGTTCGAGATGGAAGTAGTCGACCTGCTCGACTTCATCAAGCTGCACGATCGACACGCCATTGACGAGGGCGGAGGCCGGGACCAGGCAGCCATCCAGGAACAGCGCATGCAGCGGCGACACCACCAGGTCGCGCCGCGGCACGTCGTCGGCGAGCGCGCCCGGCCGGATCAGCACCGGCAGCACGTCGGGATTGGAGGCGGCGAAGCGCCCGGAATAGCTGCGCCGCCCGATCCAGCGGATCGGCCGCGCCTCGCCGGACAGGGTGACGAGCCGGTCGCCGATCCGCAGGTCCTCGACCGGCCGTTCGCCCCCCTCGGTCAGGATCAGCGTGCCGCGGCAGTAGCACGGCGTGCCGTCCACGGTGATGTCGGTGGAGTAGCCGTCGGCATCGGGGGTGAGGTGGAAGAAGTCGGCGGCATAGTCGCCCTCGAACTGGATCGCGTAGGCGGTGCCGCTGTTGGCGAAGTGCAGGACGTCGTCGGCGTCGAGCTGCGCGGTGCCGGTCAGCTGCAGGCCGCCGAGGACGATCGAGTCCGTATCGTCGAAACCGCCGATGACCGGGGCGCTCGCCGAGGGGGCATCGGTTTCGGCGCCGCCGACGAGGCCGGACGCCGCGACCGTGTCGGCGAAGACGCTTGCGTCATCGACCTGCAGGGTTCCCCCCGCACCGGCGAACTCGAACGTGCCGCTCGCGGATGTCGTGCTGATCTCGAGCGTCACTCCGGCACCGAGGCTGCCGCCGATCACCGTCCCACCGCCCACGACGTCTAGGTTGGCTCCGCTCAGGATCGTCGTGTCCGTGGCGACACCGCCCGAATAGACCAATTCGGTGGCACCGGAGCTGAGCACGATGTCGATCGTCGAGCCGTAATCGGCGATGAAGAACCCGGCGCCGCCGCCCTGGACTTGACCCTCCGGCAGGACATAGACCTCGCTCAGCGGGCCATCTGCCTGGAGGTTGGAGGCGACGAGGCCCTCGTAGGTGTTCGAGCCATGGTTGTCGACGACCATGACGCCCGACGTGATCAGCAGGCCGCCCGGCTCTATATCGGTGTTCGACGTCACGGCACCGGGCGTCACGACCAGGTAGCCGCCGGCGTCGATCACGCTTGCCGATGCAGTCGATCCGCCGCCCCTGAGAACCTCGGCACCACCGTTCAATATCTGGGTTCCGTCCGCCTCTCCCCCGACCACGAGCTGCAGGCCGCCGCTGCTGACGATGGTACCGGTCGCGAGACCCTGCACATACTCCCGCCCACCAGCATCGACCACCGTATCCGTCGACGAGCCGATGATGCTCAAGTCGCCTCCTGACAATACAGAAGTCGATGTGGCACTCCCGTATATGAGTGCTTCACCCGCGACGCGCGTGCCCGCCGTCGACCCGAGGCCCGTGGCGAGCGTGCCCATGGCGGGCCCGTCGACCTCCAGATAGCCGCCCGCCTCGACGGTCCACGAC